>NZ_DATHDY010000016.1:0-211680 GCF_035318805.1 Baekduia sp.
CCCGCGCCCACCGAGCAGGATCCAACCACCGCCGCGGCCCAGAAGGAGACCCTGCCGACCTCCGGCAAGGAGCTCATGAACCGGATCCGCACGGGCGATCTCGGCTCGCTGCGCGTCCTCATCCTGCTGGCGATCGTGTGGGCGATCTTCCAGTCGCAGGAGAGCCGGTTCCTCAGCTCCACCAACATCGTCAACCTGTCGCTGCAGATCACGGCCGTCGGCCTGATCTCGGTCGGCGTGGTGCTCGTGCTGCTGCTCGGCGAGATCGACCTGTCGGTCGGTGCCGTCAGCGGACTCTGCGCCTCCATCGCCGCGGTGCTCTCCGTCAAGCACGGCTGGCCCGCGGGCGCGGCGATCGTCCTCGGTGGGCGTGGGGGTGGTGGCGCTCATCAGTGCGTTGCTCCTTGTGCCTTGCCGTTGCCTTCGCCCGCCAGGCCCGTGATGGCGGCGACGACACCCTCCTGCGTGGCGGTGGCCACGTCGAACTCCCCGCCCGCAGCGCCGAGACGCATGACGAAGAGGCGGTCGGCGACCTGGAAGAGGTCGGAGACGTTGTGGCTGATCACGATGACGCCCAGGCCGCGCGCCTTCAGGCGCTTGATCAGCGCCAGCACCTGCGCGGTCTGCGCCACGCCGAGCGCGGCGGTCGGCTCGTCGAGGATGACCATCTTCGGCTCGCCCAGCAGCGATCGCGCGATGGCAACCGACTGGCGCTGGCCACCGGACATGGCCCCGACCTCGCCGCGGACGGACTGGATCGTCGTCACCGACAGCTCGGCCAGCAGCTCGTTGGCCTTGTGCTCCATGGTGACCTCGTCCAGCAGACCGCTGGCGAGCACCTCGCGGCCGAGGTACAGGTTCTCGACCACATCGAGGTTGTCGCACAACGCGAGGTCCTGGTAGACCGTCGCGATGCCCAGGTGGGTGGCGTCCTGCGGGGTGGTCACCGATACCGGCTGACCCTCCCACAGGTATTCGCCCTCATCGCCCGGGTGGATGCCCGAGATGACTTTGACGAGCGTGGACTTGCCCGCGCCATTGTCACCGACGAGGCCAACGACCTCGCCGGGCATGACCCGGAAGTCCACGCCGTTCAGCGCACGAACGGCGCCGAACCTCTTGGTGATCCCCCGCATTTCGAGCAGGGGGGTGGTCTCTGCCATCTCGGGCTCTTCCTTTCCGGCTTCAGCTACCTACTGGATGCCGGCAGTCTTGCAGCCCGCCGCGAAGCGGCCGGTGCAGATCTCCGAGGCCTTCCAGAAGCCGTCCTTGATGATCGTGTCCTGGATGTTGTCGACGGTGACCGACACGGGGGTCAGGAGGACCGACGGGATGTCGGCCTGGCCGTTGTTGGTCTTGCCGTTGACGGTGGCGGCGTCGGGCGTCTTGCCCTGCGAGACGTCGTAGGCCAGCTGCGCGGCGGCTTCGGCCTCGGCCTTGATGGCCTTGTAGACCGTCATGTACTGCTCACCCGCGACGATGCGCTGCACGCCGGCGAGCTCCGCGTCCTGACCCGTGATCGGGATCTTCTTGGGGTCGACGCCGTTGGCCTTCATGGCCGCGATCGCTCCGCCGGCGGTGCCGTCGTTGGCGGCGTAGACGCCCACAAAGCCGCTCTTGCCGACGGCCGTGATCGCCTGCTCCATCTCGCTCTGGGCCTTGTCCGGCGACCAGTCGGGCGTGTCGTACTCCTTGGCGACCTTGAAACCGCTCTTGTCGATGACGCTGTGTGCGCCCTGCTTGAACAGCTTGGCGTTGTTGTCGGTCGGAGCGCCGTTGATCATCACGACCGAGCCGGACTTGCCGTCCTTCTTGAGCTTGTCCACGAGCGCCGTGCCCTGGAGGACGCCGACCTTCTCGTTGTCGAACGAGATGTAGTAGTCCAGATCCCCGGTGTTGAGGATCAGGCGGTCATACGAGACGACCGGGATCTTGGACTGCTTCGCGCGCGCGACGATCGCACCGGCGGACGCGCCGTCCACCGGATCGAGCACGAGCACGTTGGCGCCCTGCGTGATGGCCGCTTCAGCCTGCTGCTGCTGCTTGGCGGCGTCCTGGTCGGCGTTGGAGTAGATGATCTCGCAGTCCGGGCACAGCGTCTTCATCTTGTTGACGAAGTTCGGACGGTCCTGGGACTCGTACCGCGCCGTCTTGGACTCGGGCAGCAGCAGGGCGATCTTCTTCGCCTTGGCGCCGCTCGATGCGGCCGACGTCGACGCGCCGCTGCCGGTGTCGGTGCTGCTGTTGTTGTTGCTGCCACAGGCAGCGACACCCACTGAGAGGGCCACGGCGGCAAAGCCGGCGACCCATTTGGTACTACGCATATACACGCTCCTCCTCGAGGTGCAAGGGACAGGGATGGGGGAAGTCGGGTGGGTCACGCCTGCGCCTCGGCCAGGTGGTCGACGGGCGTGGCGAAGGTCTCGGCGTCCTGCAGCACCAGCGCCAGCGCGCCCAGTACCTGCGCGCGATCGCCGAGCGGCCCGTGGGCGATCTCGACGTCGTCGCCGGCGCTGCTGATCGCGTGCCGCTTGCACTCCTGGCGCAACGGGTCGAGCAGCACGGCGCCGCAGGCGGCCAGCTCACCGCCGACGACCACGCGGCTCGGGTTGAGCAGGTTGACGAGGTTGGCCACCGCGCGGCCGATGTGCCGCCCGGCGTCGGCGACGACCCGGCAGCAGGCGGGGTGGCCCTCGAGCGTGAGCTCGACCAGCTGGTTGAGCGTGAGGTCGTCGCCGAGGGTGGGGCGCAGCAGCTCGACGGTCGCGGCGCCGCTGGCCAGCGTCTCCAGGCAACCGCGGTTGGCGCACCGGCACACGGGGCCGTGCTCGTCGATGATCGTGTGGCCGATCTCGCCCGCGGTGCCGCCGACGCCGAGGTAGAGGCGGCCGTTCAGCACGAGCCCGGCGCCGATGCCGGTCGCGAGCTTGAGGTAGATCATGTCGTCGACGCCGGCGCCGGCGCCCCACACGTGCTCGGCGAGCGCGCCGAGGTTGGCGTCGTTGTCCACGCGCACGGGGAGGCCGAGCCGGTCGCTCATCGCGCGCGCGGCCGTGACCCCGACCCACCCCGGGAGGATCGAGGTCGAGCCGACCGTGCCGGTGTCGGCGTGGATCGGGCCCGGCAGGCCCATGCCGACGCCGAGGACGAGGCTGCGGTCAACGCCGGCCTCTTCGAGGGCGGTGTCGACGAGCTGGCTGGCGATCTCCAGGTCCGCGTCGGCGCGGTGGTCGCCGGGCAGCTCGCGGCGCATCTCGGCCAGGACGGTATGTCCGAGGTCCGCGATTGCCACGGTCACGTGGGTCTTGCCGAAGTCGACGCCGACGGCCGCGCCCGCACGCCGGTCGAGGGACACGAGCACGGGCGGCCGGCCGCCCTGGGCACCCGGAACGGAGCTGTGGTCGACCCGCTCGGCGACGAGACCCTCGCGGACGAGGTCGCCGATCAGCGAGGACACCGTGGTTCGCGAAAGACCCGTGCGGCGAGCGAGCTCGGCACGGCTGGTGATTCCTGCAACCCGAAGCGCGCTCAGCACGCGCCGCCGGTTCCGCTCGCGGAGGGATTCGAGCGACCCAGACCCTTCTTGACCCATCGGCTCGCGACCCTCTCACCTCGATGGGAGGTTTGTCAAGAGAAAGAACGAACTCGGTGGAACGATCGCAGTGCTTTGGCCACGATGCGGTCGAACCACCTCGTGCCATGGGTGGCGGATCTCCCCAACGGGCACGGCGCCCGCGGCGCCGGTCCTAGGCCGGCGCCGCCTGCGTCTGCAGCACGGCGTCGAGGAGACCCGGGAAGCGCGCCTCGAGGTCGTCGCGGCGCAGCGAGACGTGGCGGTGCGTCCCCTCGACGCGGGTGAAGGTCACGCCGGCCTCGCGCAGGGTCTTGAAGTGATGTGACCGCGTGGACTTGCTGATCCCGAGGTCCACGGCGCCGCAGACCTGCTCGCCCCCGGAGGCCAGCAGGCGCACGATCCTCAGGCGGATGGGGTCGCCGAGCGCCTGGAGCACGGTCGTGACGTCGAGGTCCTCGGTGGCAGGCTGGAAGATGTCCACGCGACATAGGCTAGCGGGTGGTTCGACACCGGTCGAACCTCTTGACGCGGTGCCTCTGGCGCCCGCCGCGGACGTCCTGGGCGCTGCCGCCTGATAGACCGTGGTCCATGTCCTCCGGAGCCTTCCTCATCGGTGGCGGCCGGGAGCCCGAGCAGGTGCTCCCGGCCCATCGCCCGTTCGTCGCCGCGTGCGCGGGCGGTCCGATCGCCTGCCTGATCGCCGACGAGGGCGAGGGCGTCGACGCCGACCGCTGGCGCACCACGCTGGTCGACGCGGGCGCCGACGACGAGGACGTCCGCGTCGTGGTGCTCTCGGCGCAGCGCGCGATCGCCGACGCGGACGTCGACGGCGTGGCCGGCATCTACGTCGCCGGCGGGCTGACGCCGCTGTACCTGGAGGTGCTGGCCGGCTGGCGCCCGCCCGCCGGCGTGCCGTACGCCGGCTTCTCGGCCGGCGCCGCGGTCGCCGCCGAGCAGGCGGTCGTCGGCGGCTGGCGCTCGGCCGACGGGCTGCCGGTGTGCCCGGAGGAGAGCGGTGAGGATCTCGACGTCGTCACCGTCCGGTCGGGCCTCGGCCTCGTGCCGTTCGCGATCGACGTCCACGCCGCGCAGTGGGGCACGCTGGGCCGCCTCGTCCACGTCGTGCAGGAGGGCCTCGCGCGCGAGGGCTGGGCGCTCGACGAGGGTGCGCTGCTGGTCGACGGCGAGATCCACGGCACCGGTGCCGCGTGGCACGTCGGCCCGGACGGCCGCGTCCGGCGCGTGGGCCCGAGCTAGGGGAACGCTGGCCCAGAGGGCCAGGTTCCCTTGCGGGTACTCGCCCAGGGGCTCGTACCCGCGGTCCAGTAGGGACCCGGCTCCTAGCGGCCGGGCTCGACCAGCGGCTCGCGGTCGCCGCGCTGCAGGCGCGAGTGGGTCCGGCCGTAGAGGCCGTAGATCGCCAGGCCGAGCACGAGCCAGACGCCGAAGCGCAGCCACGTGATGCCCTCGAGCCGGGTCATCAGGTAGATGCACAGCGCGATGCCGGCGAGCGGGAACCACGGCACGAAGGGCACCCGGAAGCCGCGCTCCATGTCGGGCTCGGTCCGGCGCAGCACGATCACGCCGATGTTGACCAGGACGAACGCGAAGAGCGTGCCGATGTTCACCAGCTTGGCGATCTCGGTCAGCGGGATGAACGCGGCCAGGAGCGCGATGGCCACGCCGAAGCTCACCGTGATGCGCACCGGGGTCCGGCGCGCCGACAGCTTGCCGTAGCCCCGTGGCAGGAGCCCGTCGCGGGTCATCGCGAACATGATCCGCGTCTGGCCGTAGAGGATCGTCAGGACCACCGAGGTGATGGCGACCAGCGCGCCCAGGCTCAGGACGTCGGCGGCCCAGCTGCCGTAGCCGCCGCCGATCTCCAGCGCGTCGGCCAGCGGGGCGGTCGAGCCGCCGAGCTCGGACGCCGGCGCGAGGCCGACGGTCACGAGCGCGACCACGACGTAGAGGAACGTCGCGATGACCAGTGAGCCGATGATCGCCACGGGCAGGTCGCGCTGCGGCTTCTCGGCCTCCTCGCCGGAGGTCGAGACCGCGTCGAAGCCGATGTAGGCGAAGAAGATCAGCGCCGCGGCGTCCACCACGCCGGAGAAGCCGTGGGTGGCGAAGGGGGAGAAGCCGCCGGCGCCGCCACCCTCGTGGAACAGGAGCGCGTAGCCGCCGAGGATGACGAAGAGGATCAGGACCACGAGCTTGAAGGCGACCATCGCCGTGTTCGTCCGGGTGCTCTCGCGCACGCCGACGCACAGCAGCGCGGCGATCGCGAGGACGAGGACGACCGCCGGGAGGTTGAACGTGCCGCCGTCGCCCGGCGCCTTGGAGATCGCGTCGGGCAGATGGACCCCGATCAGCGAGTCCAGCAGCGACTGGAGGTAGCCGCCCCAGCCCACGGCGATCGCCGCGACCGACACGCCGTACTCCAGGATGAGGTCCCAGCCGATGATCCAGGCGACCAGCTCGCCGAGCGTCGCGTACGAGTAGGTGTAGGCCGAGCCCGAGACCGGGATCGTCGACGCGAGCTCGGAGTAGCTCAGCGCGCTGAACACGCACGTGATCGCCGCGAGCGCGAAGCTCAGGACGATGGCGGGACCGCTGAGGCCGATCGCCTCGCCGATGATCACGAAGATGCCGGTGCCGATGATGGCGCCCAGGCCCATCGCGGTCAGGCTGACCGCGCCGACCGCCTTGCGCAGGCCCCCGTCGTCGCCGGTCTCGGCGACGAGCTGGTGGGCCGGCTTGCGGGCGAAGGGCCCGCTGCGGGGAGCCGCGGTCGTGCCGCCGTTCCCCGATCCGCGCCGTCCGCCTGCCGCCGCCGGCATGGCGGGGGTGTTTCCGAGCGCCCGGGCCGTCAAACCGGACCGGGGCGGCGGCTACGCTGAACGGATGCCGCCCTTCCGCCTCGACGCCGCCTACAGCCCGATGGCCGACCAGCCGCAGGCGATCGACGGGATCGTCGAGGCGCTCGGCGCCGGCGTGCCGATGACGACCCTGCTCGGCGCGACGGGGACGGGCAAGACGATGACGATGGCCTCGGTGATCGAGCGCGTGCAGCGTCCGACGCTCGTGATGGCCCACAACAAGACGCTGGCCGCGCAGCTGTGCAACGAGTTCCGCAGCTACTTCCCCGACAACGCGGTCGAGTACTTCGTCTCCTACTACGACTACTACCAGCCCGAGGCGTACGTCCCGAGCAAGGACCTCTACATCGAGAAGGACTCGGCGATCAACGAGGAGATCGACCGGCTGCGCCACGCGGCGACGGCGGCGCTCTTCGGCCGGCGCGACGTGATCATCGTGGCGTCGGTGTCGGCGATCTTCGGCCTCGGCTCGCCGGAGACCTACAACGACAACCTGGTGATCCTCAAGAAGGGCGCCGAGGTCGACCGCGACCTGCTCCTGCGCAAGCTCGTCACGATCCAGTACACCCGCAACGACCAGGCGCTCGGCCGCGGCTCGTTCCGCGTGCGCGGCGAGGCCCTTGAGATCTTCCCGGCGTACTCCGAGCGCACCGCCTACCGGGCGACGTTCTTCGGCGACGAGGTCGAGTCGCTGCAGGAGTTCGACCCGCTCACCGGCGAGCTCGTGCACGGCGACATGGAGCACGTCGGCGTCTGGCCGGCGTCGCACTACAACGTGCGCGAGGGCACGGTGGACCGCGCGGTCGAGGAGATCGGGCGCGAGCTGAACCATCGCACGGCCGAGCTCGAAGCCGAGGGCAAGCTGCTCGAGAGCCACCGCCTCCGCCAGCGCACGCAGTACGACATGGAGATGCTGCGGGAGATGGGCTTCTGCAACGGCATCGAGAACTACTCGCGCATCCTGGACGGCCGCATGCCCGGCGACCGGCCGTACTGCCTGATCGACTACTTCCCCGACGACTTCGTGTGCATGATCGACGAGTCGCACCAGACGGTGCCCCAGATCGGCGGCATGTACGAGGGCGACCGCTCGCGCAAGGCCACGCTCATCGACTACGGCTTCCGGCTGCCGAGCGCGCTGGACAACCGCCCGCAGCGCTTCGAGGAGTTCCTCTCGATCACGCCGCAGATGCTGTTCGTCTCGGCGACGCCGGGCACCTACGAGCGCGCGCACGCCGGCGCGACGGTCGAGCAGATCGTCCGGCCCACGGGGATCATCGACCCGCACGTCGACGTGCGGCCCACGCGCAACCAGATCGACGACCTCATGAACGAGGTCCGCGAGCGCGTCGAGCGCAACGAGCGCATCCTCGTCACCACGCTCACCAAGAAGATGAGCGAGGACCTGACCGACTACCTGCTCGAGATGGGGTTCAAGGTCCGCTACCTGCACTCCGAGGTCGACACGCTCGAGCGGATCCAGATCATCCGCGACCTGCGACTGGGCGAGTACGACGTGCTGGTCGGCGTGAACCTGCTGCGTGAGGGACTCGACCTCCCGGAGGTCTCCCTGGTGGCGATCCTCGACGCCGACAAGGAGGGCTTCCTGCGCGGGGAGACGTCGCTGATCCAGACGATCGGCCGCGCCGCCCGCAACGTCGACGGCACGGTGATCATGTACGCCGACAAGGAGACCGCGGCGATGAAGGCGGCGCTGTCGGAGACCGACCGCCGCCGGGCGATCCAGCTCAAGTACAACGAGGACCACGGCATCACCGCCGCCTCGATCGTCAAGGGCATCAGCGACATGTCGGAGTTCCTGCAGGGCGAGAGCAAGACGCCCAAGGGCAGGCGCCGCAGCGATCGCAAGAAGGTCAAGACCGAGTCGATGACCTCCGACGAGCTCGACAAGACCATCATCGAGCTCGAGCAGGAGATGGTCGAGGCGGCCGAGGACCTGCGCTTCGAGTACGCCGCACGGCTGCGCGACGAGATCCGGGAGCTGCGGCGCGACCTGCGGCAGCTGACCGACATGGAGGCGCCGGCGTAGCGTCCCGGTCGATGCTCGCCGAGGCGCTGCTTCAGTGGTACGCCCGCGAGGCGCGGGATCTGCCGTGGCGGCGCACGCGGGATCCGTACGCGATCCTCGTCAGCGAGGTGATGCTGCAGCAGACGCAGGTGGCGCGGGTCGTTCCGCGCTATCTCGCCTGGCTGGAGCGCTGGCCGACGGCCGCGGCGCTGGCCGCCGCGCCGGTGGCCGACGTGCTCGCGGCGTGGGTCGGCCTCGGCTACAACCGGCGCGCGCTGCGGCTGCGCGCGGCGTGCGCGGTGGTGGCGCGGGACGGGTGGCCGGCGGAGCTGCGGTCGCTGCCGGGCATCGGGCCCTACACCGCCGCCGCGGTGGGCGCCTTCGCCTTCGGGCGCGACGAGCTGCCGGTCGACACCAACGTCGCCCGGGTCCTGGAGCGCACGGGCTGGACGCCGGCGCACACGCCGCCCGAGCTCGGGCAGGCCGTCATGGAGCTGGGCGCCGTCGTGTGCCGCGCGCGCGAGGCCGCATGCCCGGTCTGCCCGGTCGCGAGCGGGTGCGCGTCGGCGGGTGCGGTCGTCGTGGGGCCGCGGGGCCGGCCCGGCGACGGCACGCGGCGCGAACGCTTCGAGGACTCCAACCGGTGGGTGCGCGGACGGGTGGTCGAGGCCCTCGCGGCCGGGGCGGACCTGCCCGCCGGGATCGAGCTGGAGCGCCTGGAGCTGGCCATCGAGGGGCTCGTGCGCGACGGGCTCGTGGAGCGTGGCGCGGATGGGCTCAGCCTGCCGTCGTGATCGCTCGTGGGCCGCGCGGAAACGTTCACCGGTAATCCCGTCCGGCGAACGTCCCCGCGCGACCCACTAGGGTTCGCGGCATGGCCCTGGACCGTCAGACCATCGAGAAGCGCGACTTCCCCATCGGGCGCCGGGGCTATGAGCCCGAGGCCGTGGACGCGCACCTGGCCCGTGTCGCCGAGGAGGTCGAGCAGCTGCGCCGCGGCGCCGCGGGCGGCTCCGCCAAGAGCAGCCCGGCCTCGATCGCGCAGGCCGCCTCCGAGCAGGTCCGGTCGATCGTCGAGGCCGCCGAGTCGAGCGCCGCGGCGATCGAGCAGGGCGCGCGGGACGAGGCGCAGCGCATCCGCGAGGACGCCGAGGCCGACGCGCGACAGACGCGCGAGGAGGCCGTCGGCCAGAGCCAGGAGCACGTCGACAAGGTCCGTCAGTCGACCACGCAGATGCTGCAGCGCGTGGATGCGATGGACTCCGAGCTGGCCGGTCTGGTCGAGAGCCTGCGGACCGGTGCGAACCGCCTCACCGCTGACCTGTCGCTGCTCGAGGACGGCATGAGCGACCTGTACGACGCCGCGGGACGCGAGCGTCCGGCCGCGGGCCCGCGCGTGGTCGAGTCGGTGCCGCTGGCCGTCGTCGCCGACGAGCCGGAGCCCGCCGCGGACGCGGACGCGGACGCGCCGCTCGGCGACGAGACGGTCGTCGAGGAGGTCGCGGTCGCCGAGGTGCTCGAGGTCGAGCCCGCCGAGGACGCTGCGCCCGACGGGGCCGATGCCGACGTCGACGGTGCCCGGCTGGTCGCCCTCAACATGGCGCTCAACGGCACCCCGCGCGCCGAGACCGACGAGTACCTGGCCGAGAACTTCGACCTCGCCGACCGCGCCGGGCTGCTCGACGAGGTCTACGCGACGGTCGGGTCCTGACCGCGGCCCGCAACTCCCGCGCTCCCGAGGCGTTCGGAGCCCTGATGCTCCGTCTGCTCGCGTTCCTGCTCCTGTCGGCCGTGCTGCTGCTGGCCCCGGCCGTCGCCACGCCCGCCGACGCCGCCACGCCGAAGGGCTTCTTCGGCGTCATGGTCAACGGTCCGCTGGACGACCCCGCGGTGGACCTCGACGCGCAGGCCGCCGACATGAAGGCGGCCGGCGTGCAGTCCTGGCGCGTCGAGCTGGCGTGGGACGTGATCGAGCCGGCGCCCGGGCAGTACTCGTGGGCGGCGACCGACCGCAAGGTGCTGGCTGCGGCGCGGGCCGGGATCGACGTGCTCGGCCTCGCCGTCCGAGCGCCGGCGTGGGCCAACGGCGGCTCGGTCGACCCGTTCGTGCCGCCGGCCAGGCCGGCCGACTTCGCGGCGTACCTGCGGGCGCTGATCGGCCGCTACGGGCCGTCGGGGTCGCTGTGGACCGAGCATCCCGAGGTCCCCAGGCGCGCGGTCCGCACGTGGGAGATCTGGAACGAGCCGAACCTCAAGGACTACTTCCGCGCGCAGCCGTTCGCCAAGCCGTACGCGGCGCTGCTGCGGGCCTCCTATCCGGCCGTCAAGGGCGCGGATCCCGGCGCGACCGTGTTGATGGCGTCGATGGCCAACTACTCGTGGCGCGACCTGGCCACGCTCCTGAAGGTGTCCGGCCCGAAGCTGCGCTTCGACGCGGCGGGCGCGCACCCGTTCAGCGGCCGGCCGTCCAACGCGCTGAAGATCGTGCGGCTCAACCGCGAGGCGCTCGACCACCACGGGTACTCGCGCGTGCCGATGTGGCTGACGGAGCTGACCTGGTCGTCGGCCAAGGGCAAGAAGACGCCGCTGACGCAGAACTGGGAGACCACGGAGTCCGGGCAGGCCCAGCGCCTGCGCGAGATCTACGGGCTGCTGCTCCGCGACCGTCAGAAGCTCAAGCTGGCGCGGGTGTTCTGGTACACGTGGGCGACGGTCGACAACGGCTCGCAGAACTCGTTCGACTACTCCGGCCTGCGCACGGCGCTGCCGGGCGGCGGCTTCCGCGACAAGCCCGCGCTGAGCGCGTTCCGCACGGTCGTCAAGGGCGCCGCCGGCGGCTGAGCCTCGCGCCGTGCGGGGGCGAAGTCCGCGCGCCGTGGGAACGTCTGTTCGCCTGGCTACACTCGGACGACCGTGCCGCCGAAGAACGCAATCGTCGTCTCCGGCGCCCGTGAGCACAACCTCAAGGGCGTCGATGTCACCCTGCCGCGAGATGCCCTGACGGTCATCACGGGCCTGTCGGGATCGGGCAAGTCGTCACTCGCCTTCGACACCATCTACGCCGAGGGTCAGCGGCGCTACGTCGAGTCGCTCTCGGCGTACGCGCGCCAGTTCCTCGGGCAGATGGACAAGCCCGACGTCGACTCGATCGAGGGCCTGTCGCCCGCGATCTCGATCGACCAGAAGACCACGTCGCGCAACCCGCGGTCGACGGTCGGCACCGTCACCGAGATCTACGACTACCTGCGCCTGCTCTGGTCGCGCATCGGCCATCCCCACTGCCACATCTGCGGCAAGCCCGTGCAGGGCCAGTCGGCCGAGCAGATCATCGACCAGGTGATGGAGTACCCCGAGGGCGAGCGGTTCATGGTCCTCGCGCCGGTAGTGCGCGGTCGCAAGGGGGAGTACGGCAAGGCGTTCAAGGGGCTGCTGTCGGAGGGCTTCCAGCGCGCCAAGGTCGACGGCGAGCTGCGGATGCTCGACGAGGAGATCGTCCTCGACAAGAAGTTCAAGCACGACATCTCGGTGGTCGTCGACCGGCTGGTGATGCGCCCTGAGGTGCGCAAGCGGCTGGCGGACTCGATCGAGACGGCGGTCGCGCTGGCCGACGGCATGGTGGAGATCGAGACGGTGCCGAAGGGAGACTCGTCCCAGCCACCCGTCGTCACCCTCTACAGCGAGAAGTTCGCCTGCCCCGACCACGGCCCGGTCATCCCCGAGCTCGAGCCGCGCATCTTCTCCTTCAACTCGCCGCACGGCGCGTGCGAGCGCTGCACCGGCCTCGGGTCCCAGATGGAGATCGACCCGCTGATGGTCGTCCCGGATCCGTCGCTGTCGCTCGGCGAGGGCGCGATCGCCCCGTGGGCCAACAGCGCGTCGAACTACTACGAGCAGATCACCGAGGCGATCGCCGAGAAGTACGACGTCGACATGGAGATGCCCTGGGGGCAGCTCCCGGCCAAGCTCCAGGACCTCTTCCTGCACGGCACCAACGGCGACCGCATCGACATCTCCTACCGCAACCGCTACGGCCGGCGGCGCGCGTACTCCACGCGCTTCGAGGGGATCATCACCAACCTCGAGCGCCGCTATCGCGAGACGGACTCCGAGGGCGTCCGGGAGAAGATCGAGGAGTACATGTCGCTCGTGCCGTGCCCCGTGTGCAAGGGCGCGCGGCTGCGGCCCGAGTCGCGGGCGGTGCTCGTCGGCGGCATGGCGCTGCACGAGTTCAGCGCCTTCTCGGTCCGCCGGGCGATGGCGTGGCTCGACGAGGTCGACCTGTCGGAGACCGAGCGCCACATCGCGCGGCTGATCTTCCGTGAGATCCGCGAGCGCCTGCAGTTCCTGGAGAACGTCGGGATCGGCTACCTGTCGATGGATCGCGCGGCGGCGACGCTGTCGGGCGGCGAGGCCCAGCGGATCCGCCTGGCGACGCAGATCGGGTCGGCGCTGGTGGGCGTGCTGTACGTGCTCGACGAGCCGTCGATCGGCCTGCATCAGCGCGACAACAGCAAGCTGATCGGGACGCTCGAGCGCCTCCGCGACCTGGGCAACACCGTGCTCGTCGTCGAGCACGACGAGCAGACGATGCACGCGGCCGACCACCTCATCGACATGGGGCCGGGCGCCGGCGAGCACGGCGGCAAGGTCGTCGCCCAGGGCACCGCCAAGCAGGTCATGAAGGTCAAGTCCTCGCTGACCGGGCAGTTCCTGGCGGGCACGCGGACGATCGACGTGCCGGCCAAGCGGCGCACGCCGAGCGGCTACGTCGAGATCCGCGGCGCGTCGCAGCACAACCTCAAGAAGGTCGACGTCAAGGTGCCGCTGGGCGTCATGACGTGCGTCACCGGGGTCTCGGGGTCGGGCAAGTCCACGCTGGTCAACGAGGTGCTCTTCAAGGCGGTGGCCAACAAGCTGCACCGCGCGCGCCAGCGGCCGGGCGCCCACACCGCGGTGCTGGGCCTGGACCAGGTCGACAAGATCATCCAGATCGACCAGTCGCCGATCGGCCGGACGCCGCGCTCGAACCCCGCGACCTACACGGGCCTGTTCGACGTCATCCGCGACCTGTTCAGCAAGACCCAAGAGGCCCGGACCCGCGGCTACAAGCCGGGGCGGTTCTCCTTCAACGTCAAGGGCGGGCGCTGTGAGGTCTGCCGCGGCGACGGGCAGATCAAGATCGAGATGCACTTCCTCCCGGACGTGTACGTGCCGTGCGAGCAGTGCCACGGCAAGCGCTACAACCGCGAGACGCTCGAGGTCCGGTTCAAGGGCAAGACGATCGCCGACGTGCTCGACATGCCGGTCGAGGAGGCCGTCGAGTTCTTCCAGCACATCCCGAAGATCCATCGCCGGCTGGAGACGCTGCGCGACGTGGGCCTCGGCTACATCCGGCTGGGCCAGCCGGCGACCACGCTGTCGGGCGGCGAGGCACAGCGGATCAAGCTCGCGACCGAGCTGTCGAAGATCGCGACGGGGCGGACGCTGTATATCCTCGACGAGCCCACCACGGGCCTGCACTTCGCCGACGTCCAGCGGCTGCTGGAGGTGCTGCAGCGCCTGGTCGAGGCGGGGAACTCGATCGTGGTGATCGAGCACAACCTCGACGTCATCAAGACGGCCGACCGGATCGTCGACATGGGGCCGGAGGGTGGCGAGGAAGGCGGCATGGTGGTCGCGGTCGGCACGCCCGAGGAGGTCGCCGGCACGCCCGGGTCGCACACCGGCGAGTTCCTCGCGGGCCTGGTGACGCCGAAGGCGGCCAAGGGGCCGAGGAAGCCGCGGGCGCGGACCCGGAAGGTGCCGGCGGCGGCGTAAGAGCGTTGGCGGCGCCGGGCGCCAGTGCCGAGGATCTGCTGACGCCCGCGGGGCCGGCGACGGTGCGGGGTCAGTGGATCGGGCCGCAGACGGCGGAGGGGCGGGGGCCGGCGGTCGTGGTGGGGTGGACGGTGACCGTCGGACCAGGTGGCAGCGCCGGGCCGGTGCGGCTGCAGCTCGCCGGCGGCGGCGACCGCGCGACGGTGTCGGCCGCGTCGCCGGCCGAGGCCCTGCCGGCCGCGGCCGGGACCTACACGTTCGCGATCCCGCCCGGGCGCGGGCTGCGGTTGCCGTCCGGCCGGTTCGGCAGCCTCGCCGTCGCGCAGGAGGTCGGTGGCCACGCGATCCTCCGTTCGGTGCCGGCTCGGCCCGAGTTGGGTGAGCTCGGCGACCCTGCGCGGTTGAGCCTGGTGGACGTCTTCCGGCCCGCGCTGGCCGACGATGCCCGCGACGTGCCCTACGCCGAGCGGCGCTCCGGCCAGGAGCTGGCGGTGGCCGTGACGACCGAGCGCGACGCCGATCAGGACGGCCTCGGCGACCAGACCCAGGACGCCGGCGACCTCCGGATCGTCACGGCCCGGATCGCCGAGTACCGGCCCGACCGCGCGCTCGTGGTCGCGCGGGTGCGCAACGCCGGCACGACGGTGCGCGACGCGCCGGCGCTCGACGTCCCGGGCCACGGCTGGTTCCCGTGCGACGCCGGTTCGTGCGCGCGGGCTCGGCCGCTCGCTCCGGGCGCCGAGGTCGAGATGAGCCGGTGGGTCGACCTGCGCGCCGGTCCGCCGGTGCGCGTGCAGGTCGGCGCCGAGGGCCCGGACGCGACCCCGGCCGACAACGTCGCCGATCTCGCGCCGTTCCTGCGGCTGGTCGGTCCGTCTCGCGCCGTGGCCCGTGGCGGCGGGCTGCGCATGCTCGTGAGCACGAGCCGCGCCGGCGCCGTCAGGCTCGCGGTCCGCGCCGGCGGCGTGGACTTCGGCCGCACCCTGCGCTTCCCGCGCGCCGGGCGGATCACCGCGGCGATCGTGCCGGCCCGGGCGGCGGACCGCCGGCTCCTGGCGGCCGCGCTCCGGCGTCCCGGCAAGCTGATGGCGATCGTCACCGCCGCGCAGGACGGCGGCACCGCCGCGCTGCGCGTGAAGCTCTGACGCGCAGCCGCGGCCGCCCGCAGCACGTACGAGCCCTTGGCGGGCGCCCAGCGTCGAGGGACGACTGAACCGCGATAGTCGCGGTTGAGTCGTCCCTCGACGCCGCCGGGGTGGCCGTGGGCGCTGTCAGCCGCCGAAGCGGGAGCGGAGGGCCATGACGTTGGCGACGTACTGGCGGGTCTCGGGCAGCATGCCGATGCGGCGGACCGAGCCGAGGCCCTGGTAGTAGGCGGCGACGGCGGTCGCCGGATCGCCCGTGTTGCGCAGCAGGTGGGCGAGCAGGATCGAGCCGGCGCGGACGTTGTCGTTCGGCGAGGCCGGGTCGAGCTGGCCGGCGCCGAGGTTGTGCTGGACGTAGTCCCAGCTGCTCGGGATGACCTGCATGATGCCGCGCGCGTTGGCGACGCTGACCATGTTGTTGTTGAAGCCGCTCTCCTGCCAGGCGATCGCGGTGGCCAGCGAGGCGGGGGCGCCGTTCTGGCCGGCGATCGAGCCGATCTGGGACGCGCTGAGGCGCCCGCCGCCGGCGACGGTGCTGGGCGCGGTGGGCGTCGAGGAGGGCGTGCTCGCGGTGCTCGTGGCGGGGACGACCGCCGACGGCGTCCCGGCCGGGATCCGCAGGCGCGTGCCGGCGATGACGAACGAGTTGGGCGTCAGGCCGTTGGCGGCGGCCAGCGCGGCGGGGGTGAGGCCGTTGGCGGCGGCGATGCCGCTGAGCGTGTCACCGGGGACGACGTAGTGGCCGCCTCGGCTGGTGGTCGCGCTGGCCGTCGTGGTGGCGGGCGCGGTCGCGCTGGTCGATGTGCTGCCCGCCGTGGAGCTGCCGGGGGCCGGGAGCCGCAGTGAGGTGCCGGCGATCAGGACGCCCTGCGGGTCGATCCCGTTGGCCGCGGCGAGCTGGGCGAGGCCGACGCCGTGCTCGGTCGCGATGGCGCTCAGCGAGTCGCCGAGGCGCACGCGGTAGCCGCCGAGCGGTGCGGGGACCGGCGCGGCCGTGGTGGTGGCCGGGGTGGAGGCCGCGGCGACGGTGCCGCGCGGCGGAACCGACAGCGACCGGCCGGCGATGACGAACGCATCGGCGGGCAGCCCGTTGGCGGCGGCCAGCGCCTGCGGCGACAGGCCGTTGGCGGCGGCGATCCCCGACAGCGTCTCGCCCGGCACGACGAGATGTGACACGTTCGCCTGCGCGGCGGCAGGGACCAACGTGGACAACAGGAGAGCCGCAAGGACCGGAAGGCGGAAAGGCATGGCCTTCACCTTGCCTTGCTCTGACCAACCCTGAACCCCAGGAGCGGGATTACGACGCCTTGCAAGCCCGGGTGCACGGTGTCTGGCAACGGACGTCATGACGTCGCCGCGGGGATCCGGCCGCGCCGGGAGTCGTGGGCCGGTGGCGGCGAGGCGGGGGCGGTGGGGCCGGCGGCGGCCGTCGCCGTGGGGTCAGTCGTCGCCGGAGCCGCTGGGTGACGAGCCACCGGCTGGCCCGTCACCGCCGGAGCTGCTGGGCGGGGTGTCGGCGCTGCTGCCGGAGGAGGACCGGCTTTCGTCGACCGACGGGGTGCCGCCGGCGTCCTTGCCACTGCCGGATGCCGAGGAGCCGGTGAGCGGCGCGGTCGCGGTGGCGTCTTCGCCAGACGACCCGGATGCTGAGCCGGAGTGACTGCTGTCGTCGGTGGAGCGGTCGCTCTCGTCGCCGCCTCGATCGCGCGTGGCGTCGCCGGTCGAGCGCTTGGCGCTGCCGCTGCTGGTGCTGCTGCCGCCGCTGCCCTCGTCGCTGCCGCCGGAGTCCTTGCCGCCGGCGCTCTGGATGCGGCTGTCGTCGCCGGAGCCGCGACCGGAGCGGTCGCCGTCGTCGCGCTGGTCGTCCTGGCCGGACGCGTCGCGGCCGGAAGATCCCGAGGATCCAGAGGACCCTGACCCCGCGCCGGCGCCGGACCCGCCGCGCTCGCCCGTACCGGACGTGCCGCTCCCGCCCTGGGTCTTCGTGCTGCTCGACGCCGGCAGCACCAGCGCGGCGTTCTGCGTGGTCCGTGCCGGCGGCGCGACCGCGCGCAACGCCTTCGCGTGGCCCGTCCTGGTCGTCTGCGTCGAGGCGGCATCGGCCTGACGGTGCTGGCGGTGGATCACCTGGTCGGTGCCCACGGCGCCGCCCACGAGCGCCCCGGTGGCCATGACGCCGGCGGTCAGCTTCGCCACCGTCGCGCCGGCGCCGGCGCCGACGGCGGCGTCGCTCCAGGAGCCGGCGGCCGGGCTGCTGACCAATTCGGCGAGCTTGGCGATCAGTGGGTAGGGCGTGATCGCGGTCACCGCGCCGCGCACGGCGGTGCGGGCGCGCATCAGGTGCTGGCGGGCCGAGCCCTTGGTGACCCCGAGCGCGTCGGCGATCTCCTCGTGGGAGCGGCCCTCCAGCTCGCGGAGCACGAGCGCGGCGCGCTGGCGCTCGGGCAGCTCGTGCACCGCGTCGAGCGTCGCACGCAGCCGCTCGGACTGCTCGAAGGCGGCGGCGGGCCCATCGGTCGCGGCGACCTGGGCGTGGTCGAGGGGCAGGTCGTCGCGGACGGCGCGCAACACGTTCAGCGACGCGTTGTGCGCGATCCGGTACAGCCAAGAGCGAAGGTGGCGCACGTCGTTGGTCCTCGTAAGCGCGTCGTGGGCGTTGATGAGCACCTGCTGCACCGCGTCCTCGGCGCGGCTGGCGCCGACGATCCCGGCGCAGTAACGCAGCAGCGGCGTGCGATAGCGGTCGACGATGGCGGCGAATGCCGCCTCATGTCCGTCGATGGCCAGCTCGGCCAGGCGCTCGTCGCTCTGCAAGCGCATGAGCGAGGAGCCCGCCAGGCGAGCGGGGTGCAGCCGCTGAGACCTCATCTTGTTCGTGACCCGTCCTCCGACAACTGCGATGGTAGCCCTCGTCGCCCCGCCCGCGGCCCGGGCCTCCCGCTCCCGGGCCGCGGCGAGACGTGGAGCCCGCTACTTGAGGAGCTCGACCTCGTCCCAGACCGCACCCGCGCTCGTGATCTTGAGCTCGGCCTCGTGGACCGAAGTCCCGGCGGTGAGGGCTTCGACGCCGCACGCGGCGTCGTCGTTCTCGTCGTCGTCCTCGCGGTCGCCGTCGTCGTGCTGGTTGGACTCCCCCGGCGCGGACTGGGCGGGCTGGCCCGGATCGTCCTGGTGGTCGCCGTCGCCGTCGTCGCCACTGCGGTCGCCGTCGTCGTCGCCGTGGCCGTCGTCGGCCTTGCGGGCGGTCGGAGCCGCCGGAGCCGTCGTCGTCGGCGTGGCCGGCTGCGCGGTCTTGCACTTCAGCTCGGTGGACCCGTCGACGACCTTGCCCGAGACTTTGGTCCCGTCGGGCAGGGCGATCGTGAGGAGGCCGTTGGTGAACGAGTCGACCTTGCCGCCGACGTCCTGGCCGTCCTCGACGCCGTCGCCATCGCTGTCGACGTTCCGCGGATCGGTGCCCAGCCGGTACTCCGCCAGGTTCTTGAGGCCGTCGCGGTCCTTGTCGGCTCGCGAGTCCTGCTTGTGGACCTTCAGGCCGTGGGTCTTCTCCCAGCGGTTCGGCATGCCGTCCCGGTCGCTGTCTCCACCCTTGGCCAGCGCGCTGGTCGGCAGCGCAAGCAGCGCCAATGCGGCGACGGCGAGTGCAATGCGTCGGACTGACGTCATGTAGATCCTCCCTGATGCATCGTGTCGTGAGTGAGTCGACCGCTGTGACACGGGCAACCGCGCAAGATCACGCCGCTCTCGTACGAATGTCCGTGCGTGTACGGGCCTTCCCGCCAGGACGACCTGTACGGTGAAGCCCCAAATGGCTCTGGAACCGTCCGTCGTCACCGTCACCGGCCCGGATCGATCCGCCCTCCTGACGGATCTGACGCTGCGCTTCGGCCACATCGAGCTGGTCAGCGAGCGCGAGATCGTGCTGCCCGGCGGCAGCCGCGGCCACGAGCTGACCGTGCGCCACCGCCCGTTCATCTCGGACCTCGGCGGCCCGGCGCCGGCCGCCGCGCCGCCCAGCCCGCCCGCGGCCGCGCCCGAGGCGCCGCCGCAGCGACTGGTCGACCCCGCGGCGGGCCCGCCCGCCTCCGTCGCGGAGGAGGCGCCGGCCGCCGGGATGCCCGCGGAGCCCGTGGCGGACGTCGCAGCCGCCGACCCGGGCGACGCCTCCGGCGGCCTCGCCGCCGCCCACGAGGAGGCCGAGCAGCTCGTCGCGCAGGCGCGCGAGCAGGCGCAGCAGGCGCTCGACCAGGGCAGCGCCGACGCCGAGCAGCTGCGCGCCGACGCCCGCGACGAGGCCGACCGCATGGCCGCCGCCGCCCAGGAGGACCGCGAGCGGGCGCTCGCCGCCCTGCGCGCCGAGCACGAGGAGGCGCTGGCCGCCGCGCGCGCCGAGACCGAGCGCGTCCGCCAGGAGATCGCCTCCGGCGAGGAGGCGCGGATCCAGCAGGCGCTGTCGGCCCGCACGCGGGAGCTCGACCAGGACGCCAGCGGCCGGCGCGCCGGCGCCGAGCAGGAGGCCCGGCGCATCGTGCAGGCCGCCCAGGAGGAGGCCGCGCGCGTCAAGGCGGCCGCCGAGAAGGAGCTGGCCGACGCGCGCGTCGCGGCGCGCGGGGCCACGCGCGAGGCGCGCGAGCAGGCCGACGCCCTGCTGCGCGAGGCCCGCGCGCAGGCGGACCTGGCGACCGTCGAGGGCCGTGCGCTGGCCGAGGCCGTCCGCGAGGCCCAGCACCGCCTGCGCGAGCTCGGCGGACAGATCACGACCCAGCTGCAGGCGGCCCAGAAGGACCTGGCGGACCGCACGTCGCTGCACAGCGTCCAGGCGCGGTTGCGCGCCGGCGCGACGGAGGGCTCGGCCTCGCAGGTCGCCGACCACCTGGGGCGCGTGCTGCGCGGGAGCGGGACGCGGGAGGAGGAGTGACGCCGGGCGGCCGCGGCCGCCTCTGGCTGCAGAAGTGGCGCTGGTACGAGCGCAACGCGCTGCCGTGGAACCGCGCTCGCATCCACCTGGAGCTGGCGCGCCGCGAGTCCTTCGCGCGCTGGCCGATCCACGGCAACGTCCTCGAGATGCTCCGGGAGCGCCGGCTGCGCCTCGGCGCGCACGTCCTCTTCGAGCCCAACGTGTGGATCACCGGCCCGGCGCCGGCTCGGATCAGCATCGGCGGCGGGTCGTTCCTCAACATGGGGGTGATGATCGCGGCCGTCGCGTCGGTCGAGATCGGCGAGCACTGCATGTTCGCCAACGGCTGCTTCGTCACCGACGGCAACCACCGCTTCGACGATCCCGCCCGGCCCGTGCCGTGGCAGGGCTTCACCACGAAGGGACCGACCAAGATCGGCGACAACGTCTGGTGCGGCGCCAACGTCGTCGTCACCAGCGGGGTGACGATCGGCGAGCGTTGCGTGATCGGCGCCAACAGCGTCGTCACCACCGACCTGCCGCCGTTCTCGATCGCCGCCGGCGCGCCCGCGCGGGTGCTGCGGACGATCGCCTACGCCGAGCATCCCGAGGGCGGCCTGCCGCCCGACGCGCCCGTGGCCGGCTGAGCACCCGCCAGCGAGGTCGCCCAAGGCGCGCGAGCGAGCCGCTTAGCTAGCTCGGAGCGTGGGTCCCTAACCCGCCGCGGGTTTCGCCCCCTGGGCGAACACCCGCAAGGGAACCTGGCCCTCTGGGCCAGTGTTCCCTACTTCGTCACGACGACCTGGACGCCGTAGACCACGACGCCGGCGAAGGCGAGCGTCGCGGCGAGCGCGAGCACGCTGTAGGCCATCGCGATGTGCGAGGCGCCGTCGCGCTGCGCGTCGCCCGCCCGGGCGACGCCGAGGATCAGGACCGAGAACGTGATCGCCACGGCGAGGCCGGCCAGCGGCGCCACGTACAGCAGCTCGGCGATCTTGTTCCACTCGATCTCGGCGAGCATCTCAGGCCTCCGCCGCCGCGGTGAGGGCGGGGCCGCGGCGCAGGCGCGAGCCGAACGCCGCGGCGATCAGCCCGATCACCAGGAGCAGGACGACGATCACGCCGAGCGACTCGTCGCCGAAGATGGCGCTCAGGCCGTAGGCGGCGCCGCCGATGACGGCCGAGCACGGCAGCGTGAGGACCCACGCCAGCGCGATGTTGCCCGCCACGCCCCAGCGCACGGCCGAGAGGCGCTTCGCCGCGCCCGCGCCCATCACGCCGCCGGAGATCACGTGCGTCGTGGAGAGCGGGAAGCCGAGGTGCGAGGCGGTCAGCACGACGGCCGAGCCGGCGCCCTGCGCCGCGAACCCCTGCGCCGGGTCCATCTTGATGATGCGGCTGCCCATCGTGCGGATGATGCGCCAGCCGCCCGAGTACGTCCCGAGCGAGATGGCGGTCGCCGAGCTGATGACGACCCAGGTCGGCACGTGGAAGTCACCGCTCAGATCGCCGTGCGCGATCAGCGCGAGCGTGATGATGCCCATCGTCTTCTGGGCGTCGTTCGTGCCGTGGGCCAGCGAGAACAGGCCGCCGGTCACCAGCTGCCCGAGGCGATACCCGCGGTTCACGGGCCCCGGTCGGAGCCGGCCGACGATGCGGTAGATGATGAGGATCGCCAGGCCGGCGACCGCGAAGGCCAGCGTCGGGGCGATGAGCGCCGGCAGGATGACCTTCTCGAGGATGCCGCTGCCCAGGATCGCCGAGGGACCCGCGGCGACGAAGGCCGAGCCGACCATGCCGCCGATCAGGGCGTGGGAGGAGGACGACGGCAGGCCGAACCACCATGTCGCCAGGTTCCAGGCGATCGCGCCGATCAGGCCGCCGAAGACGATCGTGGGGGTGACCACGTCGGCCTGGACGATGCCCTTGGCCACCGTGGCGGCGACCGCCAGGGAGACGAAGGCGCCGGCGAAGTTCAGGACGGCCGACATGAGCACGGCCGCGCGGGGCGACATCGCACGGGTCGAGATGCTCGTCGCGATCGCGTTCGCGGTGTCGTGGAAGCCGTTGGTGAAGTCGAAGGCCAGCGCGGTGGCCACGACGATGTAGAGGACGACGTCGCTGGAAATGCGGCGGCCCTACGAGTTCTTGATGACGACGCCCTCGAGCACGTTGGCCACGTGCTCGCAAGCGTCGATCGCCTGCTCGAGGCGCTCGTAGATGTCCTTCCACCGGATCACGACCATGGGGTCGATCCCGTGGTCGAACAGCGACGCCATCGCCTCGCGCACGACACGATCGCCGTCGTTCTCCAGGCGGTTGATCTCGACGGTGTAGTGGCTGATGTCCTTGAAGCCGCGCATGCGCGGGAGCGCCTCGGCCACCTGGCGCGTGGCCTGCACGAGGATGTGTGACAGGCGCACGGCCTGCTCCATGGGGGCCTCGATGCGGTAGAGGCCCATGTAATCGGCGACTTCCTCGGTGAAGTCGATGATGTCGTCCAGCGCCGAGGCGAGGGCGAGGATGTCCTCGCGGTCGATCGGCGTCACGAACGTCTGGTTGAGGCGATGGATGATGTCGTGCGTGATCCGGTCGCCCTCCTGCTCGCAGACGAGGATGTCGCGCGCCAGCTCCTTGCGATCGGGCCAGCTGGAGAGCATCTGGTCCAGGAGGTCGGCCGCGCGAGCGATGTTGCTCCCGGCCTCCTCGAACAGATCGAAGAATTCACGGTCGCGCGGAGCGAACACCTGAGACAGACGGGCCACGCGCGGCAATGTAGCGAGTGAAAGCCGTGTTAACGCGTGCGACCCCCGAGGGCGGGGGTCGCACGGGTCAGATGACGGCCTCGATCACTGCTCGCGCAGTGCGCGGTGGAAGGCCGCGAGCTCCTCGTCGGGGATCGAGTAGCCGTGGTCGGGGCTCGGGTAGCGGCGGCTCCGCACGTCGTGGGCGTAGGCGGCCACGCCCGCGACCATCTCGTCCAGGATGTCGGCGTAGCGCTGCACGAAGCGGGCGCCGCGGCCCTCGCGGATGCCCAGCAGGTCGTGGAACACGAGCACCTGGCCGTCGGTCGCCGGACCGGCGCCGATGCCGATCACCAGCGCCTCCATCCGCGGCATGACCGCCGCGGCGACGGCGCTCGGGATCGCCTCGAAGACGACCGAGAAGCATCCGGCCTCCTGGAGCGCCAGGGCCTCCTGCGCGACGCGCTGCGCGGCCTCGGCGGTGCGGCCCTGGGCGCGGTAGCCGCCCAGCGCGGTCGAGGTCTGCGGCGTCAGGCCGACGTGGCCCATCACCGGGATGCCGGCGCCGACGATGGCTCGCGCACGCGCGACCGACACCGCGCCGCCGCCCTCGAGCTTCACGGCGTCGCAGCCCGCCTCCTTGACGAAGCGGAACGCCGTCGTGACGGCTTGCTCGTCGGAGACCTCGTAGGACCCGAACGGCAGGTCGCCGATCAGGAACGGCGTGGTGAGGCCGCGGCGCACGGCCTTGGCCAGCACCAGGAGCTCGTCGAGCTCGACGGCCACCGTCGACGGGTAGCCGAGGACCGTCATGGCGCCGCTGTCGCCGACGAGGACGAGGTCGACGTTGGCCTGGTCGACCGCGAGCGCGCTCGGGTAGTCGTAGGCCGTGACCATCACCAGCGGCTCGCCCTGCTTCTTCTTCTCGGCCATCCGCGGGAGCGTCATCGGCAGGCGCGAGGCGTCGGCCGGGACGGTGATGTTGCGCATCGTGGACATGCTGTTTGTTCAGACCTCCTGTGAACCGATCGGTTGACGCCCTCTACGTGAGGAGGGTCGCCACCGCCGCATCCACGTCGATGATGGAGTTGGTGCCCTGCTCGACGTGGACGACCTTGGGCTCGTAGCGCTCCAGGTCGGCCTCGTCGTACTGCGCGTAGGAGATGACGATGATGGTGTCGCCGCGGTGCACGAGGCGCGCGGCGGCGCCGTTGACCTTCATCGCGCCCGAGCCCGGCTCGCCCGCGATGGTGTAGGTCTCGAAGCGGGCGCCGTTGTCGACGTCCACGACGTGGACCTGCTCGTGCTCGCGGATGTCGGCGGCCGCGAGCAGCACGGGGTCGATCGTGATCGACCCGACGTAGTGCAGGTCGGAGTCGGTGACCGTGGCCCGGTGGATCTTGGACTTCAGCATGACGCGCTGCATGTGCGGGTCAGTGCCTCCCGTTGGGGGTGAGGATCGTGTTGTCGATGAGTCGCACCTGCCCCACGCGGGCGGCGACCGCCAGGAGGGTCTCCTGGTCGACCGTCGCCACGGGGCGCAGGTCTTCGGGATCGACGAGCGCGAGGTACTCGGGCTCGACGTCGAAGTCGTCCATCGCCGCGCGGGCGGCGGCGGTGAGGGTCGCGCCGTCGCGCGTGCCGGCGGCCAGGGCCTGCTCGGCCGCGCGCAGCGCGCGGGAGAGCGCGAGCGCGCGCCGACGGTCGTCGCCGGCGAGGCGGACGTTGCGGCTGGAGCGCGCCAGGCCGTCCTCCTCGCGGACCGTGGGGGCGACCTCGATCCGCGTCGGCAGGTCGAGGTCGGCGGCGAGCCGGCGGATGACGAGCGCCTGCTGGGCGTCCTTCTGCCCGAAGAACGCGACGTCGGGCTGGACCATGTTGAGGAGCTTGGTGACGACCGTCGTCACGCCGTGGAAATGGGCGGCGCCGCGGTGCGCGCCCTCCAGCGCCTGGGTGAGCGGTCCGGCGATGCGGACCTCGGTGGCGAAGCCGGGTGGGTAGACCTCGCCGACCGCCGGGGCGAAGAGGACGTCGGCGCCCGCGTCGGCCGCGAGCGCGGCGTCGCGGTCTTCGTCGCGCGGGTAGGCGTCCAGGTCGGAGGCCTCGTCGAACTGCGTGGGGTTGACGAAGAGCGACACGACCACCTCGTCGGCCTGCCCGCGCGCGGCCGCGACCAGGCTGAGGTGGCCCTCGTGCAGGAAGCCCATCGTCGGGACGAGCGCGATCGTGCGCCCGGCGGCGCGGGCCGGACGCAGCGCGGCGCGCACCTCGGCCACGGTCCGGACGGTCCTCATGCAGCGACCTCGGCGGGCACGGGTGCCGGCGCCGGCGCGCCGGTGGCCGCGAGCGCGCGGGTGGCGCTCGTGAGCGCGTCGAAGAGCTCGAGGAGGTCGGGCGTGCGCTGGGCCACGGCGGCGCGCTGCCGGGCGACGGTGTCCTCGTCGCCGCGGGCGATCGGGCCGGTGAGCGCGGCCTGGGGACCGTGAGCGAGCCAGTTGTCGACGGTCGCGTGGACCAGCGGCGCGAGCGCGGCGCGGTCGACGGGGCCGAGGCGCTCCGCCGCCCACTCCAGGGTGATCAGGAAGTTGGAGGCCATCGAGGCGGCCGCGTGGTAGGCGGCGCGGTCGCCGTCGGCGACGGCGAAGGGGCGCATCCGCAGGGCCGTCGCCAGGTCGCGTGCGGCGGCGCGGGCGCGCTCGGTCGTCCCTGCGACGGCGGCTGCGGCGCCGGCGAAGTCGGCGCCCGCGGCCGTGACGGTCATCAGCGGGTGCAGCGAGAACGCGTCGGCATGCGGGGCCAGCGGGGCGAGCGTCGTGGCGCCGGAGCAGTGCCCGACCAGACGGCCGCGCGTGATGCAGGCGGCGGCGCCGGCGATCTCGGCGTCGGGGACGCAGAGCAGGACGACGTCCACGCCGGCGCCCGTGGCGCCGCGACCGAGCGGCCCGTCGACGGGCACGCCGGCGGCGCGCAGCGCTGCGCTGAGCGCCGTGCCGAGGCGGCCGTTACCCACAACCGCGCAGCGGGGGAGGACAAGAGTCATGTCAGGTGCCGGTCCAGCTCCCCTCCACGGGGATGCCGGTCGCGAAACTCGGTGACGCAATGGTACCCCGGAATTAGCGGGATGGCACGGCCGCGGACACCTTCGCCGGTCTAGTCTCACAGGCGTGTCGTCCCCGGACGAGCGACGCGAGGGCCTGAAGGCGCTCTTCCACGAGGCTCGTGGTTGCGTGCGCTGCCCGCAGCTCGCCCAGACGCGCCACACCGTGGTGTTCGGCGCCGGACACGCGAACGCCGACCTGATGTTCGTCGGCGAGGCGCCGGGGCGCAACGAGGACGAGCAGGGGCTGCCGTTCGTGGGGCAGGCCGGCCGGCTGCTCGACACGCTCCTGGGCGAGATCGGGCTGTCGCGCGACGCGGTGTTCGTCACGAACGTGCTGCGCTGCCGGCCGCCGGGCAATCGCGACCCGCATCCGGTGGAGATCGAGCGCTGCCAGGACTACCTGTTCCGGACGATCGACCTGGTGGCGCCCACCGTCATCTGCACGCTGGGCAACTTCGCGACGAAGCTGCTGCGCCACGACACCACGGGGATCATGCGCCTGCACGGTCAGGCCGAGGTGCGCACCGTGGGGCCCCGCGCGGTGCGGCTGTTCCCGGTCTTCCATCCGGCCGCGGCGCTCTACACGCCCTCCAACGTCGAGGTGCTGCGCCAGGACTTCCAGCGGCTGCCCGCGCTGCTGGCGCTGGGGCCGCCCGAGCAGCCGGTCGCGGTCGCGGCGGACGAGTCCCTGGTGGAGCCGGCGCCGGCCGACGACGCAGAGGCGCCGGAGGCGTCCGAGGAGCCGCAGCCCGTGCAGCTCGGCCTGTTCTAGTAGTGGGCCACGCCCACTAGCGAGCGTCGTCGAACAGCGTGCGCGTGTCGGGGCCCTGGTGGGTCTCGGCCAGCGCGGTGATCGCGTCGACGGTCCGGCGGAACTCGTCGATCGCGGGCTGGGCGGGACCGCCGAGGCGCTCGCGCTCGCGCTCGAAGGCGCTGGCCAGCTCGCGGTAGTAGACGCGGGTCGCGAGGCCCCGGCTCTGGCCGAAGCGCGACCACAGGTCGTCGCCGTGGGTGCGGTAGTCCAGGAGGATCGAGCGGGCGTTGTGGAGCTTGTCGGCGAGGCTGACGCGCAGCGCGGCAGGCGACTTGTCCGGGAAGCCGTCGAGGTAGGCGCGCTTGCGGGCGTACCAGCCGGCGCCGCCGGAGCCGCGGTCGGCCTCGTCCACGGTGTCGGTGTTGGCGAGGACGATGCCGGCGACGGTGGGCCCGAAGGCCGCCTCGATCGCGGTCAGCGCGGGTCGGCCGCCGCCGTCCTCGACGACGTCGTGCAGCAGCGCGCCGATCGCCTCGTCCTCGTCGCCCTGCATCTCGAGGACCAGCGACGCGGCGGCCAGCAGGTGGGCGGCGTAGGGGACCGTCGTGCCCTTGCGCAGCTGCCGCGCGTGGTGGCGGGTGGCGTAGTGCAGGGCCGCGTCGAAGCGCGAGGTCAGCAGCGGCGTGTCGGTGAACGACTCGGGCACGGTGGGCGGGAGGATCGCAGCCGCGCGGTCAGCGACGGGCGCGCGGGCGGGCGCCGACGCGGGCCAGCAGCGTGTCCCAGGCCTCGGCGCGGGCGACCGCGCCGGGCTGGTCCTCGCCGCGCAGCCCGACGCCCGCGGGCAGCGGGACCTCGGCGGCGGTGGAGACGTCGATCGTGTCCGGCGTGGCCGGGATCGCCGCGAGGCGCTCGCGGGCGGTGGCGAGCGGATCGCCCCTGCCGCCGGTGACGACGAGGACGACCACGCCGCGCGAGGCCAGCAGCGCGGCGGCGAGCGGGATGCCGGCGGCGATGTGCTCGGCCGCCCCGGCCTCCTCCTGCGCCGCCGCCTCCTTCTCGGCGTCGAGGGACGACTCAACCGCGATAGTCGCGGTTGAGTCGTCCCTCGACGCCCGTGGTGGGGCCGGCCGCGGCCGGGCGGTGGCGTCGATCAGCACGGCCGAACCCACCGGGGCGGCCGGCAGGTGCAGCGTGCCGGCGACGTCGTCGCGCCAGCGGCGCACGCGGACGCCCTCGTCCAGCAGGCGGCGCGTGACGGTGCGCGACGCCGCGCTGCCGTCGGGCGCCTCGACGCGCACGTCGATGTCGACGGCGCGCAGCGAGCGCAGCGCCGCGGCCGGCCCGGCGGTCGGCTTCGCCGGGACCCAGGCGGTCGACAGGCCTTCCGGCCGGGGTGCCGCGGCGCGCCAGACGAAGCCGTCGTCGTCGCGGAAGCGCCCGCGCCAGACCAGCGCCGTGTTCGGCGCGGCGCCCCCGACGTCGAGCAGCAGCGGGTCGTCGAGCAGCCCGGGGGCGGCTCCGCGGATCTCCAGCATCCCGACACAGCATGCCCGGCCGGGGCGCGATCAGCGGTGCGGGCGAGCTCCTCGGTGGAGCCGGCGAACCAGAACCGGGTCATGCACGGATGGCTATCCGTGCCGCGCCTGCCGCAATGCGCGGAGCTGAGCGCGCTCGCGCCCGGCGGCGCGGCCCAGCAGCGCCCGCGCCGTGGCGCGCGTCGCGAAGGTGAGCGCCTGGGCGGCGTCGTCCAGCATGAGCGCGCGGGTGCCGCGGTTGCGGCCGATGACCTCGCGGCGGCGCTGGGCCAGCAGGGGGAGCGGTTCGCCGCCGTAGGCCGGGCCGGTGCTGTGCCCGCCGCGGTGCTCCAGCGTCAGGTCGGGATGCAGGATCGTCGGGACGTGGGCGTCGCGGGCGCGCAGGCACAGGTCCAGGTCCTCGTAGAACAGGAACTGGCGCGGGTCGAACGGGCCGAGGCGGCGCAGCGTGTCGGTGCGCGCGGCCAGCGCGGCCGCGATCGCCCAGCCGACCTCGCGGTCGCCCTCGGCACGCCAGGGGTCGGCGCGGAGCCGCAGCGGGCGTGGCAGCGCCGCGGGGTGGACGAGCGCGGGCAGGATCGCCGACGGTCGCCCGGGCTCGGGGTGCGCGCTGCGCTGCACCGTGCCGTCGGGGTTCAGCAGCCGCGGCGCGTGCAGGGCGTCCTCGCGCCGCGCGTGGCGGACGAGGCGGTCGAGCACCGCGGGGTCGGGCACGACGACGTCGGGGTTGAGCAGCAGCGTCACCGACGTGTCGACGCGCTCGACCCCCAGGTTGTTGGCCGCCCCGAAGCCGACGTCGCCGGCCTCGATGACCTCGGCGCCCCAGTCGCGGGCCAGTTGCGGGCCGTCGTCGGAGGAGCCGGCGTCGACCACCACCACGTGGACGTCGGCGCGCCCGAGCGACGCGAGCAGCCGCCGCAGATCCGCGGCGGAGTCGTGCAGGACGCAGACGATGGCGAACCTCCTCACGAGGCGGCATCCTCCAGCACGGCGCGCAGCTCGGTGGCCGCAACGGCCCAGGAGCGGGGCGGCGGAAGCTCCGCGACGAGGCGGGCGCGCTCTGCGGGAAGGCGGCGCAGCGCGGCGGCCAGGGCGTCCGCGTCGCCCGGTGCGACGCGCAGCGTGCCGGGCAGCTGCAGGGTCGGGAGGTCGCTGACGATCGACGGCGTGCCGTGGGCGGCGGCCTCGCGGGGCGGCAGGCCGTAGCCCTCCAGGCGCGAGGGCAGCACCACGGCCAGCGCGCCCGCGTAGAGCGCGTGAAGCTCGTCGTCGGTGACGTGGCCGAGGTGCGTCGCGCCCGGCACGGCCTCGCGCCCCTCGCCGGCGATCACGAGCTCGACGCCGTCCAGCCCGGCGCGCGGCCACGCCGCGGCCAGGACGTCGAGGCCCTTCCGGGGCTCGAGCGCGCCGACGAACAAGATGTAGGGGGTGGTCCGGGGCGCGCCGCTGGGCGCGGTGCCGGCGGCGTCGGTCCCCGGCTCGACGACCCGCGCGTCGACCCCCCAGCGGACGGCCAGATCCGCGGCGACCGCGGGTGCGTCGCAGATCACGGCCGCCGCCCGCCGGGCCAGGGAGGCCGGGCGCGCCACGCGGTGCCAGACGCGCTCGTAGCGCGTGAAGTCGCCCGGGCGCTCCTCCCAGGAGAGGTCGTGCACGGTCAGCGCGAACGGCGCGCCGACGGCGACCGGCGCCGGCGCCGGCAGCCACGTCACGTCCGGCCCGCCGAGCAGCGCGTCGACCCGCGGGCGCCCGAGCAGCGCGCCCGCGCCGTGCACGATCCGCGAGGGCGCAGGCGTGCGGCGCAGCTCCACTCCCGCCACCGGCGCCACCGGATCGCGCCCGGGGACGAGCGCGCGCACCTCGACGCCGTCGAGCGCGGCAAGCGCCTCGAGCATCCGGCGCGTATAGCGCGCTACGCCCCGGCGAGCCGCCAGCGCGCGCGCGTCGACCCCCACGAGCATGGCGGCGCAATCTACCCGCGCGGCGGCAGTGGCACGAAGCTGGACGTCCGCCCCACGTGCGCGACATGACGCTGACCGACTGCGGACACCTCCCGATCTGGGACGACCCCGAAGCGGTCTCGCACGCGTTGCCGGAGGGGAGTGCCATCTCCGCCGGAGTGCGTTGACGCCTCTTTGACATCTGGATGGTTGATCCGCCATTCCCGCGGCCGGTCGATGTCGGATCAACCATCTAGACTCGCCCCCGCATGAAGCCGTCGGAACCACGCGTTGCGCTCGTCCACGATTTCCTGCTCGACCTCCGCGGTGCCGAGCGGGTCTTCCTGGTGTTGTGCGAGATGTATCCCGACGCGGACATCTTCACGGCGGTCTACGACCCGGTCGGGACCGAGAAGCGCTTCGCGCACCGCAATGTCCACACGTCCTTCCTCCAGCGGCTGCGGCCCAACGCCACGTCGTTCCGGCGCCTGCTGCCGCTGTACCCGTACGCCATGGAGGCGCTGGACCTCTCCGCCTACGACCTGGTGCTGTCGAGCTCGTCGGCCTGGGCGCACGGCGTGCTGCCCTCCGAGGACGCGGTGCACGTCTGCTACTGCCACAACCCGTTCCGCTACGCCTGGAACGCGCGCGAGGCGACGCTGCGCGCCCACGGCCCCGTCGTGCGCGCCGGGCTCGGCGCCGTCCTGCAGCGCTGGCGCCAGTGGGACTGGATCGCCGCACAGCGGGTCGACCGCTACGTCGCGAACTCCGAGACGACGCGCCGGCGCATCGCGCGGTACTTCACGCGCGACGCCGAGGTCGTCTACCCGCCGGTGGAGATCGAGCGATTCACGCCCGCGGCCGTCGGCGATCACTACGTCGTCCTGTCGGAGCTGATGCCGCACAAGCGCATCGAGCTCGCCGTCCAGGCCTTCACGGACCTGCGCCGCCCGCTGGTCGTCATCGGCGACGGCCCCGACGCGCGCCGCCTGCACCGCATGGCCGGACCGACCGTGCGCTTCACCGGCCGCGTCAGCGACGCCGAGGTCGCGCGGCAGCTGGCGACCTCGCGTGCGATGGTCGTCACCGCGACCGAGGAGTTCGGGATCGCCGCCGTCGAGGCGCAGGCGGCCGGGCGGCCCGTCGTCGCGCTGGCCGAGGGCGGCGTGACCGAGTCGATCCTCGAGGGGCGCACCGGCGTGTTCTACGAAGAGGCGACGCCCGAGGCGCTGGCCGAGGCCGTCCGCGCGTTCGACCCACTGTCGGTCGACCCCGCCGACTGCGTCGCCAACGCGCAGCGCTTCAGCCGTGCGGCGTTCGAGGCGGAGATCCGCGCGAACGTCGCCGCGGCGGTGGCCGCCGGTCCGAGCCCGCGCGGGGATCGGCGCCGCCCGGCGCGCGGCCTGGCGCTCGCCGGCCGCCGCGCGGCGTGAGGGTCGCCGTCGTCGTCCCCAACCGGGACGGGCGCCGCTGGCTGCCCGGCCTGCTGGAGTCGCTGCGGGCGCAGACGCGCGCGGCTGATCGCGTGGTGATCGTCGACGACGGCTCGCGCGACGACTCGGTGGCGTGGCTGCGCGGCGAGGGCGTGGAGGTGGTGGTGCGTCCGGATTCCGGCGGGTTCGCGGCGGCCGTGAACGCGGGCCTGGAGGCGGTGGCCGAGTGCGAGGCCGTGGCGCTGGTCAACACCGACGTCGCGCTGGCGCCCGACTGGCTGAGCCGGACGGTCGCGGTGTTGGAAGCCGTACCGACAGCGGGCTCGGTGGCCACCAAGATGGTGGCCATGGACGATCCCGCGACCATCGACGACGCCGGCGACGCGCTGCGCCGCGACGGCGTGTGCGAGCAGCGCGGGCGCGGACGGCGCGACGCCGCCGGGCGGTTCGACGTCCCCGGCGAGGTCTGGGGCGCGTGCGCGGGCGCGGCGCTGTACCGGCGTCGCGCGCTCGATGCGGTCGGCGGCTTCGACGCGTCCTACGGCATGTACCTGGAGGACGTCGACGTGGCGCTGCGGCTGCGGCTCGCGGGCTGGACGTGCCGCTACGAGCCGGCGGTCGCGCGCCACGCGGGCGCGGGCTCCGGCGCGGCGGTCGGCTTCTGGGTCGCGCGCAACACGCTCGTGCTGGTGGCTCGCTGGTTCCCGTGGCGCTGGGCGCCGTACGTGGCCTACCGGCAGGCGTCGTGGCTGGTCGACGCGGCACGGCGCGGGGCGCTGCGGGAGCACCTGCGCGGGCTGGCGGCGGCGCTGCCGCTGCTGCCCGGCGCGGTGCGGGGTCGCGCGCGCCGCCGGGACCTGCGAGGGGCGATGGAGCGCGCGGTGCCCGCGCGGCCGTGGCGGGGCGCGCGGGCCGGCGGGCATCCGGAGGCGCCGGAGTGAGGCTGGCGATGCCGGGCCGCGACCGCGTCCGCGAGCCACTCCCCGGGTTCTTCCGGGCGACGGTCGACGTGTCGGCGACGCGGCTGGTCGTGCTGGCGCTGCTGGCTGCGGCGTTCGCGGCGCTGGACCTGCGCGCGGGGATCGGCCCGCACGACGAGGGCCTCATGCTGCAGTGGGGCCGGCGGATCGCCTCGGGCGAGTGGCCCTATCGCGACTTCTGGTGCAACTACCTGCCGGGCCAGCCGTTGTTGCAGGCCTTGATCGGCGACACGCTGTGGGGCTGGCGGGCGGTGCGGGCGCTGACGGCCGGGATCGCCGCGGTGCTGGCCTACCTGCTGGTGCGGCGCGAGATCACCGACGACCGCTGGGCGCTGGCCGCCTGGGCGGGCGTGGCGGCGGCGATGGCGTGGCCGCTGACGGCGGGCCCGAACGCGTCGGCCGTCACGCTGGCGCTCGGCGCGCTGCTGGCGGCCCGGCGCCACGGCGGCTGGGCGGGCGTGCTGGCCGGCCTGACGTTCCTGTTCCGGCCGGAGGTCGGCATCGCCGCGGCGATCGGGGCGTGGGTGCTCGGCGGCCGGCGGTCGCTCACCCCGCTGGTCGTGGCGGGCGGGGTCGCGTTCGCCGGGCTGCTGCCGTTCCTGGTGGTGTCGCCCGCAGACGTGCTCTCGCAGACGTTCGGCTTCGCGGGACAGCAGCACCTGCAGCGGCTGCCATTCCCGCTGGCCCCGCACACCACCGACCCCAACAAGGTGCTGGAGCGGCTGTTCCCGGCGATCCTCGTCGCCTCCACGCTGCTGTGGGCGGCCGCCGCGTTGCCGCGCCGGCGGGGCGGCGCGCTGCTGGCGCTCATCGTGGTCGGGCTGGCCTACCTGCTGGCGCGCACCGACGAGTTCCACCTCGTGCCCCTGGCCGCGGTGCTGGCGGTCGCGCTGGCGGTGGCAGGGGCGCGGGAGCCGCGCCGCGGGCTGCGGATAGCGCTGGCCGCGGCGCTCGCGCTCATCGTCGTGCACGGGCTCGATCGCCAGCTCGGCAAGGTGCAGGAGGCCGGCGACATGGCCGCGGTCGACCTGCCCGCCGTCCAGAACGTGCGGACCACGCCCAAGGACGGCGAGGCGCTCAAGGAGCTGGCGGCGGCCGTCGACCGGCGGACCAAGGACGGCGATCCGATCCTGTCGGCGCCGCCGCGCTACGACCGCGTGCGGGTGGGCGACACGTTGTTGTACACCCTGCTCGACCGGTCCAACCCCACGCGTTACGACGTCGTGCAGCCGGGGGTCGTGACCACCGCGAAGGTCCAGCGGGAGATGCGCGCCGATCTCGCCCGCTCGCGGGCGCGGCTGGTCATCCGCTGGGAGGCACCCGTCGCGCGGGCGACCGAGGACAACGGCTCCGGACGCTCGTCGGGCGTGACGCTGCTCGACGACTACATCCGCGCGCACTACGCCCGCGTCGGACGCTACGGCGACTACCTGCTGCTGGAGCGCCGGTAGGTCGAGCCGGCCGACGGCCGCACGGCGCGTGGGAGATCCCGTTCGAGGAGCTCGTCGCCACCCTCACGCGCCTGTGGGCCAACGCGCTGCAGCTCGAGGTGCGGCCGGCGCGTGCGGCGAAGAAGCCGCGCGCGCGGCGGCGCGCGGCGGCCAAGGCGTAGGCGTCGGGGGTCGGGCGTCGCTGGCGCTCAGCTCGGGCGCCGTCGTGCCACGACGCGTGGTCCGGGGGCACTGACGAGAGCGAGCGCCGGGGAGGCGCCGCCGCCCCGGGGCGTCCGCCGGCGCCGGGGGGCGGGAGGTCCGTCGAGGGTCCGGGTCGATTCATGATGAATAGTTCCCCACGAGGCGACCCGGACCTCGAAGAGTGGCGATCCACGCCCGAACGATCCCCTCACGGCGCCGACGGAAGACCGACCGCGCCGGCACCCGCTCGAACCTCCCTCGTCACTGCCCCACAAGGCGCCAGCGGCACCCGAGCGCCACGAGCTGAGCGCCACCGGCGCCCGCGCCGGCCACTCCAGGGTCCGTGTCGGCTGGCCCCGGATATATCCGGGGGCAGAACGACACGGATCATCATTTACGCCCGAACGATCCCGCGCGGCGAAGGGCCCCGGGCCTGCGGGTCGCCTAGAGGTCGCGCGTGCGGAAGGCCCAGGCGGCGGCCGCGAGGGTCAGGAGGAGGTAGAGCACGACCCACGGGATCAGCAGGGGGCCGGCGTCGTGGGAGCCGCCGAGGGGGCCGAGCTGGACGATCGCGCCGGCGACGCCTGGGACGTCCTGCACGAGCAGGCGCAGCGCGTCGCGGTACAGCGCCTCGAACGGCAGGACCCACGAGGCGGTCGACGCGATGCTCTGCAGCGTGGGCGAGGGGATCGCGTCGCCGATCGCGCCGAGCAGGCCCGCGAGCAGGCCCATGCCGTAGGCCATCAACATGAGGATGCCGTTGGCGGTCGCCGACAGGAAGACGGAGCCGAGCAGCGAGAGCGCGGCGACGAGCACCGCCGCGCCGGCCAGCCGGAAGCCCGAGGCGAAGGGATGGGCGGGCCAGAAGTCGCCGATCCACCCGGTGACCAGCACGGCGCCGAAGTAGACGACCAGCACGTACGCGGCGCTGACCGTCGCGGCGGCCAGGAAGCGGCCGACGAGGTACTGCGTGCGGGTCAGCGGCCGCACGACGAGCGGCTGCAGCAGGCCGCGCTCGGCGTCGCCGCGCACCGCGCCGGCGGTCAGGAACGTGGCGAGCACGATGCCGAGGAACAGGCCGCCGAACATCGCCAGGCCGACGATCGTCGCGCCGGCCAGCGACCGCGCGTCGAGGCCCTGCGTGTTGTCCTGGAAGCCGCTGAGGTCCTGGAACAGCTCGTCGCAGCCCCACGCGTAGAGGCCGCCGAACAGCGCGGTGAGGACCACGACGACCAGCAGCACGCGGCGTCGCAGCGCCTCCTGCAGGGCGTGGCGGGCCACGATCCAGACCCCGCTCATCGAAGCGACCCCTGCCGCGCGATCCAGCCCCTGGGCGAGCTGGCGCACGGAACCTCCCCCTCTGGGCGAGCGTTCCGCCTCATCGGGCGTCCGCCACGGTGCTGAGGTACACGTCCTCGAGCGTGGAGCGGGCCACGCGGACGCCGTAGATCTCCTCGCCGTCGGCGACGAGGTCGGCGACGATCCGCGGCACGTCCTCGCGCGTCGCGCCGGGGAAGCTGCGGACGCCGTCGGCCAGCTCGACCTCCACGCCGCTGCCGCCCTCCAGCTCGGTGGGCGTCCCCGCGGCGACGACCAGGCCGCGGTCGATGATCACCACGCGGTCGCACACCTGCTCGACCTCGCTGAGCAGGTGCGTGTTGAGCAGGACCGCGACGCCGCGGCGGCGCAGCTCCTCCAGCAGGTCGCGCACGGTGCGCCGGCCGCCGGGGTCCAGGGCGCTGGTCGGCTCGTCGAGCAGCAGCAGCCGCGGGCTGCCGATCATCGCCTGGGCCAGCCCGAGCCGCTGCTGCATGCCCTTGGACATCGCCTCGACGCGCGTGCCGGCGTCGCCCTCCAGGCGCACGAGCTCCAGCAGCTCGGCCCGCTCGGCGGGGCCACCGGGCGAGCGCGTCAGCTGCTGGTGCAGGAGCAGCACCTCGTCGGCCGTGCACCAGCCGGGGAAGCGGAACAGCTCGGCGAGGTAGCCGAAGGGCTCGGCGACCTCGACCGTGCCCTCCGACGGATGCACCAGCCCGCAGGCGATCTTCGTCAGGGTCGATTTCCCGGCGCCGTTGGGACCGAGCAATCCGACCAGCTCACCGTCGCCGACCTCCAGATCCACGCCCCGCAGCGCGTCGTGACGGCCGTAGCGCTTGCGCAGGCCGGCGAGTGCGAGGGCACTCACGCCGTCAGGACGAGCGGTGCGCCGTCGGTGATGACGAGCGTGTGCTCGGCGTGGGCCGACAGCGAGCCGTCGCTGGTGCGCACGACCCATTCGCCGTCCTCGACGACCTCGCCGTCGCCGGCGGCGATGATCGGCTCGATCGTGATCACCAGCCCCTCGGTGAGCGTCGGCGACGGGCCGGGCAGGGCGACGTTGAAGACCGTCGGCTCCTCGTGGATCTTGCGGCCGATGCCGTGCCCGCTCAGCGCGCCGCACACGGCGAAGCCGCGCTTCTCGACCTCGCCCTGGACGGCGACGCCGATGTCGTTGACGGTGGCGCCGGCCGTTGCGGCGGCCATGCCGCGCTTGAGGCCGGACTCGGCGGCGCCGATCAGCTTCAGCGCGCTGGGCTTGGCCTTGCCGACCGCGACGGTGCGGCAGGCGTCGGCGTAGAAGCCGTTGAGCTCGGCGGTGACGTCGAGCTTGACCAGCTCGCCGTCGCGCAGCCGGCGCGGTCCGGGGATGCCGTGGACGGCCTCGTCGCCGACCGAGATGCAGATCGTCCCGGGGAAGTCGTAGTCCAGGCGCGGACCGGACCGCGCGCCGTGGCTCGCGAAGATGCGAGCGGCCTCGGCGTCCAGCTCCGCGGTCGTGATGCCGGCGCGCACCAGCTTGCGCAGCTCGCGGATCGTCTGAGCGACGACCCGGCCGGCGGCGCGCAGGCCGGCGAGCTCTTCGGGGGTATCGGCGGACACCGCCACAAGGCTACGTCACGGCCCGGGGATGCCCGCAGACGTGCTTGGATGACGGCCGTGAGCACCGACCTCAACGCCGCGGCCGCCGCCGAGTCCGAGCTGTGGGATCTCGAGACGCTCGCCGGCGCCCGGCGCCTGGGCGACTGGATGTTCGAGCAGTTCGCGCCGCTGGCCCGCGGCCGCGTGGTCGAGGTCGGCGCCGGCATCGGCACGTTCTCGGAGCGCATGCTCGCCGCCGGGACGGTCGACGACGCGCTGCTGATCGAGCCCGAGGAGCCGTGCGTCGCGCGCCTGGAGCAGCGCTTCGGACCCGATCCGCGGGTGAGCGTGTCGCGCGACCTGATCCCCGGCTCGCCGGCCCTGGACGCCTGGGCCGGCACCGTCGACTTCCTGCTGTGCCAGAACGTGCTCGAGCACATCGCCGACGAGCGGGGCGCCGTCGCCGCGATGGCGCAGGCGCTGGCGCCGGGCGGCGCGCTGGGCCTACTGGTGCCCGCGCACCCGCGCCTGTACGGCAACCTCGACCGCCGCTTCGGCCACGAGCGCCGCTACTCCCGTGACCACCTGCGGTCGGTCGTCGAGGGCGCGGGGCTGGAGGTGGAGCAGCTGTACTCGTTCAACAGCCTCGGCGTGCTCGGCTGGCTCGTCAACCGCCACCGCCGCGAGCCGAGCATCGACGCACGGTCGCTCAAGGCCTATGAGTTGCTCCTGCCGCCGTTCCGCGCGCTGGAGCGCCGCCGCACGCCGCCGTTCGGCCTGAGCCTGATCGTCCACGCCCGGCGGCCACGGGGCGCGGGCCGGTGATCGCGCTGCGCGCCGCCCTCGTCGCCGCCGGCATCGCGCTGGCGCTCGTCGGCGTGCGCCGCCACGAGGGCCACGACGCGTGCGACGGCGCGCGCCACGCGGCGTTCGCCATCGTCGCGAAGAAGTCTCCGGCGACCGACGCGCCCGCGGTCGCCCGGCGGATCGCCGGCGACTGCCGCGACGCCGGCGTGCTGGCCGAGGGCGCGGTCGCGCTGCTGCGCGTCGACCAGGTCGGTGCGGCGAGCGCGCTGGCGACCACCGCCGTGCGCCGCGAGCCCGACGGGCGCAACGGCTGGCTCGCGCTGTCGCTCGTGCGCCGCAAGGCCGGCGACGCGGCCGGCGCCCAGCGGGCGCTAGACCGCGCGCACCAGCTCGACCCGGTCGGGGTCCGCCGGAGCTGAGGGCGTCGCCCGCGGCGGCTTGGGCCGCGGGTCCTTGAACCGCAGCAGCGGGCGCTCGACGAGGTAGTAGCTGGCCGCCGCGAAGGCGGTGGCCACGGCGAAGACGACGAAGGTGTAGATGACGAAGCTGCCGTGCGTGGTCCAGTCCTGCACGTGGATGAACTGCGCGGTCAGCGGGTGGTGCCACAGGAAGATCCCGTAGGAGACGAGCCCGAGCCACGCGACGGGCTTGAGCGTCAGCAGGCGGTGCGGCAGCGCGCCCGGCGAGAGCACGGCGATCGTGGCGGGGGCGGCGATCGCGACCGCGATCAGCCCGTACAGCAGGTGCTCCCAGAACCAGTCGCCCTTGGAGTAGAACTGCGGCGCGACGGTCGGCAGGCCGATGTGGCTGACGACCGCGGTCAGCACGAGCGCGACGGCCCATGGCAGCAGCGGGCGGCGGTCGATGAGCGCCAGCGGGGCCGGGCGCCGCGTCGCGCCGTGCCAGCGCGCGCTGACGACGGCCATCGCCATCCCGAAGGCGAACCACAGGAACGACCCGGCGACGGTCCAGGAGATCGTGTCGGGCGACGGATCGCCGTAGGCCCAGGTCCGCAGCGCGAACGAGGCCGCGCCCAGCGCGGCGAGGCACAGCAGCTCCACGCGCACCTGCAGGCCCGCGTCGCGGCCGCTCAGGAACCGCGCGGCGGCCAGGGCGTAGAGCGGCAGGACGAGGTAGAACTGCATCTCGACGCAGAGGCTCCAGACGGTCGTGATGCCGCCCTGGATCCACTCGATCCGCAGGTCCTGCAGGAAGAAGTAGTAGACGGGCGCGTGGCCGAAGACGTCGCCGCCGAGGCCCGGCCAGATCGCCAGCACGGTCAGCGCCAGCCAGTAGGCCGGGACGATGCGCAGCAGGCGCCGGCGGCCGTAGCGAAGGACGCCGGGACCGGGGCGGCCGTCCATCCGCGCGGCCACGAACGGGCGGTAGAGCAGGAAGCCCGAGATGATGAAGAACAGGGCGACGCCGAGGTCGAAGCGCGAGAGGACCTGGCCGAGCTGGCCGTGGCCGTTGACGCCCGCCAGGAACGACGTGTGGCCGACGAGCACCATGATCGCCGCGAGCGCGCGGAGGCCGTCGACGGCCGGGAAGCGCGGGTTGCCGGGCGGCGGGCGAAGGGCGTCCGGGACGTCGGCGGCGGTCGCCGTGCCCGGGGTCTCGGGACCGTGCATCGGCGGTCGAGTCTACGCTTGCGGCGATGGGGTCCACACTGCGCCGCGCGCTGCCCGCCGTCGCGCTGCTGGCGCTGGCGGTGCGCATCACCTACGTCCTGCTCAACCACGGCCTCCCGGTCGGGGGCGACGCGCTGTCGTTCCACCTGGAGGGCGGGTTCCTCGCCGACGGCGAGGGGTTCCGGCGCGCCTACGAGGACGTGCCGACGGCCGAGTACCCGCCGCTGCACATCGTCTTCGTCGCGTTCGCCGACCTGCTGGGGCTGCACGGCACGCAGGGCCAGAAGCTCTTCTTCGCCTGCGTCGGGACGGTGACGGTCGTGCTGATCGCGCTGCTGGCGCGGGCGGTCACGCGGTCCGACCGCGCCGGCGTGATCGCGGGCGTGATGGCCGCGCTGTACCCGATGCTGTGGCTGCCCGACGGCGCGCTGATGGCCGAGACGACCTACGGCGTGTTCGTCACCGCGACGCTCCTGGCGGCGGTGGGGATGGTCCGGCGACCGACGGTGGCTCGGGCGGCGGCGCTCGGGGTGCTCGGGGCGCTGGCCGCGCTGACCCGGGGCGAGGCGCTCGGGCTGCTCGCGCTGCTGGCGGTGGTGCTCGCGTGGCGCGCTCCGGGACCGTGGCAGTCGCGCGCGGCGCTGGTGGGCGTGTCGGCGCTCGCGTGCCTCGTCGTGCTCGCGCCGTGGACGATCCGCAACCTGTCGACGTTCGCCAGGCCCGTGCCGATCTCCAGCAACGCCAACGAGATCTGGGTCGGCGCCAACTGCCACGACACCTACTACGGCGACCTCGTCGGCGCCTGGAAGTTCCAGTGCTACGGCACGGCGCCGCCCGGCGACGAGTCCGAGCGCGCCGCGGTGTACCGGCAGCGCGGGATCGACTACCTGAAGGACCACGCGGGCCGGCTGCCGGTCGTGGTGGCCGCGCGGCTGGGGCGCGTTCTCGACGTTTATCAGCCATGGGGGCAGGGCGCGTTCCTGGCCTCGGCCGAGGGTCGCCACCCGCGAGCGCAGCACCTCGGCCTGCTGGCCTACTGGCTGCTCGTGCCGTTCGCGATCGTCGGCGCGCTGCTGCTGGCGCGCCGGCGCGAGCGCGCGCTGGCCGTGCTCCTCGTCCCGATCGCGCTCGCCCTGCTCGTCGCCGCGGCGACCTACGGCTCGACGAGGTTCAGGTTCGTCGCCGAGCCGGCGCTGGTGGTGCTCGGCGCGGTCACCGTCGACGTGCTGCTGGGGGCGCTGCGGGCCAGGAGGAGGCCGGCGAGCGCGACGGCGACCAGCGACAGCGCCGGCATCTCCCAGTCCCAGTCGATGGAGGCGTGGAAGGCGTAGGCGATCAGCGCCGCGGCGGGCCCGGCGGCGAGGACCGGGTCGGTCTGGTGCACGCGACGCGCCGCGAGGGCGACGCCGGCGGCCAGGAGGGCGAGGAACGCCGCGCCGACGAGGCCCAGCTCGGCGAGGGTCTCGATCGGCAGGGAGTGCGCGTCGCGCGCCGGGCGCGCCTCCTTGCGCTCGCGCAGCCACTCGACGGCGAAGCCGCCGGCGCCGACGCCCTCCAGCGGATGGTCGGCGAAGGACTGCACGGCGACGCGCCAGTACTCGTAGCGGGGCGAGTCGGCGCTGGCCAGGCGGCTCGTGCTCGAGCCGAAGCGCGGGTCGACGGAGCTGGGCGTGTCGCTCCCCGCCGCGATCACCACGGGCACGACGAGCATCGCGGCCACCAGCGCGGCGGCGACCCAGCCGTGGCGCGGCGGCAGCGGCAGGCGCCCGAGGCGGGTGGTCCGGTTCTCCTCCACCGCGACGGCCCAGCGCTGCGTGGCGGCGGCGAGCGCCATCACGGCCACCAGCGCGACGAGGACGGCGGCGCCCTGCAGCTCGCGGTGGCCGCCATGCAGCGAGCGCACGGCGGGCGAGGCCGCGGCGGCCACGGCTCCGAGGACGCCGGCCTCGAGCGTGACCGCCACCGCGCGCAGCTGCGTGTAGGTCGGGGCGAGGGCGAGCAGGACGACGAGCCCCGCGGCCGCCGCGGCGAGGCTGCCGCGGGAGAACGTGAGGTAGAGGCCGACCGCCAGCGGCACCGCGACCGCGGGCGCCGCGCTGCGCATCCAGGCCGGCCGCGTCGCGTCCCCGGCGATCCGGGCGCAGAGCACGATGCCGATCGCGGCGAGAGCGCCCATCGCGTTCCAGTAGGTCAGCGGCTGGTCCAACCGTCCGCCGGCCGACACCGAGGACGGCACGTCGACGATGCCGGGCAGCAGCCGGCCCAGGAGGCCGTAGCCGACGACGACGAGGGTGCCGACGGCGAGGACGGGCTCGGCGAGGCGAGCGGTGGCGCGCTCGCGCAGCAGGAGCGTGACGGTGACCAGCCCGGCGAGGTACAGGACGTCGCGCTCGGTCGTCGACCAGGCGCCGTCGCTCAGCGGGGCCCAGCGGGCGCTCAGCGCCGTCCACGCCGTGAGCAGCGCCAGGCCGGCCAGCGCGAGGCGGGCGGGGCCCCGCGGCGGCACGGGGCGGGGCGCGACGAGCGCGGCGAGGGCCAGCAGCACGCCGGCGCCGATCAGCGCGACGTCGCGGGCGCCCTCGAAGTAGCCGCCGCTGGCGAACGCCAGCGCGGTGGGGGCCAGGAGGGCGAGGGCGGCGACGACGGCCGCCGGCGCGCTCGCCCGTGGGGGCGCGGCACCGGACGGCGCCGCGATGGGGGAGAGCGGGCGCATCGGCGCGCCAGCGTATCTTCCGCGCTCGCATGCGGAGCCGCCGCACGATCCCGCTCGCGCTCGTCGCGCTCTCCTACGCCCTGGCCGTCGTCCAGCGGCCGGGCGACGTCGTGGCCGACACGAAGGTCCATCTGTACCTCGCGCCGGGGCGGTTCCTGCGCGACGTGGTGTCGCTGTGGTCGGGCTCGCCGGACCTCGGCCACGTGTGGGCGAGCCAGTACGGCGGCTACGCGTGGCCGATGGCGCCGTGGTTCGCGCTGGGCGACGCGGCCAGCCTGCCGACGTGGCTCGTGCAGCGGCTGTGGCTGGGGACGATCCTCGCGGTGGCGGCCTGGGGCGTCGTGCGGCTCCTCGACGAGCTGCGCTCGCGCGAGCGGGGCGTGGCGCACCTGGCGGCCGGCGCCCTCTACGTTGTCAACCCCTACGTGACGGTCTACGCCGGCCGGGCGAGCGTCACGCTGCTGGCCTACGCCGCCCTGCCGTGGCTGCTGCTGGCGGTGCACCGGGGCCTGCGGGAGCCGCGCTCGTGGCGCTGGCCGGCGGTGTTCGCGCTGGTGCTGGCCACCGCGGGCGGCGGGGTCAACGCGGCCACGACGGCCTGGGTGCTCGTCGGTCCGGGCCTGCTACTCGTCTACGAGTGCCTGTGGGGCGAGGTGCGCGGCCGCGCCGTCCGGCCGTTCTTGATGCGGTTGGTGCCGGCGGCGGTCCTGGCGAACGTGTGGTGGGTCGTGCCGCTGGTGGTGGCCGGCCGCGGCGCGCCGAACTTCCTGGTCTTCACCGAGCAGCCGGGGACGATCTGGTCGACGACGACGCTGCCCGAGTCGCTGCGGCTGATGGGGTTCTGGACGTCGTACGTGGGGGTCGGGTACGGCGGCTCGCTGCGGCCGTACCAGAGCTCGGCGCCGGCCATGCTGCTGCTCCAGCCGGTGGTCGTCGCGGGGCTGCTGGTGCCCGCGCTGGCGCTGGCGTCGTTTCCGTGGACGCGCCGGTGGCGCTACGGGCCGTTCTTCTTGTTGATGGTCTTGATCGGCGTGGTGGTGATGGTCGCCGGGTGGCCCGACGGGACGCCGCTGCGCAGGGTGGCGACCGGCGTCTACTACCGCGTCGACAGCCTGCAGCCGCTGCGGACGACGTACAAGGCGGGCGCGCTGGTCGCGCTGGGACTGGCGATGCTGGGCGGGGCCACCGTGGCCGAGGCGTGGCGGCGCTGGCCGCGGGCGCTGGTGGGTGGCGTGGCGTCCGTGCTGGTGGTCCTGGCGGCGTGGCCGCTGGTCACGGGGCGCGCGCTCGAACGGCAGTTGACGTTCGACCTCCCGTCGTCGTGGCGCCAGGCGGCGGCCGACCTGGACCGGCGCCCGGACGCGTCGCGGGCGATGGTGCTGCCGGGGCAGCTCTTCGCGTCCTACCGCTGGGGCGGGACGGTCGACGCGGTGCTGCCGCCGCTGACCGACCACCCGGTGACGACGCGGTGGATCGTGCCGTTCGCCGACCTGCGCTCGACCGACCTCCAGTTCACCGTCGACGGGCTGGTCAACCAAGAGCGGCTGCGGCCCGGGCAGCTGCGGCCGCTGCTCGACCTGCTGGGCGTCGGCGACGTGCTGGTGGCCGCCGACGGCGACCGTGCGCGCAGCGGGGAGATGCCCGCGGGCGACGCGGCGCGCGAGCTGGCGGGCCCCGGCGGCCTGGGCGGGCCTGGGGTCGGGAAGACCTACGGGCCGGCGGTCGGCGCGGCGCCGGGCGCGGGACGCGTCGCGGCGACGCGGTCGGTGCCGGCGCTGCGGCGGGTCGAGCTGCCGACCGGCGGGCTGGTCCGCGTGCTGCCGAGGGCGCCGCTGACCGTGGTGGACGGCGCCGGCGGCGCGCTGGCCGGCCTCGCGGCCTACGGCGCGCTGGACCCGGCCAAGCCCTATGCCTACGCCCCGGACCTGACGGGGCTCTCGGCGGGCGCGAGCGCGACGGGCGCCGGCGCGGGGCCGGGGGCGATCCGGCGCGCGGCCGGCGACGGCGCGTCGTTCGTCGTCTCCGACACCAACCGGCGGCGTGCGTTCGTGGCGGCGCGGCTGAAGGGCGAGGTCGGCCCGACGCTCCCGCCGGACCAGGGCATCAGCGCCGACGGGACGGTCCTCGACCCCTTCGGCGGCCTCGACGCTCGTGCGGAGACGGTCGCCGAGGTGCGCGGCGTGCGCTCGGTGACGGCGCCGGCGTCGCCGCAGGTCACGCAGTTCCCCGACCGGCGGCCGTACGCGGCGCTCGACGGCGATCCCCAGACCGCCTGGATGGCCGACCGCGTGCTCGCCCCCGAGCGCCACGTGCTGAGCGTGGAGCTCGGCGCGCCGCGCGACGTGGAGCGCATCCGGCTGCTGCCGTACTCGGACTCCCGCGGCGTGGTGAAGGCCGTGACGGTCAACGGGCGGCGCTTCGCGGTCCGACGCGGGTGGAACGACCTGCGCGTGGGGCTCCGCGGCGTGCGGACGCTGGACGTGGCGCTGCTCGAGGTGACCGAGCCGAAGCGCGCCGCCGCCGGCGCCGGGGGGATCCGCGAGCTGCAGATCCCCGGCGTGCGGGTGACCGAGGCGCTGCGGCCGCCGACGGTGGTCGACGACGCGCTGCGCGGGACCGACCTGTCGCACAACGTGTTGTCCTACATCTTTGAGCGCGCGACGGCCGACGTGCCCGCGGCGCAGCAGAAGGTCGTGGGCGAGCGCGGCGCGGGGCAGCTGCGCGACGCGCAGGACCCGGAGCCGGCGCTGCGCCGCGTGCTGCACCCGCCGGCGGCGCGGTCCTACGACGTCGAGGGCTGGGCGACGGTCGACCCCCGCTCGGCCGACGCGGTGTTCGCGGCGCTGGACGTGACCGGCGGCGTCGAGTCGCGGTTCGCGTCGTCGTCGCGATTCGAGGGGCTCGGGCGCTACCGCGCGGCGGGCGCGTTCGACGCCGGCTCTCGCTCCTGGGTCGGCCAGTGGATCGGCGGGAACGCGGCGTGGCTGTCGTGGACGGTCGCCGCGCCGGTGACCGTGCGGCGGCTCGTGCTCGCTCCCGCCGGGGTGCGCGTGCGGCGCCCGACGCGGGTGCGGCTGACGGTCGACGGGCGGGCGGGGCCGTCCGTGGCCGTGGGGGCCGGCGGCGCGGTGGCGCTGCCGGCCGCCGTCCGCGGCCGCGCGTTCCGGCTGGACGTCCTCGACGCCCGCTGGCCCGCCGGCACGCCCGGCCGCATCCGGCAGCGCCGGGCGGTGGGGATCGGGGAGATCCGGGGTGCGGGCGTCCCGGCCCGCGCCGTCCCGCGGACCGGCCGCGTCGACCTGCCGTGCGGGATCGCGACCGTGACGGTCGACGGCCGGCCGTACGCCCTGCGCGCGACGACCGACCGCGCCTCGCTGGACGCCGGCCGGCCGGTCCGCCTGCGCGGCTGCGGCCGCCTCAGCCTGCCGGCCTCCGACGTGACGCTCGTGGGCTCCTCCGCGGCCCGTGACGCTTCCGTTGCGGGGCCAGGCCCCGCAACGGACGTGCGTCGGGCGCCCGCGCTGCGCGTCGACGGCCTGAAGCTCACCTCGCCCGCGCCGGACCCGATCGCGCATGCCGCGGTGCTCGACGCCGGCGGCCGCGTGCTCGACGCCGGCCGCCAGGACCAGGGCGGCCGCACGGGCGTCAAGCTCGACGTCGCCGGCCCGTCCTGGCTCGTCCTCGGCCAGAGCTTCGACCGCGGCTGGCGCGCCACGTGCGACGGCCGCGACCTCGGCGTACCGCAGCTGCTGCAGGGCTACGCCAACGCGTGGCCCGTCGACCGCGGCTGCCGCGCCGTGACGTTCGCCTACGCGCCCCAGCGCCTGGCCGACGGCGGCTACCTCGTGTCGGGCCTGGCCTGCGCGGCGCTGCTGGCGCTGCTGGCCGCCGGGACGTGGCGGCGCCGCCGCCGTGGTGGCGCCGTCGCACCGCCGCCGCCCGACCCCGTGCCGCTGCCCGAGCCCGCCCGGGCCCGGGCGCTGCCGCTGCCGGCCGCGGTCGCGATCGCGTTGCCCGCGGCGGCCGTCGCCGGCTTCTCCTTCGGGCTGCGCGCCGGGGCCGTCTGCGCCCCGCTGCTCGCGCTGCTGCTCTGGCGCGGGGTGGCCGACCGCACGCTCGGCTGGATCGTCGCCGGGCTCATGGGCGTCGTCGTGCCGGCGATCTACGTCGGCGTCGCGCTCTTCGGCGGCGAGCAGATCCTCGGTGGCAACAGCACCCAGTACGGCGCCGACCGCCTCGGCGCCCACTGGGTGGCGGTCGCCGCGCTGGTGCTCGTCGTCGTGTTGCTGTGGCGGACGCTCGCGGCCGCGTGGGTCGAGCGCCGGGCGCCGGATCCCGACCGCGATCCCGTACCGTCTCGCCGGTGAGCGCCACCGCCGTCGACCTGCCCCGGGGACCCGAGCGCTTCCGCACGCTCTGGCGCCTGTGGCGCAACGAACGGGCCGAGCCCGAGCCGTTCTACCGGCTGCTCGCTGCGTACGCCGTCGAGGACCTCGACGCCCATCACGGGCCGCTGGCCGGCCAGACGATCGCCGACCTCGGCTGCGGCCCGGGCTACTACACCGACGCGTTCCGCGGCCGCGGGGCGAGCGTCATCCCGATCGACAACTCGACCGACGAGCTGGAGCTCGGCGGCGCGCCGCCGGAGGGCTACGTCCTCGGCGACGCCGGCGACCTCCCGCTCGCCGACGCCAGCGTGGACGGCGTGTTCTGCTCCAACATGCTGGAGCACACGCCGTCGGCCGAGCCGATCGTCGCCGAGATCGAGCGCGTCCTGAAGCCCGGCGGCTGGGCCTACATCTCGTGGACGAACTGGTACTCGCCGTGGGGCGGCCACCTTATGGCGCCCTACCACTACCTCGGCCCGCGGCTCGGGCCGAAGCTCTACGAGAAGCGCCACGGCAGGCCGGAGAAGCACGCCTACGGCGAGACCCTCTGGGCCTGCCACATCGGCCCGACGCTCCGGCTCGTCTCCGGCCGCCCGACGCTGGTGATCGTCCAGGTCGAGCCCCGCTACTGGCCCTGGGCGCGCCGCGTCATGAAGGTCCCGGGCCTCCGCGAGCTCGTCTCGTGGAACTGCGTGATCCGCGCGCGCAAGCTCTGAGACGTTCCACGCCTCACCTCACCGTCAGCGTCCCCTGCATCCCGGCCTGGCGATGCTCGTCGACCGAGCAGTAGAAGACGTACCGCCCCGGGGCCAGCCGCGCGGTCGTGGTGGTGGTCGCGTGGTCGATGGTCTTCGTCGCCGCCACGACCTTCGAGCCTTGGGCGATCGTCACGTCGTGCGCCAACGGCGAGCGGTTGACGAACCTGATGGTGTCGGCTCCCGCGGCGACGGTGGCCTGGCGCACGTCATAGGAGAGGCCGCCGCTGGGATCGGCGGCGAGCGCGAGGGTGCTGGAGGGCGCGGCGCCGCCGGCCGGGCGGGCCTGCGCCTTGCCGCCCTCGTCTCCCGCGGTGAGCACCGCGGCGGTCATCGCGCCCGCGACGAGCAGCACGGTCGTGAGCACGACGAGCCGGGCCCCGCCCGCGCCGTGCGGGAACTCCGGATGGGTGGCGCCGAAGGCGGCCAGCGCGACGGCCCAGGCGGCCAGCGCGGCGCCGACCACGTAGAACGGGGCCTTGCTCGGGGCCGCCGCGAGCAGCGACGCGGCGCCTGCCACGTTGCCGGGATGCATCGCGAACCGACGGTACTCCCACCGCGGCGCCGTGGCCAGGCGAGAATTCCGCTTGCGCATCCGGCTCGTTCGGCGCACCCTTGAGGACATGCTTGCGTCACGACCGTCGTGCCGCGTGGTCGCCGAGCCCCTGGCCCAGCGGCCGGCGGCCTCCGAGCCACCGAAGCGGCCCGCCACGCCTCCGCCCAAGAAGGTCTTTCAGAATGAGAAGGCGAGGCTGAGCGTGGCCGGATCGTGGATGCCCTGGTCGGTGCGCGCGGTGAGTCGTGCTGGTTGCCCGCCGATCCGCGCGCATCGGCCAGGGCGCCGCGAGACGGTTCGCTCAGCCCGGCTTCTCTCTGAAAGCCCTTCCAAGCCGGTCCGGTCCATGTGACCGATGCGCCGCTCATCCCCGGCGCGCTGTACGGCCTGCGGACGTGGAGGCCGGCGGCCGACGACGCGGGGGGTGACCGCCTCACCGGCGCCTACGACCCGACCCCGTGGCCCGACGGCGGCGACTGGATGCACGCCGCGTGCACCGCCGAGGGTGGCCACGACCCACCGGATCCCGAGTGCGCCTGCGGCATCCACGCGTTGCATCCGAGCCGGCGCTCGGCCAGGGACGTGCTCGCCAGCCGCCGCGAGGTGGCCGGCGTCGTCGAGGGCGCCGGGGCGATCCAGGTCCACGAGGAGGGGTTCCGGGCGCAGCGGGCCCGGCCCTACGCGCTCTTCGTGACGCCCGGGCGCAACGCCCGGCTCGTCGCGCGCCTGGCCGAGCGCTACGACGCCGAGCTGGTCGAGGTCGAGGGTCCCGACGGCCTGCTGGACTGGTGCCGCAGACGCGGACTCGGCCTCGATCAGGCCGTCGTCGACCAGTTGCTCGGCACCGACCGAGCGGCTGCGCGCCGGGTTGCCCGGCGCCGGCGCCGCCGCGACGCGCTTCGCGTGGCGTCTGCGCTGGTGGTCGCCGGGTCGCTGGTGGGCCTCGGCCTCGCCTTCGTCAACGGCCCGCACTCGCCCGACGGCGTCTACGGCCGCACCGGCTGGGTGGTCCCCCCGCGGACAACGGGCTGTCCGCCGCCGGCGCCGACGGGTGTAGCGCAGGTCCCCACGACGCCGTCGCCCGACCGCTGCTGACGCGCCGCGCCGCCGCGAAACCAAGTGCTCGCAGCGGGGTAGCTGTTGGTAACGAGACGGACGGAGAGCAACCGCCGTGGGCGACCTGAGCGGGCGGACCAACGAGCTGCGGGCGACCGCCGCCGCCAAGAAGAACGAGCTGCGCGAGACGGCGGCCGCGAAGGGAGGGGAGCTCCGCAGCACGGCCGCGGCCAAAGGCGCCGAGGCACGCCGCCAGATCAGCCGGCTGGACGTGCCGTGGGCGCGGTGCCGGACCGCCCGGATGGCGCGGGAGGCGATCCTGCGGTTCGGGCTCGGACCGCTCATGGCGCTGTACACCCGCACGCGCGTCGACGGCCGCGAGCGCTTCTCCGCGCTGCCGCCGCCGGTCATCTTGGTGGCCAACCACTCCAGCCATCTCGACACGCCGACGATCCTGCGCGCGCTGCCGCTGGCGTGGCGGCAGCGCACGGCCGTCGCGGCAGCGGCGGACTACTTCTACAAGAAGCGGGTGGTCGCGGGCGCCGTCGCGTTGCTATTCAACACGGTGCCGATCCTGCGCCGGAGCGGCGGTGCGGGCGGCGGCTCGTTCGACCACGTCGATAGGCTCATCGATCAGCGTTGGAACCTTCTGATCTTCCCCGAGGGCACGCGTTCCCGCCAGGGGGAGCTGGGCCGGCTGCGGTCCGGCGCCGCCGTCATCGCGCAGCAGCACGGGATCCCGATCGTCCCGATCCTCGTGCGCGGCACGCACGAGGCGATGCCGCCCGGGCGCAACTGGCCGCAGCGCAGGCACGGCTTCCTGTCGCGCCGCCACCGCGTCGAGGTGCACTTCGGACCGCCGATCTGGCCGGCCGCCGGCGAGGATCGCGACGCGGTCATGCGACGCGTGCGCACGTACCTCGACGGCCCTCCGACGACCCGGATTCAGGAGCCAACCGCCCCTCAAAACAGCCGATCATGAAGCCCTATTGACCCGGTCGACGGACTCTGGTAGACCCTCTTTCGGGTCTATTCGAAGCCACAGGAGGGTCGCGTGAGCATCTTCGGTGCAGAGACGATCGGGACAGGGCTCCTGATCCTTCTAGGCGACGGAGTGGTCGCCGCTGTTCTCTTGAACCACTCCAAGGCTCAGAACGGCGGCTGGATCGTCATCACCTGGGGCTGGGCCATGGGCGTCATGGTGGGCGTCTTCGCGGTCTCCCAGTTCAGCGGGGCGCACCTCAACCCCGCGGTGACCTTCGGCTTCGCGATCGAGGGCCGGACCCCCTGGAGCGACGTGCCCAAGTACTTCGCCGGCGAGTTCTCCGGTGCGTTCATCGGCGCAGTCCTCGTCTACCTCTCCTACCTGAACCACTGGAGACCGACCGAGGATCCGGGCCTCAAGCTCGCGGTGTTCTGCACGGCGCCGGCGATCCGCAACACCGTCGCCAACATCATCACCGAGGTCATCGGCACGTTCGTGCTGGTCTTCTCGGTGCTGGCGATCTTCGCCGACAAGGCGACCGCCGGCGCAGGGCTCGGCGGCCTGATCGTCGGCCTGATCGTGCTCGGCATCGGATTGTCGCTCGGAGGGCCGACGGGCTATGCGATCAATCCCGCACGCGACTTGGCGCCGCGGATCGCGCACGCACTGCTCCCGATCCCGGGCAAGGGCCCGTCGGACTGGGAATACTCGTGGATCCCGGTGGTCGGGCCGCTGATCGGCGGCGCGATCGCGGCGCTACTCTTCAAGTGGTTCTACCCATGAGCCCGGCGATGAAGAAGCTCATCAACGCCCCGGACGCCGTCGTCCGCGAAGCGCTGGAGGGCATGGAGCTGGCCTACGGCGACCGGATCCGCGTGTCCTACGACCCGGCCTGCGTCGTCCGGGCCGACGCCCCGGTCGCCGGCAAGGTGGGGATCGTGTCGGGCGGCGGCTCGGGCCACGAGCCGATGCACGGTGGCTTCGTCGGTCCCGGCATGCTGGACGCCGCGTGTCCCGGCGAGGTCTTCACGTCGCCCACGCCCGACCAGATGATGGCCGCCACCAAGGCGGTCGACGGCGGCGCCGGCGTGCTGCACATCGTCAAGAACTACACCGGCGACGTGATGAACTTCGAGATGGCCGCCGACCTGGGCCGTGAGGAGGGCATCGAGGTCGAGGCGGTCGTCACCAACGACGACGTCGCCGTCCAGGACAGCCTCTACACCGCGGGGCGCCGCGGCGTCGGCATCACGGTGATCGCCGAGAAGATCTGCGGCGCCGCCGCCGAGGAGCGCCGCCCGCTGGCCGACGTGGCCGAGATCTGCCGCCGCGTCAACGGGCAGGGGCGCAGCATGGGCATGGCGCTCACCCCGTGCACGACGCCGAGCTCCGGCGAGCCCAGCTTCCAGCTCGGCGACGACGAGATGGAGATCGGCATCGGCATCCACGGCGAGCCCGGGCGCTATCGCGAGCCGCTCGCCCCGGCGGCGCAGGTCGTGGAGCGGCTGGCGTCGGCCGTGGTCGAGGACCTGCCCTACCAGTCGGGCGACCAGGTGCTCGCGTTCGTCAACGGCATGGGCGGGACGCCGCTGATCGAGCTCTTCATCGTCTACCGCGACCTGCACCACTTCCTCGCAGAGCGCGGCATCACCATCAGCCGCCGGCTGATCGGCAACTACATCACCTCGCTCGAGATGGCCGGCGCCTCGATCACGCTGCTGCGGCTCGACGACGAGCTGACGCGCCTGTGGGACGCGCCGGTCAACACGCCCGCGCTGAGATGGGGTGCGTGACGCCGGACGACGAGACCATCGACCACGCGGCCGTCCTGGCCTGGATCCGGCGCTTCGCGGCGGAGATCGAGGAGCACCGCGCCGAGCTGGTGCGGCTCGACACGGCCATCGGCGACGGCGACCACGGCACGAACCTGGACCGCGGCATGCACAAGGTGCTCGAGAAGCTCGACGGATCCAACGGGGCCGACATCGGCGCGACGCTGAAGACCGTCGGCATGACGCTCGTCTCGAGCGTGGGCGGCGCCGCCGGCCCGCTGTACGGCACGCTCTTCCTCCAGATGGGCGGGCCGGCCGGGGGCGCCGAGCGGCTCGACGTGGGCGGGTGGGCCGACGCGGTCGAGGCGGGGGTCAAGGGCGTGCAGGCGCGCGGCAAGGCCGAGCCGGGCGACAAGACGATGGTCGACGCGCTGCTGCCTGCGGTGCAGGCGCTCCGCGCGGCCCAGGCTGAGGGCGCCGGACCGGCGGAGGCCGCGCGCCGCGCGGCCGAGGCGGCCGAGGAGGGGATGAAGGCCACGATCCCCATGGAGGCCCGCAAGGGGCGGGCGAGTTACCTTGGCCCGCGCAGCGTGGATCACCAGGACCCGGGGGCGACCTCGACGTACCTGCTGTTCCGCAGCGCGGCCGAGACGTTCGCAGGTTCATAGCCGGCTACGACGACGGAGGATTGGCTCGATGGCGAACTACGCAGCAGCCCTGGACCAGGGCACGACGAGCACCCGCGCGATGATCTTCGACCACAGCGGCAAGGTGGTCAGCGTCGCCCAGAAGGAGCACGAGCAGATCTTCCCCCAGCCGGGCTGGGTCGAGCACGACGCGAAGGAGATCTGGGCCAGGTCGCAGGAGGTCCTCGACGAGGCGCTGAGCTCCGCGGGCGCCACCGCCGACGACATCGCCGGCCTGGGGATCACCAATCAGCGCGAGACCGCGGTCGTGTGGGACAGGAACACCGGTGAGCCGGTGATGAACGCGATCGTCTGGCAGGACACGCGCACGGACCGCCTGGTGGACGAGCTCTCGCGCCAGGGCGGTCAGGACCGCTTCCGCCCGCAGACCGGTCTGCCGGTGGCGACGTACTTCTCCGGCCCCAAGGTCCGCTGGATCCTCGACAACGTCGACGGCGCCCGGGAGCGCGCCGAGGCCGGAGACCTGCTCTTCGGCAACATGGACACCTGGTGCATCTGGAACCTCACCGGAGGCACCGACGGCGGCCTGCACATCACCGACGTCACGAACGCCAGCCGCACGCTGCTGATGGACCTCCAGACGCTGCAGTGGGACGAGGGGCTCGCGTCGGCGATCGGCGTCCCGATGTCGATGCTGCCCGAGATCCGGGCCTCGAGCGAGGTCTACGGCGAGGTCCGCTCCGGCGGCGGCATGCAGGGCGTCAAGATCGCCGGCGACCTCGGCGACCAGCAGGCGGCGACGTTCGGCCAGACCTGCTTCTCGCCCGGCGAGGCCAAGAACACCTACGGCACGGGCAACTTCCTGCTGCTCAACACCGGCACCGAAGCCGTGCAGTCCAAGTCCGGGCTGATCACGACCGTCGGCTACAAGATCGGCGACGAGCCTGCCGTCTACTGCCTCGAGGGGTCGATCGCCGTCACCGGGTCGCTGATCCAGTGGCTGCGCGACAACCTCAAGATGATCAAGGCGGCACCGGAGGTCGAGGAGCTGGCCCAGACCGTCGAGGACAACGGCGGGTGCTACATCGTCCCGGCGTTCTCGGGCCTCTTCGCGCCGTACTGGAAGTCCAACGCGCGCGGCGTGGTCGCGGGGCTGACCCGCTTCGTCAACGCAGGGCACATCGCCCGCGCCGCCCTGGAGGCCACGGCCTACCAGAGCCGCGAGGTGGTCGAGGCCATGGACGCCGACTCCGGCGTGAAGCTCGAGTCGCTGAAGGTCGACGGCGGCATGGTCGGCAACGACCTGCTCATGCAGTTCCAGGCCGACCTGCTTGGCGTCCCGGTCATCCGGCCGCAGGTCGCCGAGACGACCGCGCTCGGCGCGGCGTACGCGGCGGGCCTGGCGACCGGGTTCTGGGAGGACGTCGAGAGCCTGCGTCAGAACTGGCAGGAGGACAAGCGCTGGGAGCCGACGATGGATCCCGCCAAGCGCGACGAGTACTACAAGTACTGGAAGAAGGCGGTGACCCGCACGTTCGACTGGTTCGACACCGAGGAGTAGGGCGGCCGGACACACCGCACCGGGCTCCGAGCCCTCCGTTGAGCACCGGCGTGGTCGGCATCGTCATCGTGTCCCACAGCGCCGCGCTGGCGAGCTCCGTCGTGGAGCTCGCCGGCCAGATGGGCGGCGGGGCGGTGCGGATCGAGCCGGCCGGCGGGATGGCCGATCCGCCGGGCGCGATCGGCACCGACCTCGGGCTCGTGCGCGCGGCGATCGACCGCGCCGCCGGCGAGGATGACGACGGCGTGCTCGTGCTGATGGACCTGGGCAGCGCGGTCATGACGGCCGAGATGGCCGCGGAGATGGTGGCCGCCGAGCGCGACACCCGCGTCCTGCTGTGCGAGGCGCCGCTCGTGGAGGGCGCCGTCGCTGCGGCGGCGCGGGCCGGCGCCGGCGCGCCGCTGGACGAGGTCGCCGCCGAGGCGCGGTCGGCGCTGGGGATGAAGCGGGCGCAACTCGGCCTGGAGGACGACGCCGCGGGCGCGCCGCCACCCGACGCGCCGGCGGTGGCCGCCGGCGAGCAGGAGCGGCTCCTGCCCCTGCGGATGCCGCTGGGCCTTCACGCCCGCCCGGCCGCGCGGATCGTCGAGACCGCGGCGCGCTTCGACGCGCGGGTCACGCTGGCCGACGAGACGACGGGCGGCGATCCGGCCGACGCGCGCAGCCTCAGCGCGCTGGTCACGCTCGGCGCGCGTCAGGGTCACACGCTGCTGGCCCGTGCGTCCGGACCCGAGGCCGCGGCGGCGCTGGCGGCGCTGGCGGCGCTCGCGGACGAGGACTTCGGCGACGACGTGTCGGCGCCCGCGCGCGAGGCGGCCGCGCCCGAGGCCGCCACCGAGGCGCCGGACGCGGCAGGCGCCGCGCCGGCCCCCGGCACCCGCCTGCGCGGGGTGCCGGCCGGTCCCGGGCTGGCGATCGGGCTCGCCCGCCGCCCGCAGCGGCCGGAGCGCCTGGACGCGATCGCCGACGCGATCGCCGACGAGGTCGCCGGCGACCCCGCGGCGGAGCGCGCGCGGCTCGACGACGTCCGCGCCGCCACAGGCCGCGACATCGCCACGGCGCGCGAGCGGATCGCGCAGCGCGCCGGCGAGGCCGAGGCGAGGATCTTCGACGCGCACCTGCTGCTGCTCGACGACGCCCTGCTGCTCGAGCCCGCCCACCGGGCGATCGAGCACGGCCAGGGCGCCGCGCGCGCCTGGGCGACCGCCGTGGCGTCGGCCGCCGCCGCCTACCGCGCCCTCGACGACGCGTACCTGCGCGAGCGGGCGGCCGACGTGGAGGACGTCGGCGACCGCGTGCTCCGCGGGCTCGCCGGCGTCCCCGCGCAGGCGGCGATGGAGCGCGGCATCCTCGTCGTCGCTGACCTCGCGCCGAGCGACGTCGCGGCGCTGGAGCCCGACCTCGTCGAGGGCCTGGCGATCGCGCACGGCGGCGCGACGTCGCACGCGGCCATCCTCGCCCGGGCGCTCGGCATCCCGGCGGTCGTCGGACTCGGCGGCGCGGCGCTCGCGATCGCCGGCGGAACCCGTCTCGTCCTCGACGGCGACGCCGGCGTCGTGGAGGTCGACCCGCCGGCGGAGGAGCTCGCCGAGCGCGAGCGCGACCGCGACCGGTCCGAGCGCCGGCGGAGGCGGGCCCGCGAGCGCGCGCACGAGCCGGCGCGCACCCGTGACGGCGCGACGATCGAGGTCGCCGCGAACGTCGGCGCCGCCGGCGAGGTCGCGACGGCCGTCGAGCTGGGCGCCGAGGGCGTCGGGCTGCTGCGCACGGAGTTCCTGTTCCTCGACCGCGACGAGGCGCCGAGCGAGTCCGAGCAGCGCGCGGTCTACGAGGAGATCGCCGCTGCGCTCGGCGGCCGTCCGCTCATCGTCCGCACGCTGGACGCCGGCGCCGACAAGCCGCTGCGGTTCCTGCCCCACGCGCCGGAGGACAACCCGTTCCTCGGCGTCCGCGGCATCCGGTTCGGCCTCGCGCGCCCGGAGCTGCTGCAGGCGCAGCTGCGCGCCGTCGCCGCGCTCGCGGGCCGCTACGACGTCCGCGTCATGTTCCCCATGGTCGCCACGCTCGCCGAGTACCGCGCGGCGCGCGCGATGCTCGAGGCGGCCCGGGACGAGCTGGGCGCGCCGCCGGTGCCGGCGGGGATCATGGTCGAGGTCCCCGCGGTCGCGATCGCCGCCGAGCGCTTCGCCCGCGAGGTCGACTTCTTCTCGATCGGCACGAACGACCTGTCGCAGTACGCCATGGCGGCCGACCGCGGCAACCCGCAGCTCGCCGACCTGCTGGCCGGCCCGCTGCCGCCCGTGCTGCGGCTCGTGGACGCGGTGGTGGCCGGGGCGCAGGCCCACGACCGCTGGGTCGGCGTGTGCGGCGAGCTGGCGGGCGACCCGGCGGCGGCCGTGCTCCTGGCCGGCCTGGGCGTCGACGAGCTCAGCATGGCGGCGCCGCTGATCCCGGAGGTCAAGGAGACGCTGCGCGCCATCACGCTCGCCGACGCCCGGGACGTCGCGCGCCGGGCGCTCGACCTCGACGACCCGGACGCGGTTCGCGGCACGGTCGCCGCGCTGCTGGCCTCCGGGTCGGAGCCCGACGGATAGGCCTCGCCGCGGTGCCGGGGGCGGCGATGAGCACGGGAGCCCGGATCCGGTCGGCACGCTTCCTCGCGGCGAGCACCGGCCTGCGGATCGTGCTCACCCCGGTCGTCATGGCGCTGCTGCTGGCCGACGGAAGCCACCCGCAGACCGCCGCCGACGTCGCCGCCGCGCTCTTCGCGGTCGCCGCCGCCACCGACTGGTTCGACGGCCGCCTGGCGCGGCGCTGGGGCGTGACGACGAGCTTCGGCAGCTTCCTCGACACGACCGCCGACAAGCTGCTTGTCAGCGGCGGCCTGGTCGCGCTCCTGGCGGTCGATCGGGTCTCGCCATGGATCGCGATGATCATCATCGGCCGCGAGCTGGTGATCATGGGCCTGCGGAGCGTGCTGGCCGCCCAGGGCACCGTCCTGACGCCGTCGCCGCTGGCCAAGGTCAAGACGACCGTGCAGTTCCTGGCGATCGGGCTCGCGATCGTGCGCCCGGACGTGACGATCGCCGGCCACTGGCTCGACCAGTGGGCGATGCTCGTCGCGGCGGCGATCACGGTGGCGTCGGCGGCCGACTACCTGGCGCGATCGGCGTCTGCGCTGTCGACGGGATCGGCGCCCCGGCGGTGACGCGCGTCCTGATCACCGGCGCCAGCGGGCTGATCGGCGGCGCGCTGACGGCGCGCCTGCTGGAGCGCGGCGACGAGGTCGTGGCGCTCGCGCGGTCCGACACGGCGGCGGCGGCGCTCCATGCCCGGGGCGCGGAGGTCGTGCGCGGCGACGTGCTCGACGAGGACGCCCTCGCCGCGGGCGCGTCGGGCTGCGCGCTCGTGCACCACGTCGCCGGCGTCAACGCCTTCTGCCCGCCGGACCCCGCCGTGCTGTTCCGCGTCAACGTGGCCGGCGCCGAGAACGTCGTGCGCGCCGCCGCGCGGGCGGGCATCGGCCGCGTCGTGCTGACGTCCTCGGCCGCGGCGCTCGGAGAGGCGCCGGGCACCACCGGCCGCGAGGACTCGCCCCACCGCGGGTCGTTCCTGTCGATCTACGAGCGCTCCAAGCACGAAGGCGAGCGGGCCGCGTTCGCGACGGCCCGGCGCGCGAGCGTGGAGCTCGTCGCCGTCTGCCCGTCGTCGGTGCAGGGCCCGGGCCGGGCCGGCGGCACCGGACGCATCCTCATCGCCTACCTCAACGGGCGGCTCCCGGCGTTCGTCGACACGCGCCTGAGCCTCGTCGACCTCCGCGACTGCGTCGAGGGCCACGTCCTGGCGGCGCAGCGCGGGAGGGCCGGCGAGCGCTACGTCCTCAACGGCGTCACGCTCACGTCGCTGGAGGCGCTGGCGATCGTCGCGGAGCTGACAGGGATCGGGGGGCGGCCGCGCATCCTGCCGCCGGTGGTGGCCATGTCGGCCGCCGCGCTCGTCGAGGCGGGATCCCGCCTGGCGGGGCGCCCACCGCCGGTCTGCCGGGAGATGGTCCGCACGATGCTGCACGGGCACCGCTACGACGGCTCGCGATCCGAGCGGGAGCTGGGCCTGTCCTACACGCCCGTGCGCGAGACGCTGGCGCGCACGATCGCGTGGGCGGTCGGCCAGGGACTGGTCACCCGGCCGCTCCCTGCGTGGCCGCCCGAGGGAATCGCCCACGTGGGAGGCGGGTAGGTCGTTCGCTACACCGCCGATACGGAGGTTCACGCATGGAACGGCCAGAGCACCCCAGCAGGCCCAGCGACGCCGAGGAGGCCACCGAGGAGCGCATCGAGCACAAGCACCCCGCCGAGCCCCAGGGCCCGGGGTCGGGCTTCGCGGAGGGCGTCGACCACCATCCCGACTCGCCGGAGGAGGAGCTCGAGCCCGACTTCGCGCGCGGCGAGCGCACGGGGCCGGAGTCAGAGCTCGAGGAGCAGGGACGCTTCAGCGAGGGCATCGAGCAGAAGCCGCGCGACAGCCCGGACAAGACCGTCGAGCGCCGCTTCAGCGAGGGGGTCGAGCGCAGCCCGACGAGCGAATGAGCTGACCCGCGCCGAGCGCGTCCTCGACGAGCCGCTGCGCCGCGTCGGCCGCGACCGAGAGCACGGGCGCGCGGCGCTCGAGCTGGCCGACGACCGGCGTGCCCGCGGGCGGCCGCAGGCCGAGCACGTGCGGCGGTCCGGCGGCGGGCGCCCCGGACTGCCGCGCGATGTCCTCGACGAGGCGCTCGTAGCTCGGCAGCCGGTCGCGCCAGAGCCCGACAAGGGCCGGGTTGAGCCGGCGCAGGTGCCGCTCGATCAGCAGGTCGGCGAGCCGCGATCCGGTCGATCGGGGCACGCCGTGGGGGCGCGTCTGCAGGATCAGCACGTGCGTCGCTCCGGCCTCCAGCGCCGCCGCCAGCGGGATCGACGCCGCGAGCGCGCCGTCGATGAAGCGGCGGCCGCCGATCGGCACCGGGGCACCGCCGAACAGCGGCATCCGCGTCGTGGCCAGCAGGACGTCCCACAGCTCCTCGCGGGTGCGCATGCCGGCGAACGTGACCGGCGCGGCCGTGTCGACGTCCACCGCGACGCAGTGCAGCGGCACGGCGCTGGCGAGCGTGCGCTCGTGCCGGTCGCCGTCGACGCCGTCGGAGGCGTGGCGCAGCACGAAGCGCACGTCGAGGGCCGGGCGCCCCACCAGCAGCCGGGCCGGGTTGATGAACTCCCGCGACGCGAGCGGCCCGCAGTAGACGCCCGGCCCGGCCTGCGCGACGCCGGCCAGCAGCCCGGCGCCGTTGAGCGCGCCGGCCGACGAGCCGACGACGAGGTCGAAGCACGGCGTGAGGCCCAGCCGCTCGATGGCCGCGGCCATGCCGGCCGACACGACGCCGCGCATCCCGCCGCCCTCCAGGACCAGCGCCACCCGATGCGGGTCGCGGCGTGCGCCCGGGGTGGAGCCATCGGCGCGGCGGCGCCGCAGCAGCTCGGCGACGGGGTGCGTCGACTCGCGCATGGCCGCGAAGTCTGCCAGCAGCGGGCGACCGTCCCGGGTGACACCATCCGCACCATGGACAGCGGCGCACGCGTCTGCCCGTTCTGCGGCGAGCCTCCCGGGGTCGGGGTGTTCTGCGCGGCATGCGGTCGCAACCTGGCGCAGGTCGAGCGCCTCCCGACGCGTGCGCAGTGGGAGGCCGGCGAGCCCTCCGCGGCCGCAGACGACGCTCCGGCCCGTCCGTTGGCGGACCGCTGCGCGGAGGCGACCGGGGCGTTCCTCGCCGCGATGCACGCGGCGGGTGACCCGGGCGTGGTGGAGACCCCCGTCGCGAGCCGGGCGATGCTGCGCCGCGTGCCCAAGGTCGAGGGCTGGGTCGTGCGCCCGGTCGACCGCGACGACGACGCGGTGCCGCGGCGCTACGCGCCGGGGCTCGTGCTGGCGGTCGACGGGCGGTTCCATCGCCTCGACAGCGAGCTGCGCGGCTGGGGGCAGCGCGACTTCCCGCAGTACCACCACACCGTCGGCGAGGAGGCCGTCGACCCGCCGGTGCAGGAGCGCCTGATCGACGAGCTCGCCGCGCTGCTGCGCGACCACGACGTCACGGCCCAGCCCGGCGCGGCGTAGCGTCGAGGACCTCCGGCACGTTCAGGCGGTCGCGGCGCCCGGCCCGGCGGCGCCGCCGCGGCCCGCGACCGGCCGCCGCGCCCGCAGCCCGAGCGCCAGGACCGCCGAGGCCGCCACGAGCTGCAGCCCCAGCACGATCGTCGCGAACGACAGCAGCGTGAAGTCGCCCGCGCTCAGGAGGAACGGCTCGACGATCGCCACGATCCCCAGCACCCAGACGAACTTCAGCTCGCCCAAGGCCACCATGTACTGCACGGTCAGGTACGCCACAGCCAGCAGCGTCATGGCGACGCCGAGCACCGGCAGCGCGCTCGAGGCCTGGGTGAGGTCCGGGCCGAACGCGAGCTTCATCAGCAGATGGGGGACCAGGGCGAAGATCAGCAGCGCCGGCGCGGCCACCGCCGCCAGGACCGCCAGCGCGCGCAGCAGCGCGGGACGCGGGTCCAGCCCGGCGGCGGCGCGGCGCGTCGCCTCGGGCAGCAGTTGGAGCCCGACGCCGATCGCGACCCACACCACGGACTTCGCCGCCACCGCGGCGGCCGCGTAGGAGCCCGCGCCGTCGCCGTCGAACTGATGGCGCCCGACGATCACGTCCACGTTCTGCAGCGCGGCCAGCAGCAGCAGGCCGAGGATCGGCAGCCAGTTGTCGCCGACCAGCCCGAGCAGCGGGCGGGCCGCCCGCTCGACGCCCTCGCCGGCGCCGTCGACCACCGGCGCGCCGAGCCGCTTGGCGAGCACGTGGCTCAGCCACAGCGCCATCAGCACGAAGGCCAAGGGGTTGCCGAGGTACGCGCCCGCGACCCCGAGCCCGGCGCCCCACAGCACCAGCGCGCAGACGATGCGCCCGATCGCCTCGCCGACGATCGACAGCCCGACCGGCGCGTACATCGTCAGCCCCTGCAGGATCCCGCGTTGCAGCGACAGCAGCAGCCACAGCGAGCCCGTCGGCAGCAGGCCCGCGACCGCCCAGGGATGCTCCGCGGTGCCCAGCACGTCGGCCAGCGGCTGCCGCAGCAGCACGCCGACCACCGACAACGCCACGGTCGCGACCACCAGCTGGCGCGTCCACGTTCGCAGCGTCCCGCGCAGCCGCCCGTCGGTCCCGAGATGGCCGAGCGTCGCCTCGCGCGCCGCGGCGACCTGGATCGACTGCCCGCCGACCATGAGGATCAGGAAGCCGGAGATGATCGCCGCCAGCGCGCCGTAGCCGTCGGCGCCCAGCAGGCGGGTGAACAGCACCACGAAGACGAGCTGGATGGCGTTGTTGAGCAGCGTCGCGCCCGCCAGGCCGGCGGCGGCGCCGGTCTCGGAGCGCCGCAGCGCGTCGCGCAGGCGCGGGCGCTCCGCCTCGGCGACCCGGTGGAGGACCTGGAGGTTGGAGTCGGCGGTCGCGTCCCAGGTGAAGCCGCGGGCGCGGGCCCGGGCCGCCTCGCCCAGCTCGTCGCGCCGGACCGGATCGGCGACCAGCGCGGCGACCTTGCCGGCCAGTTCCGCCGGCGTGTCGGCCAGCAGGCCGGTCTGCCCGTCGACGATCGACTCGGGCAGCCCGCCGACGGCCATCGCCGCGCTCGGCGTGCCGGCGGCGGCGGCCTCCATGACCGTCAGGCACCAGCCCTCGGCCGAGGACGCGGTGAGGTTGACCCACGAGCGGGCGTAGAGGTCGCGCTTCTCCTCCTCGCTGACGAACCCGTGCAGCACCACGCGGTCGTGCATCCCGCGGCGGTCGATCTCGGCCTCGAACACGGGGCGGTGGTCGCCGTCGCCGGCGACCTCGAGGACCGCGCCGGGGATGCCCTCCAGCACGTCGAGCAGGATCTCCAGCCGCTTGTACTGCTTGATGCGCCCGAGGTAGAGGAGCGTCGGCGTCGGGTCGCGGCGGGTCTCGGTGAACGAGTCGGGCTCGACGCCGAGGTAGGCGACGTGGATCTGCGCGGACGGGATGCCGAGCCCGACCATGTCGCGCCGCGCGGAGTCAGAGATCGTCAGGAAGGGGTGGTGGCGGTAGAGCGTCTGCAGCGGCAGCCGCTCGGCCACGAGCGCCGCCACGCGCCCCGCGGTGCCCATCTCGGCGACGTAGTGGTCCTGGTGGACGTGATGGACGAGCGTGACGCGCGGGACGGTGCGCAGCCACCACCACAGCGGCGTGAAGAACGCGATGCCGTTGACGACCTCGAGCACCACGTCGGCGTCGCGCCCGATGCCCCGCCAGGACGCCAGCGCCGCGCGTCCGAAGACGGTCATGCGGCCGCCCATGCGGTGGATGGTCAGCCGCTCGTGCGGATGCTCGACCTTGGCCGCGCCCGGGTAGGAGCCGGCGATGACCGTGACGCGGTGGCCCCACGCGACCCAGCGCGACACCTGGCCGTACAGGTTCGTGCCGGTGCCGCCGCCCTGGGGGTGGGTCCAGTCGCGGTCGGTCAGCAGCAGGATGTGCCGCGGGGTGCGGGAAGCTCGCTCGGCGTGGGGCACGAGGGGCGCGAGGCTATCTCTTCCGCCAGAACGAGGATCGTCCGTGGGATCCATACAATGGCGAGCCGTGCCGTCCGTCTGCCACCGGATCGCAGTGCTGGTCGCTGTCTTCTGCCTGGGCCTGTCCGTGCCCGCCACTGCCGCCCTCGCCCAAGGCGCGGGCGATCAGCAGTACCAGGACCCGTTCGGGGACTCCGGCTCGGGGTCGTCGGGCTCGGGCTCCTCGGGCTCCGGGTCCAGCGGGTCGGGCACGCAGACGAACGCGGCCCCGCCCAGCATCGAGCCGCTGTCGCCCAGCCCGCAGAGCTCGGCGTCCTCGGGGTCGAGCGCCTCCGGCACGTCGTCGGGCACCGCCGCCGCGCCGAGCACCGCGCCGCAGGCGACCGGCAGCCTCCCGAACACCGGCCTCGACACCCGCGTCCTGCTGCTGGGCGGGGCCGCGCTGCTGATCGTCGGCCTCGGCCTGCGCCTGCGCTCCGCTCCTGAGCGGTTCTAGCGCGACCCGGACGACCACCGCGGCGGCCGAGACCGAGGCCGCCGGCGCCGCGCTGGCGGCGCAGCTGCGTCCGGGCGACGTCGTCCTGATCGAGGGCGAGATGGGGGCGGGCAAGACGACGTTCGTGCGCGGCGCCGCCCGCGCGCTGGGCTTCGATGGCCCCGTGACGAGCCCGACCTTCACGATCGGCCGCCGCTACGAGGGCCGCGTCCCGATCGCCCACCTCGACCTCCATCGCCTCGCGGGTCTCGCCGACGAGGACCCCGCGCTGCTCGACGACTACCTGACACCCGACGCGATCGCCTTCGTCGAGTGGCCGGCGGTCGCCGAGCCCGAGATCGGCCGCGTCCGCGCGCGGGTGCGGCTGGAGCACGCGGGCGGCGACCGGCGCACCGTCACGGTCGCGTCATCATCCGGGTGATGACGGCAGCACCCTCGGAATGATTCTTGCCTTCGACACCGCGACGCCGGCCACGGTCGTGGGCGTCGCCCGGCCCGACGGCACGCTCGTCGCGGAGCGCCGCCACAATCCCGGGCCGGGCGAGCGCCCGGGGCACAGCCCGCAGCTGCTGGCCCTGGCCCACGCGGCGCTCACGGAGGCCGGCGTGCCGTGGAGCGCGGTCGCGCGCGTCGGCGCGGGCGTCGGCCCCGGCACGTTCACGGGCCTGCGGATCGGCGTGGCGACCGCCCGCGCGCTCGCACAGGGCCTGGGCGCCGAGACCGTGGCGATCCCGACGCTCCGCGCGCTCGCCCTCGGCGCCGCGAGCGCCGGCGCGCCGGGCTCGCTCCTCGCCGCCCTCGACGCGCGCCGTGGCGAGGCCTACGTCGCCGCCTACGACGCCGCCGGCGCCGAGGTGCTCGCGCCCGCCGCGTGGCGGCCCGAGCAGCTGCCCGCTGCGGTCGAGCTCGCCCCCGGACCCTGGCGGGCCGTGGGGGACGGAGCGCTACGCTTTCGCGCGGAGCTCGAGGCGGTGGGCGTGACCGTGGCAGCGGACGGCGCAGACCAGCATCGGGTGAGCGCCGGAGCCCTGTGCCGGCTCGCCGCCGAGGCCCTGCCGGTGGATCGCGACGCCCTCGTCCCGGAGTACGTCCGCGCCCCGGACGCGGTTCCCCGGTCGTGACGCGCCGTCGTACCCTTTCCGTTGACCCCGCCGCCTGCCCACGCTCTCGCCGCCCGCCGCTGACCCCGGTGTCCGATCCCGTCTCCCCGAACATCCGCCGCCTGACCTACGCCGACTTGCCGCAGGTCATCGCGATCGAGCGCCGGGCGTTCCCGACGCCCTGGTCGCTGGCGATGTTCGTCCTGGAGCTGTCGAAGCCCTCGGGCGTCTGCCTGGCCGCCGACGGGCCCGACGGCATCCTGGGCTACTGCGTGTGCTCCCGGTACGACACGGTCTGGCACATCATGAACGTGTCGGTCGACCCTGGCCACCGCCGCGAGGGCATCGCCAGCGCGCTGCTGGCCGCGCTGATCGACCGCGTCGGGGAGGCCGACCCGCGCTTCACGCTCGAGGTCCGGACCTCGAACGCCGGCGCGATCGCGCTGTACGAGCGCCACGGCTTCCGCGCCGCCGGCCTGCGCCGCCGCTATTACCAGGACAATGGCGAGGACGCGGTGATCATGTGGCGCACGCCGGCGACGCTCCGCGGCCGCCTGGACGATGTCCCCAACGCCGTCGATCCGCTCAGGCGGGTCGTGTGAGCGCCGTTCCCGGGCTCATCCTCGCGGTCGAGACCTCGTGCGACGACACCTGTGCGGCCGTCGTGACCGGCGACGGCGAGATCCGCGCCAACGTCATCTCCTCCCAAGGCGTGCACGACCGCTACGGCGGCGTCGTGCCCGAGGTCGCCTCGCGCCATCACCTGGAGCTGGCCACGCCGGTCGTCGACGACGCCCTGGCCCGCGCGGGCGCGACGCTGGACGACATCGACCTCGTCGCGGTCACCGCCGGCCCGGGCCTCGTCGGCGCGCTGCTGGTCGGCGTGGCGACCGCCAAGGGCATCGCCGCGGCGCGCGGCCTGCCGCTGGCGCCCGTCGACCACCTCCAGGGCCACGTGGCCGCGAACTTCCTGAAGGACCCGCAGGGCGGCGCGCCGCTGGAGCCGCCGTTCCTGTGCCTGATCGCCAGCGGCGGCCACACGTTCCTGGCGCGCGTGGACGAGCACGACTCCTTCGACGTCCTCGGCGCCACGCTGGACGACGCGGCCGGCGAGGCCATCGACAAGGGCGCCCGCCTGCTCGGCCTGCCGTTCCCGGGCGGTCCACACCTGGAGCGCCTCGCGGCCGGCGGCGATCCCGGCGCGTTCGCGTTCCCGACCTCCAAGAACGTCACGGGCCTGGACTTCTCGTTCGCCGGGCTGAAGACGGCGCTGCTCTACAAGGTGCGCGACCTGGGGGAGGAGGCCGCCACCGAGCGCCGTGCCGACCTCGCGGCCGCCTACCAGCACGCGATCGTCGAGCAGATCGCCCGGCGCGTGCAGCGCGCGCTGGACCAGACCGGCCTGGACCAGCTCGCCATCGGCGGCGGCGTGGCGGCCAACGGCCCGCTGCGCGAGCGCCTCTCCGCGCTCGCGCCGACCGTCAAGATCCCGCCGCGCGAGCTCTGCACCGACAACGCCGCGATGATCGCCAGCGCCGCCCGCTGGGTGGCGCCCGTCGCGTTCCCGGACTACCTCGGCCTCGAGGTGCACGCGACAGGTCAGCGGGCGCTGTGAACCGATGGCGTCGAGCCCCTGTCGTGGCCGCGACAGGTCAGCGGGCGCTGTAACCGCTAGAAGATCGCCGGCACCGGGTTCGCCGGCGCCGCGCCACGCGGCAGCGACAGGCGCGGCAGCTGACCCTCGGCCCACATCGACGCCAGCGCGATGCGCGGCAGCTGCGCCGGGCCCTCGAAGAGCAGGTAGCGGGGCTGCCAGCGCGGGGCGAACTTCTCGTTGAACCTCAGCAGCCGCTCCACCTGGAAGTACCGGTCGGCGCGGCGCAGCACGACGGCCAGCGCGCGCTCGGCGACGTTGGCCGGGTCGCGCAGCAAGCGGCCGTAGGCGGCGAAGTTGAGGGAGAACTCGGTCACGCCGCGCTCGGCGAGCAGCCGCGCCGCCTCGACGACGAGGAACTCGGTGAGCCCGTTCGGCGTGTCGCGCTCTCGGCGCATGAACCCCAGCGAGGTGGCGGTGCGGCCGAACACCGGGACGAAGTGCAGGAACCCGCGGACGGTGCCGTCGCCGTCGCGCCCGAGGAGCACCATGGCGTCGGGCAGCAGCTCGTCGACGAGCGTGTCGTGCGCCATCGAGAACCCGCGCTCGGGCGTGCCGTCGCGCCAGGCGTCGCTGACGGCGTGCAGCTGGGCGACCGTCGGGGCGTCCAGCTCGGCGACCGTGCGCAGCTCGGCGGTGTAGCCGTTGCGCGCCACGCGGTTGACGGCCTTGCGCATGGTCTTGCGCGACCCGCCGGAGAGATCCATGGTCCCGGTGCTCAGCAGGGCCTCGTCGCCGAGGTAGAGCCGGCGGACGCCCGCCGCGCGCGCCGTCGCGGCGAACTGCTCGCTCGCGCCGACCGCCCCGAAGCCGAGGCCGTGGCGGTGCGCCCAGGCGATGGCCTCGTCGACCATGGCGGGCAGCGCGTCCGGCGGACCGGTCGGGTCGCCGGCCAGCAGCATCGAGCCGGCCTCGATCCGGTAGGCCACCATCGCCCGGCCGTCGGCCGACCAGAGCCGGTGCAGGTCGCAGCGCAGCTTGAAGGCGCTCAGCGTGTCCGTCCCGTGGCGGCGGACCAGCGCCGCGGCACGGCGGCGGTCGACGGCGCTCGCGAGGTTCACCGGACGCAGCGGCTCGAGGATCGTGGCCGCGATGGCGATCGCCGCGCCGACGCCGAGCACGCCGAGGCCGATCGGCAGCCAGCCGAACCCGCCGCGGAAGTCGGGGCCGGCGGTGACCGTCAGCAGCTGGATCGCGGCGCGCGGGATCGCGGCTCCCGTCAGCGGCACGACCGCGTGGCCCGCGGCCATCGCCACGGCCGCCACGGCGACGGCCAGCGGCCCGAGGACGAGGAGCGTCACGCGGGCCGCCAGGGCGGCTGACGCCGGGCGCTGATGGCCGACCCAGAACGCCGCCCGGCAGCGCCACAGCACGCCGGCCAGCGCCCAGCTGATGACCGCCTCCTCGATGTCGAGGCCCTTCAGGACGTTCAGCACGCCGACGCCGGCCAGCAGCGCGACCGCGCCGTGCAGGGCGCGGCGGCGGCGCTTGGCCAGCGGCCGGGCCGCGCCGACCAGCGCCATCCCCGTCGGCAGCGCGAGCGCATGCGCGAGCCGCACCTCGCCGACGGGCACCGTCGCCACGAGGTCGCGCAGGCGCAGGGGCAGCTCCTCGGTGAGCGCCGACAGCACGTTCAGCGCGCCCACGGCGGCGGTCGCCAGCCCGGCGATCATCGGCACCCGGCCGCGCGCGGGCGGGACGTGCAGCCGGGGACCGGGCGGACGGCGCCGCTCGATGCGGAGCAGCCCGGGCAGGCGGGGTGACGGGAACATGGGATCCGCGCTCCACGGTAGAGCCGCGACATGAACGCGTCCTGTATGCCGCCGGCGTTCGCGACAATGGACGTGTGCCCCGGCAGCGCCTCACGCAGGGTCTCGGCGCCGCGTCGGCGGTGGCGTGGCTGGCGGCCGTGGCGGCGCTGGCGCTCGCGCGCGCGACGGCGGGGTGGCCCGCCGCGCACGAGCTCGCCGCCTCTCCCGACGCGCTGGAGCGCGGTCGCCTGTGGCTGCTGGGCACCAGCGCCCTGGTCGTCCAGGGCCCGCCGGTGCTCCAGATCGCCGGGACCGCCGGGCTGATCTGGGTCGTGGTGCATCGCTTCGGCGCGGCCACGTTCTGGGCGACGGCGGTCGCCGGGCACGTGGGCGGCACGCTGGCGGTCTACGCCGGGATCGGGCTCATCTGGCTCGTCGACGCCCAGGCGGTGCGCCACGTCACCGACGCGTCGGACTACGGCATCTCTGCGGTGTGGGCCGCGTGCATCGGCGTGGTCTCCGTCGCCGGCGCGGCCGGCGCCCTGCCGCGCGCCCGGCTGGCCGCCAGCCTCGGCGCCGGGTGCCTGCTGGCGTTCCTCGTGCTGCTGCCCGCCGACGGCGAGCTGTCGGACGTCGAGCATCTCGTCGCCTTCCTGGCCGGCGCGGCATTGGCCGCCCGCGCCCTGCATCATGAGCGCCGTGGCGACGCTGACCCTCTACGGCCGCCCCGGCTGCCATCTCTGCGACGACGCCCGCGCGCAGCTGCTCGCGCTGCGCGCTGAGCTGTGCTTCGAGCTCGTCGAGCGCGACATCGAGGCCGACGACGAGCTGCACCGCCGGTACCTGGAGCGCATCCCCGTCGTGGCGCTCGACGGTGAGGAGCTCTTCGACTTCTTCGTGGACGCGGCCGTGTTGCGGGACCGCCTCGGTAGAGTTGGCCCTGGATGAGCCTCAGCGATCTGGCCAACCACCGCGGCACGGAGCCCCCCAACGGCGCGGCTCCGGAGCCGGGCATGCCCGAGCGGCTCTCGCTCGGCGTCGCCGCCCGGCTGGCCCGCTACCTCCAGGTGCTGACCAAGGCGAAGAAGGAGGGCAAGGAGACGATCTCCTCCCAGGAGCTCTCCGCCTTCACCCAGGTCAACTCCACGCAGATCCGCCGCGACCTGTCCGGCTTCGGCAAGTTCGGCAAGCGCGGGGTCGGCTACAACGTCGACGGCCTGGTCTCCCAGATCCGCAAGATCCTGCGGACCGCCGGCCAGCACAACATCGCCCTGTTCGGGGCGGGGCACCTCGGCCGCGCCATCGCCTCGTCCGACGTCTTCGCCGACCACGGCTTCCGCGTCGTCGCGATCTTCGACAGCGATGCCGAGAAGATCGGGACCCACGTCGGCGCGCTCGAGATCCGCGACGCCGCGAACCTCAAGCAGATCATCGAGGACGAGGACATCGTCGTCGGCGTCCTCGCGGTGCCCAGCGCGGCGGCCCAGGGCCTGGCCGAGCAGCTCGTCAAGGCCGGCGTGAAGATCATCTTCAACTACTCCGAGGCGCTCGTGCGCGTACCGCCCGAGGTGACCGTGCACACCTCCAGCCCCGCGGTCGACCTCCTGTACGCGCTGTACTTCTACCTCACCTAGGCGCCCGGGAGATGAGCCTCGACACCGATCGTGCCGCGGAGGCCTTCGCGGCATCGACCGACTGGACGGTCGGCCTGGAGGAGGAGTTCGCGATCCTCGATCCGGACACCCTCGACCTGGTCCCGCGCTTCGAGGAGCTGCGCGATGTCGCCGCGGCCACCGACCCGGCGCTGTCTCACTCCATCGCCGGCGAGCTGATCTCCAGCGAGATCGAGATCCGCTCCGGGCGGGGAGAGGACGTCCACGACGCCCAGGCGCGCCAGCGGGACTTCCGGCGCCGCCTCTTCGACCTCGCGGCCCGCCGCGGGTTGGTGCTCGGCTCGACCGGCACGCACCCGTGGGCCGACTACCGCGAGCAGCCCAACATCGACACCGAGCACTACCGGCGCGTCGTCGAGGGCCTGCAGTACGTCGCGCGCCGCAACAACACGTTCTCGCTGCACGTCCACGTCGGCGTCCAGGGCGCCGAGCGGGCGATCGCGGTCTGCGATCGGCTGCGACCGGTCCTGCCGACGCTGCTGGCGATCAGCGCCAACTCGCCCTACCTCGACGCCCGCGACTCCGGGCTGCACTCCGCCCGCACGCAGTCGTTCACCAAGTCGTTTCCGCGCTGCGGCATCCCCGACGCGTTCGGCGACTGGCAGACCTACGCGCAATACATCGACTTCCTGACCCGCACACGCTCGATCGTGGAGTACACGCAGGTCTGGTGGTCGGTGCGCCCGCACTTCTCGTTCGGCACCGTCGAGGTCCGCATCGCCGACGCGCAGGGCACGGCGACCGAGAGCGACGCGCTCGCGCAGCTCGTCGTGGCCTCCGTCGCCCAGGCCGCCCGCGACGAGGACGAGGGCCGCCCACGCGTCGATCTCCCGGGCCGTGTGCTTGAGGAGAACCTCTGGCGCGCTATTCGCTACGGCATGGACGGGCCGCTCATCGACTTCGCCACCATGGCGGAGCAGCCTGCGGCCGCCGCGCTGGCGGGCCTGCTCACCTGGACGGCACCGATGCGCTCCGAGCTCGGGATCGAGCCCGCGCTGCCCGCCCTCAACGGCGCGCAGCGCCAGCGCCGGGCGATCGCGTCCGGTGCACCGATCGAGGAGGTCTACGCGGCCTCCGTGCAGGACACCCGGCACACCTACGCCCAGGAGGTTCCCGCCTCATGATCATGTACCACAACCAACTTCCCATGAGGTTCCCGACATGACCGACCAGCCTCAGCAGCCGCAGATGTCCGAAGACGAGATGCGCGCGGCCTACGAGCAGCAGCTCGAGGAGCAGCTGCGCACCCTGCGCGTCGAAGACGTCATCGTGCAGACCATCGTGACGCTCGTGAACCTGGGCGGCCGCCGTGCCGGCCTGGCTCCGGGCACCGAGTCCGAGCGCGACCCGCAGCAGCTGCGGCTCGCGATCGATGGCGCCCGGGCCCTGCTCGGCCTCATCGAGTCCGAGCTCGGCCCCGACGGCGCGGCGATCCGCGATGCGCTCTCCCAGCTCCAGCTCGCCTACGCGCAGCTGGCGGGCGGCGCGCCGGAGGGTGGCGGCGACAGCGGCTCGGGCGGCGCCCCGGCGGGCGGCCAGCCGCCGCAGCCCGGCCCCGGCCAGGGACAGCAGCCTCCCAGCAGGATCTGGGTCCCCGGCCAGTAGTGCCGGCGGTCTGACCAGACCGCACTTCGCAACGAACCGCACGCGTTCCGACTGTCGCGCTGAATAGGATGGCGCCGCTGTCCTAGGGCCGGCGTCGTCGTAGCGCCTCTAGGCCCGAGCGCCGTCGTCCCGCGCCCTTCGCGAGACGGCGGCGTCACAACCAAGACCTGGAGGAACTGCGTGAGTGACTTCCTGACCGACCACGGGGTGATCGTGGCGCTGGTATGCGCCGGACTGGCGGTGGCCTATGGCCTGCTGACCACCCGGCAGCTGCTGGCGCTCTCGCCAGGCAACGCCGAGATGCAGCGCATCTCGGGCGCCGTGCAAGAGGGCGCCAAGGCGTACCTGAACCGCCAGTACACGACCATCGCCATCGCCGGCGTCGTGCTCGCCATCGTGCTGATCTTCGTGCAGGACGGCTACGTCGCCGCCGGCTTCGTGATCGGCGGCGTTCTGTCGGGCGCCACCGGCTACATCGGCATGAACGTCTCGGTCCGCGCGAACGCGCGGGTCGCCGAGGCGGCGCGCGGCGGGGTCTCGCCGGGCCTGGAGGTCGCCTTCCGCGGCGGCGCCATCACGGGCATGCTGGTCGTCGGCCTCGCCCTGCTGGGCGTGGCGGGCTACTACGGCCTGCTGACGGCGGCGTTCGACCGCACCCAGAAGGAGGCCGTGGACGCGCTCATCGGCCTGAGCTTCGGCGGCTCCCTGATCTCGGTCTTCGCCCGGCTGGGCGGCGGCATCTTCACCAAGGCGGCCGACGTGGGCGCCGACCTCGTCGGCAAGGTCGAGGCCGGCATCCCCGAGGACGACCCGCGCAACCCGGCGACGATCGCCGACAACGTGGGCGACAACGTCGGCGACTGCGCCGGCATGGCGGCCGACCTGTTCGAGACCTACGCGGTCACGGCCGTGGCGGTCATGCTGCTCGGCGTCCTGACCTTCACGGGCACCGACGCCACGGCGGCGGCGCTCTACCCGCTGGTGCTCGGCGCGGTCGCGATCGTGGCCTCGATCATCGGCACGTTCTTCGTGCGGACCAGCACCGACAACGTCGAGGGCGCGCTCTACAAGGGCCTCATCGCGTCCGGCGTGATCGCGGCGATCCTGTTCTACCCGGTCACCAAGTGGCTGATGGACGGCACGTCGTACGCCGGCCGCGCCGCGGGAGACACGCCCGGGGTCGGCAAGCTCTACCTCTGCGCGCTGATCGGCATCGGCGTCACGGCGCTGCTGTTCGTCATCACCGACTACTACACCTCGACCCGCTTCGGACCGGTCAAGAAGACCGCCGCGGCGTCGCAGACCGGCCACGCGACGAACATCATCTCGGGCCTCGCGCAGGGCTTCCAGGCCACCGCGCTGCCCGCGATCGTCCTCGTGCTCGGCATCCTCGGCGCGTGGAAGCTGGGTGGCGGCGGGACCGTGGGCATCTACGGCATCGGCGTGGCCGTGATGGGTCAGCTGTCGCTGACGGGCCTCATCGTCGCGCTCGATGCGTTCGGGCCGATCACCGACAACGCCGGCGGCATCGCCGAGATGGCGAACCTCCCGGAGGAGGTCCGGACGATCACCGACAAGCTCGACGCGGTCGGCAACACGACCAAGGCGGTCACCAAGGGCTACGCGATCGGCTCCGCCGTGCTGGCGGCGGTCGTGCTGTTCGCCGGCTTCCGGTTCGAGCTCGCCGACGCGGGGGTCAGCGCGTCGACGCGGATCTTCGACGTCGGCTATCCGCCGGTGCTCATCGGCCTGCTGCTCGGCGGCATGATGGTCTGCCTGTTCGCCGCCCTGTCGATGGAGGCCGTCGGCCGCGCCGGCGGCGAGGTCGTCGAGGAGGTCCGCCGGCAGTTCCGCGAGAAGCCGGGGATCATGGAGGGGACCGAGCAGCCCGACTACGCGCGGTGCGTCGACCTGGTCACCAAGGCCGCCCAGCGGGAGATGATCCTGCCGGCGCTGCTGCCGATCCTGCTGACGTTCGTCGTCGGCGTCATCGACGTCCAGGCGCTCGGTGGCCTGCTCATCGGCGTGATCGTCGTCGGGTTCTTCTTCGCCGTCCTGATGACCGCCGGTGGCGGGGCCTGGGACAACGCCAAGAAGCTCATCGAGGACGGCGCGTTCGGCGGCAAGGGCTCCGACGCCCACGCCGCCTCGGTCACGGGCGACACGGTCGGCGACCCGTTCAAGGACACCTCGGGTCCGGCCATCAACCCCATGATCAAGGTTGCCAACATCGTGGCGATCCTGATCATCCCGATCATCACCTAGGCGTTCGCACGGTCGAGAGGTGGCGGGCTGCCGCCTCTCGACCGCCGGGCTGCCTACACTGCGGCTCGCTCAATGGCCGAACGTCGCCTTCATGGCCTGCAGCGCGTCCTCGGGGTCAACGCGCTCTTCTCGACCGCCTACGGCAACGTGGGGTCGTCGATCTATTACGCGCTGGGCCTCGTCGCCAGCTTCGCGCTGGGGCTCACGCCGGTGGTGTTCGTCATCACCGGCTTCATCTTCTACCTGACGGCCGCCACCTACGCCGAGGCCACGGCGATGTATCCCGAGGCGGGCGGCTCGTCGTCGTTCGCGCGCCACGCCTTCAACGAGTTCTGGTCGTTCTTCGCGGCGTGGGCGCAGATGCTCAACTACACGATCACGATCGCCATCTCGGCGTTCTTCGTGCCGCACTACGTCGGCGGCCTGTTCTGGGACGAGCTGCGCCACGGCCCCGGCGACATCGTGTTCGCGATCGGGCTGATCGGCCTGCTGTCGGTCGTCAACGTGCGCGGGGTCAAGGAGTCGGCGGGCGTCAACGTCGGCCTCGCGCTGGTCGACTTCATGACGCAGCTGCTGCTGGTCGCCGTCGGGTTCGTGCTCGTCTTCTCGCCGTCGACGCTGATCGACAACGTCCAATGGGGGATCGCTCCGACGTGGAAGGACTTCTTCATCGCGATCCCGGTGGGCATGATCGCCTACACGGGCATCGAGACGATCTCGAACATGGCCGAGGAGGCCAAGGACGAGGAGAAGACGATCCCGGCGGCGATCAACCGCGTCGTGATCGCCGTGTTCGCGATCTACTCGCTGCTGCCGATGGTCGCCCTGTCGGCGCTGCCGGTGTTCAAGAACGCCGAGGGCGACTACGTCACGCAGCTCGGCCTGCCCGAGGACCAGGGCGGCTTCGCCGGCGACCCGGTCCTGGGCGTCGTCAAGCACTTCGACCTCGGCTTCCTGCAGGCGCCGGCCGAGCTCTACGTCGGCGTGCTCGCCGCGACGATCCTGATCATCGCCTCCAACGCGGGGATCATCGGCGTCTCGCGGCTCGTCTACTCGATGGGGATCCACCGTCAGGTGCCCGACCGGATGCGCCAGCTGCATCCCAAGTACGGCACGCCCTACATCGGGATCGCGATCTTCGGCGTGATCGCCTGCCTCGCCGTCATCCCGGGCAAGGCCGCGTTCCTGGGCAACATGTACGCCTTTGGCGCGATGCTGTCGTTCACGATCGCCCATCTCGCGGTGATCCGGCTGCGCCTGGCCAGGCCCGACGCGCGGCGGCCGTGGCGCGGACCCGGCAACATCCGGCTCTCGGGCGGGCGGTCGATCCCGCTCTTCGCGGTCTTCGGCGGCCTCGGCACCGGGCTGGCGTTCGTGGTGGTGACCGCGCTGCATCTCGACGTCGCGTTGGCGGGCATCAGCTGGCTGGCGCTGGGCTGCGTGATCTACCCGATCTACCGCAGGCGCCAGGGGCTGGACCTGACGACGACGACCAAGGTCGCGGTGCAGCGCCCGGTCGTCGAGCACGAGGCCGAGTACGAGTCGGTGCTCGTCGCGCTGGACGCGTCGCAGCCCTATCCCAAGGGGGCGATCGCCACGGCCGCCAAGGTCGCGGCGCGCCGCCGCCGGGGCATCCACGTGCTCGTCTACATCGCCGTGCCGCAGTCGGCTCCGATCGACGCCGACCTGCCCGAGGCCGAGCAGGCGGCCGAGAGCATCATCGAGCAGGCGCGCCTGCAGGGCGGCCGGCGCGTCACGGGGCACCTCGAGAAGGTGCGTCCGGGCCAGGCGGGCCGGATGATCGTGCAGGAGGCGCGCGAGCTGGAAGCGCGCGCGATCGTCGCGCCGCTGCCGCCGCGGACCGGCGGCTCGCTCTTCGGCAAGACGCTCGAGACGGTGCTGGCCGAGCGGCCGTGCCGCGTCATCATCCAGTCCGATCCGGCCAAGCCGCCGCCGTCCCGGACCGCCCCGGCGTCTGGCGTGGCCGGGTAGCCGCGTAGCCTGTGACCGACATGTCGACGCCCCGCAAGGTGCACCGGGGGACCACGCTCCTGCTGTCCTCGTTCATGGTCCTGCTCGGCCTGGCCATGATCGTCCGAACCCTGTTCGGCGGCGGTGGCGCGCTGGCGATCGGGCTGCTGCTCGGCGCGCTGTTCATCGCCGCCGGCGCGGGCCGGATCTACCTGGCGGTGCGCCCCGGCCGCGCTCGGAGGCCGTCCTAGGTGCTCGGCCGCGGCCTGGGCCAGCCGGCGCTCTTCGCGATCGTCTACATCTCGGTCGCCAGCTCGATCTACTTCTCGCTCGGCGTCGTCGCCGACCACGCGCTCGGCCTCACGCCGCTCGTCTTCCTCGTGGCCGGGCTGTTCTTCGCCCTGGCGGCGATGACCTACGTCGAGGGCGCCGCGCTGCACCCCGAGCGCGCGGGCTCCACGGTCTTCGCCCGCTACGGCTTCAACGAGCTCGTCAGCTTCATCGCCGGCTGGGCGATCCTGCTCGACTACATCATCCTGGTCGCGGTCACCGCGTTCTCGGCGACGAACTACCTCGCGGCGTTCTGGGGCGACCTCGGCCACGGCGGGACCGAGGTGATCCTCGCTCTCGCGATCATCCTCTACGTCGCGGCCCGCAACATCCGCGGCTTCTCCAAGACGCGCGTCAACCGCATCAGCGCCCTGGTCATCGCCGACATCGGGCTGCAGCTGCTGCTGATCGTCGTCGGGCTGGCGACGTTCTTCAACCTCGACGTGCTGCTGGATCCGATCCACCTCGGGACCACTCCGGGGTGGGACGACACGATCTTCGCGCTCGGCGTGGCGACGGTCGTCTTCACCGGGCTGGAGTCGGCCGCGGGCCTCTCGGGCGAGGTGCGGGCCACGCGGGCCCAGCTCAAGCGCCTGATCCTCAGCGCGACCGCGGTGGTGATGGTCGTCTACGTCGGGATCGCGCTCGTCGCGATGACGGCGTTCCCGGTGACGGGCAACGCGACCGGGCTGAGCCGCTTGTACCTCGAGGCGCCGGTGCTCGGCATCGCCGAGGCCTTCGACACCCAGTGGATCTCGGACGGCTTCAAGTACACGATCGCCGTCGCGGCGACCGCGACGCTGATCGCGGCCGCCAACTCGGCGATGCTCGGCCTCTCGCGGCTGGCGTACTCGCTGTCGCGCAACCGCCAGATCCCCAGCGCCCTGGGGCGCCTGCACCCGACGCGCTCGACGCCGTTCGTGCTGATCGGCATCGCGGCGGTGATCGCGGGCGCGCTCGTGGTGCCCGAGAACCTCGACTTCCTCGTCGGCATCTACGCGTTCGGCGCGCTGATCGGCCTGACGATCGCGCATCTGTCGATCATCGCGCTGCGCTACCGCGAGCCCGACCGCGAGCGCTTCTACAGCGTGCCGCTGTCGGTCCGCTTCCGTGGCGGGAGCCTGCCGCTGCCCGCGGTGCTCGGCGCGCTGCTGTCGACGGCGGCGTGGATCAGCGTCGTCATCACGCACTCCGGCGCCCGCTACGTCGGCTTCGGGTGGATGGCCTTCGGCCTGGTCACCTACGTCAGCTACCGCCGCACCCAGGGCAAGTCGCTGCTCAAGCGCGTCCAGGTGCCCGAGGCGGCGCTGAAGATGGAGCACGAGGAGCTGGAGTTCGGCTCGATCCTCGTGCCGCTGACCGGGACGCCGCTGGACGACGACATGATCCAGACGGCGGGCCGCCTCGCGGGTCAGGAGACCGACCCGGGGCTGGAGCACCCCGAGTCGACGATCGAGGCGCTGTGGATCTTCGAGGTGCCGATGGCGCTGCCGATCGACGCGCGCCTGCCCGACGCGCAGCTCGAGCATGCGCGGGCGTCGCTGCGGCGGGCCAAGGCGGTGGGGGAGGAGTACGACGGCGTCGAGGTCGCCACGGCGACGGTCCGCGCCCGCCGGGCCGGCGCGGCGATCGTCGAGGAGGCCAGGCGCCGCGGGGTGCAGGCGATCGTCCTCGCGGCCGAGGAGCCGACCCGGATCCGGGGCGGTGCGCTCATGGGCGGCCTGGCCGGCGCGCGCGACAACTTCGTGGGGGACGCTACGAAGTACGTGGTGTCCAAGGCGCCGTGCGAGGTCATCCTGACCGCGCCGCGCGCCAGCGACCAGCCGCCGTCCCCGGTCCGCGAGCCGGTCGTGCCGCCGAGCCCGCAGCCCGAGCCGAGCGATCAGTCGATCAGCGCCGCGCCGCCGCTGCGCGACAACTGAATGCCCGGTGGAAGGCGCCCGTCGCTGGGCGGGGCCGTCCATGGGTATTGTGCTCAAGCGTGTTCATCCTGATCGTCGGCGCTGGTCGCGTCGGCTCCTCCGTCGCACGCTCCGCGCTGGCCGCTGGGCACACCGTGTCGGTCCTCGACGAGGACCCGCTCAGCCACGAGCGCCTCGAGGTCGGGCTCGACCGGACGTGGGAGGAGGCCGGCGGCCGCTTCACGGTCGGCCACGGCATGGAGGTCGACGCGCTGACGGAGGCCGGGATCCTCGAGGCGGACGTGTTCATCGCGTCCACCGACGGCGACAACACCAACCTGACGATCTCGCAGATCGCCCAAAAGCACTACGAAGTCGAGAAGGTCATCGTGCGCGTGATGGATCCCGCACGAGCGGCCTGGTACCGCGAGCAGGGGCTGCACACCATCTGTCCCACCCAGCACGCGATCGAGATGTTCACCTCGGCCCTCGGCGCCATCGCCTGAGCCGAGACGGAGGAGCCTGAACGTGTACGTCATCATCGCCGGCGGGGGCAAGGTGGGCTGGAACCTGGCCCGCGAGCTCATCGCCAAGGGCAACGAGGTCACCCTCATCGAGAACCGCCGCACGCGGTACCTCACGATCGAGCAGGAGCTCGAGCACGCCATCCAGTACGGCGACGCCACCGAGCTGTGGGTCCTGGAACGCGCCGGCATCCAGCGCGCGGACCTGACGATCGCGGTCACCGGCGACGACGAGGACAACCTCCTCATCTGCCAGATGGCCAAGGAGAAGTACCTCTGCGAGCGGATCATCGCCCGCGTCAACAACCCCCGCAACCGCTCCTGGTTCGAGCTCCTCGGGATCCAGCCGGCGGTCAGCGCGACCGACCTGATCCTGCGGCTGATCGAGCACGAGGTGCCGAGCTACGGCCTGGTCCACCTGCTCGATCTCCGTGACGAGCAGCTGGAGATCATCGAGGTCGAGGTGGGCCCGGAGTCGCGCGCGGCCAACACCGCCGTCCAGGACATGGACCTGCCCGAGGGCGCGCTGATCATCTCGCTGCTGCGCGACGGGCGCGGCTTCGTCCCCAAGGCCGATACCGTCATCGAGCCCGGCGACGAGGTCCTCCTCGTCCTCGACCCGGGCCTGGAAGACGCGATCACCGCGCAGTTCTCGCCCGGCACCCGCGACGCGGCGTAGGCCCGGACCGGCCTCTATACTTCTGCGCCGCAGCACCGCCCTTGCGGGATGGTGTAATCGGCAACACGCCTCGCTCTGGACGAGGTATTCTAGGTTCGAGTCCTAGTCCCGCAGCTCCGAAAGCTCCTGGAAACGGGGGCTTTCTGCGTTGGTGGGTGAGCGGTGCGGGACAGTGTGCGGGACAGTCGGCCGAGTTACGTCACCTACCGCCAGTAGCGTCGGCGGCTCAATGGACTCCGAAAGCCTCAAGTGGACGTTGACGCTCAGCGGCGCGGCCGCCGAGCTCGTCGGGCTGGCATTAGTCGTCTGGGACGTACGAGATGCGAGACGGGCGGCACGTGACGCACTCAACGCATACGAGCCTGACCCAATGACATATCCGGTCAGCGCATCGTTCACCGCCCAGTACGACGTGCATGGTGTCCAACCCCCGCTAGCTGAGCGCGTCGAGAACCTTGAGCGACGGTTGGCCGACCAACACGCGGCGGCGCTGTCTCGGGTGAACACGCTTCGGGACGAACTGAGAGAGGAGGTTTTCACGCGCATGCGTGCTGTCCTCGAACAGGCGGACGAGCGGGAACGGCGCCTTCGGGGGTTCCTATCGGACCAGCTCGATTCCGGGATCGGCCGGCGCATCGCGGGAACCGTGCTGTTCATGCTCGGCGTCGGGCTATCGGCCGTCTCAAATCTCGTCTGAGTTTCACGCGATTAGTCGCCAAGTACCGACAGTCGAGCCCTCTGTGCCGGAACCTGTGCAACGGCGTCGGCGACCCCGTTCGACCGTGCGAACAGGAGCCGTATGTCATGGGAGCCGACATCGAGGTTGGGCCAGCGGCCCGTGGAGCGAGGACGCGAGGTCGTCGTCGTGGGATTCATCTGTGATCGACCGCGCTGGGCGGCCTAGGCTGGCGGCGCAGGTCTCGTTCCTCCATAGCTACAACGATCCACGGCTGAAGAAACCGCTGGCAGGAACGTATGTTCGCATGCAACGATCGGCCAATATTGCCGTTCGATATGCATCGCCGTTCAGGCTGGATATGCAGCGGTCGACAAGGTAGTTTGAGAAGCGCAACGTGAGGCAAGAACTGCGGCACAGACTGCAGCGCTAGGCTGGAGAGATATATGAACCGTGTGAGCGTCCCAGTCCCGGAAGAGATCAAGAAGCAGGTGGACAACTGCCCCACCGAGCTTGGACTGGACCCGAGTGCCTCCGAGGCACAACGCTACGCGCAGTTGGTTGACGCTGGAGTACGGGCGATGCGGGCGCAGGTCCGCAACGAGCGTCGGCGGGTGGCATACGCCGAGCACAATGAGAGCCAGGGCTACGTTGAGGCGCTTGAGACGGCCGACGATTGGGCCTTCCGCGAGGGCGGCTTCTGAAGCCTCGCGGCTACATCTTTGATGTGGAGGGGAAGGGCGCCGGCACCGTCGGCGCCCTTGTCTTGACGAACGACGTCTGGAACGACGTCATGAGCGGTGTGGCCGCGATCCCTATCCGCAGCCCAGCCATCCAGCCATATCCCGGCGCGATCAGGATCAGGGACATTGGGTGGATCGATCTTCCAGCGATGGCTCACATGCCGCAGGGCCGCCTTACCCAGCCGCTCTACAAGCTGACGGCCCAGGCCATCGAGCGGACCGAAGACAAGCTGATTGACGTGTTAGCGCTCGTCGATCTCTGCTGTGGCGACCCACTGCCTCCTCATTCGCCAGCCGGTGCGGTGACCTATCCACGATGGGGCGACATCTACTGGGTCAAGGGCTTCGATACTGGGGGGCAGGACAAGCGCTACGTCGTCGTGTCGCACGATCATCACAACGCCGCCAATGGTCGCCCTTTTCTCGTACGAACAACGTCAGCGCCGAAGCGCAACGCCCAGGATTTTCCTCTCGTCCAAGACGGCGCAGTTCACACCTGCCCCGGCGAACTACAGACGGCTCAGGCGGACTGGGTGGAGATGACCAAGCGGCCAAGGCCCGACGCGCTGAATGTGGCCGATATGGCCGCGACGGCGTACGGCTTGATATCGACCTTTCAGCTTGAGACGGCGATCGTTCGCAACGGCGGCGAGCTGCGCGATTGACGCCCGGGTCGTGTTGAGCTTCTGCGTAGACGACATCCACCCGCACCCCGATCGGCTGTTCGAGCGCGGCGTCTGGGAGTACGTCGTCCGGCCGGACGGGCTGAGCGGTCACGGGTGGGTCCACGCCCAGGACACCACGAGCCCCCTGAGGGCCGCCGGAGGCCCGTACACGGAGCTGTCGCCGTGGGAGCGGCGGCACCTACGTCAGCGTCGCGCGGTGGGAGCACGGCCGCCGACGACGCCGGTAGCGTTAGGACTTGCTGAAGGGATCTCATCTCCCCTGAGGCGGACCAAGCGAGCGGTCTCCCACGAGGCCGCTCGTTTGCGTTGGGGCGATGGGCCGGTCAGGTCGATGGGTAGAGCTCTTGGAGAACGCCGGCTCGGTCAACGACCGACTGGCGCACCTTCTTACGCGTGCCGTTCCTGATCGCACCGACGCGCTGGGCGTCGACTCCAAGTTGTTCAGCCATTTCGCGGTCACTTTCGCTCCGTCCGATGAGCCAGTACCGGAACGGCGTGGCGGGGAGGAACGGGTCTGGTTCTTCCGGCCGGGGTGCCGCTTCGGCGCGGGCGTAGGTGGCGTTCGGAGCCGGCGCTGGTCGGGGTGCGGGGCGTGGTCTGGGGGCAGTGACGGGGAGGTGAGCGGGGACTTCGGCGTGGTCGGTCTGCCGCGGGAGGCCGGGCGCCCGAGGGCGTCGGGGTGGGCCCCGCGGAAGGCGTGCCTCAATCGATTGGGCCCACTCGACGCCGGAGGGCGTGGGCCTGTTTGGCGCGGTGTCGCCGCGGCCGATGGGCCCACCTTGGGGGGCGTGGGCGGGAGGACGGTGGGGGTGGGCCTGTTTGGCGCGGTCTCGCCGCGGTCGATGGGCCCACCCGACCGGAGACCATGGCGGACGCCCCGGGGCGCCGACACCGCCGCTACGCACGCTCTCGTCACTGCCCGGCCGACGACGTCGGCGGCGCGATCGCGCCGGCGCTGCGCGCCGGGGGCGCGTGCGGTGCGGTGGCCCGCCCAGCCACCGCGCCGGCGCTGAGCGCCGGGGCGCTTGCAAGCGCGGTGGCCCCGCCGACCCAACCGCCCGCCTCAGCCCACGTCCTCATGCGGCCCGCCCGGGAACTGGGGGCCGCGTGTGGGCTTGCCTGAGGCGCACCAGGTGCCGAACCAGGTGCCGTGCCAGACCGAGTCGATCACGAAGGCCACGAGGCCGAGTCCGACGATCGCCGAGATCACCTGTGACATGCGTCCCCTCCGGGAGCCGTGGGTGAGGCGGAGTGCGCCTGACCGGATCGTGCGCCTTCGTCGGTGCCACGACAAGGGCTTCAGGCGCCCACCGTCCTGCCGAGCACCTTGGTGTGGACGCCCTGCCGCCCGCCGATCCGTCGTTGCTGCCCGCCCTGCGGGAGCAGGGTGGTGCCCTGGGCCAGCAGTTCGTCGACGTCTTCGTCGGCTTCCGGCTGCATTTCCACGACGACAGCGAGGCCAGCGCCTTCGTACGTCACTTCCGCTTCGCGTCCACCCGCTCTGGCCTGCGCCAGGAGGACGGAGGCGTCGTGTGGGTCGGCTTCCACGGCTGGGCCTTCGACGCCGCCGACGCCCAGATCCAGGCGGCGCTCGCCGTCCGCCACAGCGCCGTCCGCGCTCGCGTGCGCCACATCCCCGAGGCCACCGACGCCGAGATCCGTCCCACCGGCAAGCGCCTGCTGCAGCCCGACAAGGCGCGCCGCGAGCGTGACGAGCTGCTGGCGCGCCTCTCCGACGAGGTGCCGGACATGATCGCGACCCGCAAGGCGCTCGGCCCGGGCGCGCGGCACATCGCCGAGGGCCGCCGCCAGGCCGCCCAGGGCCCACGGGCGTCCGCGCCGCCGCCGGGCTCCGCGCCGCCGCCGGGCTCCGCGCCGCCGGCCGCCGACGCGCCGCGCCCGCGGCGGCGCAAGCTCTTCGGACGCTGACGCACGTCCGGCGGGAAGGATCCGCCGGGGCCGGTGTCTGACCCGATGGCCACTCGTCCATCTGCTCGAAGGGAGCCTCCATGGCCAGCTTCACCTCGACGTCCCGACGCATGCTCATCGCAGCGTTGGCTCTCCTGGCCGCCGCCGCCGCTGCGCTCCTGGTCGCCCGGGATCAACCGGCCGACGCGGCATCCACCCATACCGTGAAGCTGTCGGCCGACGGGCAGGGCAAGCTCAAGTTCAACAAGACGAAGCTGACGACGACGCACGGCAAGGTCACGCTGGTGATGACGAACCCCAGCGGCTCCGGCAAGCCCCACGGCGTCGCGGTCGAGGGCCACGGCGTCGACAAGGACGGCAAGACGGTCTCGCCGGGCGGTGCCTCGAGGGTCACCGCGACCCTCAAGAAGGGCACCTACGAGTTCTACTGCCCCGTAGACGGCCACAAGGCCGCGGGCATGGAGGGCAAGCTGGTGGTCAAGTAGGCCGGTCGGCCCGCCCGAGCAGGTCGCGCAGGAGACCGTGTCGCTGCGGCACCCCCTACGCGGCGGCCTGCTCGGCCCAGTCGCGATAGAGCTCCCAGTAGCGACCCTCGGCTGCCAGCAGCTCGTCGTGCGTTCCGGACTCCACGATCCGCCCGCCCTCGAGCACGACGATGCGCCCGGCCTGGCGGATCGTCGACAGGCGGTGGGCGATGACGACGGCCGTGCGGCCCGCCAGCAGGCGGCGCAGCCCATGCTCGATCACCGTCTCGGTGTGGAGGTCGACGTTGGACGTCGCCTCGTCGAGCACCAGGATCGACGGGTCGGCCACCAGCGCGCGCGCGAACGCCACGAGCTGGCGCTGGCCGGCCGACAGCTGCACGCCGCGCTCGCCGATCTCGGTGTCGAGGCCGTGCTCCAGGCGCTCCACGAACTCCCAGGCGCCGACCGCGCGGCACGCGTCCTCCAGCAGCGCGTCGTCGACCGGGTCGCCGTCGGCGATCCCGAACGCGATGTTGTCGCGCAGCGTCCCGCTGAACAGGAACCCCTCCTGCGGCACGATGCCCATCTGGGACCGCAGCGAGCGCATCGTGACGTCGCGCAGGTCGTGGCCGTCGACGAGGATCCGGCCCGCGGTCGGGTCGTAGAAGCGCGCGGCCAGCTTGGCCAGCGTCGACTTGCCCGCGCCGGTGGCGCCGACGAGCGCGACGGTCTGCCCCGGCGGCACGTGCAGCGACACGTCGGCCAGCGCCGTCTTCGTGCCGTCCGCGGTGGAGTAGGCGAACGTCACGTCCTCGAACGCGATCTCGCCGCGCAGCGGGCGCGGGAGGTCGGTCGCCCCCGGCTTGTCGGTCAGGTCGGGCCGCTCGTCGAGCAGCTCGAAGATCTTGTCGAGCGCCGCCATGCCGGACTGGTAGGTCGTGTAGACCTGCGACAGCTGGGAGATCGGGTCGAAGAAGCCGTTCAGGGCGGCGATGAAGCCGACCAGCACGCCGACCGTGACGTCGCCGTTGAGCACCTGGTGGCCGCCGTAGAGCAGGATCCCGACCGTCGCGATCGCGCTGACGAACTCGACCGCCGGGAAGTACGCGGCGTTGAGGTTGACCGTCGTCATGTTCGCCTGGCGGTTGGCCGCGTTGAGCTCCGCGAAGCGGTCCAGGTGGCGCGGCTCCTGGGCGAACGAGCGCATGACGCGAATGCCCGACAGCGTCTCCTGCAGGTAGGCCGTGATCGCGCCGATCGTCTCGCGCGTGCGCTTGAACGCGTCGGCCGAGGCCAGCCGGAACGCGAACGAGCCGACGGCCATGACCGGGAAGATGAGGAACGTCAGCAGGGCGAGCTGGACGTCGAAGAAGAGCAGGATCGCGATCGAGCCGACGAGCGTCAGCGACGCCTGGAACAGCGTCGTCACCGCGTCGGTGACCATCGCGTTGAGCGCCTCGACGTCGTTGGTGAGGCGCGAGATCAGCACGCCCGCCGGGCGCCGCTCGTAGAAGCCGACGGGCATCTCCTGCAGGTGGCGGAAGATGTCGAGGCGCAGGTCCTGCAGGGCGCGCTGGCCGACCCAGTTGGTCAGGTAGGTCTGCACGTACGAGGTGGCCCACACGATCAGGGCGCTCACGATGAACAGGACGACGATGACGTTCAGCGCGCCGAGGTCGCCCTTGGTGATCCCACGGTCGATCGCCTGCTTGGCCAGCGGCGCCGGCGCCAGCGCGGCCGCCGTGCCCAGCACGAGCGCGACGAACATCAGCGCGGTGCGTCCCCGGTAGGGGCGCAGCAGCTCGACCAGGCCCTGCAGCTTGCGCTTGCGCCCGCCGGTCGCGGCCAGCCGCCGGCGCAGGTCGTCGCGGCGGCTCAGGCCCTCGGCCTGCTCGTTCCTCACGCCGTGGCCTCCATGGGCGCGCGCCCGGGAGCGAGCCCTGTGGGCGAGGCTCCCGCCCTCACAGGCCCGCCACCTCGCGCTCGACCGGGTTGCGGTTGAGGAAGACCTGGTCGGGCAGGCCCTTCTCGACGATCTCGGCGTACAGCGGCGACGCGTCCAGCAGCTCCTCGTGGCTGCCCTGCGCGGCGATCCGGCCGTCCTCGACGACGACGATCGTGTCGGCCAGCGCGATCGTGCTCAGGCGGTGGGCGATGATGAACGTGGTGCGGCCGGCCATGGCCTCGCGTAGCGCCTCCTTGATCTGCTGCTCGGTGGACGCGTCGACCGCGGAGGTCGCGTCGTCGAGCACGAGCACGCGCGGGTCGGCCAGCAGCGCGCGGGCGATCGCGACGCGCTGGCGCTGGCCGCCGCTGAGCGTCAGGCCGCGCTCGCCGACGCGGGTGTCGTAGCCGTCGGGGAGCGTCGCGATGAACTCGTGCGCCTGCGCGCGGCGCGCGGCCCGCTCGATGTCGGCGCGGTCGACCTTGTCCGCGCCGCCGCGCGCGTAGGCGATGTTGTCGGCGATGGTGGTGCTGAACAGGAACGGCGCGTCGTCGACGACCGCGATCGCCTGGCGCAGCTCCACGGGGTCGACGGAGCGGACGTCGGCGCCATCGATGAGCACCGCTCCGCGGTCGACGTCGTAGAGCCGTCCGAGGAGCTGCACGAGCGTGGTCTTTCCCGAGCCGGTGGCGCCGACCAGCGCGACCGTCGTCCCGGCCGGGACGTCGAGCGAGACGTCGTGCAGCGTGGGGGAGGACGTGTCCTGGTAGCCGAAGGTCACGTCGCGCAGCTCCACGTGGCCGTTGCCGGCGGGCAGCGGCCGGGCGCCGGCCGGCGCGGTGATCGCCGGCTCGCGGTCCAGCAGCTCGAAGAGGCGGGCGCCCGAGGCGGTCGCGCGCTGGGCCAGGCCGAGCGACATGCCGAGCTGGCGCATCGGCCCCAGCAGCATCAGGAGGTAGGCGTAGAACGCGGCGAAGTCGCCGAGCGTCATGTTCCCGGCGACGACGCGGCGGCCGCCGATCAGCAGCACGCACGCCAGGCCGATCTGCGGCAGGAAGCCGATCAGCGGCTGGTAGAACGCGCTCAGCCGGGTGGCGATCATCTCCTGGTCGAACACCCGGCCGGTGGTGCCGGCGAAGCGCTCGAGCTGGCGGTCCTCGCGCGCGAAGGCCTTGACGACGCGCACGCCGCCGATCGACTCCTCGGCGTCGGCGGTCAGCTCCGCCAGGCGCTGCTGGACGGCCTGCTGCGCGGGTCGCGCCCGGTGCCCGTAGCGCGCGGCGATCAGCACCACGAACGGCACCGGCACGAGCGAGATCACGGCCAGCAGCGGATCGACGAGCAGCATCGCGACCGCCGCGAGGACGATCGTCAGCCCCGACTGCAGGATGAACACGAGGCCGTAGCCGAGGAAGAACCGGACGGCCTGCAGGTCGACCGTCGCGCGCGACATCAGCTGGCCGGTCTGCTGGCGGTCGAAGAACGCGAGCTCGAGCGAGAGCAGGTGCGAGTACAACCGCTGGCGCAGGTCCTGCTCGACGCCGAGCGACACGCGCCCCGCGACCAGCCGGCGGGCGACGGTCAGCACGAGGCGCCCGACGCCCGCGATGGCGATGAGGATGCCGAGGCGGTCCAGGTCGGAGCTGTCGTGCGCGCGGATCTGGTCGATCGCCTGACCGGTCAGCCACGGGATCGTCACCGTCAGGGCCATCGCCACCGCCGCGAGCAGGGCCGACAGCACGACCGCGGGGCGGTAGGGCGAGAGGAAGCGCAGGAGTCGCCGGAACGTGGGCACGAAGGGTCCAGTGTAGTTGCACAGGAAACGAACCGCGCAGCGTCCGGTCCGGCCCCCGGCGTGGAATGCTGCCAGGACGATGGCCACCCGATCGTTCGGCCTGTGCGACACGTGCGTGCACCAGAAGCTCGTCCGCAGCGGTCGCGGGTCGACGTTCTCGATGTGCCGCATCGGCCTGCGCGATCCCGACTGGCCGAAGTACCCGCGCATGCCCGTGCTGCGCTGTCCGCGTCACGAGGCGCGGCCCCGCAACGAGGCGATCTAGATGCGGGGGAGGCCGAGCACCAGGTGCGGTGCCGCGGCGGCGACGTCGGGGGCGACCGGCGCCGGCGCGATGGCGCCGCGCGTCCCGAACTCGAGGTCGCCCCTGCACTTCGGGCAGGCGCCGAGGATCCGCAGGCCGTCGGCCATCGCCGGGGTGTTCCACGTGAACCCGCAGCCCTTGCAGCGCACGGCGAAGTCGTCGGTCATCAGGGAGCCCATCGGCGAACGGGGCGCCGGGCTTGACTCGGCCGTTCGTCCACGCACGCCCGATCGGCTCACGTCGCCATGTCCGCACGTCGATCTTCTGCGGCCGCAGCGGGTACGGTTGCGCGCCTCATGCCGCGCCGCGTCCTCCTCGCCCTGATCGCCTCCGTCGCCGCGCTCGCGGTCGGGCCGGGCCCGGCCTCCGCCCTCGACACGCACGTCTGCGCGAGTTCCTCCGCTTTCCGGTGCGGAACGGTCACGGTTCCGCTGGACCGGAGCGGGCGCGTCCCGGGCACGGTGAAGCTGTCGGTCGCCGTCGAGGCGCCGCGCCAGGGCGCCAGCGGGTTCCTGCTGGCGCTCTCGGGCGGCCCGGGCCAGCCGTCGATCCCGTTTGCCGAGTCGTTCCGCGCGTCGCTGGCGCCGGCGCTGGCGCACCGCCGGCTGGTCGTGTTCGATCAGCGCGGCACCGGCGCGTCCGGCGCGCTCAGCTGCCCGCCGCTGCAGGCCCTCGGCACCCTGGACGTGGTCAACACGCGCATCGTGGAGCGCTGCGCCAACGCCCTCGGCCCACGGCGCCAGTTCTACACGACGACCGACTCGGTGCTCGACATCGACGCGGTGCGCGCGGCGATCGGCGCGCCGAAGCTCGAGCTGATGGGCGTCAGCTACGGCACCTACGTCGCCGCGCAGTACGCCCGCCGCTTCCCGGCGACCACCGACGGGCTCATCCTCGACTCGGTCGTCGGCCCCGACGGGATCGACGCCTACTTCCTCGACACGTTCCAGCGACTCCCGCGGGTGCTGACCGAGCAGTGCGCCGCCGGGCGCTGCCGCGCCGCGACCGACGACCCGGTCGCCGACCTCGGCCGGCTCACGCGGGCGCTGGCCAAGGCGCCGCTGCGCGGTGAGGTCCCCGACGCGCTCGGCGTGCCGCACGCCACCGCGGTCCACGACGAGTCCGAGCTGCTGCTCATGATCATGTCGGGCGACCTCAACCCGTTCCTGCAGGCCGCGCTGCCCGGCGCGATCGCCGCGGCCACGCGCGGAGACGCCGCGCCGCTGCTGCGCCTGCGCCGCTACGCGCAGGGGCCGCCGACACCGGTCAGCGAGCTCAGCTCGACGCTCAACGTCGCGACCACCTGCGCCGACGTCAAGCTTCCCTACACGCTGCTGACGCCCTACCCGGACCGCTGGACGCTGTGGCGACACGGCGTCGACGGCGTCCCCGACAGCGCGTTCGCGCCGTTCAGCCGCGCGGCGGTGACCGACACCTCGGTCGCGCACGACTGCCTGCGCTGGCCGTGGGGCGACACGCCCGCGGGCCCGTCGACCGACCCGCTGCCCGACGTCCCCACGCTGCTGCTCAGCGGCCGCCTCGACACCCGCACGCCGTTGGAGAACTCGAACGAGATGGTGCCGCTGCTGCCGCACGCCCAGCTGCTGACCGTCGCCGGCACCGGCCACGACGTGCTCGACAGCGACATCACGGGCTGCGCGGCCCGCGCGCTGCGGCGCTTCGCCGACGACCGCGCGATCGGCACGCCGTGCAGTGGCAAGGACAACGCGGTGCCGGTGCTCGCGCGCCCGTCGCGGTCGCTGTCGGCCTACCGCCGGCCGCCGGGCGTCCCCGGCAACCGCGGGCGCACGCTGTTCGCCGCGCTCGACACGATCGTCGACGCGCAGGTCTCGGCGCTGCAGACGCTCTACGCGGGCTTCACGCACGTCCAGGGCGGCGGTCTGCGCGGCGGGCGCTTCTCGGCCTCGGCCAACGGCGAGCGGCTGCGCCTGCACGACTACGAGCTGGTGCCGGGGCTCACGGTCACCGGCGCGCTGCGCGCCTCGGACACGGCCGACGCCGGCACCGTCACGGTCGACGGGCCCGGCGAACTGGACGGCCGGCTGCGCATCACGGCCAAAGGCGTGGTGACCGGGCGCCTCGGCGGCCGAGCCGTCCGCTACGACCCGGCCAAGGACACCGGGAGCTCGGCGGCCATCCGCGCCGGCCGGTCGCCCGAGGCACTGCGCCTGCCGTCGCTGGCCGCGGCGATGCAGCGGGCGCGGAGGGTCGCGCTGCCTGCGCTGGCGGTGCGCGGCTGAGTGGAGCTCCCTCACTGGCAGAGAGGGGTCAAACAGGCCGTTCGGCGCTCGCTGCCGTGTCAGCCCTTGGCACGTGAGGCGCGCGCCCGCAACGCGTCGGTGCAGTCTTCGCGAAACTCGAGCCTCCGCTGCTTATCCACGTGTAGGTGTACGGCGCGATGACGGTGAGGCCGCCGACGGCGATCGGGCCGTCCGCCCGCGTCGGCAGGCATCGTTGGGCTGAAGCTCCTCCACACGACTTAAAGGCCGCGAGCCACCCCGGCGGGGTGGCTCGCAACGTCCGGATCCCGGCGTGAGCGCGGGGTAGCGCGCTGCGCTAGTTGGCGCAGTTCCAGGCCGACAACTTGCTCGTCGACGTGCTGTTGTAGGTCTCGTAGGTGTTGTCGTTGAACCCGTTGCTGGACAGCGATGCGTCCTGCGTGCCGGGGACCGCGCAGTAGTTGCTGCCGTCGTTGCGCTTGAGCAGCGACCAAGCCGAGCGCCGATTGACCATGGACGAGGCCAACTGGTTGCAGCTCCCCAGCGACTGCCACACCGAGGTGGACTGCCACTGGCACTTGTTGCCCCCGAAGCTCCCGTCGGTGAAGACGCAGAACCAGGGAGACACGCAGTCAGACGCTGCCGCGGCATACGCCGTGGCGCCATGGTGCTTCGTCTTGCGCGCCGCCGCCGCGGTCGGCTGGGGTGCCCAAGGTCCGCTCATCATGGCGTCTGGGCCAAAGATGACCATCCACTTGCTCGCCCTCTCGACAGGGATCAGGTCGTCGGCCAGTGGAAGCTGCTTGACCTCCGCGGGGGCCGTGGCCCATTCCCCCGGAGCAACCACGTAGGCGACGGCCCGTTGGCCGTCGCTTCCGGGGGTGTTGTAGGCGTAGTAGCCGCTGGTTCGGATATTGGCCAGAGCCTCAGCGTTGGGCACGGTCGGCAAGAGCACATTCTGCGCTGCCGAGTTGTCCGGGAGAACTCCCGGACACGAGAGGCCCTGACATGCCGAAGCGCTGGCGGTGGACGCCATGGCGGTCACGACAGCGATCGCGGCCAAAGCAGACAACAGCTGCTTTCTCATCTGCCATCCCTTCCCTTCAGATGCTCGGGGTCCTCCCGAGCGCGGACCGCCACGGATGCCATCCCTGGTCGGCCCGGCGAACCTACGGGCGTCCGGACACGCAGACAATAGGACTACTGTAACTGCACCAGTTTTGAAGTGCTAGCGAACGCTTAAGCGATTAAAGCGGCCTCGTCGTTTCGCCGCCGCCTGGACTAGCCGCGTTCGCGGGGGCCGAGGTGGGCTACCTCGGCCAGGGCGGACAGGCGTGGGCGGCGTCGGGGCAGTAGCGGAAGTCCCCGAGCGCCTGGCCGGCCTTGCCGGGGACGAGATCCTGCGGGTCTGCGGTGAAGTCGAAGCGCGCGACGAGGTTCCCCGCCTGGTCGTAGCCGGTCAGTGAGCTCGGGCGCCGGTTGGTCTCGATGACGATGCCGAAGGCTCCCGTGAGGCGATCTGCCGTGACCGGTGGGCCGTCGTCGGCGTAGTTGAACCGGATGCGGGTGACGGTGCTCGAGACCAGCCCGAAGAGCGGTCGGAGGTCGTGTCGCCCGTTGGGGAGGAAGCGCCCGGGCCCCACGAGATCGATGCGCTGGCCGGACAGCCGGCGGCGCCAGCCGTCGATGGTGTCGGTCTCACCGAATCCGGCGAGCGCGAGGGTGAGCTTGTCGCCTTGGCGGATGGCGACGAGCTTCTCGCCGCCCGCCTGCGCGAGGACGCGCTTCTCGCCGTCCTCGGCAGACACCCATGAGGGCACGTCCTCGCCGGCAGAGACGGGGCGGCCCGGTGCGGCGGCCTCGTCTCCCGAGATCCAGCTCGACAGGGTGCCGTAGACGTCGTCGACGGCGGCGCGCGTGACGGGAACGGCATAGGTGCCACCGGCCACGGCCGCGATCGCGCCGAGCGAGAGGGCAAGACGAGCAGCCAGGTGCACGTGGGGCCGCGAGCCGGGCCAGAGCCGCGCCAACCGGCGCGCGGGGTTCGGGCGCATCCAGCGGTGCGCGTCGCGTTCGGCGAGCTCGTCGAGCTGCTCGCCGAAGGTCTGCAGTGACGGAAAGCGGTCGAGCTGGTTCATGAGATTCCCTCCGCGGAGATCTCGGGCGTCAGGGCCGTGCGTAGGTGGCCCAGCGCCCGCGACACGCGCATGCGAGCGGCTGGTTCGGTGATGGCCAGGCGCTGCGCCACCTCGGGGTAGGGCAACTCCTCGACGACGCGCAGGCGCACGGCGTCGCGGTAGCCCTGGGGCAGGTCGTCCATCTGCTGGGCCAGCAGCGCACGGAGGTCTGCCATGTCGCCGAGCTCTTCGACGCGCTGGAGCTCCTCAGGTTCCGCGGCAGGGCGCTCCAGGCCCAGGCGCGCGAGCGCGGCGCGATCCGCGTAGCCGCGCTGCAGGTAGCCGGCCAGCTGCCGCTGGGCGATCGTGTACAGCCACGCACGCGCTTCGGCATCGGTGTGGCCGCGAAACGTGCGCCGCCCGGCGTAGGCCTGGGCGAAGGTCTCAGCGGTCAGGTCGAGCGCCACCTCGGCGTCGAGGACGCGACGGGCGAGATATCGCGTGATGGCGACGGCCTGCTCGCGATAGAAGTCACCGAACGCCCGCGGTTCCTGCTTGGAGCGCGTGAGGGAGGACTCGGCCATCGCTCATAGAGTGGCGAGAGAGCCGGCGGCTGTAACAGGGTCGTCGTGAGGGGGGCCTCGAACGACCGTGAAGCCCCTAACGCTCAGGCGACGACCGCACCGCCGCCCCTGACTGCATCTACGCCTTCGCCTCGGGCTCGAAGTCGCCCTCGTCGAAGTCGAAGGACTCCTCGGCCTCGCGGCGCCGGCGGTTGCGCGACCCGAGGCCGACGACGCTGCCGACCACGATCCCCATCAGCGCCGTGAACGCGACCGGGAGGATGATCCCGTCGCCCTTCTGCAGGCTGACGGTCGCGACGGCGATGGCGAGGCCGACGCAGAACACGAGGACCCCGACCAGCGGCCGGGCACGGTAGAAGTCCACGACGGAGCGCACGCCCGTGACGGTAGCCGCTGGCCGGCCGGTCGCGCGCCACGAGCGCGAACACGCCGGGCGAAGACGTGTCGACACCGCGTGCGACTTTAGGTACGGTAGCGTTCCTCATGATTGGCACGCGCCCGTTCCTGACGTCCGACCCGCGTGAGTTGTGCGACACGGGGTCACTGCACGGCGATCTGGAGGCGCTGGCGCTGCTGGTCGTCGACCGCCTCAGCGGGCTCGACGCCGGGCTCGCCCATCGCCTGCACGACGCCTGGAGCGGCCTCGATCGCGAGCGCGTCGGGGCGATCCTCATGCGCGCCCGGCGCCGCGGCGAGCTCTCGGAGCCCGGCGCGGAGGCCGATCCAGAGTTCGTCCGCGCGATGCTCGTGGGGCCGCTGGCCTGGCCGCTGCTGACCGACACCGCGCCGACCCCGCCGCCCGGCGCGGTCGCCGCGCTGGTCTGCGCCTCGCTCGAACGCTGAACGCTCGGCGTTCGACGATCCTGGCGGGGCTGCGCCGATCCCGGATAGGCTCGGCCGGGTGGTGGGTCGGAGAAGGGTCCCGCGGGCGATCGTCGCGACGCTGGTCGTCGTGCTGCTCGGTGGGCTGCCGGGCGTCGCGGGCGCGCGGCGCGACGACCTGCCAACCGAGACGCGCGGCCCGGCGTCGGGCGCGACGGTGGCCGACGCCACGCACGGCGTCGCGGTGGAGTTCACCTGCCCGACCTACCATCAGTTCTCCTACGACGACGTGATCACGCAGCCGGCCGAGGGCTACCACGTGGTCCTGGCGCGCAGCGGCGAGGTCGGCGCCGACCGCCGGCTGCTGGCCGTCAACCGCGTGGAGACGCGCGACGCGATCCTCGTGGAGGGCAGGCTCGGCATGTGCACGGCGGCGCCCGACGACGCCGAGAACGGCCTGCTGCCGCCCGAGCCCGGCACCTACTGGTGGCAGCCCTATCGCGAGTGCGCGACCTACCTCTGCCCGGGCGGCGTGGAGGTGGGCGATCCCTCCTCGGTCACGGTCACCCGCACGGTCTGCAGCACCAACCGGACCGCGCTCGCCCGGGCGCGCCGCGACCTCACGGCCGCGCGGAAGGCGCTCGCGCAGCGCCGCACGGCCGGCCGCCGCGAGCGCGTGGCGCGCCTCGACGCCCGCGTGACGACGCTCCGCTCGCGCCTGCGCGTGGTGTACGGCTGCGCGCCGTAGGCGCGGGCCCGGTGGGCCTGTTGGGCCCGGTGCCGCGGCGTCGAACAGGCCAACACCTACACCGCCGCGATCTCCACGCGCAGGCGCTCGATCATGCCGTCGAGCCGGCGCGACACGTCGCGGACCGGGATGCGCAGGGCCTCGGCCACCTCGCTGATCGGGGTGCCGTCGACCACCATCGCCAGGATCGGCAGGTCGGACGAGTCGACCGCCTGCCCCGCGGCCTCCATCAGCTCGCGCGGCACCGGCGGCAGCACGCGGTCGCCGCGGGCCACGGCGCGCAGCGCGTCGTACAGCTCGGGCGCAGGAGCGCTCTTGTTGAGCAGCCCGTCGGCGCCGGCGAGGATCGCGGGGACGACCATCGAGCTGTCGGCGTAGGCCGAGTAGAGCAGCACCGCGGGCGCCGGGACCTCGCGCTTGAGGCGGCGGCACAGCTTGAGGCCGTCGGCGCCGGGCAGGTGGTAGTCGAGCAGGACGACGTCGGGCTTGGTGCGGTGCAGCGTCGGCTCGAGGTCGAGCTCAGACGAGGCCGTGGCCAGCGGGATGATGCCCGGCTCGGCGCGCAGCACGGCGGTGAGGCCGGCGCGCATGGCCGGGTGGTCGTCGACGATGAGCAGGCGGATCATGGGGTACCTCCGGGGTGGGGGAGAGCGAGGGCGACGGACGTTCCGCGCCCTCCGGGTCCGGGACCGATGTGCAGTTGGGCGCCGATGGTCTCGGCGCGGCCGTGCATGGAGCGCAGGCCGTGGCCGCTGGGCCGGTCGCCCGGCGGCATGCCGACGCCGTCGTCGGCGATCTCCAGGCGCGCGCCCTCGGGCGCGTCGCCCAGCGTGACGGTGATCTTCGTGCAGGCGGCGTGGCGCACGGCGTTGGTCAGCGCCTCGGCGGCGATGCGGTAGGCGTGAGCGGCGACGAGCGGCGGCAGCAGCGGCAGGCGGCCGAGCACGTCGATGCGGGCGAGGCCCGACAGCGTCAGCTCGGCGGCGCGCTCGCGCAGCAGCTCGTCGACCGGGCGGCCGTCCAGCGGCGTGCGCAGCTCGGCGACGCTGGTCTCCATGTCGGCGGTCGCGGCGCGCAGCTCCGACAGCGCGCCGCCGAGCAGGTCGTGGCCTTGGTGGTCGAATCCCCGCGGGTCCAGCGCGCTGACCATGAGGTGGGCGGCGTGCACGCGCTGCTTGGCGGAGTCGTGCAGCTCCCAGGCGATGCGCTGGCGCTCGGACTGCAGCGCGAGGCGCTCGGACTGGCCGCGCGCGGCGCGCAGGCGCTCGAGCAGGACGCTGGAGTACGCCAGCGTCGTGGTGACGACGACCGGCACGAACAGGTGCGTCGCCAGCGTCTCCAACCTGATGGTGTTGGTCAGCGTGTCGACGGGCAGCTTCTGGGTGAGCAGCGCCACGACCCCGTAGAGCCCTGAGAAGCCCAGTCCCCACGCGACGGCCGTGCGCCACGGCAGCGCGGTCGCCGGGAGGATGAGGGTGGTGAGGGCGAAGACGTAGAACGGGCTGCGCCAGTCGCCGCCGGCGAGGACGAGGCCGAGCGCCGCAAGCGCGTCGAGGGCCCACACCGCGGGCGCCCACTCCGCGTCCTCGGTCTGCCGCAGCGCCAGCAGGCTGATCGGCGTCCAGAGCGCGGTGATGACCGCCAGCAGCGGGTCGTCGTGGGTGACGCGGTGGACCAGCAGGAGCGCGACCGCCAGCAGCGCGCCGACCACCCGCGTCATCGACAGGAGGGCGAACCAGCGGTGCTGACGCAGGGTGCGCAAGGTGCTGAGCTCGCGTCGCCGGCCGGTCATCGGGGTCGAACCTTTCACGCGCACCTGAAGCGCGCATGAACGGATTCACATAGTCGTCACAGAGATCTCGACGTCGTCGCCCCAGAAGGAGACGTGACCGGCGATCGGGCTGCACTCGGCAAACGGCGCCTCGTAGCTCCAGGCGGCGTCGGCCAGCTCGGTCCCGTCGGCCAGCTCCAGCGTCCAGTAGGACGCGGTGCCCTTGTACGGGCAGAACGACGACGTGTCGGTCGGGCCGTGCAGCCCGGCCGAGACGTCCTCGCGCGGAAGGTAGAAGCGGTTGTCCAGGCTGGTCTCGCTCAGCAGCAGCGCGCGGTCGGAGGTCGCCACGAGCTCGCCGCGGGCGCGGACCTCGACGTGGCGGCTCGTGCGCCGGATGTCGACGCGGTGATAGGGGTCGGGGAAGGCGGTGACCTCCTCGTCCTCGTCGTACCAGCGGTCGAAGCGATCGAGGTAGACGCCGGCGAGGCCCGCCAGCCACGCGGCGGGCGCGAGGGGCTCGTCGTAGACCCACAGCGCGTCCTCGGCGACGCCGTCGCCGACCGTGACGGTGCGGTAGCTCGCGTCGCCCTTGAACGGGCAGTGCGTGGTCAGCGCGGTGCGCGACAGCGCGCCAGCGCGGACGTCGGCCAGCGGCACGTAGAGCCGCGGCGGCAGGCCGGTCTCGTGCAGCAGCTGCGCGTTCTCGGTGTCGATGACGGTCTCGCCGCCGAGCTCGGCGCGCACGCGGCGCGGCAGCGGGGTCAGCAGCAGCTTGTGCTTCGGCCCGTCGAGCGCGTAGTTCGTCGGGGCGGGCTTGCCCGACAGCGGACCGGGCGCGTGCGTGAGGCTCATGCCCTCGACAGTAGCCCCCGCGACGCGGTCGGGGTCAGGGCTGCTCGGTGATCCTCGCGCGGATCTGGTCGCGCTTCTCGCCCAGCTCGCGTTCCAGGCGGGCGATCTCGGCGCGGCGGCCGGCCAGCAGCTCGAGCTGGTGCTCGACGTGGCCGAGCGCCTGGTCGAGGATCTCGCGGCGCCGCCCGCTGTCCGGATTGCCGTGGCGCCACTCGTCGCGCAGCGCGCCGCGGGCCTCCTCGGCCTCGAGCAGCTCCTTGAGCTCGTCGAGGCTGACGCCCAGCAGCGTCCGGAGCCGCAGCGCGTCGCGCAGGCGGTCGACGTCCTCGGGCGCGTAGAGGCGATGGCGGCCGGCCTCGCGGTCGCCGCCGGCGGGCAGCAGCCCGATCTCCTCGTAGTAGCGGATGGTCCGCGGCGTGGTGTCGACCAGGCGGGCGACCTCGCCGATGCGCAGCCCGGCGGGCACGGGCACGGGCGCGGGCGCGGTGGTCGGGCCGGGGCTCATGCAGCCACCGCCTCGCCGGCTTGCGCCCGGGCGCTGCCCACGGCCTTCGGGCGCAGCAGCGACACGGCCGCGCCGGCGACCGAGGTCGCGGTGAGCACCCACAGCGCCAGGTGCATGTTGTGGATGAACGGCTGCAGCGCGGCGTCCGAGATGCCCGACGAGACGCCGGAGAAGATCGACAGCAGCACCTTGGTCGGCACCGCCGCGGTGATGATCGCCAGCACGAACGCGATCGACAGGACCGAGCCGGTGTTCTGCAGCATCATGCGCGTGCCGCCCGCGATCCCGCGACGGTGCACCGGCACCGAGCCCATCATCGCGGCGGTGTTCGGCGAGTTGAACATGCCCGAGCCGAGGCCGGCGACCAGCAGCCACAGCGCCGACCACCAGTACGACGTGCCGGTGCCCAGCGTGGTCATGCCGGCCATGCCGACCGCCGAGACGATCAGGCCGGCGGCGGCCAGCGTTCGCGCGCCGTGGCGGTCGGCGTAGGCGCCGGCCAGCGGCGAGGACACGAGCATGCCCAGCGCCAGCGGCGCGAGCTTGACGCCGGCGAGGATCGGGTCGTCGCCGAGCGCGCCCTGGAAGTACAGGACGAACACGAAGGTCAGGGCGAAGCGCGACAGGCCCGAGAGGAACGCGGCGCCCGTGGCGGCGGCGAACCCGCGGTCGGCGAAGAGCGAGAGGTCGAGCATCGGCGCGGCGGCGCGGCGCTCGATCGCCACGAACGCGGGCAGCAGGATCACGGCCGCGATCAGCGAGCCGATCGTCAGCGCGTCGTTCCAGCCGACGATCCCGCCCCGCGAGATGCCGAGCGTGAGCCCCGTGAGCCCGAGCACGAACGTGACCGTGCCCCACCAGTCGAAGCGGCGATCGAGCTCGGGGCGGACCAGCTCCTGGAGGACCAGCCCGGCCCAGAGCGTCCCGGCCAGGCCGAGCGGCACGTTGAACCAGAAGACCCAGTGCCAGGAGATCTGGACCAGCGCGCCGCCGAGGACCGGGCCGAGGACGAGGCCGATGCCGGCGACCATCACGTTGGTGCCCATCGCGACCCCGAGCTGCTCGCGCGGGAACGCGTCGGTCACGAGGGCCGACGCGTTGGCGAACAGCAGCGCGCCGCCGATGCCCTGGACGATGCGCCACAGGATCAGGTCGGTGCCGCCGGTGGCGAAGCCCGCGCCGAGCGAGGCGAGCGTGAAGACCGCGAAGCCCGCGACGAACGCGCGCTTGCGCCCGAAGAGGTCGCTGAGCCGGCCGAAGGTGAGCACGAGCACCGTCGAGGCGATCATGAACGCGAGGATCACCCAGACCAGCGTGAGGAGGCTGACGCCGAGCGCCTTCTCGAGGTCGGGCAGGGCGATGACCAGCGTGCCGGAGTTCACCGTCGCCAGCAGCATCCCCAGGCTCGTGCAGCTGAGCGCCCACCACTTGTAGTGCTCGTGGTCGGCGTCGACGCCGAGGCGGCGGCGTCGGGTGGTGGTGGGGGTGGGAGCGGCAGGCATCTCGTTCGATGGTACCCGAACTTATTCCTTACGTGAACGTCAGGTTCGCGCGAGGACGGTTGCCGCGGGACCGCTGAGGCCGTAGCGTCGAGCCATGAGCGATCGCGCGCCGTCCCGGGTCTGCGTCATCGGCGCCGGCTCGAGCGGGATCGCCACCGCCAAGGTGCTGCACGCCCGGGGCATCCCCTTCGACGTCTACGAGGTCTCCGACCGCGTCGGCGGCAACTGGGTCTTCGGCAACGTCAACGGGATGTCGTCGTCCTACCGCTCGTTGCACATCAACACGTCGCGCGAGCGGATGGAGTACTCGGACTTCCCGATGCCGAAGTCCTATCCCGACTTCCCGCACCACACCCAGATCGCGACGTACTTCGACGCCTACGTCGACCACTTCGGGTTCCGCGACGCCATCCGCTTCGGCACCGGCGTGGAGCACGTCGCGCGCCGCGACGACGGGGCCTGGGACGTGCGGATCTCGACGGGCGAGACGATCGCCTACGGCGCGGTCGCCGTCGCCAACGGCCACCACTGGGACCCGCGCCCGCCCGAGCCGCCGTTCCCCGGCCACGACACGTTCGCCGGCGAGCAGCTGCACGCCCATCACTACCGGACCGAGGACCAGCTGGCGGGCCGCGACGTGGTCGTGCTCGGCATGGGCAACTCGGCCATGGACATCGCGGTCGACGCGTCGTACACCGCGAGCCACACCTATCTGGCCGCGCGCCGCGGCGCGCACGTGATCCCCAAGTACCTGTTCGGCCGTCCGATCGACCAGATCGGCGGCGCCGAGTGGCTGCCGAGCTGGGTCCGCTTCCCGATCGTCCGGCTGATGCTGCGCCTGTCGGTCGGCTCGATGGAGACCTACGGCCTGCCGCGGCCCGACCACAAGTTCGCCCAGGCGCACCCGACGATCTCCGGGCGCATCCTCGACCGGCTGGCCCACGGCGCGATCGTGCCCAAGCCGAACATCGCCGCGCTGGAGGGCGACCAGGTGCGGTTCACCGACGGCAGCTCGGTCCACGCCGACCTGGTGGTCTACTGCACCGGCTACCGGATCTCGTTCCCGTTCCTGGATCCCGAGCTGCTGGCCGCGCCCGACAACGAGGTGCCGCTCTACCGCCACATGTTCCACCCCGACGTCGAGGGGCTCTACTTCGTCGGGCTGATCCAGCCGCTTGGCGCGATCATGCCGATCGCCGAGCGCCAGTCCGAGCTGATCGCCGACCACCTCCAGGGCCGGCACGCGCTGCCGCCCGCCGCGGACATGCGGCGCGCGATCCGCCGCGAGCGCGCCCGCACGCGCCGTCGGTACGTGGCGTCCAAGCGCCACACCATCCAGGTGGACTACGACGACTACATGCGGGCGCTGCGCAAGGAGCGCGAGGCGGGCGCCGAGCGCGCCGCTGGGGGTGCCGTAGGCGGCCGGCGAGGCCGAGGCCCACGACGGCCGGCCGTCGCCGCCGGAGGTGGGTCCCCCAGTCGCGATAGCGACACAGTCTCCTAGCTCTCCTGGGGCGACACGGTCTGCGGCCCCTCGATCGACAGGCGGGGCAGGCGCCGGTCCAGGCCCCTCGGCATCCACCAGCTCGCGCGCCCGAACAGGTGCATGAGGGCGGGCACGAGGATCAGCCGGATCACGAAGGCGTCGAAGAGCACCGCGGACGCGAGGCCGACGCCGAACAGCTTGATCGTGCGGTCGTCGCCCAGGATGAACGAGCCGAAGACCGAGATCATGATGATGGCCGCGGCCATGACGACCTTCCCGGTCAGCGCCAGTCCGTGACGCACGGCGAAGGCCGCGTCCTTGGTGTGCTCCCACTCCTCGTGCATGCGGGTGACGAGGAAGACCTCGTAGTCCATGGACAACCCGAAGATGATGGCGAACAGCATCACCGGGAGGAACGGCTCGATCGGGCTGGTCGTCTCCACGCCGATCAGCGAGGCGAGGTGACCGTCCTGGAAGATGAACGTGATGACGCCGAGAGCGGCGCCGATGCTCAGCAGGTTCAGCACGGCGGCCTTGGCGGGGATCAGCAGCGAGCGGAAGACGACCGCCAGCAGCAGCAGCGACAGGCCGATCACCACCCCGATGAACAGCGGCAGCTTGGACGACAGCACGTCGCCGAAGTCCACCGTCGACGCCGTGGAGCCGCCGATGCTGACGTTCAACCCGGAGCCGGGCTGGGCGATCCGCGGCACCACGTCGTCGCGGAGGTTGGTCAGCAGGTCCTTGGTCGCCGCGTCCTGCGGCTTGCTCGCTCCGATCACGGTGAGCGTCGCGGCGTCGCCCTGCTGGTTGAACGCCGGCGCGCTGACGGCCGCGACGCCCGGCGTGGACTTCAGCGTGCCCTCGAGCCGGGTGAGCTGGGTGCGGCCGGACGCGCCGTCGACGTCGGCGGCGAGCAGCAGCGGGCCGTTGAACCCGGGGCCGAAGCCGGCCGACAGCAGGTCATAGGCCTTGCGCGTGGTATGGGACGGGCCGTCGTTGCCGGCGTCGCCCGAGCCCAGGCGCATGCCGGTGACGGGCGAGGCGACGAGCAGCAGCACGACGAGCGCGCCGGCCGCGAAGGCACCGGGGCGCCGCTCGACGATGCGGCTCCAGCGGGCCCAGCCGCGAGGCTCGCCCTCGACCGACGCGACGCTGGGAACCGTCACGCGGCGGCCGAAGAAGCCGAGCAGCGCGGGCAGGAGCGTCAGGGAGCTCAGCATCGTCAGCGCCACCGCGGCGGCCGACGCGACGGCCGGGCCGTTGAGGAACGAGACGCCCAGCAGGAGCATGCCGAGCAGGGCGATGACCACGGTGGTGCCGGCGAACATCACCGAGCGGCCGGCCGTGTCCATGGCCGTCAGCGTGGCCTCGCGGACGTCGGCGCCCTCGGCGCGCTCGGTCCGGAAGCGGCTGATGATCAGCAGGGCGTAGTCGATCCCGACCCCGAGCGCGATCATCACCGCCAGCGTCGGCGCGAAGTCGGCGATCGCGAAGGAGCCCGTCGCGGCGTAGACGAGGCCCATCGCCGCGGCGATCGCGGCGAACGCGGAGATCAGCGGCATCGCCATCGCGGTCAGCGAGCCGAGGACGAGGATCAGGACGATCACGGCGACGCCGACGCCGATGAGCTCGCCCGCGCCGGTCGCGGCCTGCTGGGAGCGCTGGATGGCCTGGCCGCCGAGCTCGACCTGCAGGCCGTGGCCAGCGCCCTTCTGCGCCGTGTCGATCACGCGCTGGACGTCGGTCTTGTCGAGGTCGACGGCCTGCCGGTCGAAGAGCAGCGTGGCGTAGGCGGTGCGCCCGTCGCGGCTGATCGAGCCCTTGGCGGCCGACGGCGCGGTTGCGCCCGCGACGCTCGGGAGCTTGGTGACGCTCGTGACCACGCGGTCGACGTGCGCGCGGTTGGCGGCGCTGTCGAGACGACCGCGGTCGACGTGGAAGACGATCTGGCTGGAGTCGCCGGACTGCTGGGGGAAGCGGTCCTTGAGGAGGTCCAGGGCGCGCTGGGACTCGGTGCCCGGCAGCGTGAAGTTGTTGATGTAGCCCGAGCCGGCGGCGCCCGCGAGGGCACCGGCGGCGACGATCAGGGCGACCCAGAGGGTGGCGATCAGTCGGCGGCGGTCGTGGGAGAAGGCGGCGAGGCGGCGCATTCGGCGAAGATGGCACAGTCAGCGCAAGATTGCAACGAATGCAGAATTGCGCTGGATGCAGTTGTCACGAACGGCGGGTAGACTGAGCGGCGCAATGGGTCTTCGCGAGCGCAAGAAGGAGCAGACGCGGCGCACCATCGAGGACGCCGCGTTCCGGCTGTTCGCCGAGCGCGGCTTCCAGGCCACCACGGTCGCCGACATCGCCGCCGCCGCCGACATCGCCCCGCGCACGTTCTTCGGGTACTTCCCGTCCAAGGAGGACGTCGTCTTCTGCGACTTCGACGCGACCTTCGACAGCCTCGCCGGCGCCCTGCGCGAGCGCGCGGAGGGCGTCACGACGTTCGACGCGCTGCGCACCTGGATCTTCGAGATGTTCTCCGAGGGCGGCGACGGCGCGCTCGACCCGCACCAGGAGATCCGCCAGCGGCTCGTGCGCGAGAACGAGTCGCTGGCCTCCCACGAGAGCCACCTGCTCGGGCGGGTCGAGGAGCTGATCCGCGCGGCGGTCGCGGCCGACCTCGGCGACGAGGACCACGACCTCCGCCCGCGCCTCGTGGCCGCCGCGGCGCTCGCCGCCCTGAAGGCCATCCAGCCCCTCGACCCCGCCGAGAAGCACGCCAAGCCCTTCGGCGACGAGGGCGTGGCCCAGCTCGACGAGGCCTTCGCCTTCCTGGACGGCGGGATCGCCGCCCTGCAGGAGCGCCGCGCGGGGGCGCGCACGTCTTGAGCGGGCCCGGCGGCGGGGGTGCGGGAGACCGCACTAAGGGGTGCCGTAGGCGGCCAGCGAGGCCGAGGCCCACGACGGCCAGCCGTCGCCGCCGGAGGTGGGTCCCCAGTCGCGATAGCGACACAGTCTCCTAGAGGCAGCCGCATGGGCGGACGGGGGACATCCCTGATGCGCGGTCGGGCGGGCGAGGAGAGGATGCGCAGCGACTCCTCTCCCTGACTCCCCACGAGGCCCACCGTGATCTTCACCGCCCGTCCCGCCGTCGAGCTGGACACCCTCCGCCGGCAGTTCACCGGCGACATCCATGCGCCCGGCGACGCCGGGTACGACGACGCCCGTCAGGCGTGGAACCTGCTCGTCGACCAGCAGCCGGCGTTCGTCGCCGTGCCGCGGACCGCCGACGACGTCAGCGCGGTCGTGCGCTTCGCCCGTGAGGCCGGCCTGCGCGTCGCCCCGCAGGGCACGGGCCACAACGGCCAGGCGCGCAGCAGCCTGCAGGACAGCATCCTGCTCAACACCAAGCTGATGCGCGGCGTGCGGATCGACGCCGACCGTCGCCTCGCCCGCGTCGAGGCCGGCGCGCTGTGCGGCGACCTCACCGGCCCGGCGTCGGCGCTCGGCCTCGCGGCGCTGGCCGGCTCGTCGCCCGACGTCGGGCTCGTCGGCTACTGCCTCGGCGGCGGCATCGGGTGGATGGCCCGCGCCTTCGGCCTGTGCTGCAACACCATCACCTCGATCGAGGTCGTCACGGCCGACGGCGAGCAGCTGACCTGCGACCACGAGCAGCACCCCGAGCTGTTCTGGGCGCTGCGCGGCGGCACCGGCAGCGCCGCGGTCATCACCGCCATGGAGCTCCAGCTCATCGTGGTGCCCGACCTCTACGCCGGCGCGATGCTGTGGCCGTGGGAGCGCGCGAGCGAGGTCCTGCACGCCTGGCGCGAGTGGACGCTGGACGCGCCCGAGTCGGTCACGACGTCCGCCCGCATCCTCCAGGTGCCGCCGCTGCCGGACATCCCCGAGATGGTCCGCGGCCGCCAGTTCGTGGTGATCGACGGCGCGGTCCTGGGCTCCAACGCCTACGCCGACGAGGTCCTGGCCCCGCTGCGCGCGCTGCAGCCGGAGATCGACCTGTTCGCCATGGCGCCGCCCGTCGCGCTCAGCCACCTGCACATGGATCCCGAGCACCCGGTCCCCGGCATGGGCGACCACCAGATGCTCGAGGAGCTGCCGGCCGAGGCGATCGACCAGCTCGTCGCCGTCGCCGGCCACGGCTCCGGGTCGCCGCTGCTGGCGGTCGAGCTGCGCCACCTCGGCGGGGCGCTGTCGCGCATCCCGGCCGGCGCGGGCGCGTGCGGTCGCCTCGAGGCCTCCTACGTCCTGTTCGCGGTCGGCACGCCGATGACGCCCGAGATGGGCGCCGCGATCCCGCCGCGGCTGTCGCAGGTCATGGCGGCGCTGGCGCCGTGGAAGGCCTTGCGGCCCTACCTCAACTTCGCCGAGGGCGCCACCGACACGAGCACGGCGTTCAGCACCGACGCGTTCGCCGCGCTGCAGGCCGTCAAGGCCCAGTACGACCCGTACGACATCATCCACGCCAACCACGCGATCGCGCCGGCGACGCGGTAGCCGGTGGCGAGCGCGGGAGCTAGGGGTGGACCTTGCGCCCCTCGCGGCACATCGCCACGAACGTGGCGATGCGCCGCACCCGCGTCTCTGACCGCTTGGCCTCGTTGACGCGGTAGAGGATCGCGTAGCGGTTGCGGCTGTCCAGGGTGGCGAAGAACGCCGCCGCCGGGGCGTCGGCGTCCAGCGCCCGCTGCAGGTCGTCGGGGACCACCGCCACGCGCTGCCCGGCGTAGGCCGCGTCCCAGCGGCCGTCGGCCTTCGCGCGCTCGATCTCGGCGTGGCCCGCGGGGCGCATGCGGCCCGCGGCGATCAGCGCCTCCACCTTGTCGCGGTTGATCTTCGACCACGGGCTGCGCCGGCGCCGCGGGGTGTAGCGCTGCAGGAAGTGCGTCTCGTCCAGCGCCCGGCGCTGGCCGTCGATCCAGCCGCAGCAGAGCACGACGTCCAGCGCCTCGGCGGCCGTGACGGACGCGACGCCCGTGCCCTTCTTGGCGATCATGAGCCAGAGCCCGCGCGCGCTGCCGTGCTCGGCCTCCATCCAGGCCTCGAACGCGGCGGTGTCGGCGAAGCGCAGGACCGGGAGGTCGTCGGGGACGTCCGGGGCGGCCATCGGCTACCGCGCTCGGGGCGCCGCCACCAGGCGCGTGAACAGGCGGTCGAGCAGGCCGTCCGGATCGTCGGACAGACCGGTGTGGATCGCCGAGGGCTGGACGATCGTGCTCGACGCGGCCGTCAGCCACCCGAAGCGCTCGGACTGCGGCAGCGCGGCGATCGCCCCGGCCTCGGGATCGCCGGCGGCGACGCGCACGAGGCCGTCGAGATGGCGGCGGACCGCGTCGATGTCGAGCTGGGGCGCCAGCGCGCGCAGGCGCGCTTCGTCGAGCTCGATGCGCGCGGCGAGGAAGGAGCGGCGCCGGCAGAACACCACGACGCCGGCGTTGACCGCCTCACCGCGCTCGACGTCAGGCACGACGCGCCAGATCGCGTACTGGAAGGCGTCAGGCGGCGGCACGGCGCAGCTCCTCGGCCTCGGCGGCGAACGCGCGCGGCGCGCGCAGGCGCTCGGTCAGGTGCTCGGCGTAGGCGCGGCGCGCGGTGGAGGGATCGTCGCCGAGCCAGTCGTCGGGCACCGACCCGACGATCCGCTGCACGGTGTCGTCGTCGAGCTTGGGGGCCAGGCGCGCGTCGGCGTCGAGGATCGAGCCGGCGAACGGCAGCAGCACGTGGTCGGCGATCAGCGGGAAGCCGGCGGTCGCGGCGCCCTGGGGCCACGACGGCCCGTGATGGCGGTACAGCGCCGCGCCGTGGTCGATGAGCCACAGGCGCCCGTGCCACACCAACATGTTGGGGTTGCGCGGCGTGCGGTCGACGTTGGCGCTCAGCGCGTCGAGCCAGACGACGTCGGCGGCGAGCTCGGGCGTCACGCCGACCGGCGCGGCGGGCGAGAACGGCAGCGAGCCGGGCAGGAAGTCGAGCGCGGCGTTGCTGCCCCCGCTGGCCTCGACGAGCTCCTGGATCTCGGGGTCGGGCTCGGCCGCCGCGAGCAGCGGGTCGACGTCGATGAGCACGATCTCGGGCACGGCGAGGTCCAGCGCGCGGGCCAGCTCGCCGACGATCACCTCGGCGATGAGCGCCTTCAGCCCCTGGCCGGCGCCGCGGAACTTGACGACGTACAGGCCGTCGTCGTCGGCCTCGACGAGCCCGGGCATCGACCCGCCCTCCCGCAGGGGCAGGACGTAGCGCGTGGCGTGCACGGTGCGCAGATCGGCCGTGGCGGCGGAGGGCATCGCGGCGGGACGCTAGCGGCTGGGCTGGTCGGCGAGTGGACACCGTCCCGGCTTCGCCCGCGCGCTTCGCCGGCCACCGCCGCCCGGTACGGTCGCTCTCCGGTGTGGTTCGGGTTCGACAACCTGGTGCTGACGGTGGCGCAGGCGCTCTGCGTCGCGCTGCCGGCGGCGGGCGTGCCCTACTTCCTGCGCCGGTTTCGCGGTGGCTGGTGGGCGCTGGTGCTGCCGCTCTCGATCGCCGTCGTCATCGTGGCGATCAACGCGTTCCCCCAGAGCGCGGACGTCCTGACGTGGGTCGCGCTGCTGCTGATCCCGCCCGGCTGCGCGCTGGCGCTGGGCTGGGCGATGCACGGCGCACGGTGGTGGCTGGCGCCGCTGGCGGTCCCGCTGCTGGCGCTGGCCTGGGCCGACCAGGACACCAAGGTCGGGCAGCTGGCGACGACCGCCCTGATCGTCGGCTCGTGCGTGACGCTCGGGCGGCTGCTCGCGGGGGCGGCGCCGCTGACCCTGCTGAAGCTCGGCCTCGTCGCGATGGCGAGCGTGGACTCGATCCTCGTCTTCGGCAACGAGCTGCAGGCGCCCAACGCCGTGCTGGTGGCGGCGGCGCCCGGTGCGGGGCTGCCGCAGCTGCAGTCGGCGAGCTTCGGCTTCGCGAGCCTGGGCTACGGCGACTTCTTCGCGGCGGCCGTGCTCGGCGGGATCCTCGCGGTGCAGCGGCGCAACCAGGTCGCCGCCGCGGTCGCGATGCTGGTCGTCTCCTACGCGTGGGATCAGCTCTTCCTGGTCGTCGACACGCTCCCGGCGACCGTGCCGCCGGCGATCGTGCTCGTGGGCTACGAGGCCTGGGCGCATGTTTCGCGCCGGCGCCGCGTTGCGGTTGGCAGGACCTGAGACCGAGCGATACGGGAGGCGACGTGCAAAAGGGCAGGTTGACCCGCCGCGGCGTGCTGGGCGCCGGGGCGGCAGGAGGCGCCGGGCTGCTGCTCGGCGGCGGACGCAGCGCGTCTGCGGCCGTCGCAGAAGCCCCGACGGCGGTCGACGTGGTGGTGGTCGGCGCGGGGCTCGCCGGGCTGACGACCGCCCGCAACCTCGTGCGCGCCGGCCGCTCGGTCGTGGTGCTGGAGGCGCGCGACCGCGTCGGCGGCCGGACGCTGAACCACGACCTCGGCGGCGGCGAGGTGACGGAGGCCGGCGGCCAGTACGTCGGCCCGACGCAGAACCGCGTGCTCGCGCTCGCCGCCGAGCTCGGCGTCGGCACCTATCCCGGCTACGGGCCGGGGCAGAACGTCTACGTGGCCGACGGCCGCGCCACGCGCTACTCCGGCGACATCCCGCCCGATCCGCTCGCGCTGCCCGACCTCGCGCTGCTCCTCACGCGCCTGGACGCGATGGCGGCCAAGGTGCCGGTCGACGCGCCGTGGACCGCGCCGGACGCCGAGAAGCTCGACGGCGAGACGGCCGAGAGCTGGATCCGCGCCAACACCGTCAACAGCGCGCGGGTGCTGCAGCTCGTCAACCTGTTCCTGTCGCCCGCGCTGGGCAGCCGCGCCGCCGACGTGTCGATGCTGTTCATGCTGGCCACGATCGCGGGCTACGGTGACGCCGACACGCCCGGCACGCTGGAGCGCGGCATCGGCAGCAAGGGCGCCGCGCAGGACAGCCGGCTGGTCGGCGGCACGCAGCGGCTCTCGCTGATCATGGCGGCCGACCTCGGCGACCGGGTCGTGCTCGAGGCGCCCGTGCGGCGCATCGCGCAGGCCGGCGGCGCCGTGACCGTGACGACCGCCGACGGGCGGGCGTGGCAGGCGCGGCGGGCGGTCGTGGCGATCCCGCCGCCGCTGGCCGTCGAGATCGACTGGGCCCCGCTGCTGCCCGCCGAGCACGACAGCCTCCGGCGCCGCATGGTGCTCGGCACGCTGGCCAAGTGCGAGGCGATCTACGCCGAGCCGTTCTGGCGCGCCGACGGCCTCAGCGGCCAGGCGCTGAAGCTCGACGGCGCGGTTCCGGCGATGTTCGACAACACACCGCCCGACGGCCGGCCCGGCGTGCTGATGGGCTTCATGGGCGGGCGCTCGTGGCGCACGTGGCAGACGAGGTCGGCCGACGATCGGCGCCGCGCGGTGCTCGACGACTTCGCCGCGGCCTTCGGCGCGAAGGCGCGCTCACCGATCGACTACTTCGAGCAGGACTGGGTGGAGGAGCGCTGGACCCGCGGCGGGCCGACGTCCGTGCTCGGCCCCGGCACGCTCGTCGACTTCGGGCCGAAGCTGATCGAGCCGGTGGGCGCGGTGCACTGGGCGGGCACCGAGACCGCCGGCTACTGGAACGGCTACATGGACGGCGCGATCAGCTCGGGGGAGCGGGCGGCGCGGGAGGTGCTGGCGGCGCTCTGAGTGGGAGCGGCGCGGCGGACGTCGTCCGGGATCACCGACGAGAACGCGCGCCGCCGGCCCCTCCCCGGAGACGCCTGCGGACGACCGAGCCCGCCTCGCGCCCGCGCTCGCTCTCGTCAGTGCCCCCCGAAGGCGCGTCGCGGCGCGAGCGCGCCGGAGCGGAACGCCACGGACGCTCCGCGATGCCGGCGCCCAGGCCGGCGACCCCCCTACAGCAGCGCGTCGATGCGGGCGCCCGACAGCTCGCCCTTGGGGATGAAGCCCTGGGCGCCGCTGCGCATGACGAGGGGGCCGAACTCGCGCGGATCGCGGCTGGAGGTCAGCACGACCTTCGGCGCGGCCTGGTCCAGGCAGATGCGCGAGGCGACGTCGAAGCCGTCGAGGTCGGGCAGGTTGATGTCGAGGAGCACGACGTCGGGATCCAGCGCGGCGCTGGCGGCCAGGCCGCTGGCGCCGTCCTCGGCTTCACCGACGACGTCGAACCCCTCATGCTCCAGGAGCAGGCGGGCGGCCGAGCGGAAGCTCGGATGGTCGTCGACGATGAGAACCTTTTTGCGCACGACTCAAGCGTGCCCTGCAACGGCCGGTTCCAACGTGCGGGTATCCACACTCGTGCCGTCCGCTGTCCGTACGCCGTTCGGTGAGTTCACAACATCCCCTGGTGTCGGGCTCGCGCGACCGCCTGCTCGCGCGACCCAGCATGCAGCTTGATGTAGATGTTGCGGCAGTGGGTCTTGACCGTGTTGACCGAGAGGAACAGCTCGGCGCCGATCTCGCGCTGCGACAGGCCGGTGGGCAGCAGGCGCAGCACGGCGAGCTCGCTCGGGCTCAGCGTCTCGCGCGGCAGGCCGGCCGGCGCCGCGGCGGCCAGGGGGCCGGCGAGGCGGCCGTGATCGCCGCAGCCGGCGAGCAGCAGCGCGGCGCGCGCGTCGCAGTCGGCCGCCTCGTCGGCCCGCCCGCACGCGCGGTGCACGGTCGCCAGGCGCAGCAGCGGCTCGGCGCGCTCGTGCAGGCCGGCGCCGCGATCGGCCAGCGCGAGCGCGCGCTGCAGCGGCGCGACGGCGCTCTCGCACGCGCCCGCGAGCTCGAGCATCCGGCCCTCGGCCAGCGCGCCCGCGCAGGCGACGGCGTGCTCGCCGGCCGCGGGATCGTCGTCGCGCAGGTCCTCGAGACGGCCGAGGCGGCGGCGGGCGCCGTCGCGGTCCGAGCCCTCGGCGGCGACGAGCGCGAGGTAGCCCGTCGCGTAGGCCAGCGCGATGCGGTCGTCGTGGATCTCGGCCAGCCCGGCGGCGCGGGCGAAGTGGCGGTGCGCGACGCGCGGGTGGCCGCGCCAGAACGCCTCGAGGCCGCGGAGCTGCGCGTCTGCGGTGTGCCAGAAGCCGTCCTGCGGATCGAAGGCACTCGCGCGGTCGAGGCTCTGGGCCATCGTGGCGAGGTGCCCGCGGCGGAAGGCGTCGAAGGCGTGCAGCAGCAGCCCGCGGGCGCGGATCGCGCGCGGCAGCGTGGCCTCGCCGGTGGCCAGCAGGCGCTCGGCCTCGCCGGGGCGCCCGGCGTCCAGCGCGGCCCAGAGGCGCACGGGCCAGAGGCCCGGCTCGGCATCTGCTGCGGCGGCCGACAGCGCGCCGACCCAGCCGGCCACCGTGGCGTGCTCGCCACGGTGCAGGGTCGCCTCCCACTGCTGGGCCACGACGGTCGCGACGCGCTCGTGGTCGCCGGCGGCCAGCGCGGCGGCGATCGCGGCGGCGGGGGTGTCGGGCGTCCGGGCTCGTGCGCGGGCGGGGGCGCCGCCGGCCACGATCGTGGGGGAGCCGCGCCGGCGCGCGACCTCCTCCAAGGCCGCGGGCGCCTGCTCGGCGGCGACCGCCACGGTCAGCGTGGGCGGCAGGCGAACCAGCAGGCGGTCCAGCGTCGCGGACACCTCCGGCGCCTCGCCGAGCGTGCCGAACCCGTCGAGCACGAGCACCGCCGGGCGCTCCAGGGTCGCGGCCTCGGCGGCGATCAGCGGCAGCACGGCGGGCGCCAGCGCCGGCTCGCCGATCCGCAGCAGCGCGGCGGCCTGGGCCCCGAACCCGGCGTGCACGGTGCGCAGCGCCGCGATCGCGCAGCGCCAGAAGCGGACGGGGTCCGCATCCTCGGGATCGAGCGAGAGCCAGGCGAAGGCGCGATTCTCGGCCGGAGCATCGGGCCACCGCGCCAGCAGCGCCGAGGCGCCCGCGCCCGTGACGAGCACCAGCCGCGCGTCGCGGGCGGCGACGAGGCGATCGACGAGCACGTCGCGCGACACGAGCGCGCCGCGGCGCGCCGGGACGTGGAGCTTCGTGGGCGCGACGGCGTCGCCCGGGCTGGCGAGCGCGACGTCCATGAACGGCCGACCCTATCCGCGCGGGACATCGCTGCGGGACTTGTCACCACGGCGGGCACCGGCGCACTCGGACGCCGCGGGCGCTTTGATGGGCTCGACGACCATAGACGACGCGTGCTGATCCTCCTCGTGCTGAGCGCCGTGGTCGGCGCCGGCACCGCGCTGAGCCCGTGCGCCCTGCCGGTGCTGCCCGCGCTGCTGTCGGCCGGTGCGGCGGGCGGGCGCCGGCGGCCGCTGGGCGTGGTGATCGGGCTGTCGGCGACGTTCGCGGTGTCGATCGTGGGCGGCGGGGAGTTGCTGCGCCACCTCGGCCTCGGCGACACGACGCTGCGCCACGTCGGCATCGCCGTCCTGCTCGTCGCCGGCGTCGCGGCGCTCGCGCCACCGCTGGCCGTGCGCCTGGAGCGCCCGCTGGCGGGCCTCAGCCGCCTCGGTCCGCGGCGCCTCGGCGACGGGTTCGGCTCCGGCCTGGTGGTCGGCGGCGCGCTGGGCTTCGTGTACGCGCCGTGCGCCGGGCCGGTGCTGGCCGCCGTCGTCTCGATCTCTGCGGCCACGGGGCGCACGGTCGCGATCGCGATCGCCTACGTCGCCGGCTCGGCCGCCGTGCTGCTGGTCATCGCGCTCGGCGGCCGGCGCGTGATGGAGCCGCTGCGCCGCGCCGGCGCCCTGCGCGTCCAGCGCGTGCTGGGCGCCGTGATGATCATCACCGCGATCGTGTTCGCCGCCAACCTCGACCTGCGCTTCGAGACCGCGCTGGCGCGCCACACCTCGGCGCTGACGCTGACCGGCGGGATCGAGCGCTCCCATGCGGTGCAGGACCGGCTCGACCGCCTGCGTGGGCGCCCGCGCTTCGACGCCGCCGCCCACGCTGCCCCGGCGCACCCGCACGCCAAGCTCCCCGACCTCGGGGCGGCCCCCGACTTCACCGGCACGCAGCGCTGGTTCAACACGCCTGGGGGCCGGCCGCTCTCGCTGAAGGCGCTGCGCGGGCGCGTCGTCTTGATCGACTTCTGGACCTACACCTGCATCAACTGCCTGCGCACGCTGCCCTACCTCGAGGCGTGGGACCGGCGCTATCGCGACGAGGGCCTGACGATCGTCGGCGTCCACGCGCCCGAGTTCGGCTTCGAGCACGACGCGGGCAACGTCGCACGGGCGATCTCGACCAACGGCATCGACTACCCCGTCGTGCAGGACAACGACCTGGCGACCTGGAACGCGTGGGGCAACCAGTACTGGCCGGCCGAGTACCTGATCGACGCGACGGGCCACGTCCGCCACACGCACTTCGGCGAGGGCCGGTACGCCGAGTCGGAGGCCGCGATCCGCGCGCTGCTGGCCGAGCGCGGCGCCACGGTCGGCGTGGCGCCCGCCAAGCCGCGCGACGTCACGCCGGTGAGCGCCGCGACGACGCCCGAGACCTACGTCGGCGCCGCGCGCGCCCAGGGCTTCGTCGGCACCCCGCCGGCCAAGGGCACCCGCACCTACCGCGCTCCCGCCGGCGCGCCGCCCCTCCACGCGTTCGCCCTCGGCGGCACGTGGGCCATCGGCGACGAGGCGGCGACCGCGGTCTCGCACGCCACGCTCACCGCGTCGGTGCAGGCGCGCTTCGTCTACCTCGTGCTCAGCCCGCCGGCCGGCGGGCGCCGCGGCCGCGTGGACGTCACGGTCGACGGCCGCCGCTCGCGTACGGTGACCGTCGACCGCCAGCGCCTCTACACGCTCGCGGAGCTGCCGCGCAACGGGCGCCATCGGCTGGACCTCGCGCTGGCGCCGGGCACCTCGGCCTACGCGTTCACCTTCGGGTAGTGGGCCGCGACCCACCAGGCACTCCCAGGCAGCTCTCAGGTTCGCCTCAGCATCCCCAGGCATGCTGCGGCCATGAGGGTCAAGCGCTACATCATCGTGTCCGCCGCCGTCCTGGCCGCCGGCGCAGGAGCAGGGGCCGCCATCGCCGCCGGCGGCGGCGACGACGCCAAGAAGGCCGAGCAGTCGGTCCTCGACGACGCCGCCAAGCGGCTGAACGTTACGCCGGAGGCCCTGCGCTCCGCGCTCGGCGCCGCCGAGGACGCCCAGCTCGACCAGGCCGTCAAGGACGGCAAGATCACCCAGAAGCAGGCCGACGCGATCAAGGCCGACCGCGCGAAGGACGGCCGGGTCCTGGGCGGGCCGGGCGCCGGCCGTCCCGGGCCGGGCGGGCACGGCGGGCCAGGCGGCCCGGGCGGCCCCGGTGGTCCCGGGTTCGGCCACGGCCTCAACGGCGCGCTCGACGCCGCCGCATCCGCGCTCGGCCTGAAGGCCGACGAGCTGCGCACCAAGCTCCAGGCCGGCAAGAGCATCGCCGACGTCGCCAAGGACCAGGGCAAGCCGATCGCCGACGTCAAGAGCGCCATCAGGGACGCGATCGCCAAGCAGCTCGACGCCGACGTGGCCGCCGGACGCCTGACCGCCGACCAGCGCACCAACGCGCTCACGGAGCTCGACGCCCACCTCGACGACCTCGTCAACCGGACGCCGCCCGAGCGCGGCGACAAGCCCGCCCGCGCGGCGGGCCGCCACGCCCACTCGCGCTAGGAACGGGATTTCCCGGCGAACGTCGCCGCGCGACCTACTGGCGTCCGGCACACCGCCGTCACTCACGGCTCGCAGGAGGTTCCTGGGGTTCTCCCAGGAACCTCCCAGGAACCAGGGCGATACTGAGCGTGTGATGACCACCGCCACGCCCGAGAGCCACCGAGTGCTCGTCGTCGACGACGAGCCCAACATCGCCGACGTCATCTCGATGGCGCTGCGCTTCCAGGGCTTCACCGTCGAGGCGGTCGGAGACGGGCGCAGCGCGCTCGAGGCCGTGACGACCTTCAAGCCGGACCTCCTCGTCCTCGACGTCATGCTCCCGGACATGGAGGGCTTCGAGATCGCCCGCCGCCTGAGCGCCGAGCGCGTCCAGGTGCCGATCATCTTCCTCACCGCCCGCGACGCGACCGAGGACAAGGTCCGCGGGCTCACGATGGGCGGCGACGACTACGTCACCAAGCCGTTCAGCCTCGAGGAGCTGGTCGCCCGCATCCGGACGATCCTGCGGCGCGCCGGCCTCGCCCAGCCCGAGACGAGCCGCCTCGTCTTCGAGGACCTCGAGCTCGACGAGGACACGCGCGAGGTCACGCGCGGCGGCGACCTCATCGAGCTCACGGCGACCGAGTACCGGCTCCTGCGCTACCTCATGCTCAACCCGCGCCGGGTGCTCACCCGCGCGCAGATCCTCGACCAGGTCTGGGACTACGACTTCGGCGGCGACGCCCGCGTGCTCGAGACCTACATCAGCTACCTGCGCAAGAAGATCGACCGGCACGGCGCGCCGCTGATCCACACCGCCCGCGGCGTCGGGTATGCGCTGCGCGCGCCGAGGTCCTGATACGTGTCGCTGCGCGCGCGCCTCGTCATCGGGCTGCTGGTCCTCGCCACCATCGGGTTCGTCCTGCTGGCCGGCGTGACGTACCTCGAGCAGCGCAGGTTCCTGTACGACCGGGTCGACCAGCAGGCGCGGGTGGCGGTGCAGAGCGGCTCGCGGCCGGCGCCGTTCCTCCCGGGCGGCCGCGAGGGCGACGGCCGGCCGCCCGACCACATGCCCGGGGGCGGACCGGCGGGCGGGACGTGGGTCTTCGAGCGCGACGCGGGCGGCACGGTCATCCAGAAGGTGTGCCGCGCCTGCTACTCGGCCACCGCCCCGAAGCTGCCGTCCGGCCTGCACGACGGCCAGTACACGACGGTCAAGTCCGGCGACGGCACGCGCTACCGCGTCCTCGCGCAGGCCCGCCCGGGCGGCGGCTCGACCGTCGCCGCGGTCCCGCTCACCGAGACCGACGCCACGCTGCGCCGCCTGCTGCGGACCTCCGCGCTGGTGATCGCCGCGATCCTCGCCGTGCTCGGCGCGGGCGCCTGGTGGCTCGTGCGCATCGGCCTGCGACCGCTGGAGCGGATGGGGGACACCGCGGGCGCGATCGCCGCGGGCGACCTCTCGCGGCGCGTCGAGACGGCGACGCCGCGCACCGAGGTCGGCCGCCTCGGCCTGTCGCTGAACCGCATGCTCGACCGCCTGGAGGAGGCGTTCGCCAAGCAGCGCGCCTCCGAGGACCGGCTGCGCCGGTTCCTGGCCGACGCGTCGCACGAGCTGCGCACGCCGCTCGCGTCGATCCGCGGATACGCCGAGCTGTTTCGCATCGGCGCGGCGCGGCAGCCCGGGGACACCAAGAAGGCGATGGAGCGCATCGAGTCCGAGGCGGCGCGCATGGGCGTGCTCGTCGAGGACCTGCTGACGCTCGCGCGCCTGGACGAGGTGCGCGAGGTCATCCGCGAGGACGTCGACGTGGTCCGGCTCGCCGGCGACGCGGTCGACGACGCGCGCGCCACGGCGCCCGACCGCGAGATCGATCTGCGCTCCGAGGGGCGCGCGGTCGTCGCCGGCGACCCGCATCAGCTCCGCCAGGTGTTCGCCAACCTGCTGCGCAACGCGCTGGTCCACACGCCGGCGGGGACGCCCGTGGAGGTGGCGATCAGCCACGACGGCACGACGACCGTGCTCGAGGTCCGCGACTACGGCCACGGCCTGCCGACCGACGAGAACGACGCGCTGTTCGAGCGCTTCTGGCGCGCCGAGCACGGCCGCGAGCGCGGCAAGGCCGGCGCCGGCCTGGGCCTGGCGATCGTCGCCGGGATCGTGGCCGCCCACGGCGGCGAGGTGCATGCCGACAACGCTCCGGGCGGCGGCGCGCGCTTCGTCGTGCGGCTGCCCGCCGGCGCCCCGCCGCCGACCGCCTCGCGCGACGGATCGGTCTCGGCGCCGAGCTAGGCGAAGCCTCGCCCAAGGGGCTCGTTTCGCTTGCGGGTACTCGCCCAGGGGCTCGTACCCGCGGTCCGCTAGGGACCCACCGCCCCTAGCGGGCCGCCACGCGGCCGACGTGCGCGAGGAACGGCTCCACTTCGACCCCGTGCCCGGTGACGCTGGCCACCAGCGGCTCGGTGTCCAGCCGCCGACCGACATGGTGGACATGGTCGGCCAGCCAGGTGCGGATCGCCGTGACGTCGCCGCCGGCCAGGGCCTCGTCCTGGGAGCCGGCGTCCTGCTCCAGGCGGTCCCACAGCTGCGCGGCGATCAGGGTGCCGAGCGCGTAGCTGGGGAAGTAGCCGAACGCGCCGCCGGCCCAGTGGACGTCCTGCAGGACGCCGTCGGCGTCGCGCGGCACCTCGACGCCGAGCAGTCGCCGCATCCCGTCGTTCCACGCAGCCGGGAGGTCGGCGACGTCGAGCCGGCCTTCGATGAGCGCGAGCTCCAGCTCGAAGCGCAGCACGATGTGCAGCGGGTAGGTCAGCTCGTCGGCCGAGACGCGGATCAGCGACGGGCGCACCTGACCGAACGCCGCCAGCAGCGTGTCGGGATCGATCGGGAAGCCGCCGGCCGTCAGCTCCCCGGCGATCACGGCGCCGAACGCCGGGTTGCGGCCGACGTGGTTCTCCCACAACTTGCTCTGGGACTCGTGGATCGACATCGACGTGCCGTGCCCGAGGTTGGTCCGCGCCAGCTCCGGCGCGATCTGGCGCTCGTACAACGAGTGCCCGAACTCGTGCATCGCGGCCAGCACGGACTCCAGCTGCCCGTCCTCGTAGCGCGTGGTGATGCGGCTGTCGCGCCGGCCCACGTTGGTGGAGAACGGGTGTGCCGACACGTCCACGCGCCAGCTGTCGTCCTTCACGCCCAGGCGCGCCAGCGTGCTGGTCACGGCCGCCCGCTGGGCGGCGACCGGCACGTCCAGCGGCCGCGGGGCGGGGCGCTGCGCGGCTTGCGCCACCAGCGGCGGGAGCGCCTCGGCGAGGCGGCCGAAGACCTCCTGGATGCGCGCGGCGGTGAGCCCGAAGTCGTAGTCGGCCAGCAGCGCGTCGTAGGGCCGGGCGAAGCCCTCGAAGCACGCGGCGTACGAGCGCGCCAGCTCGATGTTGCGCCGCAGCGCCGGCGCGAACGCGGCGAAGTCGTCGTCGGCGCGGGCCGCCTGCCAGACGTCCTGGCCCTCTGCGCCGGCCTGGGCGAGCTCGGCGGCGAGGTCGGTCGGCACGCGGCGACTCCGGTCCCAGTCGCGCCGCGCGAGCCGGACGAGGTCGCGGTCCAGCTCGCCGAGGTCGCCCGCGGCGCCCTCGCGCTCGAGCTCCTCGAGCCACTCGCCGACCTCGTCGGCGGTCGCGCGCTCGTGCGCGAGGCGCTCCAGCGTGGCGAGCTGATGGGCGCGGGCCGGTGAGCCGCCGGGCGGCATCATCGTCCGCTGGTCCCAGGCCGCGAGGTGTCCGAGCAGCGACAGGTCGGCCAGCTCGGCGAGCCGATCACGGAGGGCGTCCAGGGCGGGCATTCCCGACACCCTAGAACGACGCCCCGGGGGCTGTCCGAGCAGGCGAGCCGGCGTCCGCGATGTGCCACCCTGGCGCGTACCACCAAAGGACCACATCCGGATCCGAGCCACCAGATGCCCCGTAACCCATGGCTGGCCATCGACGCGGCGACGCCGCCGGCCCTGCGTGCCCGCGAGCTGCGGCGAGACTGGGAGCGCTTCCTCAGCGGGGCGCGCGTGAGTGGGGTTCGACCACCGGTCGCCGACTCGTGGCGCCGGTCGCTGGACGCGGGCATCGACCCATCGGGGCGCCGGCTGGCCCCGGCGACCGCCGATCGTCAGGAGGCGTCGGCGCGGTGGGAGATGCACCCGCTGGCCGCGGCGGCGCCGCTGATCCGTGAATGCCTGGGAGCCGTCGCCGACGCGTCGGAGCACCTGCTCGTCGTGAGCGACGCGGCGGGCGTGCTGCTCCAGCTCGAGGGCAACAGCAGGGTGCGGTCCCAGGCGGCCGATTCGATGAACTTCACGGAGGGCGCCCTGTGGAGCGAGAACGGCGCCGGGACCAACGCGGTCGGGACCGCCCTGGCGGCCGATCACGCGGTCCAGATCTTCGCGGGCGAGCACTTCGTCGAAGTCGTGCAGGCCTGGACCTGCTCGGCGGCCCCCGTCCACGACCCCGAGACGGGCGAGCTGCTCGGCGTCATCGACCTGACCGGCCTCGAGAAGGACGTGGACCCGCAGAGCCTGGCGGTCGTCATGACGACCGCCCGAGCCGTCGAGGGCCACCTGCGCTACCGCCTGCAGGAGCGCGACGACCGGCTGCGGGCGCGCTATCAGGAGCGCATCACCGGCAGCGGCGACCGCCGCGCGCTCGTCGGGCCGACCGGACGGCTCATCGCCGACGACTCCCGAGGGTGGTTGCACGGCACGCGGCTGGAGCTGCCGCGCGGCGGAGGCGAGCTGGTCCTGCCCGACGGCGCGCACGCGTTCGCGGAGCCGGTCGGGCCCGAGCAGGCCTTCGTCGTGCGGGAGCTGCCCGACGCGCGCACGCCACGGCACGCTCCGCGCGACGAGCTGCGCATGCTCGCCGCCGAGCGTGCCGGGCTGCGACGCCTCGCCGCGGCCGTCGCGCACGATGCGTCCCCGGCCGACATCTTCACGGCGGTCGCGGAGGAGGTCGGCCTGCTCCTCGGCGCCGAGGATGCGGCCGTCGTCCGCTTCGAGCCCGACCGCACCGCCACGATCCTCGCCGGCGTGGGGCGGTGGGTCGACGAGCTCGGGGTCGGCATGCGCGTGGAGCTCGACGACTCACTCGCCATCGCGGCGGTGGCTCGCACCGGTCGATCTGCTCGCGTGGACGACCACGACTACGCCACGGCGCCCGGACCGGTCGCCGACTATCTGCGGCGCGTGGGAAGCCGCTCGGCCGTCGCGAGCCCGATCGTCGTCGAGGGCCGTCTCTGGGGTGCGATCGTCGCGGCGACCAAGCACGAGCCGCTGTGTGCCGACACGGAGAAGCGCATGGCGAGCTTCACCGAGCTCGTCGGCACCGTGATCGCGAACGCCGAGAGCCGGGCCGAGCTCACCGCGGCGCGCGGCCGCGTGGTGGCCGCCGGCGAGGCGGCCCGGCGCCGCATCCAGCGCGACCTGCACGACGGCGCCCAGCAGCGCCTGGTGAGCACGGTGATCGCCCTGAAGCTCGCGCGGCGGGAGCTCGGGGACGCGACCGGCCCCGCGGTCGAGCTGGTGGCCGAGGCGCTCGCGCACGCCGAGCGGGCCCACGGCGAGCTGCGCGAGCTCGCGCACGGGACCCTGCCGGCGGCGCTCAGCAGCGGCGGGCTGCGCGCCGGGATCGACGCGCTGGTCTCGCGCATCCACCTGCCCGTGTCGGTCGACGTCACCGCCGAGCGGCTGCCCGTGGAGCTGGAGGCCGCCGCCTACTTCATCGTCGCCGAGGCGCTGACCAACACTGTCCGGCACGCCCGCGCGAGCAGCGCGCGGATCACCGCCGTCGTCGGCGACGGCGTGCTCTGCCTCGAGGTCCGCGACGACGGCGTCGGCGGGGCTCGCAGCGACGAGGGTTCCGGGCTCGTCGGGCTCCGCGACCGTGCCGCCGCGATGGACGGCGAGCTGCGCGTCGAGAGCCCTCCGGGCGAGGGGACCGTGGTCGTCGCGGCGCTCCCGCTCCACGGCTCGCCCGTGGCCTGAAGCCGGCCGGCGCGCGGGGCCCGACCGGGTTCTTATGCGCGGTTTGGGATCCCTTGAAGCTCAGACAAGAACGCTGCCCGACAGTGTCTGCATGACCCCCTCATCCAAGCTCGCCGCCTTCGGCGCGTGCGCCCTCATCGCCGGCGCCGGTGGCGCGGGCGTCGCGGCCGTCGTCGTCAACGGCCACGGTTCCGGCCCATCCGCCACCGCGGCGGCCACACCCGCCTCGGGCGCGTCCCGTCCGGTCGCCGAGACCACGGCGTCGACGGCCAAGGACGTCTACAACTCCGCCAAGGACGCCGTCGCCTACATCAGCGCCCAGACCGGGCAGGGCACGGCCACCGGTTCGGGCTTCGTCGTCACCTCCGACGGCAAGATCATCACCAACGAGCACGTCGTCGACGGCGCCACGCAGGTGACCGTCAAGCTCGGGACCAACGGCAAGGAGCAGCCGGCGACGGTCGTCGCCGCCGACGCCTCCAAGGATCTCGCCCTGCTCCAGGTCGATGCCGGCTCCGCCAAGCTGCACGCCCTGTCGTTCGGGGATTCCTCCAGCGTGCAGATCGGTGATGCCACCTACGCGATCGGCAACCCCTACGGGTTGGACCACACGCTGACCAGCGGTATCGTCAGCGCGCTGAACCGCGACATCCAGGCGCCGGACGGCACCCCGATCAAGGGCGCGATCCAGACCGACGCCGCGCTGAACCCCGGCAACTCGGGCGGCCCGCTGCTCGACGCGGACGGCAAGGTCATCGGCGTCAACTCGCAGATCGCCACGAGCGGCTCCTCCGCCGGCGGCGAGAGCGGCAACGTCGGCATCGGCTTCGCCATCCCCGCGAAGATCGTGCAGGACTTCATCGCCAACCCGACGTCGTCGGGTGCGACGCAGGGCGGGCAGGGCCAGCAGGTCGACCCGTACGGCCGCGGGGGCCAGCAGGTCGACCCCTACGGCGGCCAGGGCCAGCAGGACCAGCAGGTCCCGCAGTTCGTCCTGCCGGGCGGCTACTAGCCGCGCGCGTGGGCGGCTACTAGGCGCGCGCGGGGGCGGTGGGCGGGGTGCCCGGTCGGGCGGCTGTACTCTCGACGGTCGATGCTGACCGCCACCGATCGCAGCACCGCGCCCGTTCGCCGGGTCCGGATCCTCACCGCCGGAGGGACCATCGCCATGGTGGGCGAAGGTGGCGCCCAGCCTGAGCTGGACGCCGAGGCCCTCGTCGCCAGCGTTCCCGGCCTCACGGCGTTCCCCGACCTGGAGGCCATCAGCGTCCTCAACAAGCCGAGCGCGCACCTCACGCTCGACGACCAGCTGCGCATCTGCCGCGCCGCCCGCGACGCCTCGCGCCGCGGCATCGGCGTCGTGGTGACCCACGGCACCGACGTGCTCGAGGAGACCGCGATGCTCTGCGACGTCCTCCACGACGCCGACGCGCCGATCGTCTTCACCGGCGCCATCCGGCCGGCGTCGGCCGCCGGCGCCGACGGTCCCGCCAACCTCGTCGACGCCGTCAGCGTCGCCGCCAGCGCCCCCGCCGCCGGCATGGGCGTCCTCGTCGTCTTCGGCGGCGAGATCCACCACGCCCGCTGCGCGCGCAAGACCGACACGACCTCGCTGGTGGCGTTCTCCTCGCCGCAGACCGGCCCGCTGGGCCGCGTCACCGAGGGCCACCCGACGATCTGGTCCCGGATCCCGCGCAATCCGCCGCTGGACCCGCCGTCGCTGGACAAGCGCGTGCACATCGTGCCGTCCTCGGCGGGCGACGACGGCTCGCTCGCGCGCGCCGCGCTCGCCACCGAGCCCGACGGCATCGTCCTCGGCACGCTCGGCGCCGGTCACCTCGCGCCCGAGGTCCTGGAGATCTGGGGCGCGGCCGCCAACGACATCCCGGTCGTCGCCTACTGCCGCCCCGAGCGCGGCGTCGTCCTCAACGCGACCTACGGCTACGCCGGGTCCGAGCGCGACCTGCGCGGCACGAACATCATCCCGGCCGGCTTCCTCTCCCCGCAGGCGATCCGCATGAAGCTGCTGGCCTGCCTGTCGGCGGGGCTGGACATCGACGAGGCCCGCTGGGCCTTCTCGCAGGACGACGGCTGAGGGACTGCGGGCGCCGGCAGGGCCGTCGAGGGACGATTGAATCTCGTACAGCGAGATTCAATCGTCCCTCGACGCTCGGGAGGGGCGGCGCGCCGGCGCTTGCGGCGTTCCGCACGGGCGCTGGTCGTGCCGCGGCGGGTGGTTCGTGGGCGATGACGGAGAGACAGTGAGCGAGGGCGCCGGCGTCGCGGGTCGTCCGCGGCGGTCCTCGGGGGATCGGGGTCGCCTGACGCTGAACTATTCATCACGAAGCGACCCGGACCCCGCCGAGCGGCGGTTCACGCGCGAACGCTCCCGCCCCGCGACGCCGGCGGAGACCCACGGCGCCCGCGCCACTCGCTACCTCGCCGTCATTGCCGACCGGCGACGTGGCGCGCCAGCGCAAGCGCCTGAGCGGAACGCCGCCGGCGCCCGCGCCGCCCGCGCCGCCCGCGCCGCCCGCGCCGCCGACGCTCGGAACGCGCCGAGCGAGGCCCGCGCGTCCGCGGTTGAATCCGGATTCAGGTTAGGGTTCGCGCCATGCGCGCCCTCCAGATCACCGAGCTGACCGGACCCGACACCGCCCTGCAGATCGTCGACGTCCCCGAGCCCGAGGCGTCGCACCTCATGACCCCGGGCAGCGGCGTCGTGGTCGACGTCGAGGTCGCCGGCGTCTCGTTCCCCGAGGTGCTGCAGACGCGCGGCGAGTACCAGATCAAGCCGCCGCTGCCGTTCATCCCCGGCAGCGAGGTCGGCGGGACCGTGCGCAGCGCGCCCGCGGGCGCGGCCGTGCAGGCGGGCGACCGCGTCGCCGCGTTCTGCATGCTCGGCGGCTTCGCCGAGGTCGCCGTCGCGCCCGAGTTCCTGACCTTCAAGCTGCCCGACGCGCTGGACTTCGCGCAGGGCGCCGCGTTGATCCTCAACTACCACACGGCCTACTTCGCGCTGAAGCTGCGCGGCCGCCTCGCAGCGGGCGAGACGGTGCTCGTGCACGGCGCCGCCGGGGGCGTCGGCACCGCGGCGCTGCAGGTCGCCAAGGGTCTGGGCGCCAGGACGATCGCGGTCGTCTCCAGCGACGAGAAGGAGCAGGTCGCGCGCGACGCCGGCGCCGACGAGGTCGTCCGCTCCGACGCGGCCTGGAAGGACGAGGTCAAGGAGCTGTCGGGCGGCGGCGTCGACCTCGTCCTCGACCCGGTCGGCGGCGATCGCTTCACCGACTCGATCCGGTCGCTGCGCGAGGAGGGCCGCGTGGTCGTCGTCGGCTTCACCGGCGGCTCGATCCCCGAGGTCAAGGTCAATCGCCTGCTGCTGAACAACACCGAGGTCATCGGTGCGGGGTGGGGCGCCTACATGATGTCCAAGCCAGACATGAATCGGGAGATCGGCGCCGCCGTCGACGAGCTGATCGCCGGCGGCGCCGTGCGCCCGATCGTCAGCCGGCGCTTCCCGCTGGACCGGGCCGCCGAGGCCCTGAAGACCATCGACGGCCGCGGTGCGCTGGGCAAGGTCGTGCTCGACGTGCGCGACCAGGCCCCAAGCGTGGGTCCCTAACCCGCCGCGGGTTTCGCCCCCTGGGCGAAGACCCGCAAGGGAACCTGGCCCTCTGGGCCAGTGTTCCCCTAGGCCTCGACCAGCACCTGCGTCTCGGCGGCGCTCGGCGCCTCGCCGGCCTCCGGCGCCGCGGGCTTGTGGCGGGGCAGCAGCAGCGCCGGGATCACGGCGAGCGCGATGATCGCCGCCGACCACCAGAACGTGTGGCCGAAGGCCTCGGCGATGTCGGGCGCGACCCGGTCGCGCGCGGCGGCCGGCACCGACTGCGCCGCCGCGAGCCCGCCCTCGCTGCCGCCCGGCAGGCGGCTCGAAAGCTGGTGGGTCAACACCACCGACAACGTCGCCGTGCCGATCGAGCCGCCGACGCGCTGGATGATGTTCAGCGCCGTCGTCGCTCGCGCGAGCTGGTCGTGCTGCAGCGTCTGGTAGGCCGCCGACATCGCGGGCATCATCGTCGCGCCCATGCCGAGCCCCATCAGGAACTGGGAGCTGCCGAGGAACCAGAACGACGTGTGAGCGCCGACCTGGGTGAAGCCGAGCATGCCGAGCAGCAGCAGTCCCAGGCCGCCGAGCACGACCTTGCCCGGGCCGATGTCGTCGGTGAGCTTGCCGGCGACGGGCATCATGAGCGCCGCGCCCACGCCCTGGGGCGCGAGCAGCAGTCCGGCGTCCAGCGCCGACTGGCCCCGGACCACCTGGTAGTAGAGCGGCAGCATGAACATGGCGCCGAACATCGCCGCGGCGAACGCGAACGTCGTCGTCGACGCGGCGCTCATCGTGCGGTTGCGAAACAGCTTGACGTCGATCAGCGGCCACGCGTGGCGCGCGGCGTGGAAGATGAACGTGGCGATCAGCAGGGCGCCGGCGACCATCGGGACGAACGCCTGGGGGGCGCCGATCCCGCCCGACGACGAGGTCTCGGCCAACCCGTACACGAACGCCGCGAGGCCGGGGGAGAGCAGCAGCAACCCGAGCCAGTCGAGGCGCTGGTGCGCGGCAGGCGCGTCGCGCGGCAGCAGCTTGGAGGCCGCGACGAGGGCCACCGCGCCGATCGGGATGTTCACGTAGAAGATCCAGCGCCACGAGATGTCGTCGACGAGCCAGCCGCCGAGGATCGGGCCGATGATCGGGCCCATCAGCATCGGGACGCCGACGATGCCCATGACGCGGCCCATGCGCTGCGGGCCGGCGGCCTGCGACAGGATCGTCATGCCCGCGGGCATGATCATGCCGCCGCCAAGGCCCTGCAGGATGCGGAAGCCGATGAGCGACTCGGCCGACCACGCGAGGCCCGACAGCGCCGAGCCGGCGAGGAAGAGGCCGATCGAGATCATGTACAGCCGCTTGGTGCCGAAGCGGTCGGCGGCCCACCCGGTGAGCGGGATGACCGTGGCCAGCGCGAGCATGTAGCCCGTCGAGACCCACTGGATCGTCGCCAACGACGTGTTGAAGTCCTTCGACAGGGTGTTGATCGCCACGTTGACGATCGTCGTGTCGAGGATCGACATGAACGTGCCGAGCACGACGACGGCGGAGATGCTGATGAGGGCGCGGTCGAAGACCTTCGCCTTGGTGGGCTGGGAGGAGGCAGCGGTCATCCGTGCTCCTTCGCGCGGATCGCGCAGTCGGGGGAGGAGGAGGTGGTCATGAGCGGCGCCAGCGCGTCCGACAGGGCTGCGCGTTGATCGTCGTCGAGGGTCTTGGTGAGCTGGACGAGGCCCTCGCGCCGCGCGGCCGAGATGCGGTTCACGTATTCGCGGCCACGCTCGGTGAGCGCCAGGCGCTTGACGCGCCGGTCCTGCTCGTCCTCGCGCCGGGACACGATGTCCTGGCGGGTGAGCGCGTCGACCGCGCGGCCGGTGGCCGCGGGGGAGAGGCCGACGAACTTGGCGAGCTCGGACGGGGTGAGCTCGTGCTCGGCGCCGTCGAGCACGTGCAGCATCTTGAGCTGGGTCATCGAGAGGTCCAGCTCCTGGACGATCTCGAAGACCTCGCTCTGGGCGGACTTCATGGTCGTCGCGAGGAAGGACATCAACTCGTCGGCCAGCTGCTGCGCGGAGACGGCGGGCTTGTGCATCGGCGCAAATACTAACGTGGGCGCAAAGAGTGCGTCCACGAAGGTCTTTGCGCGGACGCGGAGATGTCTTGCGGCGCCGGCCCTGCGCTCCTACCCTCAGCGTTGTGCCTCGTCGCGACCTCTTCCCCGCCGACCGCGGCCTCCAGGCGCGCATGGTGCTGACCGCCGTGCTCACGCCCGCGCTCGTCGTGGCCCTGCTCGCGGTGTGCGTGCTGGTGCTGCCGCCCAAGCTCCTGGGTGGGCTGGCGCTCGCGACGGCCCTCGGCGTCGCCGCCGTGGTGCGCGAGCGCCGGAAGACGTCCGCGGCGCCGCTGCTCGGGCCGCACGAGCAGCCGGAGCTGCAGGCGATCGTGGAGCGCCTCTGCCTGGTCGCCGACCTGCCGCGGCCCGAGATCGCGCTCGACGACGAGCGCCAGCCCAACAGCTGGATCGTCGACGCGCCCGGACGGCCGCCGCGGCTGCACGTCACCCGCGGCCTGCTCGGGCTCCTGGAGCCCGCCGAGCTGGAGGCCGTCGTGGCGCACGAGCTCAGCCACGTGGCGCACCGCGACGCGACCGTCATGACAGTGGTCGGCCTCCCCGGCGCGGCCCTGCGCGAAGGCGGCGTATCCAACGCCGGCTGGTGGTGGCCGCTGATGGCCGGCCGCCTGCTCGGCCTGGTCATCGGCACGCTGGCGGGCGTCGGCAGCAACGCGCTCTCGCGCTACCGCGAGCTGACGGCCGACGCGGGCGCCGCCGCGCTGACCGGGCGCCCGAGCGCGCTGGCCTCGGCGCTCATGAAGGTCTCCGGCGACCTCATGCGCCTGCCCGACGAGGACCTGCGCGCCGTCGCCGGGCGCGACGCGCTGCACCTGCTGCCGGTCGAGGACGTCACCGGGTGGCGGCGGTTCCTCGGGGCCACCCATCCGACCGTCGAGCGCCGGCTCGCGGCGCTGGAGCGCCTCGAGCGCGAGCTGCAGCACGCGCGGCCCGCGCTGCGCGAGCCGGACTGAAGCCCCGCGGGCCGAGCATCCGCGCGTGCTGTACTGCATCGATGGCCGATGCACCGCTGGATCCCGAGGAGCTGACCGCCGTCGCCGCCGTCGCGCCGCCGAGCGCGGCCATCGCGGCCGGCACGTACATGGGCGCCGTACGGCTCACCGTCGCCGACCTGGACCGCTCGATCGCCTACTACGGCGACGTGCTCGGCCTCGTCGCGCTGCGTCGCCAGGACGGCCTCGTCGCGCTGGGCGCCGGCACGCGCGAGCTGCTCGTGCTCGAGGAGGTTCCCCGCGCGGTGCCGTCCGACGGCTACCCGGGGCTCTACCACTTCGCGCTGCTCGTGCCCGATCGCGCCGACCTGGCGCGCTTCCTCGCGCACCTCGCGCGCGAGCGGGTCCCGCTCGTCGGCCTGTCGGACCACTTCGTCTCGGAGGCGATCTACCTCCAGGACCCGGATCACCACGGGATCGAGGTCTACTGGGACCGGCCGCGCGAGCTGTGGGAGGGCCAGGTCGGCGAGCGCATGGGCACGTGGGCGCTCGACGTCGACTCCCTGCTCAGCGAGCTGCCCGACCTCGCGAGCGAGCCGTTCGACGCTCTGGCCGACGGCACCGTCATGGGCCACGTCCACCTGCGCGCCGCCGACGTGCTGGAGACGATCGGCTTCTACCGCGACGTGCTGGGGATGGAGCTGATCGCGCAGCTCGGCGAGCAGGCCGCGTTCCTGTCGGCCGGCGGCTACCACCATCACATCGGCGCGAACGCGTGGGAGACACGGCGCCGCGAGCCGGCCCCGGAGGGCACCGCGCGGCTGCGCGAGGTCACGATCGTGCTGCCCGACGCGCGGGAGCGCGACCGCGTCGTGGCGCGGCTGACCGCGGCGGGCGCGGTGACCGAGCCGGTCGACGGCGCGGTGCTCGTCGCCGATCCGTCGGGCATCCCGCTGCGCCTCGGCGTCGAGGCCTGAGCGGCGCCGCGGGCGCGGGCCGTGCCGCGTTAGGCTGCCGCGCCATGCCCTCCCTGGACCGCGACGGCGACGTGTACCTGCTCGACCTCGGCGACGGGGAGAACCGCTTCAACCCGGAGTGGGTCGGCGCCGTCGAGGAGCTGCTCGACGAGGTCGCCGCGGCGCCGGAGCCGCGCGCGCTGGTGACCACCGCGACGGGCAAGATCTGGTCCAACGGGCTCGACCTCGAGTGGATGGGCGCTCACACCGATCAGGTGCCGGCGTTCGTCCCGCGCGTGCACGCGCTCTTCGGCAAGGTGCTGGCGCTGCCGGTCCCGACGGTCGCGGCGATCGGAGGACATTGCTTTGCCGCAGGCGCGATGCTCGCCGTGGCGCACGACTTCCGGGTCATGCGGGGCGACCGCGGGTTCTTCTGCCTGCCGGAGGTCGACATCCACATCCCGTTCACCCCGCCGATGGCCGCGCTCATCCAGGCGCGCCTGTCGAAGAAGGCCGCGCACGAGGCGATGACCACGGGCCGGCGCTACGGCGGCGAGGAGGCGGCCGCCGCCGGCATCGTGGACGCCGCGGTCGCCGAGGACCGCGTCCTGGCCGAAGCGGTGCAGCGCGCGGCGGCGCTGGCGGGCAAGCACGGCCCGACGCTCGGCGCGATCAAGACGGGGATGTACGCCGGCACGCTGGCCCTCCTGCTCGACCAGACCCCGGTCGCGTTTGGCTGACGACGGCCTGAGCGCGCTGCGGATCTCGCTCGGCGAGCAGCTCGCGGCGCTGCGGGACGTGGCGCCCGCCGAGCTGCCGCCGGCGCTGCTGCACGTCGCGGTGCAGCGGTTCGTCGTCGGCGCGGCGGGCGACGAGGTCTACCTCGTGCGGCCCGCCGACTGGGACCAGCTGCGCCACGAGGAGGGCGGCGCGGGACGGCCGACGCCGTACTGGGCCCGACCGTGGCCCAGCGGCCTGGCGCTGGCCGGCGCGCTGTCGGCGGCACCCCCGGCCACCGGCGCGCGGGTGCTCGAGCTCGGGTGCGGGCTGGGCGCCCCGAGCCTGGTCGCCGCGCGCGCGGGCGCCGACGTGCTGGCGACCGACGGCGTCCCCGACGCAGTGGCTTTCGCGGCCCACAACCTGGCGCTCAACGAGGTCGACGCGCAGGTGGCCGTCGTGGACTGGGCGGCGCACGGCGAAGCGCTGGTCGCCCGCGGGCCCTTCGACGTGCTGCTGGCGGCCGACGTGCTCTACACCCGGGGCAACGTCGAGACCGCGCTGCGCCTGTGGCCCCGGCTGCTGGCCGCCGACGGCGTGCTGCACCTCGCCGACCCGCAGCGCGCGGGGACGCGCGACTTCCTGGCCGCCGCACGCGGGACGTTCAGCCTGGTTTCAGAGCGACGCGACGACGGTGTCGCACTGCACGTGCTGCGGCCGGCGTCGCGGGCGTGGCCGGGCGGCGGATGAGCGGCGGCGTCGCGGGATTGGTGCTGGCCGCGGGCGCGGGCTCGCGGTTCACCGGCGGCGTCAAGCAGCTGGCCGCGTTCCGCGGGCGCCCCCTGGTGGAGCACGCGGTCAGCGTGCTCGCGACCCCGGCGCTCGCCGCCCGGTTCGTGGTCCTCGGGGCCGAGGCGGACGCGATCGTGGCCGGCGCCGACCTCGGGGACGCCCGCGTCGTCCGGTGCGCCGGGTGGGAGGAGGGGCTGAGCGCCTCGCTGCGGGCGGGCGTGGCCGCGGCGTCGGCGGCGGGCTTGCACGCCGTCGTGATCGTGCTCGGCGACCAGCCGCTGCTGGCGACGGCCGCGGTCGACCGCGTTGTGGCGGCGCGGGCACCGGAGCGCTTCGACGCCGTGCGCGCGACCTACGCCGGCGTCCCGGGCCACCCGACGCTGCTTGAGTCCTCGACGTTCGCTGCGGTCTCGGCGCTCCGCGGCGACGCGGGCGCGCGTGAGCTGCTGCCGTCGATCCGCGTGCAGCAGGTCGCCTGCGACGGCCTCGGCCGGCCCGACGACGCCGACACGCCCGCCGACCTGGCGCGGCTGGCCGCCGGCTAGGAGACTGTGTCGCTATCGCGACTGGGGACCCACCTCCGGCGGCGACGGCTGGCCGTCGTGGGCCTCGGCCTCGCTGGCCGCCTACGGCACCCCTAGTCAGATCAGATCAGCTTCGCTCCGAGGGCGGGTCTTCGGTGGCGCGGTCGTGCTCGGTGACCCCCGTGGTGAGGGCGACCAGGCGGTCGCCAAGCGCGGCGGATCGGCGGTCATGGCGGAAGCGGGCCCTGGCCCGGATCAGCCGTCCCGTGCGCCGGCCGCGGTAACGCCAGCGGGCCCACGGCGAGCTCGGCTTCGCCAGCCGGACGAGCGCGATCAGCCCCCAGAACGGCACGAAGAGGGAGACCACGCCCATCACGAAGCGGCCCTTGAGGAAGGCGATGGCCGAGAGGGCGACGGCCTGCACCGCGAGCATGACCGTGCCGACGACCGACTGAGGCTCGTCGAGGCCGAAGGGCTTGGTGCCCAGCACGACCAGCGCCGAAAACACGGTGGCGATGAGGGCCGCGTCCACCGAGAGCCGTCCCTGCTCGCTCCAGTAGACGTCGCGTAGGTACAACCACAGCGCAAACTCGTCGATGGTCAGGCCGGCGCCGATCCCGAATGCGATCGCCGCGATGTGCCACCACGGGCTCTGGAGGTCGGCGGCGAAGCCGAGGAACCCGACGATGAGCACGAGGCAGACGCCCCAGACGAGGTGATGGATGTGCAGGCCGCCGCTCTCGACGTTTCCGGGCCACCAGGTCACGCTCGGATTGCGGATCAGCCGCGCGCTGGTGCGGATGAAGAGGAACGTGACCAGGAAGGCGGTCAGGACCAGGAATGCCGTGCTGCGCCCTGGGGCCGTCGTGTCCGGAAACGGGTCGACGCTGACCAGCGCGGCAAGCATCACCCACCCAGCGTGCCACCTTCCATGACTGGCCCGCAAGCGACGCGCCGCCCGTGCTCATGTCTCTAGCCCGTCCGCGCGCGCAGGCTCCGGTAGCGCTTGGCGCGGTTGTTCTCGTCCCAGCCGCCGTCCTGCGCGGCGCGCCAGATCTTCTTGCGCTGGACGCGCATGACGCGGCGAAGCACGCGCCGGCGCTCTGGGTCGGCGTTCGTGCGCTGGAGGTGGTCGTACTCGCGGCACCAATGGCGCTCGCGCTCGGTGAGGTGCGCGAGCGGGTCGGGCTCGTGCGGGCGGCAGTCACAGTGCCGCGTGACCGAGTAGTAGTGCACGCGCTGCTGCAGCCCGTTCGTGCCGCCGTTGATCCGGCGGGTGATGGTGATGAACTCGTTCTTGTCGGCCAGCGCGTTGAGCCCGCGATGCTGCCAGTACAGCGCTGCGATCCGCCAGCCGATGTCGTGGCGCTCGGCCAGCTCGGGCTGCGCCTCCAGCGGCAGGTTCAACGCCGTGCCCGCCCAGCGGTAGTTCGCGCGGCCCGTCAGCTGGATCGGCCCGCGACCCTTGAACCGCCGGCCGTCGCCCTTCTTGACGTTGCCGAGATCAGCGCGTCCCTCGTAGGCCGCGCCCGACGCGATCTCCTCGAAGTACCGCAGCCCGCCGGACTCGTGGAGGACCTGCGCCAGGAACATGGCGGCGCGCGGCTGCGTCTCGATGCCGTGCTCCAGCATCGCCCGCTCGGCCAGCGGCGCCTCGCTCTGGGCGACGGTGCCCGAGACGCCGGCCGCACCGAGTGCGTCGAGGACGGTCATCGCGTGCCTCCTCCGTCCTGGGACGGCATCAGGACGCCGGGCTCGTGCAGCTCCCCGTCGTCCAACACGTAGGTGTCGCCGATCGCTGTGTGCTCGTCCTCGGGCGGCGGCGGGTTGGCGTCCTCCTCCTCGTCGGTCGGCAGGTCGGGGTCGTCGCCGGCGTCGTCGGCCTCCAGGTCGGCGGCGGCCGTCGTCGCCGCGCCCGCGGGCGCCGGCTCCTGCTCGGCGCCGAGGTCGTCGTCCAGCGCCGCCTCGTCGGCCGGATCGACGAAACCGGGGCCGGGGGCGTCGGGCTCGGGCAGCGCGACGCCGAGGTCGGCGCCGTTGGCGGGATGGTCCGGATGGGCCTCGAACCCGGTGGGCGCCGGCGCGCTCGGGGCCGTCGCGCTCGCGGCGGGGCCGCTCTTCTCCAGGCCCTTGCGCACCGCGCGACCCGCACCCTGCAGGCCGACGGCGAAGGCGAAGACGTTGAGCTTGTCGAGGTACTCGGAGAACCCGAGCCGCGCCGGATCGGCGATCGTCATCACACCGCCGGCGATCGCGGCGATCAGCACCATGATCCCGATGGTGAACGTCGAGATCGGCCAGCGCTCCAGCCACGAGCTGCCCAGCGGCTCGTCGGCGCGGCGGATCAGGCCCTTCTTGACCGACCGGCCGACGCCGAGCGCCGCCACCGCGAGCGCGAGCTCGCCGGTGCGCTGCAGGTAGTCGTCGAAGGTCAGCGACTCGACGTGCACGAGCGTCACGACGCCGCCGACGACCGTGAACAGGATCGCCAGCAGGCACGTGATGATCGTCATCCACGAGGTGTTCTCGTTCAGGGTCATGGCGGTCGGCTCCATGTCAGACGTGGGTGAGTCCGCGCAGCAGCTGGTAGCGACGGCGGCGGTGGGCGCGGTCCCAGCCCGTCTTCTGCGCCTCGTGGTAGATGCGCTTGCGTTGCTCGCGCAGCCACCGCCACACGACCCCGCGGCGGCGCACCTGCGCCGGCGTGGGGTGGTCGAGTCGGCGCAGCGCGAGCAGCTCGCGCACGAGGCGCTTCTCGCGGTCGGTGAAGAACTGCAGGGGGTCGGGCCGGTAGCCGCCGACGTAGCGGAAGTGCCAGTCCTCGCCGACCCGGCGGCCCTCGTCCCACGACCAGCCGTAGTTCGGGCCGATCTGTCGCAGGACCGCCCACATCTGCTGCGACACGTCCTTGGAACGGCCGTCGCCGAGGTCGACGGCGACGCCCCAGCCGCGGTTGCTCGTCCCCGGGACGGCCGCCTTCTGCGGCTCGCCGGCGGCGGTCCACTGGCGCTTGAGCTCGACCTGCTGCCGGTAGGTCCGGCACGCGCTGGCCCCGCCGAGCGGGTAGAGGTCGACGCCGTGGCGTGACAGCGACGCGCGCCGCATGTCCTCCCACGAGGCCGCGGCATCCCGGCGCAGGTAGACGGGGATCCCGCGCGGATGATGGATCTTGGTCAGATCCGCGAGGCTCAAGGATCCGTTGCCGCTCATCGTCCGGCGACGGTAGATCTGGCGATCGTGTGAACGCAAGGGGCCAGGTGAAAGCCCCGTCGATGGTCTGGGACCGCGACCTACCCAACGCTGCTCATAGCGCAGCAACCCTCAGCCGACCGCGCGGCGCAGCACCCGCCCTCCGGGCGCCCCACTCGTGAGCCGGCCTTCGCGGGCGATCGTGCGACCGCGCAGCATCGTACGCACGACGCGCCCGCGGAGGCGGCGGCCCACGAACGGGCTCAGCCGGTGACGGCCCAGCAGGACGTCGCGCGTCAGCGTCCACTCGGCGGCCGAGTCGAGCAGGGCGAGGTCGGCGTCGGCGCCGACCGACAACGTGCCCTTGGCCGGCGGCAGGCCGAAGCGCCGGGCCGGCGCCGATGCGGTGAGGACGGCGAGGCGCCCGAGCGGCAGTCCCCGGGCCACGACGCCCGCGTCGTGCAACAGCGTCAACAGCGTCTGGGCGCCGGGGATCCCGCCCCACGCGGCGAAGTGGTCGTCCCCGGTCGCCTTCAGCGCGGCGGGCGAGGGCGAGTGGTCGGTGGCGACGAGGTCGACGTCGCCCGCCAGCAGGCGGTCCCAGAGCGCGTCGCGCTCGGCGGCGGGCCGCAGCGGCGGCGCGCACTTGGCGGCGGCGCCGAGGCGCTCGGCGTCCTGCGCGTCGAGCACCAGGTAGTGCGGGCAGGTCTCGCACGTCACGTCGACGCCGCGGGCGCGGGCCTCGGCGACGAGCGCGACGCCGCGGCCGCTGGAGACGTGCACGACGTGCAGCGCGCAGCCGGTCTCGGCGGCGAACGCGATCGCGCGGCCGATCGCCTCCAGCTCCGCGATCACCGGCCGCGACGCGAGGTAGTCGCGGACGCCGACGCGCCCCGCGGCGACCGCCCGGCGCGCCAGCCGCCCGGTCAGCTCGTCGCTCTCGGCGTGGACCGCGACGGGCAGGCCGAGCTGCGCCGCACGCGCCATGCCCTCGACGAGCGTGAGGTCGTCGGCCGCCTCGAACTCCGCGACGCCGCTGGCCGACATGAAGGCCTTGAAGCCGACGACGCCGCGGGCGGCCAGCTCGTCGAGGCGGTCGAGGTCGCCCGGCACGAGACCGCCCCACAGCGCGACGTCGACGTGCGCGGCGCCCGCGGCCGCGGTGACCTTGGCGTCGAAGCTCGCGCCGTCGAGCGTCGGCGGGATCGCGTTGAGCGGCATGTCGATGGCCGTCGTCGTCCCACCCGCCGCGAGCGCGGCCGTGCCGGTGGCGAAGCCCTCCCAGCCGGCGCGCCCCGGATCGTTGAGGTGCACGTGCGCGTCGACCGCTCCCGGCAGCACGAGGAGCCCCGCGGCATCGACCTCGTCGGCCGCGCCGCCGGCCAGCTCCGGCCCGATCTCCGCGATCGCGCCGTCGAGGATCCCCACGTCGGCGACCACCGGCTCGCCATCCGCCACGACGACGCGCCCGCCCCGCACGAGGACGTCGAACGCGCTCACCCCGCCGCCAGGCCGACGACGAAGTCCCGCAGCACGTCCAGCGCCACCGCGACGTCGGCGACGGCGACCGACTCGTCGGGATGGTGGCTCAGACCGCCGGCGCAGCGGACGAAGAGCATGGCGATCGGGCACAGCTCCGACAGCGCCACGCCGTCGTGGCCCGCGCCGCTGGCCAGGCGGACGTCGGGCAGCCCGCGCGCGCTCACGACTCGCGCGAGCCGCGCGGTCAGCTCCGGATCGACCGCGACCGCCGCGCTGTCCAGCCGCGGGGACCAGTCGAGCCGCAGGCCACGGCCCGCCGCGATGTCGCGCGCCTCGGCCCGCAGCCTCGCGACGGCGCCGTCGCGAACCGCGTCCTCGGCGTGCCGTACGTCGAGCGACGCGACCGCGCCACCGGGCACCACGTTCGGCGCGCCGGGCAGCGCGCTCAGGCGGCCCACGGTCGCGACCAGCCCCTCGGTCTGCCGCCCGGCCGCCTCGACGGCCAGCACGAACTCGGCGACCGCGCACGCGGCGTCGTGGCGCGAGGCCATCGGCACGGTGCCCGCGTGGCCCGCGACGCCGGTGAAGCGCACCTCGGCGCGCGTCGCCCCGGCGATCGCGGTGACCACCCCGACCGGCGCGTCGCGCTCTTCGAGCACCGGCCCCTGCTCGATGTGCACCTCGACGTAGCCGAGGATCCGCTCGCCGCGCCGCGACGCGCCCGGCACGCCCGCCGGATCGCCGCCGAAGCCCGCCAGCGCGTCGCGCGCGGTGATCCCGTCGTCGTCGGTCAGCTCCAGCAGCGCAGCGTCGAACGTCCCCGCCACCGCGCGGCTGCCGAGGTAGGCGGTGCCGAACCTCAGACCCTCCTCGTCGGAGAAGCCCAGGACCTCGACCGCGAACGGCAGCAGGACGCCCGCGTCCCGCAGCGCGGCGACGCACGCCACCGCGCTCAGCACGCCCAGCGGCCCGTCGAACGCGCCGGCATCGCGGACGGTGTCGAGGTGCGATCCCAGCAGCAGCGTTCCCGCCGCCGGATCGGCGCCGTCCGCGCGCCCCACGAGGTTCCCCGCGGCGTCGGTGCGCACCGACATCCCGGCGCCGGCCATCCACCCGCCGACCAGCGCGTTGGCCTGCTGCATCGCCGGCGTCGCGAACCGGCGCGTCAGCCGCGCCGGCTCCTCGCTCACCGCGGCGAGCACGCGGCAGCGCTCGACGACCCGCTCGGCCGGCGTGGGCGTCGTCAGCTCCCGCGGTAGGTGCTGTAGGACCACGGCGAGACCAGCAGTGGCACGTGGTGGTGGGCGTCGGGGTCGGCGACGGCGAAGCGCACGGGCACGACGTCCAGGAACGGCGGGTCGCTCACGTCGTCGGGCGCCGTCAGGGCGAAGTACGCGCCGACGGCGAAGCGCAGCTCGTAGCGCCCCACGGTCAGGGCGCCCGGCGCAACCAGCGGCGCGTCGGTGCGCCCGTCGGCGTTGGTCACCGCCGCGGCCGACGAGGCCACGCGGTCGCCGCCGTCGCCGAAGCGCACCAGCTCGATCGCGACGCCCCGGGCGGGCCGGCCGCGGGCGACGTCCAGCACATGCGTGGTCAGTTGGCCGGCGTGCGTCACGCGGCCCATTGAACCACTCGGCGCCGTCGCGCCCCAGCGCTCACCGGTCCAGCACCAGCGTGATGAGCCCCCACGCGGGAAACGGCGAGGTGTAGGTCTTGCGCAGCGGGTCCGCGTCGCCCGCGCCCGGCACCGGGTCGTAGGTGTGGTTCTCCGAGCGCAAGCTCACCTGCGCCAGCGCCCCGAAGCGCTCCAGGATCCGCGTCCCCATCTCGTGCACCAGGTGCTGGATCGATTCGCTGACGAAGTCGTCGTAGGTCTCGAGCACGAGCGCGAGCACCGCGTCGGGCGCGACGTGCGCGGGGCCCACCGCGTCGTGCGGATCGCCGTAGGTCCAGTGCACGTCGAGGTGCACGAACAGCGGCCGATCCAGCCGCTCGGGCAGCGTCGTGTCGTCGTCGCGCGCGAACTTCGTGAACGCCGACCCGGTGGTCTTCAGCAGCCGCAGGCCGACGTGGCCGCTGCGCTGCGCCACCACGTCGATCGCCCCGGCCGACGACTGCCCGAGCTCCAGCGACGCCACCGCGTGGTCGCCGTCCACGCGCCGGAACACCCGCCCGGTCTCGGCCACCCACGGCTGGCGCGCCGCCCACAGCCGCAGGCCCTCCATCTCGGGATAGGTGGACAGGAACCCGTGACCGAGGTCGTGCAGCAGGCCTTCGAGCGTCGGTCCTTCGTACTCGTGGGCTCGGCGCAGGATCACGTTCTTCATGGTGTCGGTCGCCACCACGTTGGTGTTGTCGCCCTCGGTGTAGGCGGGGAGGAAGCCCTGGCCGAGGACCTCCATGCTCACGTCGGCCGCGAGCAGCCGCTCGCCGCGCACGAGGTGGACGGGCACCTCGAGCTTGCCGTAGGAGATGCGGGCGCCGGTCAAGCGGTGGTCCCTTCGTCGGTGACGAGGTCGGCGAGCCGCAGCTCCGCGATCTTGGCGATCTCGGCCAGGGCGGTCCGCTCCTCCTCGTCGGGGTCGTGCGCCAGCCGCTGCTGCGCGGTGGCGATGATCGAGTCTGCGGTGTGCTCGCGCGCGCAGACGACGAACGGGAAGCCGAAGCGCGCGCGGTAGTCGGCCGTCAGCGCGAGCAGCCGCGCGTGCTGCTCCGGCGTGAGCCGATCGAGCCCGGCGGCGACCTGCTCGCGCGCCGACTCGGCGGTCAGCGCACCGGCGACCGCCGCCTTGCCGGCCAGCTCGGGATGCGCGCCGATCAGCGCCCGGCGAACGCCCAGCGGTGCGGCGTCGACCGCGGCGACCATCGCACCGTGCAGCGCCGCGACGCTCTCGTACGGGCCGAAGTCCCATGCGGCGCCGGCGATCCACGGCGTCTCCTCGAAGACGCCCCCGAAATGGGCGACGAAGTCGTCGCGGTCCATGCGGACCGCGTCGCGGATGCCCAGTCGCCGGTGTCCCGGGTCGGCGACCCGGCCGCTCCTGGCGGGCGGGTCGTGCGTCATTCGAGGGCCAATCTAGTGCACCGCGGACCGCGCCCGCAACGCGGCCCGCGGGGTACGCTAGATTCCGGCGATCGTCGACCGAGACGCCCTGGTCAGGCCCCACGCCCGAGCGGCTCGGGTCCAGCGCGACACACGCAAGGAGAGCTCCTGACCATCCTGCAGCCCCGCAGCCTCGACGACGCGCTCGCGGTCCGGGCGCAGCGACCCGACGCCGTGGTCGTGGCCGGCGGCACGGGGGTGCTGGTGGAGCTCAACCGCGGCCTCGACGTCCCGGCGCTGCTGGACCTCTCGCGCGTCGCCGAGCTGCGCGAGAGCACCACCGTCGACGACGGCGCCGCGGTGCGCCTCGGTGCGACCACGACCTACACCGACGTCCTCGAGCACCACGCCGCCGCGCTGCCCGGCCTCGCCGCCGCCGCCCGCACGGTCGCCTCCCGCCAGGTCCGCAACCGCGCGACGCTTGCCGGCGCGCTCGTCCTCGGCGATCCGTCCGGCGACGCCCTGGCGGCGCTCGGTGCCGCCGACGCGACCGTCGAGGTCGCGGGCCCCCACGGCATCCGTCACGTCGTCGCGAGCGCGTTCGTCACCGGTCCCGGCGCGTGCGACCTCGGGCCCGACGAGCTGGTCACCGCCCTGATCGTCCCGGTCGCCGACGGCCCGACCGCCTACGCCAAGGCCGGCGCCCGCAACGCGATGGCGCGCGCGGTCTGCGCGGTGGCGATCGAGCTGCACCCCGTGGCGCGGACCGCCACGGTGTGCGTCGTCGGCGCCGCGCCGACCGCGATCCGCCCGGGCACCGCCGAGGCGCTGGTCGCGGACGCGTGGGACGAGTTGGACGACCGGGTGCTGCGCCGCTTCGGCGCCCTCGTCGCCGAGGCCGTCGACCCGCTCCCCGACGCGCGCGGCTCGTCGGGCTACCGTCGCCACGCGGCCGGCGTGCTCGCCACGCGCGCGCTCGACCGAGCCTGGGACGCGCTGTGAGGCTCGAGGTCGACGGCGTCGTCCACGACGTCCCCGACGCGCTCGCCGGCCAGAGCCTGCTGCGCGTCCTGCGCGACGTCCTGGGCGTCACCGCCGCCAAGAACGCCTGCGAGCAGGGCGAGTGCGGATCGTGCACCGTGACGATCGACGGCGAGGTCGCCTGCGCCTGCCTCGTGCTCGCCGCCCAGGCCGACGGCGCGACGGTCGAGACCGCCGCCTCGCTCGCCGCCTCCGACGGGACGCTCCATCCCGTGCAGCAGGCGTTCCTGCGCGCCGGCGCCGTCCAGTGCGGCTTCTGCACGCCCGGCCTCGTCGTCGCCGCCGCCGACCTGCTGCGCCGCAACCCCGACCCGAGCGACGCCGACATCCGGGAGGGTCTCAACGGCAACCTCTGCCGCTGCACGGGCTACCAGAAGATCGTCGACGCGGTGCGCCTCGCCGCGCAGGAGGGCTCAGCATGAGCATCACGACGATCGAGGGCTGCGCGATCGCGACGGTCGACGACGCCCGCCGCGAGATCGCCGCCGGCCACCTCGTCCTCGACGGCGATCGCATCGTCGCCGTCGGCGAGGGTCCCGCGCCGGTGCAGTGGAAGGCCGACCACCGGATCGACGCCTCCGGCAAGCTCGCCACGCCGGGCCTCGTCAACTGCCATCACCACCTGTACCAGTGGGCGACCCGCGGCTACGCGCAGGACGCCACGCTGTTCGAGTGGCTCGTGGCGCTCTATCCGGTCTGGGCGAACATCGACGACGCGACCGTCGCGGCCACCGCGCGCGCCGGGCTGGCGGCGCTGGCGCGCTCGGGGTGCACGACCTCGACCGACCACCACTACATCTTCCCCCGGCACGCGGGCGACCTGCTCGCGGTCGAGATCGACGCCGCGCGCGCGATCGGCGTGCGCTTCCACCCGTGCCGGGGAGCGATGGACCTCGGCGTCAGCGCCGGCGGCCTGCCGCCCGACGCGATCGTCGAGGACCGCGACGCGATCCTCACCGCCTGCGCGGAGGCAATCGACCGCCACCACGACCCGTCGCCCGGCGCGCGCGTGCGCATCGCGCTGGCGCCGACCTCGCCCTTCAGCGTCAGCCGCGAGCTGATGGTCGAGACCGCCGAGCTCGCCCGCCGGCGCGGGGTCCGGCTCCACACGCATCTCGCCGAGACCGACGACGAGGAGCGCTTCTGCCTGGAGCGCTTCGGCGTGCGGCCGCTGCAGTACCTCGACGACATGGGGTGGTTGGGCGACGACGTCTGGCTCGCGCACTGCGTGCACCTGAACGCCGACGAGACCGCGCGCATGGGGGCGACCGGCACGGGCGTCGCCCACTGCCCGACCTCCAACGGGCGCCTGGGCGCCGGCATCGCCCCCGTTCCCGCGCTCCTGGCGGCCGGCGCGCCCGTCGGCCTGGGCGTCGACGGCGCGGCGTCCAACGAATCCGGCGAGCTGGTCGACGAGCTGCGCGCCGCGCTGGTCCTGGCACGGGCGAAGGCGGGCCCGCGGGCGCTGACCGCCCGCCAGGCCCTGGAGCTGGCCACGCGCCATGGCGCGCGCTGCCTCGGCCGCGACGACGAGCTGGGCCACCTGTCGGTCGGCGCGCTGGCCGACGTCGCGCTGTGGGACCTCAGCGACCTCGGCTACGCCGGGATCGCCGACCCGGTCTTCGCCCTCGCCTTCGGGCCGCTCCGGCCGGTCGACCTGCTGGTCGTCGGCGGCGAGGTGATCGTCGAGGACGGCGAGCTGCGCACCGCTGACCCGCTGACGCTCGCCGCGGACCTCGCGCGCGAGAGCCGGCGCTTGGCCAAGGCGGCGCCATGAGCCCGCAGCAGGGCGACCACGCCGCGCTGCTGCGCGAGCGCGACGAGCTCGTGCGGGGCCGCGGCCTGGTCGGCGAGCGCCTCGCACGCAGCGACGGCCCGGCGAAGGTGGCGGGCGCCTTCGCCTACTCCTCAGACCTGCACGTCGACGACATGCTCTTCGGCGCGACGCTGCGCAGCCCGCACGCGGCCGCGCGCATCCGGTCGGTCGACACCGCCGCGGCGCGGGCCATCCCTGGCGTCCGTGCGGTGCTGACCCACGCGGACGTCCCGGGCCACCGGCTCGTCGGCAGCGTCATGCCCGACCAGCCCGTGCTGGCGATCGACCGCGTCCGCCACCACGGCGAGCCGGTCGCGATCGTCGCCGCGGACGATCCCGCGACCGCCCGCCGCGCGGCGGCGACCATCATGGTGGACTACGCGCCCGAGGCGCCGCTGACCACCGTCGAGGCGGCGCTGGCGCCCGGCGCGCCCGCACTGCACCCGGGTGGCAACGTCGTGCGCAGCGTGCCGATCGTGCGCGGCGATCCGGACGCGGCCGCCCCGGTGGTCGTGCGCGGCCGCTACGAGGTCGGCATGCAGGACCAGGCCTTCCTCGGGCCCGAGTCGGGCCTCGCGATCCCCGACGGCGAGGGCGGCGTGGAGCTGCACGTCGCGACGCAGTGGCTGCACGCCGATCGCGACCAGGTCGCCGCTGGCCTCGGCCTGGCGCCGGAGCGCGTGCGGATCGTGCTGGCCGGAGTCGGCGGCGCGTTCGGCGCCCGCGAGGACCTGTCGATGCAGCTGCACGCCTGCCTGCTCGCGCTGGCCACGGGGCGGGCCGTGAAGATGTCCTACCTGCGGGAGGAGTCGTTCGCCGGCGGGCACGTCCACCGCCATCCCGCGTGGATGGAGTACGAGCACCGGGCCGGCGCGGACGGCCGGCTCGTCGTGGTGCGCGCGCGGCTCTGGCTCGACGGCGGCGCCTACGCGTCGAGCTCGTCGGCGGTGATCGCCAACGCCACGACGCTTGCCGTCGGCCCGTACGCGGTGGACAACGTGGACGTGCTCGGCGTCGCCGTCTACACCAACAACCAACCGTGCGGCGCGATGCGCGGGTTCGGCGCGGTGCAGGTGGCCGTCGCCTACGAGGCGCAGATGGACCGCGTCGCGCAGGCCGTGGGGATCGACCCCGTGGAGCTGCGGCGGCGCAACGCGCTCGCCGAGGGCGGGAGGCTGCCCACGGGCCAGGCGATCCGCGGGCCGGTGGCGACCGTCGAGCTGCTCGATCGGCTCGCAGCGCTGCCGCCGCCGGTCGACGCCGAGGACGACGCGGGGCTCCGCGATCCCCGCACGCTCCCCGGCAGCACGTTCGGCGCGACCCTCGGAGAGGGCGTGCGCCGCGGCGTCGGCTACGCGGTCGGGTTCAAGAACATCGCCTTCTCGGAGGGCTTTGACGACCCGGCGTCCGCCCGGGTCGCGCTGATGGTCCGCGACGGCCGCGCGGTCGCCGAGGTCCACACCGCGGCGACCGAGGTCGGCCAGGGGGTCCTTGGCGTGCAGGAGCAGATCGTGCGCACCGAGCTCGGCGTCGCCGACGTGCGCGTGCTGCCGGCCGACACCGCCGTCGACTCGGCCGGCTCGGCGTCCGCCTCGCGCCTGACGTGGATGGTCGGCGGCGCGGTGCGCGCCGCCTGCGCCGCCGTGCGGACGCGGGTGCTCGAGCGCGCGGCTCACGCCCTCGGCGGCACGGACGGCGCGGTGCTCGCGCTGCGCGACGGCCACGTGCTGCGCGACGGCGAGCCCGCGTTCCCGCTCGCCGAGCTGCTCGCCGGCGCAGAGATCGAGGAGACGCGCACCTACCGCCACGACCCCACCGAGGAGCTCGACCCGCTCACCGGCCAGGGCGACTCGCACGCGGGCTTCGCGTTCGTCGCGCACCGCGCGACCGTCGACGTCGACGTCGAGCTCGGCCTCGCGCGCGTCGTGGAGCTGGCATGCGCGCAGGATGTCGGCCGGGCGATCAACCCCTTGGCCTTGGAAGGCCAGCTCGAGGGCGGATCGATCCAGGGCCTCGGCCTCGCGCTGACCGAGGAGCTGCTGGTGGCCGGCGGCATCGTGCAGAACCGCAGCTTCGGGAGCTACCGGATCCCGACGATCGTCGACGCGGCGCCCGTGCCGACGATCGTGCTGGAGCTCGGCGATCCCGCCACGCCCTACGGCCTGCGCGGGGCGGGGGAGATGCCGGCGATCTCCGCGACGCCCGCGATCCTGGCGGCGTTGCGCGCGGCGACGGGGCTCGCGCTGACGCGCGCGCCCGTGCGGCCCGAGGATCTTGTTGTAGGCGATGAACGGAGCGGACGATGACGGTCGAGCTGTCGCGGGGCACGCTGGGCCACGGCTACACGGTGGTCACGCCGGCCAACCACTACCCGAGCCGGCTGCCGGAGCTCGGCGACCAGCCGGTGGTCAAGCTCGTGACGCCGCGGATGGCGCCGTCGCGGATCGGCGAGTACCTCGTGTCGCTGTCGGCCGGCGGCGGGACCGTCCGCACCGTCGAGGCGGGCTTCGAGACGTTCGTCTACGGCTTGGACGGCACGACCGTGCTGCTGGCCGACGGCGCCGAGCATCCGCTGGGGCCAGGCGCGTTCGCCTACGTGCCGGAGTCGACGGCGTACGACCTGCGCGCGGGCGCGACCGCCGGCCGCGTCCTCGTCGTCAAGCGCCGCTACGAGGGCCACCCGGGGCACGACGCCCCCGCGGCGATCTCGGGCCACCGCGACGACGAGCCCTTCGCCGAGACCGCCGTGCCCGGCTTCACCCGTCGCGAGCTGCTGCCGGTCGGCGACCCCGCCTGGGACTTCAACATGTCCCTGCTGCGCTTCGCGCCCGGCGTCGGCCTCGACAAGATCGAGGTCCACGACGAGGAGCACGGCCTCTACATGACCGAGGGCGGCGGCACCTACATGTTGGGCTCCGAGGCTCACCAGGTCGCCGACGGCGACTTCATCTACATGGCGCCGTACTGCCCGCAGGGCTTCACCGCCGGGCCCGGCGGTCCCGCGGAGTACCTCCTGTACAAGGATGTCTGGCGCGACGGGTTCTCGGCGCCGGTCGATTGAGCTCCCGCGCTCCGGAGTACATTGACCGGCATGGAAGACCAACAGATCAGGGATCGCATCGAGGCCCTCGAGGCCGAGGAGAAGCAGCTCCGCGCCCAGGAGGGTGCCGCGGCCGAGACCGGGCACGACGACCTGATCGCCGCCGACGCCGAGCGGCTCGCCCACATCAAGGTCCAGCTCGACCAGCTCTGGGACCTCCTGCGCCAGCGGCAGGCCAAGCGCAACGCCGGCGAGGATCCCGAGAGCGCGCAGCTGCGCGATCAAGGCACCGTCGAGGACTACCTCGGCTGACATGGCCGTCGAGCGCCCGATGGCCGGCCGTGTCGTGCTGGTCACCGGGGCGGGGAGCGCGGCCGGCATCGGCCTCGCCTGCGCCCGCTGGCTGGGCCACCAGGGCGCGGGCGTGGCGATCACGTCCACGACACAGCGCATCGAGGACCGCGCGCGCGAGCTGGCGGCCGAGGGCGTGCACGCGACCACGCACGTCGGCGACCTCACCGATCCGGCCACGGCCGTGCGCATCGTGGCCGAGGCGGCCGCAGCCCACGGCGGCCCGGTCGACGTCCTGGTGCACGCGGCCGGCATGGTCCAGCAGGGCGTCGACGTCGGGTCACCTGCGGTCGTCGACACGACGCCCGAGCACTGGCGCCTGGACCTCGCGCTGAACCTCGACACGGCGTTCCACACCGCGCACGCGGTGCTGCCGGCGATGCTGGAGCGCGGCCACGGCCGGATCGTGTTCGTCTCCTCGGTCACGGGTCCGCTGGTCACCGCCCCGGGCGCCGGCGGCTACGGCGCGGCCAAGGCCGGCGTCGACGGGCTCATGCGCGCGATCGCGCTGGAGGGCGGACCGCACGGCGTGACCGCCAACAGCGTCGCGCCCGGCTGGATCGCCACGGCCTCGGCGCCGGCGGCAGAGCTGGAGGCGGGGCGCCACACCCCAGTGGGTCGCCCCGGCCGGGCGGACGAGGTGGCGGCGGCCGTCGCCTTCCTGGCCTCCGACGGCGCCAGCTACGTGACCGGCCAGTCGCTCGTGGTCGACGGCGGCAACACGATCCAGGAAGTGCATTAGGAGCTTCGCGCCGCGAGCCGCGCGACAGCCAGCCGGCTGTGGACGCGCGGCGCTGACCTGTCGAGACTCTCCGAGCGCGCTGGCGTCCAGGTCGCCACCGGCGAGCATGCGGACGCAGACGGCCCACCATCACCTCGGGGACGATGGCTCCGGTAGGAGGAACAAATGTCTTCCAGACTCGCGAAGGCACTGGTGTTGGGGGCGACGGTTCTCACGGCCATCGGGTCGGCGTCGTCCGCGTCGGCCGTGAACTGGTCAAGCAATGGATCGCCGTCCCCGGGGACCTCGTTTGCGGCTCCGGGTGGCTTGGGACTGAGAATCCACGTCACGAATCCGTCGCATGTCGTCGGGCTCGTATGCGGATCCGGGCAGGTGTCGGGCAGGCTCTTCGGCCCCGCCGGACCGGTCAACACGGGTCCGTGGAACGACGTGGCCACTCTGCGACCGACCTTCACCGGGTGCGCGCAGGCAGGCCAAACCGCGACGGTGACCTGCCAGGAGGCACATCTCGACGCGGTCAGCCAATCCTGGTTCGGGACGCTGATCACGGGCACCGTCCGTGGCATCAGCTGCACGGTCACGGCGCTGGGCTGCGTCGCCTCGGTCACCGGGAACCTCAGCAACAGCACCTACGACAACGGGTCGTACATCCTGGCGCTCAACGGGACGACCGGCATGAGCGCGAGCTGGAGCGCGAACATCCCGTGCCGCACACTGTACGGCCTCACAACGACAGGGCCGGGCAGCGCGCCCGCGACGTTCAACACGACGACGGGCTTCCAGTCGTTCACGGTGAACACGTCGTTCAAGCCGAACATCCAGCACAACTAGCCGCCGTACGGACGGGACTGGTGAGGGCTTTTGGGTTGAGGCCCTCACCAGTGCCACGAGCAGACCTACTGGCCCGACAGCCGCGCGAGCGTCCCGGCCAGCACGGCGACGCCGCGGTCGAGCTCCTCGGGCGAGGTGTACTCGTCGGGGTGGTGCGAGACGCCGCCGCGGCTCGGCACGAAGATCATGCCGACCGGCACGCGCCGGCCCATGATCATGGCGTCGTGGTACGCGCCGCTGATCATCGTCCGCGCCGTCAGGCCCAGCTCGGCGGCCGCCTCCTGCGCCGCGGCCACGACCGCCGGGTCCGACTCGACCGGCACGTCCTCCACGATCTCGGCGAGCTCCAGCTCCAGCCCGCGCTCGGCGGCGATGGCGCGCGCGTCCGCGACGATCGTCGCGACCACCTGCTCGCGCGCCGCCGCGTCGCTGTCGCGGACGTCCACGTCCAGCTCGACCGTCCCCGGCACCACGTTGATCGCCCCCGGCCGCGCACGCACGACGCCGACCGTGCCGACCGTCGTCCCACTCGAGGACGCCCGCGCGATGCGCTCCACCGCGACGACCGCCTCGGCGGCGCCGACCAGCGCGTCGCGCCGCAGGTCCATCGGCGTGGCGCCCGCGTGCGTCGCGGCGCCGCGGAACGTCAGCCGGAAGTCGTGCGGCGCGGCGATCGCGCCGACGACGCCGATCGGCTCCCCGCCCGTCTCGAGCACGATGCCCTGCTCGATGTGGAGCTCGACGAGCGCGTGGACCGTCGCCGGATCGATCCGCGCGTCCTCGACGCGGTCGGGATCGAAGCCGGCGCTGCGGAGCGCGCCGGCCATCGTCACGCCGTCGCGGCCGCGCAGGCGATCGAGGTCGGCGCGCGACAGCTCGCCGGCGGCCGCGCGCGAGCCGACGCATCCCGTGCCGAAGCGCGGCTCCTCGCCGGCCCAGGCCACGAGCTCGATCGACCGGCGCGGGACGAACCCCGCCGCGCGCAGCGCGTGCACCGCCTCGATCGCGCCCAGCACGCCAAGGACGCCGTCGTAGGCCCCGGCGTTCAGCGTGGTGTCGACGTGCGAGCCGGTCAGCACGACGGGCGCCCCCGCGTCGGTGCCCGCCCACCGGCCGAACAGGTTGCCGACGGCGTCGAGCCGGGTCTCCAGCCCCGCTTCGCCCATCCACTCGACGACGCGCCGCAGCGCCGCCGCGTAGGTCGGCGTGTAGATCTCCCGGGTGATCCCGCCCGCGGCGACGTCGTCGTTGAACGTCGCCAGCTCGGCGATGGCGGCGTGCAGGCGGCCGGGAGCGTCGGTCACCGGCGGCACGCTATACGCACGCAGCGTTGCCCGGCGCACCTCGGCCTGGAACGATCGCGCGATGCGCTCCGGAGCCCCTCGCGCCCTCGTCCTCGGCGTCCGACTCGCGGTCCTTGTCCTGGTCCTCGCTCTCGGGGCCGGCCTCGCCTACGGCCGCAGCGGCAGCGGCGGGGTGGATCGGATGACCGGCGGCGGCGGAGCCGACCAGCTGCTCGGCCTCGGCGGCAACGACGTCATCAACGGCCTCGGCGGCGCCGACCGTCTCGCCGGCGGCGACGGCAACGATCGCATCGAGGGTGGTCCGGGCGCCGACACGATCGACGGCGGTGATGGCGACGACGACGTCGACGGCGGGCCCGGCAACGACGCGATCGTCGAGCAGGGCTACGGGGATGATCGGCTCGCGGGCGGCGACGGCGACGACGTCATCAAGGGCAACCGCGGCAGCGACCGCATCTCGGCGGGCCCGGGCAACGACCGGGTGTACGGTGGCACCGGCCCCGACACGATCGACTGCGGCCCGGGCGAGGATGTCGCGTACTACAACCTCCAATCCGACCGCGCTCGCATGACGGGCTGCGAGACCAAGCTCGAGGAGGAGGCGGACGCCAAGGGCGTCGTGTACTGCCCCGGGGGTGGCACGGACGCCGCGGAGCGTCTCGTCGGCGACGGCGGCGACGACACCTGCCGCGCGGGTGGCGGGGACGACGAGCTCGAGGGCGGCGGCGGCAACGACACCCTCGTCGGCGGCCCCGGCAACGACGTCATCGCGGGCCGCACGGGCGCTGACCAAATCGACGGCGGTGCGGGCGACGACAAGATCACCGGGGACCGCGGGCGCGACACCATCGACGGAGGCCCTGGCAACGACGAGATCAAGGGCGGCTACGACAACGACGTCATGCACGGCGGATCTGGCAACGACGTCATCCGCGGATCCTGGAGCGACAGCGACCGGATCGACTGCGGGCCGGGCAGGGACACCGTCTACTACCGGCCGAGCCGCACCAAGGTCACCAACTGCGAGGTCAAGAAGAAGCTGTTCTGATCGGTGCGGGGCGTGCTGGGGCGCGGGCGCGGCGTTCGTGGTCGACGCGGTCGTGACCGTCGCGGTGACGCTGAGATCGTCAAGTCCGCCGGCGTCCACATCAACCTGCTCGCCGGCCTGGGCATGCAACAGGGGAGCCGGATCGGGGCGGGGCGCGGTCGATCTGCCGCCGACGGCACATCACCCTCCATATTGGAGGGCAGGGTGCCATCCGTCGCCGGCGGGGCCAGCGGTAGCCCGACGGCGCGCGCGCCCGGGGTGCTGGGCGGGCGGTTCCTGGCGGCGGCGTCGGTCACGGCCCTGACGCTACCCGCGCGTCGCGTCGGACTCTCGCGGGCATCATGATCAGGTCCATGACCCCCGCCCGGATCGCCATCGCCTCCGCTGTGCTGCTGGTCGCCGGCATCCTCCTGGCCGCGATCGGCACCTCCACGACGGTCGACGCGGCCGGCGTGGCGGTGGGCGGCGTGGGCGCGGTGGGCCTCGTCGCGGCGGCGTTCTTCGCGGTCGGCGAGGGCGAGGACCGCCAGCGCGCGAAGGACGACGCGGCGCGCGGGCGCCGCCCCGGACCGTAGGGGTCGTCACCTCCGGCGGTGTGGGAGCGTTGGACGGCCATGAGCCTCCGCGTCCTGCCCGTCGCCGCGCTCGCCGTGCTCGCGTTCACCGCGAGCGCGCGCGCCGACTTCGGCCCGCCCGTCGAGGTGGCGCCCGGCCTGGCGACGGCCTCGGTCGCCGCGGCGACCGACGCGGCCGGCACCACGTCGGCGATCGTCACGGGCACCGGCGGGCCGTGGCTGGTGTCGCGGCCGCGCGGGGCGGAGTGGCCGGCGCCGCAGGCGTTCCCCGGCACCGCGGCCGGGTCCCGCAGCATCGTCGGACCGGTCGTCTCGGCGGCGGGGCGCGGCGCGCTTGCCGTCGCGTGGCGGATCGACCGGCCGCGCGCGTACGGCGGGATCGGCGTGGCGGTCCGGGATCCCGGCACCGGCGCGCTCGAAGCGCCGGCGACGATCGCCGACGAGACCGCCGGCGGGGTGCGCCATCCGGCGATCGCGATCGACCGAGCCGGCGACGCGGTGTTGGCCTACGACACGGGCACGAACGCGGCGCACCTGAACGTCGCGGGCGGGATCGCGGTCGCGCTGCGTCCCGCGGGACGGCCGTTCGGCGAGCGGCGGATCGTCGAGTCCAGGCTCTCGGGCCCGCCGGCGGTCGCGATCGCGCGCGACGGCCGCGGAGTCGTCGCCTGGAGCCGCTCGCGTCGCGTGTACGCCGTGACGGTCGACACGGTGGCCGGCACCATGGGCGCCGTGAAGATGCTCTCGGGCGCCGCCGGCGTGTCGTCGCTGGTCGCCGCCGCCGGCCCCGGAGGCGCCGCGACGGTCGCATGGGTCACGCATCGCACGACCGTCACCGGCCGCCGCTCGCGCTCGAGCTACTGGATCGCGGTGGCCCGCCGACCCGCCGGCCACCAGTTCGCGGCGCCCGTCGCCGTCGGCAAGGGCGCGACGTTCGTGCGCGACGTCGCGCTGGCCGCCGACGAGGCCGGCACCGCGACGCTCGCCTGGACGCCGATGACCTTCGGCCGCGACCACAGCGTCGGGATCAACGGCATCACCACGACGACGCGCACGGCGACGGCCGCGCCCGGCCGGCCGTTCGCGGCGCCCCGCGTGCTCGTGCCCGCGGGCGACGCGAGCTGCACGACGCCGTCGATCGCCGCGGCGGCCGGCCGGACGGCGCTGGCCTGGGCCTGCGTGCGCCACGACGGCCACCAGGAGTTCCAGGCCGCCGTCGGCGCCCCGGACGACAGCGTGCCGTCGACGATCACGACGACCGACCGCGCCGCCCCGATGATGGGCTCCATCGCCAACGTCGTGGCGACCCTCGACGCCCAGGGCACCGCATCCATCTTCCTCGTCCGCGCCGACCCGGTGACCTCACCCACGCCGGGCATCGAGCACATCATCGGCGTCATGGGCGACTGACGAGGGAGGGGCGACCCCGTACACCCGTCGCGCTAGACTCCGCGCCCCTTGGCTGGGTAGCTCAGCTGGCTAGAGCGCACGACTCATAATCGTGAGGTCCGGGGTTCGAGTCCCCGCCCAGCTATGTGGTGGATTTGCAGGGCTTTTGGCGCCTTTCGCAGCGTCAGTAGAGGCCCGAGATGGCCGGAGGGAGCACCTGGCTGCTCCTAAGGTCTGGTCCATCGCGCAACCGCCTTTGCCCTCGGGCGCCGCTCGCCCGGTCGGCAGCTTCGGGTGGCCGGGCGACCGGCCAGCGGTGTCGACGCTGAGCGCCATTCGGACTACGCTTGGCCCGTCGAGACCCGACCGAGTAGGTGCCACATGGCCAAGAAGAGCGCAGTCAACGGGAAGGCCACCCCGAAGAGCGCGGACGGCTCGACGGCGGGCATCTCGAAGAAGGAGTTCGAGCGGCAGCTGGCGCTCCTGCAACTCGAGCTGGTCAAGATGCTCGACTGGATCCGCGAGAGCGGCCATCGGCTCGTCGTCGTGTTCGAGGGTCGTGACGCGGCGGGAAAGGGCGGCACGATCAAACGCGTCGTCGACCCACTCAACCCGCGTTTCTGCCGGGTCGCTGCGCTTCCGGCGCCCACGGAGCGGGAGCGGACGCAGTGGTACTTCCAGCGCTACGTCGCTGAGCTTCCCGCGGGCGGCGAGATGGTGCTGTTCGACCGGTCCTGGTACAACCGGGCCGGCGTCGAACGTGTCATGGGCTTCTGCAGTGACGAGGAGTACTGGGAGTTCCTCCGCGCCGTGCCTGAGTTCGAGCGCATGCTGATCCGCTCGGGCATCCAAGTCGTCAAGTACTGGTTCTCGGTCAGCGACGAGGAGCAGGAGCGGCGCTTCCGGGCCCGCATCGGGGACCGCAGCAGACGCTGGAAGCTGTCGCCCATGGACCTGTACTCGCGCAGCAGGTGGGTCGAGTACTCCAAGGCCAAGGACCTGATGATCGAGCACACCTCGACGCCGGAGTCGCCGTGGTACGAGGTTGACGCCGATCTCAAGCGGCGGGCCCGCCTCAACTGCATCGCGCACCTGCTGTCGCTCGTCGACTACGAGGAGGTGGTGCACCCGGAGATCGAGCTCCCTGCGCGCCAGGAGGACCTCGGCTACCGGCGGCCGCCGAAGGGATCACTCAACTGGATCCCGACGCCGTACTGATCGGCGGCCGGCGCCGACCGGCGAGCGGGGGAGGCGGGTTGGAGGGCGAGGCCCACTCACCATAGAAAAGCCGCGTACGTGATCGTTACAGTCGCGGCCATGCCATACGGTCGGACCGTTCCGAGCGGGCGCCCTTTGCAGATCGTGATGATCGCCCACGCCTTCCCTCCGACGATGGGCGGCGTCGAAACGCATTTGGCCGATCTCGCACGCGCGCTGCAGCGGCGCGGCCATAACGTCGCTTGCCTTGTAGGGGGCCACCAGGACGTCGACGAGATGCATGCTGGAGTGGCGGTGCATCGTCGCGCCGCGATTGCTCCGGGCGAAATGATCCGGGCGCGCAGCCGCGTGGGGCTGCAGGACGGGATCTCCCGGGTCGTTGTCCAGGTGCTCGATGCCGCTGCTCCCCAGGTCGTGCATCTCCACAACGCCCACCACTTTGGCACCGAACTCGCGGAGGCAGTCTTCCGAGCGGCGGCGCACCACGGGTCTGCCCGGCCGGCGCTGGTGAACAGCGTTCACGACCACACCGGCGAGCATCTGTGCCCGAGCGTGGTCGAGCTTCCGTGGGACCACCTGATCTATGTGAGCGACTTCATGCGTCGAGCGCTGCCGAGTTCACGGCCGTCGTCGACGTTGCTGCTTGGCATTGATGTTGATGCGTTCGCCACTGCCGGAGCGCCTCACCAAGCGCTCGCCGCCCTTGAGCCGCCGGTGGTCTTCCATCCGGCGCGGCTGTTGCGCTGGAAGGGCGTCGAGGTGGGACTTGAGGCCTTCTTGCTGCTGCGAGCCGCGCTAGGTCGGGGATCCCTGGTGCTTTGCATGAGCGAGCAGATCGTCGGTGATCGCTTGGAGATCGCGTCGCTGCGCGAGGAGTTGCGGGCCACCGCGCGTCACAGGGGCGCCGAGGCCCACGTCCATTTTCACGATTTCCCACGCGATGAGATCGCGGCCGCATATCACGCCAGCGACCTCGTGTGGTACCCGACGCTCGAGGACGAGCCCTACGGGTTGGTACCGCTCGAGGCGATGGCCGCCGGCGTCCCGCTGATTGTGAGCGACTCGGGCGGGATGACTGAGACCGTGCAGCCCGGTGTCACAGCACTGGTGGTGCCGAAGGGCGACGCGGGCGCACTCGCTGAGGCTGCCCTGCGGATACTGCGCGATGAGCCCCTGCGCGCAAGCCTCGTCACTGCCGGGCGCCGGCACGTCACCAACTTCGCGCTGCAGCCGTTCGTGTCCCGCGTCGAGGCCCTCTACGGCCGCTGCGTCGGCGCGCGAGAGGCATCTTAGTGCCAGCCCCTGACGCCGCCCGTGCCATCGCGCTCTCCGAGTACGACAGCTTGCGGAGCGAGATCAACAACCGCACGACCCTTGCTTATACCCTCATCTCGCTGCAGCTGGCGGCGGTCGGTGGCGGCCTCTCCGTGCTCACAAAGCTGCCAGATGTGCTGCTCGGCTTGGCGGCGGTCTCATGCTTCCTATGGCTGTTTTGGGTTGACCACGCGGGTGCGGTCTACAAACTCGCCAGTTACGTCGCGCTCACGCTCGCGCCAATGCTCAGCGGCACCGCGGGCGAGGCGATGCTCGGCTGGGAGTACTTTCTGCGGCGCATCAATAAGGATCGCGACACGGCTCGTGTGACCCTCTACGGCGAGCACGCAACGGATCAGCCTGCCTACATTCAGTCGACGACGGCCGCCGATCGCTACACGATGCTCCTCTTCGGCGTTCCCCCGCCGATCTTCATCGTGGCCTACCTGGTGACGCTCCTGGGGCGGGAACACCACCGCTCGACCCTCGTCGTTTGGCTCTCAGCCGCCGCTGTGTCGCTGCTCTGGCTGTTCGCGGTTCGCCGCTTTCTCGGATTTCGGCAGATGGTCAAGAACATCGGCGACGCGATCCTCAGCCGCGGCGAGCCGGGTCAGGGGCCGCCGCCGGCGAACGATGCTTCCGCCTGAGGGCCGGCGTACCTCGTCGCCGGGCGCACTGCGGCGGTGGGTCGCCGCCCACACCGACGACCGGGCGATCCGGCTATTGCGCGCCGCCGCGTATCGTGCCACCGCGGTTCTCCACACGGAGGATCACAACCCGGCGACGAATGGCGAGTTGCGCGTTCTGCGCTGCCTCGCCTCGGACGCGCGAGTCCTGCTGGACGTTGGTGCTCATGACGGGGCCTGGGCGTTGACGGCGGCTCAGGCTTGTCCTGAGGCCGTCATTCACTGCTTGGAGATCGCGTCCCCTACGCGCGCTCTGTTGCGCGAGCGCGTCGGCCATCACCCGCGCATCGTGGTGGCCGACCACGGTCTCCTTGACACGTCCGGCATCACGCGCGTCAAGTACTACCGCGGCGACGATCGTTTGTCGTCGGTCGTCGACTACCCGCATGGGTACACGGGCGACTGGCTCGAGGAGCGTGTAGAGACGGGCGATCAGTACCTCGCGCGGGCGGGCCTCAACCATGTCGACCTGCTGAAAGTCGACGCCGAAGGAGCCGACTTGCGTGTACTGCACGGCTTCGACGAGGCGCTCAGTGACGGTCGAGTTCGCGCGGTGCAGTTCGAGTACGGGTATGCCGGCGTGCTGTCCGGCGCGCTGCTCGAGCGCTTCTACGCGCTGCTCGAGCCGCGTGGCTACGTCATCGGTCGGGTGCTGCCCGAGCGAGTCCTATTCCGGCAGTATCGGCTCAGCGACGAGCGCTTCTTCGGCCCAAACTTTCTTGCCGTCCGACGCTGCGACGACCTCTGGCGCCTTGTGGAAGGTGCCTCACGCCGCAGGTGACGCGCCGCCGCCTCGTCACGCAGCTCGTGTGGAACGCGCCGACGCTGGCGGAGACCGCGGATCACGCCCTCGATCATCGCCGGGAGACCCTCCGCCTCACGCCTGCGCGTCCAACCCCCGCTGGACGAACCGCATCGTCTCCTCGAACACGCCCGCGGGGATCTGGTCGGTGTCACCCCACAGGATCCAGCGCAGGCCGATCATCTCGCCCACGCCCATCAACGCCCACGCCAGCACCTCGGGGTCGCCGGTCGCGACCTCGCCGCTGGCCATCGCCTCTTCGAGGCCGTGGGCGTAGCCGGCCACGATGCGCTCGTAGTGCAGGCGCAGCGCCCGAGGCGAGACGAACTCGGCCTGGCGGATCACGCGGTAGAGGCCGGGGTGCTCGGCGGTGAAGCGGAAGAACGCCTGGAACCCGAGGCGTTCGGCCTCCGCGCGCGTCCGCCCGCCCGACGCCGCCTCGGCCATCGCGTGGCGCACGCGCCGGTTGAGCTCCTCGACGAGCTCGTCGAAGATGTCCTGCTTCCCGGCGAAGTACAGGTAGAACGTCCCGGGCGCGACGCCCGCGGCCTCGGCGAGCTTGACGATCGAGGCCTCGTGGTAGCCGAGGTCGGTGAAGACCTGCTCGGCCGCTTCGAGCAGGCGCGTCCGGGTGCGGGCGCCGCGCTCGGTGCGAGCGCCCCGCGGCGTCGCGGTGCCGTCGGCACTGCCAGGGACCCGCGTGTCGCTCAACGCGTCCTCCCCAGCGAGAAGCGCTCGCGCAGCTCCATCTTGAGCAGCTTGCCCGACGCCGAGCGCGGAAGCTCCTCGGCGAAGCGCACGACGTGGGGCGCCTTGAAGGCGGCCAGCCGCCGGCGGCAGTGGGCGAGCAGGTCCTGCTCGTCGAGGCTCGTGCCGGGGCGCACCACGACGATCGCGACGCCCACCTCGCCCCACCGCTCGTCGGGTACGCCGATCACCGCGGCGTCGGCCACGGCCGGATGCTCGTGCAGGGTGGCCTCGACTTCGGCGGGATAGACGTTCTCGCCTCCCGAGATGTACATGTCCTTGAGTCGGTCACGGATACGATAGAAGCCCTCGGCGTCGCGCTCGGCGATGTCGCCGGTGTGCAGCCAACCGTCGCGCACGCTGACGCGCGTGCCCTCCGGGTCACGCCAGTACCCCGCGAAGACGTTCGGTCCCCGGACGAGCAGCTCGCCGCTGCCGCGACCGTCGATCAGCGTACCCGACGTGGGGTCCGCGAGCGCGACGTCGACGTGCGGGTAGGGCTTGCCCGCCCAGCCGAGCCTGCGCATCGCGTCCTCCGGTGGCAGGCACAGGACGTTGGGGGACGCCTCGGTGAGGCCGTAGCCCTGGAGGATCTCGACCCCGCGGTCGCGCCAGGTGCGCAGCAGCGGCTCGGGCATCGGCGCGCCGCCCACGATCGCCCGGCGCAGGCTCGAGAGGTCGGCGTCGCCGAAGCGTGGCTCGCCCGCCATGAACAGGTAGTTGGCCGGCACCCCCATCATCGTGGTGATCCGCCTCCGCTCGATCAGCTCGAGAGCGCGCGCGGGATCGAACCTCGACTCGAGCACGACCGTCGCGCCCTTCCACCACGCGAGCAGCGGCTGGACGTTCCAGCCACCGACATGGAATTGCGGGAGCACCTGGAGGACCACGTCCGTGGCGCTCAGGTCAGCGGTGCGATCGAAGCTGAGGTTGGTCCAGAAGCAGTTGCGGTGGGTCAGCCGCGCCCCCTTGGGGCGGCCGGTGGTGCCGGACGTGTAGAGCAGCAGCAGATCGTCGTCGTTCGCAGGGACGTTCGGCGGAGTCGTCGCACCGGGCTGCGCGAGCGCGTCCAGCTCGCCGCGCGCGAGCGTCAGCCGCCAGGGCCTCGACGCGGCCAGCGCCAGCACGGCGTCGGCGAGCGAGTCTTGCTCGGGCTCGACGAACAGCGCGGCGGGCTCGGCGTGCACCAGCTGGTAGGCGAGCTCCGCCGGTGCCAGGCGCCAGCTGAGCGGCGCCAGCACGAGCGCCGCCTTCGCGCAGGCAAAGAACAGCTCGACGTGCTCGGGGCGATTCCCGGTCAGCGAGGCGACGCGGTCGCCCTGGCGCAGACCGAGCCGCACAAGCGCGTCCGCCAGCCGCTCCGAGCGCGCGTCGAGCTCGGCGTAGGTCGTGCGCTCGCCGCAGTGCTCGATCGCGATCCGCGCCGGAGTGACCGATGCCCGGTCACGGACCCAGCGTCCGAGCGTGAGCTCGCCGGCGGATCGGCTTCTCCCGTGCCGGCCGCTCTCGGCTGATGCAGCGCGCGCCGATGCCGTCATCGCACAAGCGTAGGTGGGGACGCCAAGGGGCGCCCCCACCCCAGCTGATCCGCGGTGCATCTCACTGCGCTGCCTGGAACGTCATGCTTCTGGCGGCGTCGCCCATGTAGAAGCCGCTGAAGCCCTTCAGGAACCCTGGGGTGGTGGAGCTCACCTTGGAGATCCCGCTCATCCGTGAGGCAGGGCCGAGCCGCGGGGTGTAGTCGAGCGGGGGCACGAGACCGCCGAGGTCGACCTTGCCGAGGTGGAGCTTGGCGTCGAGGATCCCCGCGCGCGTGAGGTCGCCATTGGCGATCGCCTTGCGCAGGACGGCCGTCTCCATCTTCGCTTGCGAGTACCCGTACATGAAGTAGTAGTCGGGGATCTGCGAAGGAGCGAACCGCTTCTGATCGGCCAGGAACTTCGCCATGCCCGGCACGCTCATGTCACCCCATTGCGCCTCGTAGCCGAGCACCCACACGTTGGACCCGAGCGCCTTGGCGACGGCGGTGGGCTTGCCGCCCGTGGTGCCGTCGGACGTCATCAGGAACCCGGACCACGCCGGCCCCTGGAACACCCATGTCGGGTTGTAGCCCTGCGAGGCGCCCGTGCCGACGATCGTCGAGGACACGCTGGGAGTGGCCACGACGAACACGTACCGCGCGCCTGCCGAACGCATCTTCTGCACCTGCGCGGTGAGGTCGGTGTCGCCGACCTTGTACGTGGTCTCGCCCACGCTGTTGAGGTGGTACGCCTTCAGGCCCGCCTGATAGCCGCGCAACCCGTCCTCGCCGTAGGCGTCGTTCTGGTAGATGATCCCGACCTTGGCGTTCTTGCCGCCCTTCTGCTTGGCGATGTAGTCCAGCGCGTTGGCGTTGTCGATCGCGTAGGGCGTGCCGATCACCGCCATCATCGGATCGGTGACGAGCGACGAGTCCTGCGCGGCGGCGCCGATCAGCATCTTCTGCTGGGTGGCGAGCGGTTGGATCGCCTTGGTCGTCGGGCTGCCCAGCGACTGTGCGATGAATGCCACGTTGCCGGCGATGCGGTTGTAGGCCTGCACCTCGGTCTGGGGGTCGTACTTCGTGTCCTGCTCGATGAGCTTGACCTTCCAGCCGTCGACTCCGCCGGCGGCGTTCACCGCGTGGAAGTAGGTCTCCTGGCCGGCGGTCAGCGGCTTCCCGATCGCCGCCACCGGCCCGGACAGCGGGCTGAGGACGCCGAGCGAGATGGTCTTCGTCTTGGCGTCGACCCCGGGGCCGGTCTTGACCCCTGCGCCTCCGCCGGAGCCTCCGCCGCCGCTGGAGCCGGTCCCGCACGCAGCGAGGCCGATTGCGATCGTTCCCGCCGCGCAGACCGCAGCCAGCGGGCGCATCTTCACCCTGCCCATGTTGCCTCTCCCGTCTCGATTGCCTGGGCTTCCTGTGACAGCCTTCCGCCCTCGCCGGCACCCCCAGCGACGCGCGCCCACAGCGACGCGACACGGCGGCCGAGCCCGACGACCCCGTGCGGCTCCAGGACGACGAAGGCGATGATCAGCACCCCGTAGGCGATCGACGTGATGTCGTCGATCGGCAGCCCGCCGGACGAGGATTGCGGGATCAGCGACTGCAGGACCGAGGGCAGCGCGAAGATCACGATCGAGCCCAGCAGGGCGCCCCAGACCGTGCCGATCCCGCCGACGATGATCGCCGCGACGTACTGGACCGAGAGCAGCAGGCTCCACTGGCCGGGGGTGGCGAACGACAGGTACGAGGCGTACAGCGCGCCGCTCACGCCCGTCAGGAACGACGAGATCACAAAGGCGTTCATCTTGGTGCGGGCGAGGTCCACTCCCATGATCGCCGCCGCGATCTCGCGGTCGCGCACCGCCTGCATCGCGCGTCCCGGCCGGCCGCGCGTGAGGTTCCAGACGAAGAGCATGGCCGCCGCCAGGATGATCAGCGCGAGGTAGTAGTAGAGGCCGTTGTGGTCGATGACGAGCCCGCCGAGCGTGAGCTGCTGCCCGGCTGAGAAGTCGAACGAACCGAACGTGACCGGCGGGAACGAGCGCCCGCCGGGGCCGCCGGAGATCGCTGCGACGTTGAACCAGATGTGCTGCCCGATGAAGACCAGGCCGATCGTGACGATCGCGAGGTAGAGGCCGCGGAGGCGCAGCGCCGTCGGCCCGACGAGCGCCCCGCAGAGGGCCGCGACCACGCCTGCGGCCGGCAGCCAGATCGCGGCGGTCAGATGGTCGTTTCCTCCCAGGACTGCGGCCGTGTACGCGCCCACGGCGAGGAAGAACGCGTGCCCCAGCGAGATCTGGCCCGTGTAGCCGGTGAGGACGTTGAGCCCGAGCGCGCCGATCGCCGCGATCAGCACGAACGTCGCGGTGGTGAGCTGGAAGGCGTTGAGGCCGAACGGGAGCACGATCGCGAGGATCGCGACCGCGAGCACCGCTGCGCTCTTCGCACCGATCCTCGCACCGAAGCGTCGCCGTCGGAGAGCAGGCCCGGTCATACCCGCTCCACCGGCGGAGTGCCGAACAGGCCGTAGGGCCTGCTGAGGAGCACGAGGATCATCACGACATAGGGCGCGACGGCGGCGAAGTCGCTACCCAGGAATCCCGGCGCATAGCCCGACGACATGACCTCGACGACCCCGATCGTGATGCCGCCCACGACCGCGCCGGGCGGCGAGTCGAGGCCGCCGAGGATGACCGCCGGGAACGCGCGCAGCGCGACGTCTCCCAGCGCCGGGTTCACCGAGCTGGGAAAGCCGGCCAGGAACATGCCGCCCACCGCAGCGATGCCGCCCGCGATCGCCCAGGTCAGCGCGTACACACGCCGCACGGGCACGCCGACCGCCATCGCCGCCTCCTCGTCGGCGGCCGTCGCGCGCATCGCCAGCCCGTAGCGCGAGAAGCGGTCGAAGGCGAAGAACAGCGCCAGGATGAGGCCGGTGCAGAGCACCGTCCAGATACGCACCCAGTTGAACGTGACGCCGCCCACGTTCACGGCGGAGGCGCCCCATGGGTCCCCGAGGATCCGGGCGTTGCCGCCGAAGATCGCGGGGATCGCCGAGTTGATGACGATGCTCAGGCCGATCGTGATCATGACGAGCACGAACACGGGCTCCCCGAGCACCCGCCGAAGCACCATCATCTGGAAGACGGCGCCGCCCGCCGCGAGCAGCGCGATCGCGGCGATCACCGCCAACGCGAACGGCAGGTTCAGGCCGGTCGCCAGCACCGAGACGAGGTAGGCGCCGACCAGCAACAGGCTGCCCTGCGCGAAGTTGATGACCTTGCTGGCGCGGTAGACCACGGTGAACCCGAGCGCGACGAGCGCGTAGATGCACCCGAGCGCGATGCCCTGGAAGAGCAGCTGGAGAAAGGCCGTCATCGGCGCACCTCCGGTAGCCGTTCGGCCTGGGCGAACTCGAACTCCTCGCCCAGATAGGCGCGGATGACGCGCTCGTCGCGCTGGATCTCGGCCGGCGTGCCGATGGCGATGATGCGTCCGAAGTCGAGCACCAGCACGCGCTGTGCGATCCGCATGACCATCCCCATGTCGTGCTCGACGAGCAGCAGGGTCAGGTCGCGCTCGTGGTGCAGGCGGCGCACGAGCGCCGTGATCTCCTCGCGCTCGGCCACGCTCATGCCGGCGACTGGCTCGTCGAGCAGCATCAACTTGGGCTCCATGGCCAGCGCGCGGGCGATCTCCACGCGCTTCTGGATGCCGAACGGCAGGGTGCCCGTGGGGGTGTGCGCGTGATGGCCGATGCCGGCGAACTCGAGCGCCTCCATCGCGGCGGCGCGATGGCGGCGTTCCTCGCGGCGCGCGTATCCCAGCCACAGCCCGCTGCGCAGCGTCCCCGAGCGCATCAGGTGATGGCGACCGATGAGGACGTTCTCGAGCGCGGTGAGCTCCCCGAACAGCCCGAGGTTCTGGAAGGTGCGCGCGACGCCCGCGCCGGCCAGCGCCGAGATGCGCAGGCGCAGCAGGTCGGCGCCCTCGAAGCGCACGCTGCCCGCGGTGGGGACGTATGCGCGCGACAGGACGTTGAAGAGCGACGTCTTGCCCGCCCCGTTGGGCCCGATGACCGCGAACAGCTCGCCGCGGCCGACATCGAAGCTCAAGTCCGCAAAGGCGGTGACGCTGCCGAACCGGAGCGTCAGGTCGCGGACCTCGAGGACCGGTGCGGCGCTCACGGTCATCTCGGCACCGCCTCCGCGCGGCTGAGCACGGCGGGAGCTCCGAGATAGGAGGCGCGTACGCGCTCGTCGGCGAGCAGCTCGGCGGTGGGGGCCTGCGCGCGGACGCGTCCGGTCTCGAGGAGATAGGCGTGCTCGGTCGCACGCAGGGCGAGCGCCGTGCTCTGCTCGACCAGCAGCAGTGCGCAACCCCGCTCGTTAATCGCGTGCAGCGCCTGAGCGATCTCGGCGACGACCCGCGGAGCCAAGCCGAGCGACGGCTCGTCGAGCAGGAGCAGCCGCGGCTGCGACATGAGCGCGCGCGCGATGGCCAGCACCTGCTGCTGGCCACCGCTGAGCAGGCCCGCGGGCTGGTCGGAGCGCTCCGCCAGCACGGGAAAGAGCTCGGTGAGCTCCTCGCGGATCTCACGCTCCCGGCGGCGCGCACGGCCTGGGAACGCGCCGACGCGCAGGTTCTCCGCGACCGTGAGGTCGGCGAAGACGCGCCGGCCCTCGAGCACCTGCCCGATGCCGGCGGCGACCAGGGCGGCGGCGTCGGTGCGCATGATCGAGCGGCCCGCGAAGCGGATCGAGCCGGCTGTCACCTGGCCGCCGTGGAAGCGGAGGAGCCCGGTCACGGCGCGCAGGGCCGTGCTCTTGCCCGCCCCGTTGGCGCCCAGGAGAGCGACCGTACCGCCTTCCGGGACCGAGAAGCTCACGCCGTCGAGCGCCAGGACGGAGCCGCCATAGGTGACTCGGACGTCCTCGACCTCGAGCAGCATGTCGTGTGCCTCCTCTTGCTCGGACTTGCCGGGCTGCTTGACAACATGAAACCTGATTCATATGTCAGATGCAAGGGCGCATTGCGCGGCGCGGTAGGTTGCGCTCCAACATGCTCGACGGGCGCGTGGCACTGGTCACCGGGGGCAGCGGCGGCATCGGCGCGGCGCTGTGCCGGCGGCTGGCCGAAGAGGGCATGGCGGTCGCCGTCCACTACCGCGACCGCGACGAGCTGGCGCGGACGATCGCCGAGGACATCATCCGCGGCGGCGGGCGCGCGATCGCGGTGCCGGCCGACCTGCTGGTCCCGCGTGCGTCGGACCTGCTGATCGACCAGGTCGAGCGCGATCTCGGCCCGGTGGACGCGCTGGTCGCCAACCACGGGCTGGCGCATCGCGCGACGTTCGACGAGGTCGACGCCGGCGCGTGGGACGAGACGATGGCCATCAACCTGCGCGCGCCGTACCTGCTCGCGCGGCGCGTGATCCCGGGGATGGCCGACCGCGGCTGGGGCCGGGTCCTCTTCGTCTCCTCGGTCGCCGCGTTCACGGGCGGCATCGTGGGCCCGCACTACGCGGCGTCCAAGGCGGGGCTGATCGGGCTCACGCACCACCTGGCGTCGCGCGTCGCCGAGGCCGGGATCACGGTCAACGCGATCGCGCCGGCGCTGATCGAGCACACCGACATGCTCCCCGGCGACCCGGGCTACCTGGCGCGCGCGATCCCGGTCGGCCGGCTCGGCCGGCCGGCGGAGGTCGCCGACATGGCGGTCGCGATGCTGCGCAACGCCTACCTGACGAGCAAGGTCGTGGCCCTCGACGGCGGGATGCATCCGCGCTGGTGGGCCTCGCCGCCGGCCGCCGGCCGCCGGCGAGGGCCCACTCGTCATCCGAACGACTGCTTACCCCACCTTCTCGATCCGGTTCGGCGTCGGCGGGGTGAGCGGCGAGTGCGCGCCGAGGTAGCGGGCGAACGCGTCGAGGTCGACCTCGCCTCCGAGCGGCTCGGTGCATGAGGTGAAGACCATGTAGCCGTCGCCGCCGTCCGCCATGAAGTTGTTGACGACGACGCGGTAGCTGGAGGTCTTGTCGATGGGGGTGGTGCCGCCGTCGAAGGACACGGATCCGTCGACGACGTGGGGGCCGTCGGCGGTGGTCCACTGGTAGTGGACGTTGCCCGAGGGCAGCATGATCCGGCTGGATCCGGCGGACGGGTTGTTGAACTGCTGGTTGAGCACGTCGTAGATCTGCTGTCCGGTGCAGGTCTTGACCACGAGCGTGTTGCCGAACGGCTGCACCGTGAAGGCCTCCGCGTAGGTGACCTCGCCGGGCTGCTCGCCGCCGCTGATCTGGTTGTACAGCAGGCCCGACCGCACGCCGCCCGAGTTCATGAACGCCGCGACGGCGGAGCCGAAGTCGCTCGGCGTGGTCGCCTCCAGCATGGCGTCGGCGATCACGTCGCCCATCAGCTGCTCGCCGGCCGCGTTCTGGCCGCCGGGGTTGTCGCGCGCCGAGCGGATGTCGGCCGTGATGCTGCCGACGACCCGGTTGGCGAGCGGCGCCGACAGGTTGGTGTACTTGTCGAGGATCGCCTTGGCGGCAGGATCCTGCGGCACGTCCTGCGTGACGATCTGATTGCTCGCCGTGGCCGCGGTGACGGCCTTGGACTCGTGGTCGATCGTCAGGTCGATGTCTGTGACGAGACGGCCGAAGGAGGCCGCGCTCGTCACCAGCTTGCCGGCGATCGTGCAGACGTAGGGCTGGTGCGTGTGGGCGCTGATGATCACGCTGACGCGCCGGTCGAGGCCCTGGGCGATCGACTGCATCTCGGGCCCGTTGAAGTTCACGCAGCCGTTCACGTCGGTGTACTCGTTGCCGGTCGGCGTCGTCGACGCCGCCGGCGGCGCGGGCGGCCGCTGGGCGCCGCCCTGGTGCAGCAGCACGACGAACGCCTTGACGCCCTGTTGGCTGCGTAGCTTGTCCACCAGCGTGTTGACGGTCGCGACCTCGGGCCGGAACTCGAGCCCGGCGACGGCGCTCGGCGTCACGACGGTCGGCGTGCCTTCGAACGTCAGCCCGATGAAGGCGATCTTGGCGTTGCCGACCGTGCGCACCTCGTACGGCGGCAGGATCGTGGTGTTCGTGCCGGCGTAGAAGACGTTCGCGGCGAGGTACTGGAAGGTGGAGCCCGCGAACGGCGTCCCGTCCTGACAGCCGTCGATCGGATGGCAGCCGTCGCCGCCGTGCTGGTTGCCGTACTGCATCCGATGCAGCTCGTCCACGCCCTCGTCGAACTCGTGGTTGCCGACGCCGCTGACGTCGAGCCCGATCGAGTTCATGGCCTCGATCGTCGGCTCGTCGTGGAAGAGCGCCGAGACGAGGGGGCTGGCGCCGATCAGGTCGCCGGCGCCGACCGTGAGCGTGTTCGGGTTCGTCGCCCGCAGCGCCTTGATGTGCGTGGCGAGGTAGGCGATGCCCCCCGTCGGCACGGTCTTCTGCGTCCAGCCGGTCCGCACGCCGCCGGACATGACGGGATTGCAGCAGCCGACCTGGATCGTCCCCGGGGTGTTCGGCGCGAGGTGCCCGTGAAGGTCGTTGATGGCGAGCAGCTGGACGTGCGTGTCCTTGTCTCGCGACTTCGTGTCCCGCGGCTTGTCGGCGGCGGCCCCTCCCGGGAGAGCCAGCAGGGACGAGAACACCAGCGCCACCGCGAGAAACGTCTTCATCGGTTTCCTCCCAGAAATCGGTGCAAGCCAAAGGTCGAACGGCGCCCAGGCTCGACGGCTCCCGGGACGCCGGTAGCCTAGTCGAGCGGCTGCTCAGGATGTTGCACCGGTGTTACCGATGTCCGAAGCTGATCGAGAGTCTCGGCACGGCGCTGCACCACCGTCGCCGCCCGTGGGGGCCACCAGGCTTGGACGTCGGGGCGTTCGTTCGCCGGCGCCTCAAGCCGGTCCTCACGAGCGATGCTTGCGACGTTCAAGCGCCGTTGCAGCGAGTTCTGCAAGCCCAAAGCCGGCGACGCCAATCGCGATGGCGAGCGCCCCACCTGCCACGAGACCCGTGGTGACAGCACTCGCGATCAACAGTCCGAGGATCAACGAGCCGAGGGCCGCCGAAAGCCGCTGGCCGCGCATCCCTCTAGCGCCCCGAGACAAGCTTGACGGTCCCATAGGCGAGGCACGCAGCTGCCACCGGTGCGCTGACCTTGAGGTGCGACGGCACCTACCGAGGAAGCCCATGGCAGGCGCCCTGTGCCATCCCGGGTTCGGCGGAGGCGTGGTCCACCAACGCGGGAGACGTCCACCTTTGGCGAAGCTGCATTAGAGGGTGGGCATCGTTGGTGGCGACACGTCGCCGTAGGCGTAGAGATCTAGACGCAACCAGAGAACGCTCCCAGCCGTGGCGCGCGAGTAAGCGATACTCGATAAGCGGCCTGAAGGCTCCAGCTCGACGACCGCAGGGATATTTCGCTCCCACGATGACGATCGCAGCAGCGATGCCCTTAGCGCGCCAATCCCGAAATCCCGGGTGAGATGCCCCGCTCGGCGGAGGTCAATGTGACCGCTGAGTTCCCACGAGCCCGATGCAAGCGTGGCCGCCGTGTCGGCGGTGAAGCCCCGCGCGGCGTGAAGAGTCCAAAACGGATCGGTAGGCGCACGCGCTTCGGAACCGAGTCTCACTTCGGTCCACTGACCCGCCTGCTGCCGCACGACCCGTCCGCTGGAGTAGTAAGCGTCCTGCCACTCGTTCTTCATGCGGCGCACGGACTCCAGATTGCTCCTATCGGCGACGACTGCGGGCAGCGGACGCTCCCGTAGCTGCGCGATTTCACATTCGAACCCGACGGTCCCGGACGCCCTCAAGGCGTCTTCACCTCGAGCGTCACGTGTCGGTGCGACAAAGACTTTGCAGGCGGCCGCGCCGACTCGGTCGAACGCAATGGCGATGGGAGCGCTCAACCCATACCTAGCCTAGCAACGGAATAATTGGCGGGAGCCCGTAGTGGAGACATTTCGCGGCGCACAAGAAGAACTTTGCGTTGCAGTAGCCCTTCACACAGAGAATGAACCCGGCCGTTGAGTGTGCGAGTTGCAGGCACTGAGACACCCTTAGCGTGTCGCCACAATGATGGATGGCACAGGTAGCTACGCACGGCAGTACCCTCGGCTTGCACCCGGAGGGATCCGTGAGGTTTGTTGGGTCGCCGCCGACGTAGCCGTAGCGGTTGGCTTCGGTGAGGCTGTCGATCTGGTTGAGGGGGTCTTGTTGGGTCCAGCGGGCGGTGTTGGGGTTGTAGTAGCGGGCGCCGTAGTGGTAGAGGCCGGCTGGGAGGGCTTGGCCGCCGGCGAAGCGGATGTCGGTGGTGGGGCCGCTGCCGGTGCTGGTGGCGTTGCCGTCGGGGTCGTAGCTGTAGTCGCGGACGGGGCTGGTGCTGGTGCCGTTGACGAGTCCGATGGTCGAGCCGAGCGCGTCGGTGGTCAGGTAGTCGGTGTCGACGGGCGTGTTGTTGGTGTAGCGCCGCTGGGCGACGACGGCGCCGGAGGGGTCGCGGACGTAGTAGGTCTTGGCGGTGCCGGTGACCTGGCCGGAGAGTCCGAGGGCGTTGTTGGTGTAGTTGGTGGTGCCGTAGCTGATCAGCTCGCCTTGGGTGGGGGAGAGGTAGCCGAGGTTGGTGGTGCCGATGGTGGTGGTGCGGTTCCAGCTGTCGTAGCCGAAGGCGCCGCCGGGGCCGCCGGTGAGCTGGTTGCCGTTGGCGTCGTAGGTGGAGCCGGTGGCGCCGGTCGGGACGCTGTTGCAGGCGTTGGCGCTGGTGCCTGCGAATGTCCAGCAGAGCTGGTTGACGCGGTTGTACTTGTAGGTGGTGATCGCGTCGGGTTGGCTGGTGCGCTTGAGCGTGAGCTTGGTGCGGTTGGTCGCGTCGTCGTACTCATAGACGCGCTCGGTGACCGAGCCGCCCGCCGCGGTGGTCTTGGCGTCGGTCAGCTCGCCGTCCTGGCCGTAGGCGTAGGTGGTGACGTTGCCGGCCAGATCGGTGACCTTGGTGATCTGCTGGCCGGTCTGGCCGGTGGAGCTGTGGTCGGTCCATCCGTACTCGTAATCGAGCTGGGACCGGATCGTGGTGCCCGACTTGACGATGATGCGCTTGGGCTTGCCGGCGAGGTCGAAGTCGGTGCGCTGGGTCATGCTGCTGTCTGGCAACGTGACGGTGCGGCTGCGGGGGTCGGTGGCCGTGCCGGTGTCGTCGTAGCTGTAGGTGACCGCTGCGCTTTGAGGGTCGGTGATCTTGCTGACGCGGTCCAGCGCGTCGTACTCGTAGCCGGTGATGCCGCTGGGCTCGGTCAGGTTCAGCAGCTGGCCGTTGAGGGTGTAGCTGTAGCTGTTGGTGTAGCCGGGGAACGTCTCGGACGTGCGGCGGTTGATGTCGTCGTAGCAGTAATCCGTCGTGGTCGTGGAGGAGCCGTTGACCTCCTTGCGCTGCTTGAGGTTGCCCACCGCGTCCCACGTGTACGTGATGTAGGTCGTTGCGTTGACGGCATCCTTGGTGACGCGATCCAGCGGGTCATAGTCGAAGGTGTGGGTGATGCTCTTGCCGTCGGTGAGCGTGCGGACCCGTCCCAGGCTGTCGTAGGTCAGGGCGGTCGCGCCGAGGATGCTGTTGCCCGAGTCGGCCTGCGGCGTGACCGAGGTCAGCTGGTGGTTGGTGTAGCCGAAGGTCGTGGCGTTGCCGGCGTTGGTCGCCGTCCGGACCGTGCCGTCGACGCCGGATGAGCCGTAGCCGAACGTGACGGTGTTGCGCACCGTCGGATGCTCTGGGTCGCTGGCGTCGGCGTCCTTGATGGTCGAGAGGTTGCCCGCGCCGTCGTAGGTGTAGTACTGCGATTGGCCGTTGGCGTTGGTGGCGTGCTTGATCGCGTACTGCGACTGCGGGAAGCCGGCGCCGCCGGCGTAGTAGTCGGCGGTCGACTTGGCCCCCGACTTGTCCTCGGCCGAGGTGAGATTGCCCAGGCCGCCGGCATCGTAGGCCAGCGTGGCGAGGTTCTGGTTGGCGGTGCCGGCGAGGTCGCCGAAGGTCTGGGCGTCGCTGTTGTCGGTCCAGGTCGTCTCGGCGTCGAGGCCCTTGGGGTTGGTGGCCCTGGTGACACGCAGCTGCTTGTCGTAGATGTAGGTCGTCTGACCGTCGGTCGTCGGCGAGGCGGTGCTGTTGCCGACCGGGTTGGTCACGACGGTCTTGTGGTTGGCCGGGTCGTAGCTGTAGCTGGTGGTCGGGTTCTTGGCCGGGTTGGTGGGGTCGGTGCTGTCGAGCACGCGGATGATCTTGGTGGCTCGCCAAGAACCGAAGTCTGCGACCCATTCCCACTCGATGCGGGTCTGGTGACCGAGCGGGTCGGTGATCTTGGTCAGGTACCCGTCGGAGTTGTAGTCGTACTGTGTCGTCTTGCCGTTGGGGTCGGTGGCGCTTTGCAGCCAGTCCGGGTCGGCGCCACCCCGGGTGTAGTTGACCGAGCGCGATCCGTCGGTCAGCGACGTCGTGTAGCTGTCGCTGTCGAGGTCGAACGTCACGTGGCGGCCCTGGGTGCCGGAGATCGTGGTGGTGGTGTTCTGCCAATCCAGGTCGATGGTGTTGTTGTTCTTGTCCCTGATTGCGCCGAGCTGTCCGGACGGATCCCAGAAGTAGTAGCGCAGCCCGCTCTTGTTGTAGGTCAGCTTGTACTTCACGCCGCCGCTGACGCCGTCGGTCCCACATCCGCTGGCGACGCCGATCGTGCACATCGTCGCGCTGAGCCCAGACGGGCTGACGAAGGTCCCTGCCGCCGTAGCGGTGGCAAAGCGGTAGTGAGCGCCGGTCGGATCGGAGAAGAACAGCGAGTCATCGGCGTCTCGATGCACATAGGTCTGGTGGTAGGTCTCCGACCAGCCGCGGGCGAACGTGCCCGGGGTGTAGTTCTCGACCGCACTCCAGGTGCGATCGATCCCGAGGTTCAGTCCGGCGGTACCGGGCAGTTGCAGGTCGTTGACCGAGTAGGTGAGGTTGCCGTTGGCCACGTTGACGGCCAGCTGAGAGCGATCAGACAGCTGCTGGGTGTCCTGCGTGTAGTAGCTCTTGGCGCCCTCGTCCTCGCGCCAGTAGAGATCCAGCGCCGGCCACTTGTACGGGTCGCCGTCGGTGGACTCGAACGTATAGGCCTGGGTCGGGGAGCCGGCGTCGGCGGCGACCTGCAGGCCGAAGTCGGGCTGATCGCCCCAGATCCAGCTCTGCACGATCTCGACGGGCACGCGCCAGTAGTTCCACGTGTTCAGGCTGGAGATCGACGTCGCCGGGCCGACCTCGCTGCCGACGTCACCGCCCGCGGTGCCCCAGGGCGTGCTGCCGTTGCGGGTGGTCCACGTCGCGGCGTTGGTCCAATCGCTGCTCAGGCGCCGCACCCGCAGATTCGACGCCGGCACCGTCCCAGAGCCCGAGGCGTGCATCAGCAGCGTCGCGTCATAGATCGTGGCGTCCTGCGGGATCACCGACCGGGCGTTGAAGTACAGGTTCGCCCGGGAGGTGCCGGCCGCATCGCTGCCGACCTTGAGCGTCGGATCGGCACACAGCGAAGCGGTCGGGGTGGCGCTCGACAACGTGCAGTCGCGCGGCGCGCCGCTGTAGCGCATCTCCCCGCCGACGATCCACTGAACGTTGGGATCGACGATCACCGGAAAGGCACGAGAGGAGTCCTTCAGCCATTGCTCATCGACGCTCAAGGTCAGCCGCCAGCCCCCGGCCACAGCCGCGATCGCGAGCTCTGAGGCGTGCGACACCGACGGCCGCGCAGCCGAGTCCCACACCACCGGCGCGCCGAAGGAGAACCGCGCACGCTGCTGCCCGTCGACGAAGGCGATCGAACCGTCCGCGGCACGGCGGGGCGCAAGACCGGCGCCGGCCTGCACGTCATAGACGAATTCCCGCTGCACATTGGCGCCGGCCAGCGTCAGCGTCTCCTTGATCCCCGAGTTGACCGCCTGATAGCGCGCATCGACACCGTCGGCGATGTCGGGGTAGGTGACCGAGTCGCCTGCGATCTCGGCGCCGCCCCGGCCGCCGCGCAACGAGAACCGCAGCCAGTCACCGCCCTGGCTCACGCGAAACGGGTCCGAGAGTTGCTTGGGGATCAACACATCGCCGTCGTTGGCGCGGCGATGGACATAGCCGTCGGTGGCCGCATCGACCAGCGTGTTGTCGATCGCCCGCCACTCCTTGCCCTCGCGGAAGTTGACCGGCTGCGGATAGACCCGCGTCGTCATCGAACCATCCGCGTCGCGAAACGTCCGCGAGCTCGCCGTGCGATCGCCCACGACCTCGTCGCCGAGATCGCGCTGCTCCCGCGACGGCTTGAGCTCATCGCTTGCGGGCGCCACCGCGGCCGGCGCCTTCGCCACCGGCGTCGCCGCACCCGACGACACCCCGGTCAGCAACGCCACCAACAACGCCGCCGAACATCCCAACAGCGAAACGAGCAGCACGTAACGCGACCGCAAAGCGCCCACAGCCCACCCCCACTAGAGATCTCATCCCCGGGCAGGCCATCGACCGGTCGTCCGCTCCGCGGACGACGCCACCCAACACTCAGCGCAGCTCCGTGTCAAGAGGCATGCAGACGATCAGGTCCGATCCGTCCGCCATCGAACATCGACACGTTTCCAACGCCTGCGACGCCGTCGGTCCTCCGCGATGGAGACCAGCTCACCCCGCGCCGTCACCTCCCGCGCCCGCGTTGCGGTCGACGAGGGCGGCACATCGCCGCCCTCCTCGGCCGCAACGCGGGCATCCCGGAGGAGCTACGCGGACGGCTGGATGTTCTGGTTGATCCGGAACACGTTGTCGGGGTCGTAGGTCGCCTTGATCCGGGCGAGGCGGTCGTAGTTGTCGCGGTAGCTTGCGCGGACGCGCTCCTGGCCCTCGTCCATCATCATGTTGACGTAGGCGCCGCCGGCGGAGTGGGGGTGCAGCGCGTCGAAGTAGTCGACGGTCCAGTCCTTGATGGCGCCGGCGTTGTCGGCCGACGGGTCGACGCCGGCGAAGACCGAGCCCCACTGCGCGTCGCGGTAGCTCCACGCGGTGTCGTCGGACGCCACGTCGTGGACGGCGCCGTCGATCGGGTAGAGGTGCATCGTCGACTGCCACGTCGGCATCGCGGCGCCGAACCGGGCGTGGGCCGCGACGGCCTCGTCGGGGATCTCGTTGACGAAGTCGGCGCGCCAGTACCACTGCTGCCCGGCCGGGTAGACGCCGTCGAACGCGCTCTGCAGCGCGGCGTGCGGCATCGGCGCGGCCCCGTGCAGCAGCGGCTCGGGGAGGGCGTCGAGCATCGGGGCCATCGCCGCCGCCGCGTCCTCCTCGCCGCCGACGTAGCACCACACCACGGCGCACACCTTGCGCAGGTGGAGCTCCTCGGGGAACGGCGGCCCGGGCGGCACGCTGAGGAACGCGAAGAAGCCGTTGAGCTCGCGCGGCGCGGCCGGCAGGAACTCGCGGTAGACCGACAGGACCTGCTCGGCGTCGTCGATCGACCACAGCGTCGGCCCGGCGACCACGGTGCCCACCTCGTGGAGGCGGAACACGAACGACGTCACGACGCCGAAGTTGCCGCCGCCGCCGCGGATCGCCCAGAAGAGGTCGGGATGCTCGTCGGCGCTCGCGCGCACGCGCTCGCCGCTGGCCAGCACGACGTCGGCCTCGAGCAGGTTGTCGATCGTGAGCCCGAACTTGCGGGTCAGGTGGCCGAGGCCGCCGCCGAGCGTGAGGCCGCCGACGCCGGTCGTGGAGATGATGCCGCTCGGCGTGGCGAGCCCGTGCTCGCCCGTGGCCTGGTCGACCTCGCCCCACGTGGCGCCGCCGTCGACGCGGACCGTGCGCGCCTGCGGGTCGACCTGGACGTCGCGCATGGGGGAGAGGTCGATGACGACGCCCTCGTCGCACGTGCCCAGCCCGGCGCCGTTGTGGCCGCCGCCGCGGACGGCCAGCGGCAGGCCGTGGGCGCGCGCGAAGCTGACCATCTGCGCGACCTCGTCGGCGCTCGTGCACTGGGCGACCAGGCCCGGGCGCCGGTCGATCATCGCGTTGTAGACCTTGCGCGCCTCGTCGTAGCCGGCGTCCCCGGGCCCGACCAGCCGTCCGCTGAACCGCGAGAACTCACGGCGGGCGGTCGCCGCGGGTGTCATGACGGTGCTCATGTGTGCTCCAATTTCGTTTGGCGAATGTGGAGCCGACGGTACGGGCGTCGCAACCGGCTGTCATGACGTGTGCTGACCCACTTTCGTGAGGCCTCGGCCCGAAAGATCCGGCACGGATGATCAGTCTTGACTATGGTCGGTCGCGATCGCCGCAATGCCCGATCTCTCTGGCTCGCTTCGCCTGACCTCGACGTTCCCGTTCGTCGGACGCTCTGCGGAGTTGCGGACGCTGCGGACGCTGCTGCCGCGAGCGGAGGGCGACGGCGGGCGCGTCGTGCTGCTGGGCGGCGAGCCCGGCTCGGGCAAGAGCCGCCTGGTCCGCGAGCTGGCGTCCGAGGCCGAGAGCGACGGCGTCCTCGTCCTGTCCGGCGCCTGCGACGCCGTGGTGCGCACGCCGTACGGACCGTTCGTCGAGGCGCTCGGCCAGCTCGTCCGGGCCGCCGATCCGGACGAGCTGCGGGCCGCGCTCGGCGCCACGGGCGGGGAGCTGACACGGCTGCTGCCCGACCTGCCGGCCCGGGTCGGCGGCCTGTCGCCACCGGTGGCGGCCGATCCGGACACCGAGCGCCACCGCCTGCACACGACCGTGGCCAACGTCCTCACCGGCATCAGCCACCGGCGCCCGGTGCTGCTCGTCCTCGAGGACGGGCACTGGGCCGACACGCCTACGCTCCTGCTCCTGCGCTACCTCGCGCGCGCGGCCGGCAGCGCGCGGCTGCTGGTGCTCGCGACGTTCCGCGACGCCGAGGCCGACGTCCCCGAGGCGCTCGCGGAGACGCTCGCCGACCTGCGCCGGTCCGACGCCGTCGTCCGGATGCGCGTCGCCGGCTTCTCCGACGAGGAGGTGACCGAGTTCATCCGGCGCGCCGCGGGCGGCGAGGTCGGCGCCGGGCCGCCCCAGCTCGCGAAGGCGATCGGCGACCTCACCGAGGGCAACCCCTTCCTCGTCTGCGAGCTGTGGCGCGCGCTCGTGGAGACCGACGCGGTCGAGATCGTCGACGGCACGGTGCGGCTGACCGGCTCGACGGTGGACCTCGGCACCCCGGAGAGCGTGCGGGAGGTCGTCAACCAGCGGCTCGCTCGCCTGGCCGGCGGGACCGCCGAGCTGCTGGAGCTGGCCGCGACCGCCGGCGGCGAGTTCGGGCTCGACGTGGTCCGGCGGGGCTCCGGCGTCCCGGACTCCGAGCTGCTCGCGCGCCTCGACGAGGCCGTGCGCAGCGGGATGATCGAGGAGCTCCCGTCACGGACGCTGACCTACCGCTTCGCCCACGAGCTGGTGCGGCGGGCCCTGTACGACCGGCTCACCGGCGTGCGCCGCGCCGAGCTGCACCTCCGCGTCGGCGAGGCGCTCGAGCGCGACGATGCGCGCTCGGGCCGCGCGCTCGCCGACCTCGCCCACCACTTCGCCCTCGCGGCGCCGCTCGACGGCTCCCGGCGCGGCGTCGACTACAACGTGCTCGCCGCCCGGGCGGCCACCGAGGCGCTCGCGTTCGAGGAGGCGGTGGCGCGGCTGCTCACCGCGCTGGAGCTGCGCATCGAGAGCCCGGAGCGCCGGGCCGAGGTGCTCATCGAGCTCGGGACCGCCTGCCATCGCGCCGGCAAGGCGCTCGACGCGCAGGACGCGCTGAGGACCGCGGCGGAGATCGCCCGCGAGTTGGGCGACGCGCAGCTGCTCGCGCGCGCCGCGATCGGCTACGAGGACGCCTGCTGGCGCCCCGGCATCGCCGATCAGGGCGCGGTGGAGCTGCTCGAGGAGGCGGCCGCGGCGCTCGGCGAGGCCAGCTCCGAGCTGCGCGTCCGGCTCCTGAGCGGGCTCGCCCGCGCGCGGGACTTCCGTGGCGACCACGAGCGCGCGGCGATCGTGCGCACGAGCGCCATCGGCATGGCCCGGCAGCTGCACGACCGTGCCGGCCTGGCCACCGTGCTGGTGGGCGCGTACTGGTCGCGGGGAACGAACTCGTTCGAGGAGATCCTCGCCATGCTCACCGAGGCCGCGGTGATCGGCGAGGAGCTCGGCGACACCGAGATCCGCGCCGAGGCGATGTCCTGGCGCGTGCCGGCGTTCGTGGCGCTCGGCGACATCGACTCCGCCCGGCGCGAGGTGGCGACGTTGGAGGCGACGTCCGAGCAGACGGCGCAGCCGTTCATGCTCCACGTCGCCGCGCACTACGGCTCGGCGCTCGCCCTCTCCGATGGTCGCCTGGACGCCGCGCAAGCGCTGGCGGCCCGCTCGCACGACTGGAGCCGGCTGCTGACCGGGCGCGACGCGTCGGGCGTGCACGGGATCCAGATGTTCGGCATCCGCCGTGAGCAGGGGCGCCTGGCGGAGCTCGCGCCGGTCGTGCGGCTGCTGGCCGGCCAGGTCGGGAGCAGCGGGCCGTGGCGGCCGGGGCTCGTCTCCGTGCTCGTGGAGCTCGGCATGCATGCCGAGGCGCGGCGAGAGCTCGAGCGCGTGCGCGTCGACGGGCTGGACACGCTCCGCGAGTCACTCTGGCTCGCCTCGCTCACGTACCTGACCGACGCCTGCACGGCGCTCGGAGACGAGGAGACGGCCGCGCTCGTCTACCCGGAGCTCGCGCCACTCACCGGCGCCAACGTGATGATCGGCCACCTGGTCGCCTGCTACGGCGCGGCCGATCGCTACCTGGGCATGCTCGCGGCGACGCTGGGCGAGTGGGACCGCGCGGAGGATCACTTCCGGCGCGCCACGGAGCTCAACCGGCGCACGGGCATGCTCACCTGGTTGAGCCACACGCTGCACCAGCACGGCCGGGCGCGGCTGGCGCGCGGCGACGGCGCCGGTGCCGCGCCGCTCCTGGCGGAGGCGGCGGCGCTCGCCGAGGCCCTCGGCCTGCGGGCGCTGGCCGGGCGCATCGGGGCGCTCGAATCGCCGGCGGCGACGACGACCGTGCTGCCCGACGGGCTGTCGTCGCGCGAGGTGCAGGTCCTCGGCCTCGTCGCCCGCGGCCTGAGCAACCGCGAGATCGGCGGCACACTGATGATCAGCGAGCACACCGCGGCCAACCACATCCGCAACATCCTGCGCAAGACGGGCTGCGCCAACCGCACCCAGGCCGCCTCGTACGCTCACCGTCACGGCCTCGTCGAGGCCTAGATGGCTCGCCATCGGCCCCTGTAGGATCGTCGGACCATGCCGCTCTACGTCATCGAGCGCAACTTCGCCGTCGAGCTCGACCTCTCCAGCGAGGACGTCAGGCTGATCGACGAGATCAACGCCGACGAGGGCGTGCGCTGGCTGTTCTCGTTCCTCAGCGCCGACCGGCGCCGGACCTACTGCCTGTACGAGGCGCCCTCGTCCGACGCCATCGTCGCCGCCGCGCAGCGGGCCAACGTGCCGGTGGACGCGGTGGTCGAGGTGGGCGCGGCCGCGCCCGAGCTGTCGGATCGCCTGCGCGACTGGGCCGCCTCCCAGGCGCCGTCGTAGACGGTCTCCTCGCACCGCAGGGCGGCGCAGCGCAGGTGTGAATCGCGACCCCTAGGGCCCCTGGTCGCGACGGCGGGCAGCGCGGAGCATGGCTCCAGCCTCCCTGCCGTCTCCTCGAAAGGCCCACCATGCTCTCGCATCCGACCATCAGCAACGCCGTCGCCCGCACCGTGGTCGCCGACCGGATCCGTGAGGCCGAAGCCTTCCGGCTCGCGCGCAGCGTTCGCCGCGCCGGGCGCCTGCGGACCGCGATGCAGCGGGCGGCGCTCGGTCGTCCCGGCGGCCGTCTGCGTCCGCAGCTCCCGGCGGTGCACGACACGACGCTCCTGCGCCGGCGCTGAGCGAAGCTTCGTCCACCTTACCTCTGGGCTTGCCTGCGCGAAGCGGCAGGAGTAGAAAACCAATGTGTCGGATCTGCTCACCGACCGTGAGTTCGCCGGATATCGCGTCGACAGCGTCGTCGGGCGCGGCGGGATGGGGGTCGTCTACCGAGCAACCGACCTGGCGCTCGACCGGACCGTCGCGCTCAAGGTCCTGGTCGAGGCGCTGGCCGAGGACCCCGAGTTCCGGCGCCGCTTCGTGGCCGAGTCCAAGACCGCGGCGTCGCTGGACCATCCCAACATCGTCCCGATCTACGCCGCCGGGGAGTGCGAGAGCGTGCTGTATCTGGCGATGAGGTTCGTGCCGGGCGACGATCTGCGGACGGTCCTCCACGCAGAGCGCCGCCTGGCGCCCTCCCGGGCTGCGCGCGTGATCGCCCAGGTGGCGGCTGCGCTGGACGCGGCCCATGCGAGCGGGCTCGTCCACCGCGACGTCAAGCCGGCCAACGTCCTGATGGCCAAGGAGGACCACGTCTACCTCAGCGACTTCGGACTGAGCAAGCGCGTGATGGCCGACACCGTGTTCACGCGCGCGGGCGACGTGCTGGGGACCTTGGACTACATCGCCCCCGAGCAGATCCGCCGCGAGACGCTGAGCGCCTCCACCGACGTGTACGCGCTGGGCTGCATGGCCTTTGACCTGCTGACTGGTGAGGTCCCCTTTCCCGCCGACACCGAGGAGGGCAAGCTCTGGGCCCATCTCTCCGAGCCGCCGCCGCGGCTCGGGGCGCTCGTCGACGGGATGCCGTCGGCGTTCGATCGCGCCGTCCGCCACGCGCTGTGCAAGCGGCCCGAGGATCGCTTCGCCTCCGCGGGCGAGCTCGGCGCGGCCATCCAGGCGGCGGCCGGCGGTATGCCGGCCCGCGACTTCGAGCAGACCCGCAGCCGCCGGGGGAGCGTCCCGCGGCCGGCCGCGCCGGCGGCGCCGTGGCGGTCCGCACCTGCCGCACGCACCCCCGCCCGCCGGCCGGCCGTGCGCGCCGCGGTCGCGCGTCGCGAACGCGACCAGCCGCTCCTCACGGCCCTGACCGACCCGTTCAACCTCGTGCTGCTCGCCGTGCTCCTGGCCGTGGGCGTCGCGCTCGGCACGGTGGCGTTGATGGTGCCGATGGCGCTGGTGGTCTACGGCGCGGGCGTCGTGCGCAGCTACCGGGATCCGGCGGAGCGCCGTCATGGGTGACCCCGCGGTCGCCGACCCGCATCCCACGAGTGCGCGCGAGGTCAAGGCGCAGCTGGACGCCGAGCGGCGCGGCCTGCCGTTCCTGACCTACGGCGGCGAGGACGGAGCGCTCGCGACCGTGCAGCTGGACGGCGGCGCCTGCGCCACGGCGACCGCCTCTGCTTCGGGGAGACGCCGGTCGTGTTCCACGCTCCCGGGGAGGGGCCGTCGCTGCCGACCACCGGGGTGTCGACGGGGCAGGGCGACGTCGTGCTGTCCGAGGCGCAGCGCAAGGTGCTCGTCTCCCTCTGCCGCCCCCTGGGCGACTCCGCCTACGCGACGCCCGCCACCAACCGGGAGATCTCCGCCGAGGTGCACCTCAGCGTCGACGCCGTCAAGGCGCACCTGCGGGTGCTGTTCGAGCGGTTCGGCCTCGACGCGCTGCCCCAGAACCAAAAGCGCGCGCGGCTGGCCGCGCTCGCCCTGGTCAACCGGGTCGTGCGACAGCACGAGCTCTGAGGACGGTCGTGCGCGGCCGCGCCGTGGTGCTGCTGCTGGCCCTCGGCGCCGTGGCGATCGCCTTCGCGCAGTCGCGCGCCAAGGACTCCGGCCCCCCGCCGCCGGCGCGGACGGCCGGCCCGCCGGCGCTGCGCGTCTCGTTCGTGTACTCGCCGGAGAAGGCGCAGCTGATCCGCTCGCTCGTCGCGCGCTTCAACGCGCAGCACCGCACCCTGGGCGGGCGAACCGTCGTCATCCAGGCGAGCAACGTCACCTCGGGGGCCGCCGAGACCGCGATCGCGCACGGGCGGCTCAAGCCGGTCGGGTGGTCGCCGGCGGACGATCCGCGACCTCGAGCGCTCGATGGTGCACTACCCGAAGGAGGGCACGTTCTTCTCCGACAACCCGTTCGTCGTGCTCTCGGCGGCGTGGGTCTCGCCGGAGGAGGCGCGCGCGGCCCGGCTGTTCGAGCGCTTCGCGCTGAGCCAGGTCACGGCGAAGGCGGCCGCGGCCTTCGAGTTCCGCCCGGGCGGGGCGCAGCTGCCGTCCCCGTCGAGCGGCCGGGGCGCCGACGTCGCGGTCGATCTCCGCCAGCCGCAGCGGGTCCTCGCGCTGCCGGAGCCGCGCGTGCTGGCCGCGATCCGGCGCGCGTGGCAGCTCGACCGCAAGCCGGCGCGGATCCTGCTCGTCGTCGACACGTCGACCTCGATGAGCGCCGAGCGCCGGCTCGACCACGCGAAGGCCGGGCTGCGGGCGTTCCTGAGGCAGGTCTCACCGCAGGACAGCGTCGGGCTGACGGCGTTCTCGGACCGCGTACGCAACCTCGCGCCGATCCGGTCGATCCGCGCGAACGGCCGCGAGCTCGCCCGGCTCGTCGACGGGCTCGTCCCGGACGGCGCCACCGTGCTGTACGACGCGACCGCAGCGGGGGTGCGGCGGGTCGAGGCGCACGCCCGGGCGGATCACATCAACGCGGTGGTCGTGCTGACCGACGGGCAGGACGCCACCAGCACGCTCCGGGCCCAGGACGTCATCGACCGGCTGAACCTGCACAGCGAGAGCGACCGGCGGGTCCGCGTGTTCACCATCGCGTACTCGCCCGACGCGCTCCAGGCGCGGGGCCCGCTGACGGAGATCGCCCGAGCCTCGGGTGGCGCCGCCTACGACGGGACCACGGCGAACATCGCCTCGGTCTACCGCTCGATCGGCTCGTTCTTCTGAGCCGCGCGGGACGCGCCCGGGCGCTTGGTCGAGGCCCGCGGGATGATGGCCGTCGGGACCAGGACATGGCCGCCCTCGGCTCTGCCCTCGACGATGTCGATCAGCAGCTCGACGGCCCGCTGCCCGATCTGGTCGGGATGGAGGTTGAGCGCCGTCACCGACGGCCCGGTCGACTGGCCGTGGCTGCTCTCGGTCGCGGTCATGGCCAGCAGCAGCTCGTCGGGGACCTGGACGCCGCGCGCGTTGGCGGCCAGGAGCGCGCCGAACGCCAGCCGGTCGTAGCTGGCGAAGATCGCGTCGGGCGGGGTCGGCAGGCTCAGGAGCTCGGAGGCCGCCGCGTATCCCGCGCTCTCGGTCAGCTGCTGATCGGTCTTCGTGATCAGCGGCTCGACGTCGTGCTCGGCGCACCACTCGCGATACGCCCGCTCGACGTCGACGCTGTAGGAGATGACCGTCGGCGTCGTCATCAACGCGATCCGGCGGGCCTTGCGGCGACCCAGGTGGTCGAGGACCGATCGTGTCGCGGCGATGTGGTCGTTGTCGACCCACGCGTTGCCCGGCTCGTCGCCGACGACCCGTCCCGTGGTGACGAGCGGCATCGACGCCTCGCGCAGCTCCTCGACCAGCGGATCGCCCTCGACCGGGTCGACGACGATCGCGCCGTCGACGGCGACCCCGACCGCGGCGCCGAGGCCGACGTCGGAGGGGGTGAGCACCAGGGCGTAGCCGCGGTCCAGCGCGGCCGCGGAGGCGGCGGCGGTCAGGTAGGTGAAGTACGCGAAGTCCGAGAGCGCGAAGCGGATGTCGGCGGGCTGCGAGATGACGAGGCCGAGGAGCCCGGTCTTGCCGCCCGCGAGGTTGCGCGCCGTCGCGTTGGGGCGGTAGCCGAGCTGCTGCGCGATCTCCTGCACCCGGTCCCGCGTCTCCTGGGGGAGCCGGCCCTTGCCGTTGAGGGCGTGGGAGACGGTGGTGACGGAGACCCCGGCCGCCGCCGCGACCTGGCGAATGCCTACACGTCGATTGGCTTCGGCCACGCCCAGAACTTAGCCGATGCCACCTTGACATGCAAAAACGGTTTCCTTAGGCTCGCGCCGGTCACCTGCAAAACCGTCTTTGCCATCAGAAGAGATAAGGGTATCCATGTCGGTCGCTCCCCCTCAGAATGACCCCACGATGTGGACGAGCCTGCTTCACGCAGGCCTCGTCAGCTCGTTCATGCGCCTCCCGTACGTCGCCCCCGACTCCCAGGCGCTGCTCGCCGCCGGCGCCCGGGCCGGGATCTACGGGCTGCCGTTCGACGCGACGAACGTCAGCCGCACCGGCGCCAACTACGGACCGCGCGGCATCCGCGAGGTCTCCTGCCAGTTCCTGCCCTACAACGCGATGCTCGACTTCGACCTGATCGCGGCACTCAACCCCGTCGACTGCGGCGACTGCGACGTCGTGCTCGCCAACGCCGAGAAGACGTTCGCCCGCGCCCAGGCCGACATCGGCGCGATCCTCGACGCCAACGCGCTCCCGGTCACCTTCGGCGGCGACCACTCGATCACGATCCCCGCCGTTCGCGCGCTGCGCGAGCGGGTCGCCGACCCCGGCCTCGTGCTCGTCGACATGCACCTCGACAGCGCGCCGGACGTGGGTGGGGAGGAGCTCAACCACTGCTGTCCGGTCTCCCGCGCGGTCGACGCCGGCTTCGATCCCGCCAAGATCGCGCTGGTCGGCATCTCGGGCTGGATGAACCCGCGCACCGAGATGGACTACTGCCGCGAGCACGGGATCACGGTCATCTGGCTCGAGGAGATCTGGGAGCGCGGAACCGCGTGGGCCGCCGACCGCGCCCGGGAGATCGCCGGGGCGGGGGACGGGATCTACCTGTCCTTCGACGTCGACGCCCTCGACGCCGCCTACGCCCCCGGCACGTGCTGCCCCTCTCCGGGCGGGCTCACGAGCCGCGAGGCGATCGAGATCGTGCGCGGCGTCTCGCGCGGCGGCCTGCTCGGAGTGGACGTCGTGGAGGCCGCGCCGAGCCTCGAGGCGACGCCGTCGACCTCGCTGATCGCCGGCCGCGTGGCCATCGAGGCCATGGCCTTCCACGCCGGGGCCGGCGCCGCGCGCTGACCCATGCACGTGCTCCTCGGCCAGCTCTGCCCGGTGCCCGGTGACGTCGCCGCCAACGTCGGCGCGATCGCCGACGCCCTGGCGGAGCACCCGACGGCCGAGCTGGCCGTGTTCCCGGAGCTGTTCCTCGGCGGCTACGACCTCGCTCGCGTGGCCGGGCTGGCCGTCGAGGTCGGCGACCCGGTGATCGGCGAGCTGCGCGCCGCCGCCCGCGACGCGCAGACGGCGCTCGTCGTGGGGTTCGCCGAGGCCCTCCCGCACGGGGGCGTGGCCAACGCCGTCGCCTGCATCGACGCCGGCGGGAGCCTCGCGACCACCTACCGCAAGACGCACCTGTTCGGTGCGGGCGAGCGCGAGGCGTTCGTGGCCGGCGACGCGCTGCGGGTCACCGAGCTCGCGGGCCGGCGCGCCGGACCGCTCGTGTGCTTCGACATCGAGTTCCCGGAGCCGGCGCGCGCCCTGGCGCGCGCCGGCGCCGAGCTCCTGGTCACCGTCGCGGCCAACATGGACCCCTACGGGCCCGACCACGCGCTCGCGGCCCGCGCGCGGGCGCTCGACAACCGCCGTCCGCACGTCTACGTCAACCGCTGCGGCGACGAGGCGGGCATGAGCTTCGCCGGCGGCAGCGCCGTGATCGGGCCGGACGGCTCCGTGCAGCACCAGCTCGGTCGCGCGTCGCAGCTGGCCTGCGTCGAGCTCGCCGGCGGGCCCGCGACGGGCCTCGACGCCGACTACCTGCAGCACCTCCGCCCGGATCTGGCGGTGGAGGACGATCAGCCCATCCCCACACACGGAGCCACCTCATGAGCGCCCACACCACCGATCCGCCGGCAGCGGGACCCGCGCCGGGGCTGTTCACCCGCAAGGCCACGGGCCTCGTCCGCGAGGGCCGCACGCGTGATGCGCTGTTCTACAACCTGCTCTGGTCCAGCGTGGCGCTGACCTTCGCGTTCTACTGGCTGTTCGCGGCGTTCTACCCGGGCTCCAACGCCCTGCTGTCGGCCCTCATCGCTGCAGCCCTGGGGCTGCCCGGTGCGTTCCTGTACGCCATGCTCACGCAGCTCATGCCCCGGACCGGGGGCGACTACGTGTTCAACAGCCGGTCGCTGCATCCCTCGGTCGGGTTCGCGGGGAACTTCAGCTACTCGTTCTGGCTGGCGGTGGTGATCGGCGTCTACACCACCTACATCGCGTCCTACGGCTTCGGCGCCTTCGGCCGCATGATGGCCGGCTACGGCGCGGGCTCGGGGTGGCTGAGCTTCGGCGACTGGTTCTCGACCGACGTCGGGCTCTTCATCACCGGCACGGTGATGCTCCTGCTGTCGGCGACGATGTTCGCGCTCGGCGGCGTGCGCCTGTTCTTCCGCATCCAGGCCGCCTGCTTCGTGCTCTACCTCCTGGGAGCGATCCTCATCCCGGTGCTCGTCGGCGTCTTCCAGGGCCACGGCGGCTTCCTGGCGAACTTCGACGACTACGGCGCCCACCTGGGCACCACCGGCGCCACGGCCGCGCTGGCGGGGTCGGCCAAGGACGCCGGCTTCGCGCACGCGGGCTTCAGCTGGGAGATGACGCTCAAGGCCGTGTCGGTGTTCTGGTTCATCTTCGGGTTCATCTTCTCCAGCAACTACTTCGCCGGGGAGATCCGCCTCGCCAAGCGCACCCACCTGTACTCGATGCCGGGAGCGGTGCTGCTGGCCGTCGTCGTGCTCGTGTTGCTGGTGCCGTCCTTCACGCACATCGTGGGCTACGACTTCGCGTCGCAGCTCGGCCTCGCCGACCCGGCGGCCTACGGCTTCACCGCCGGCGCGCCCGCGTACCCGGAGCTCGTCGGCATCGCCTCGGGGAGTCCCGTCATCGCCGCCGTCACGATCATCGGGTTTACGATCGGCATGGCCGTGTGGCTGCCCCAGACGATCATGCTCGTCAGCCGCAACATGTTCGCGTGGTCCTTCGACCGCGTCGTCCCGGAGCGGCTGTCCTACGTCGATCGCCGCTCGCGCTCTCCGATCGTCGCCATCGGCGTCATGCTCGTCGTGAGCATCGCCAGCACCGCGGTGTACGCCTTCACCGACTGGCTCAGCTCGCTGGCGGCGCTGCTGGGCCTCTCGCTGCCCCTGCTGGTGACCGCCATCTCCGGCTCGCTGCTGCCCTTCCGGCAGCCGGCCCTGGTCGAGAACTCGCCCTACAGCCGCCGGATCGCGGGCGTGCCGATCCTGACGCTCGTCGGGTCGCTCGCCACGCTGGGCTTCGCCGCGGCGATCGGCGTCCTGCTGTGGGATCCGGGCTCGGGCGCCAGCCTGAGCGAGAACCCGGGCCGGGTGGCGCTCGTGGTGGGCGTGTACGTCGTCGGCCTCGTCGGCTGGTTCGTGGCGCGGGCGATCCGGCGCTCCCAGGGCGTCGACATCGACCTGGCCTACCGTGAGCTGCCGGCCCAGTAGGAGGCTGTCGCCGATGAGCCTCTTCCGACGCAGGGACCGGGGCGGCGAGCCGGCCACCCGGCTGTACTACGCCTCCGACATCCACGGCTCCGAGGTGCTGTGGCGCAAGTTCCTCAACGCGGCCGCGGCCTACAAGGCCGAGGTGCTCGTCATGGGCGGCGACGTGACGGGCAAGGTCGTGGTCCCGCTGGTCGAGGGGCCCGCGGGCTTCCACGTCGAGCTGTTCGGCCAGAGCCAGGACGTCGCCTTCGACGACGTCGAGGAGATGGAGCACCGGATCCGCTCCAACGGGATGTATCCCCACCGGATGACGAGCGAGGAGGTGGCGCGCGTCGCCACGCTGGAGGAGGACGCCAAGGAGGAGTGGTTCGCCGACGTCATGCGCGAGACGTTCGACGGCTGGCTGGCGCTCGCCGACGAGCGGCTCGACGACGACACCCGCTGCTTCGTCATGCCCGGCAACGACGACCCGGCGGGCGTGGACCGCTCCATCGAGGAGGCGGCGAAGGTGGAGGCGTGCGACGACCGCGTCGTCGAGTTCGCCGACTACACCATGATCTCGCTGGGCTACGCGAACCCCACGCCGTTCGACTCGCCGCGTGAGCTCAGCGAGGACGAGCTCTACCGCCGCGTCAGCGCGCTCGCCGACCAGGTCGAGAGCATGGATCGCTGCATCTTCAACCTGCACGTGCCGCCCTACGACTCCTCGCTGGACACCGCGCCGGCGCTGACCGACGACCTCGAGGTGGTGATGTCGGGCTCGGCGCCGAAGATGATCGCGGTGGGCTCCACGGCGGTGCGCGATGTGATCGAGCGCTACCAGCCGCTGCTGTCGCTCCACGGCCACGTGCACGAGAGCCCCGGCGCGACGAACATCGGGCGCACGCTGTGCATCAACCCGGGCAGCGACTACCACACCGGGCGCATCTCGGCCTGCCTGATCAACCTGCGCGACGGCACCGTCCGTCACCAGTTCGTGACCGGATGAGCACGGGCCCGGCAACCCCCGAGCCGTTCGCCCACCGGCTGCTGGAAGAGAGCCGGGAGCTGGTCGACCAGGCCGCCGCGCAGGGGCTCGCGGTCCGGCTCATGGGCGGCATCGGCATCCGCATGGTCCTGGGCGACCGCTTTCCGGAGCGGTTCGCCCGCGCCTACGGCGACATCGACGTCCTCGTCGGCCGGCGTGACTCCCGCGGGGTCGAGGAGCTGCTGGCGGCCCGCGGCTGGGATCCGGCGACGGCCTTCAACGCCCTCAACGGGTCGCGCCGGCTGCTCTTCCACGACCCGGCGAGCAGCGCGCAGGTCGACGTGTTCGTCGAGGCGTTCGAGATGTGCCACGCGCTGCCCCTCGCCGACGGCCTCCAGCGCCCGGGCCCGACGCTGCCGGCCACCGACCTGCTCATGAGCAAGCTCCAGATCGTCTCGCTCAACGCCAAGGATCGCGGCGATCTGTACGCGCTGCTGGCGGGCTGCGACCTGCGCGACGGCGATCACCAGGCCATCGAGCCAGATCGGCTGGCGGCGCTCAGCAGCCGCGACTGGGGCCTGCACCATACGTTCGAGCTGAACCTCGCCCGCCTGCGCGAGGGCCTCGCGGCCGGCGAGGCGCCGCCGGAGGTCGGACCGCCCATCGCGGCCATCGCGCAGGCGATGGAGGACACGCCCAAGACGCGGGCCTGGAAGCTGCGCGCCAGGATCGGCGAGCGCAAGCGCTGGTACGACGATCCGGAAGAGGTCGACCGCACGACGGAGGCCGGATGAGCGCCTGTCGCTCCACGCCGCCGCTCAGAGCGCTAGACTTGTTGTACAGGTCGGGCGTCCGCTCGGCTACCGCAGTGTCCCGCGTTTCCGCAGTCGTTGCTTAGCCGCACCCTCCGCGTTCGCCGTGCACATATCCCGGAGGGAACCTGATGGCTACCGGAACCGTGAAGTGGTTCAACGACGACAAGGGCTTTGGCTTCATCACGCCCGACGACGCCGGCAAGGACCTGTTCGTCCACCACAACGCGATCCAGGGCAGCGGCTTCAAGTCGCTGGCCGAGGGCGCGAAGGTCAGCTTCGACGCCGAGCAGGGTCCCAAGGGTCCCGCGGCGGCCAACGTCCAGGTCATCTAGCAGGGGGACGGACCCGTGGCCTCCAGCGGCAAGAAGAAGACCACGATGGCGAAGCTGAACCGTGAGAACCGGGTCCGCGAGCGTCGCGCCGAGAAGCAGGCCAAGAAGGACGCGAGGAAGCGGGCGGCGGTCGAGCAGCCGGACGTCGCCGTCGACCCGCTCCTCAGCGACGACTGAGCCGTCGTCCGCGCGCGACGGGCGAGCGGCGTAGCGCAGCGTCGGCGGACATGCCGACGCTGCCGCGGCAGGCCCTGGGGTCCTGGCGGCGAACAGCCACCACGACTCTCGTCCTGTCAGGGTGTTGACGCTTGTCCATGATCCGTCTGTCGTTCGTCGCGGCGCTCGCCGCGAGCCTGGTCGCGCTGCTGGCGCCGGCCGCCGCTCCTGCTCGTCTGCCCCTGCACGTGGGGATCGCCGACGACGCGTCGCTGTTCGGCGACCCGGCGGCGGCTGCGCAGTCGGTCGCCGCGTGGAAGCGGGCGGGGATCGACACGGTGCGGATCCAGGTCTCCTGGGGGCGCATCGCGCCCGACCCGAAGGAGCTCGTCCCGCCCGACGGCTTCCAGGCCGGCAACCCCGACGATCCCGGCTACCACTGGGGCACGATCGACCAGGCGGTCGACCGCGTCGTGGCAGCCGGCATCACGCCGATCCTGATGATCGACGGCCCGCCGCCGCTCTGGGCGTCCGCCGCGCCGTACGAGCGCAACCCGCGCTACCGCCCGCGTGCGACGGACTTCGGGCCGTTCGCCACGGCCGTGGCGCGCCGGTACGGCGACCGCGTCGACCAGTACATCCTCTGGAACGAGCCGAACCTCCCGCTGTGGCTGCAGCCGCAGGCGACGTGCGGACTCGCCAAGACCTGCACGCCGGTCTCCGGCGATCTGTACCGCGCGATGGTCCGCGAGGCCTACCAGCCGATGCACGACGTCGACCCGGGCGCGGTCGTGCTGATCGGCGCGCTCGCGCCGGCCGGCGGCAACCTCACCAGCGAGAACGCCAACACGCGCCCGCTGCAGTTCCTGCGCGCGATGGCGTGCGTCGACGCGCGGCTGCACCCGATCAAGACCGGCCGCTGCGCCACCTTCAAGCCGGCGGTCGCCGACGGCATCGCCTACCACGCCCACAGCACGCGCAACGCGCCGGACCAGCCCTACGCCAACCCCGACGACGCGGACCTGGCGAGCCTCTCGCGCGTCGAGCGCCTGCTCGACCAGCTTCAGCAGCGCGGTCGCCTGTGGGGCTCGACCACGCCGTTGAACCTGTGGCTGGACGAGTACGGCTACCAGACCAACCCGCCCGACAAGGCCCGCGGCGTGTCGCTCGCCCGTCAGGACCGCTACCTCCAGCAGGCGGCGTACATGGCCTGGCGCGATCCGCGCGTCAAGCTGCTCGGCCAGTACCTGTGGAACGACGAGCCGGTGGGCGGCGGCCGGCTGTACACGGGCTGGCAGTCCGGGATGTTCGCCACCAACGGCCGCGCCAAGCCGGCGCTCAAGCACTTCGCCAGCCCGATGTGGATCGACGCCAAGCGCTCGATGATCTGGGGGCAGATGCGGCCCGGCGACGACCACCTGGTGTCGATCCAGCTGCGCCTGCCCGGCAACGCGACCGCGTGGCAGGACGTCGGCGAGGTCCCGACCGCGCCGGACGGCACCTGGTCGCTGGAGACCGGCCTCGTGCCCTACGGCTCCTACCGCGCCGTCGCCGACGACGGCCAGGTGACCGACACGATGGTCGCGACGCCGGCGACCGCCACGACCGGCGACGCCGGCAGCGCGACCAAGGAACGGACCGCCGCGGGCGTGCTCGTCGAGCGGCGGTCGGTCGGCACCGTGCCCGGCGTCGCCGTGCCGCCGTCGTTCGCCGGGTTCTCCATCGAGTACTGGTCGGCGCTGGACTACCTCGGCGCCTTCGGCCAGGTCAACCCGGCGTTCGCCCGGCTCACCCGGACGCTGGCCGCCGGCGGTCGCGGCGCGCCCACGATCCGGCTGGGCGGCAACTCCACGGACGGGACGTGGTGGAACCCGGACGGCCTCCCGCGCCCGAGCGGGATCGACACCGACCTCACCGCCGCCTGGCTCGCGCAGCTGCGCACGTGGACGGCGGTGACGCGCACGCCGATGATCCTCGGCGTCAACCTCGGGCTCGACTCCCCCGACAACGCGGCGGCCTACGTCCAGCAGGCCGTCGGCACGCTCGGCCCCGGCGCGCTGGCCGGCTTCGAGCTCGGCAACGAGCCGGATCGCTACTCGCAGCTGCGGACCTTCCACGTGGGGACGCGCAAGCTGGAGCGCGTCGAGCGGCGCCCGCCGGACTACAGCTTCCAGCAGTACAGCGACGAGCTGGACCGCTACGTCCGGACGCTGGCGCCGATCGCCGGCGGCGTCGGCCTGTCCGGCGGCGCCTTCGCCGGCTCGATCTGGGATCCCGACACCGACGCCCTGCTGGCCCGCGAGGGTCCCGGGACGACGGCGTTCGGCGCACACGCCTACGCGCTCGAGGCCTGTGGCGCGGCGGCGCGCAACCGCAAGAAGGCCTCGTTCGCCCGCGCGCTGCTGGCTCCCGGTGGGAGCGCGCCGATCATCGCGCGCATGGACCAACTGGTTTCGGTGGCGACCGCGCACGGCGCGGCGTTCCGCGTCTCGGAGACCAACTCCGCCAACTGCGGCGGGGTGGACGGCGTGAGCAACGCATTCGCCTCGGCGCTGTGGGGCACCGACATGCTCTTCGGCCTCGCCGAGGCGGGCGTCGCCAACGTCGACTTCCACTCCTGGAACGGCGCCTACTACTCGCCCGTCGACTTCGTGCACAGCCAGGGCAGCCTCGTCGCGCGGGTGCATCCGTTGTTCTACGGGATGCTCCTGTTCGACCGGGCCCTCCCGGCGGGCGCGCGCCTGCTGCCGGTGGCGCCGAACTCGCCGAACGCGGCGACCAAGACGTGGGCGACGGTCGACCCGGCCGGCACGCGGCGTGTCGTCGTCATCAACAAGGACAGCGAGCGCGCGCGTCAGGTGGTGCTGCGCGTCCCGCAGGGCGGTACGAGCGCCCGCGTCGAGCGGCTCAGCGCCCCGTCGGTGCTGTCCAAGGACGGCGTGACGTTCGCCGGGCAGACCTATGGGCGCACCACCGCGGACGGCGTGCTGACGGGCAGGAAGGTCGTCGAGACGCTCGTGCGCGCCGGCGGCGCGTTCCGGCTGTCGGTGCCGGCGGGCAGCGCCGCGCTGGTGACGGTGCCGCGGCAGTAGGGGTGCCGTAGGCGGCCAGCGAGGCCGAGGCCCACGATGGCCAGCCGTCGCCGCCGGAGGTGGGTCCCCAGTCGCGATAGCGACACAGTCTCCTTGGGCGCCGTCACGGCACCCACGTCTCGGCCAGCGGCGTCACCTGGAGCTCGTGGGTGGCGGCCCGCGGCCCCTGCTGCGCCAGGAAGACCACCGCGTCGGCGATCTGCCGCGGGTCGGCCAGCGCGGCGGGGTCGGCGCCCGGGCGGCCCGAGCCGTCGAGCGGCTCGATCCCCGCGTCGACGATCAGCAGCGCGACCTGGATGCCCTGCTCGCGCAGCTCCAGCGCGGCGGCCTGCGTGAGCGCGCGGACCCCGAACGCGCCGGCCGCCCACAGGCCGCGGCCGGGCATCGCGCGCCGTGCCGACCCGCCGGTGACCTGGATCAGCGTCGCCGGGCCGCCCTGCTCGACGACGAAGCCGGCGGCGCCGGAGAGGAACGCGAAGGCCGAGCGCGCCGGCGCCGCCGCCCACGCGTCGAAGGCGTCCGGAGCGGCCTGGGCCAGCGGTCCGCCGCCGAACGGCCCGGAGCGCGTCCCGCCGTACGCCGACGCGGCGTTGACGACGAGGTCGACGCGCCCGTGCGCGTCGGCCGCGGCCGCCATCGTCGCGCGGACGCTGGCCTGGTCGGTGACGTCGGCGCGCAGCGCGAGCGCTCCGGCCGCGGTCACCCCCTCCAACGTCGCCTCCGAGCGGGCGGCTCCCACGACCGCCCAACCGCGGTCGACGAGGGTCTCGATGATCGCCTTTCCGAGGTTGCGCGCACCGAAGATCACGGCGCTCGGCCGGTCGCGGGAGTCGTTGACGTCGCTCATGGCCGTAAGTCAACCGCTGCGCGGCCCGCGGCGCCACCCGTCGATGTCGAGACCGGGTTGCCGGCTCCGACCGGTTCGTGACACGGTGCCCGCGGGGCATCGACACCGCGAGGAGCGACGACATGAAGTACATGCTGCTGATCTACAACAACGCTGCGGCGATCGAGGCGATGACCGAGGAGGAGCGCAACGCCACCTTCGGCGAGGTCGACGTGATCATGAAGGAGCTGACCGACTCGGGCGAGCTCGTCGGGGGAGAGGCGCTGGCCGATCCCTCGAACACGAAGACGGTGCGCGTGCGCGACGGCGTCCCGGCTGCGACCGACGGTCCGTACGCCGAGTCCAAGGAGCAGCTGGCCGGCTACCTGATGGTCGAGACCGAGACGCCCGAGCGCGCGGTCGAGATCGCCGCACGCTGGCCCGACGCCCGCTACTGGGCGATGGAGGTCCGTCCCGTGATGAACACCGCCGGCCTGGAGATGTGATGCCGGACGGGCGCATCGAGGATCTGCTGCGCGGCCTCGCCCCGCAGGTCCTCGGCGTGCTCGTCCGCCGCCACGGGCAGTTCGACGCGTGCGAGGACGCCATGCAGGAGGCCCTGCTGGCCGCCGCGCTGCAGTGGCCCGGCGAGGGGATCCCGGAGAGCCCGCGCGCGTGGCTGATCACCGTTGCGACGCGCCGGCTGACCGACCAGTGGCGCAGCGAGAGCGCGCGCCGCGGGCGCGAGGACGTCGCGGCGGCGCAGGAGCCGCCCGGCGTGCCGGTCGCCGCCGCCGAGGACGACACGCTCACGCTGCTGTTCCTCTGCTGCCATCCCGCGCTCTCGCCGCCGTCGCAGATCGCGTTGACCCTCCGTGCCGTGGGCGGCCTCACCACCGCCGAGATCGCCCACGCCTTCCTCGCGCCCGAGGCCACGATGGCCCAGCGCATCAGCCGGGCCAAGCAGAAGATCAAGTCCTCCAACATCCCGTTCGCCCTCCCGCCGGACGCCGAACGCGCGCAGCGCCTCGGCGCGGTCCTGCACGTGCTCTACCTGGTCTTCAACGAGGGCTACACCGCCACGTCGGGCGCCGACCTCCAGCGCGCCGACCTGACCCGCGAGGCCATCCGCCTCACGCGGGAGGTCCGCCGGCTGCTGCCCGCCGACGGCGAGGTCGCCGGGCTGCTCGCGCTCATGCTGCTGACCGACGCGCGCCGCCCGGCCCGCACCGACGCCGACGGCACCCCGATACCGCTGGCCGAGCAGGACCGCACGCGCTGGAGCCGGCGCGACATCCGCGAGGGCGTCGCGATCGTCACCGAAGCGCTGGCCGGCGCGCCGCTCGGCCCGTACCAGCTGCAGGCCGCGATCGCCGCGGTGCACGACGAGGCGCCGAGCGCCGGCGAGACCGACTGGCCGCAGATCGTCGCGCTCTACGGGCTGCTGGAGCGCATCGCGCCGAACCCGATGGTCACGCTCAACCACGCCGTCGCCGTCGCGATGGTCGACGGCCCGCGGGCCGGGCTGGACCTGCTCGCGCCGCTGGACGCCGACGCGCGCGTGGCCGACCACCATCGCCTCGCCGCCGTGCGCGGCCACCTGCACGAGCTGGCCGGCGACCACGCCGCGGCGCGCGACCAGTACCTCCGCGCCGCCCGGCGCACGACCAGCCGTCCCGAGCAGCGCTACCTCGACGCCCGTGCGGACCGGCTGCGCTGAGCTTCGCCGCAGCGCCGCCGCCCGCTCACTCCTGCGACGGCGCCGCCGGGATCGCGGTCGGGGCCGCGGGCGGCGCCGACTGCGCACCACCCTCGCTCGTCGCGTCCTCCGGAGCGGAGACGAACTCGAAGTGCTCGGTCAGCGCGGCCATCTGCAGGAAGCGCTGGACGGCGAACGAGCCGCGCACGAGGACGAGGCGCCGGCCCGCGCGGCGCGCACGGCGCCGGGCGGCCAGGATCCTCGACATGCCCGCGGAGTCGACGAAGTCGAGCTCGCGCAGGTCGATGATCAGAGTCGACGAGGCCTCGCGCTCCGCGCGGCGCAGCTCGTCGTCGAACCTGTAGGCGTATGCGAGGTCGAGCGCCCCGCGAAGACGGATGGTGACTTCACCCGTCCCGATGTGCTGGACCGTCAACTCGAAGCCGTGCATTCCGACCCCCTGATTGACGTTGCGGGCGGGTTACCCGTTCGGCTTCGCGACAAACGCTCTGCGGATAGCCTGCCCCCGCCCGTGCTGCTCGCCGTCCCCAACGTCTCCGAGGGCCGCGACGCCGCGACCATCGCCGCCATCGGCTCCGCCTACGTCGCCGGCGGCGCGTGCCTGCTCGACACGCACGCCGATCCCGACCACCATCGCGCGGTCCACACGGTCGCCGCGCGCCGCGGGATCCTGGCCGGCGCGCTGCTCGACGGCGCCCGCGCCGCCGTGCAGCGGATCGACCTCCGGGCCGAGCGCGGGATCCATCCGCACGTCGGCGCGCTCGACGTCGCCCCGGTCGTCTTCCTCGACGACGGGCGCCGCGGCGCCGCCGCCGCCGAGGCGCTCACGCTCGCCGAGCGGCTGGGGGAGGAGGCCGGCCTGCCGGTCTTCCTCTACGGCCTGCTGGGAGGCGGGAGGACGCGCGCGGAGCTGCGCCGCGGCGGCATCGCGACCCTGACCGCGCGGATCGCCGCCGGCGAGCTGCGCCCCGACTTCGGCCCGGCGACGCCGCACCCGACGGCCGGGGCCGTCCTCGTCGCCGCCCGCCCCCCGCTGGTCGCGTTCAACCTCGAGCTCGCGCCGCCCGCCACGCTGGCCGACGCCCGCGCCATCGCGGCCGTCGTGCGCGAGGGCGGCGCCGAGGGCCTGCCGGGGGTCCGGGCGCTCGGCCTGGAGCTCACCGCGCAGGGTGGGATCGTCCAGGTCTCGACCAACGTGGAGGACCACCGCGCGGTCCCGCTGGCACGGCTGGTCGCCGCCGTCGGACGCCACGCGCGCGTGTCGGCCGCCGAGCTGGTGGGCCTCGCGCCGGCCCTCGCGTTCGACGGCTTCCCCGACGACGTCGCGGTTCGCGGCCGTCGCACGGTGGAGGAAGCCCTGCAAGAGCTATCGTCCTGAGCATGGCTCAGACCAAGCGCAAGCGCCGCTCCAAGCATCGTGGCAACGCGGCGGGCGCGGTCGAGTCCCGAGGCCGTACGGGCCGCCCGGTCGCCCCGGCCAAGGGCGGCAAGGGCGGGGCGCTGCGCACCGACCGGCTCGACCGGCCGCCGTCGTGGCGCTCGGCGGCCAACCGCGCCGCGATCGCGACCATCCTGTTCATCGTGGTCATCACGCTGATCGGCCAGGCGATCGGCGTCGCGATCGCCATCGGCGCGTTCATGTTCTTCACCTACATCCCGCTCGGCTACTACACCGACGCCTACATCTACAAGCGCCGCCAGGCCAAGAAGGCGCAGGGGAAGCGGTAGGCCATGGACGTCCGGATGTTCACCGTCGGCCCGGTGCAGGAGAACAGCTTCCTGGTCCGCCGCGACGGCAGCGACCGCGCGGTGCTGGTCGACCCGGGAGAGGAGGCGCCGCGGCTGCTCGAGGCGATCGACGCCCTCGGCGTGACGCTCGACGCCATCCTGCTGACGCACTGCCACTTCGACCACGTCGGCGCCGTCGCGCCCGTCGCCAAGGCGACCGGCGCGCCGGTGTACTGCCCGCAGCTCGAGGTGCCGGTCCTGCAGGACATCATGGCCTACGTGCCGTGGGCGGGCTTCGGGCCGTTCGAGTCCTGGGATCCGGAGCAGACCGTCGCCGGCGGCGAGCGGCTCGCGCTCGCGGGCTTCGACGTCGACGTGCTCTTCACGCCCGGCCACAGCCCGGGCCACGTGACCTACGCGCTGAGCGCCGAGGGCGAGGCGCCCGCGCTCTTCTCGGGCGACGTGCTCTTCCAGTCCTCGATCGGCCGTACCGACCTGCCCGGCGGCGACCACCCGACGCTGCTGGCGTCGATCGCCACCCTGCTGGACCGCTTCGACGACGCCACCGTCGTGCACCCCGGCCACATGGGCCTCACCACGCTCGGCGCCGAGCGCGCCACCAACCCGTTCCTCGCCGAGCTCTCCGCGCAGCAGTGAGCGAGAAGCCCCAGGCGCCGCGCGGCACGTATGACGTGCTGCCCGAGCAGGACGCTGCCCGCCGTGCGGTCGAGGACGCCGCACGCCGCGTGCTCGGCGGCGCCGGATACCGCCGCATCGAGACGCCGATCTTCGAGCACACCGACCTGTTCGCCCGTGGCGTGGGCGCGTCGACCGACATCGTCCAGAAGGAGATGTACACCTTCGACGACGCCGGTGGACGCTCGCTGACCCTGCGCCCCGAGGGCACCGCGCCGGTCGTGCGCGCCTACGCCGAGCACGGCATGCAGAAGGCGCCGCAGCCCGTGAAGCTCTGGTACCTCGGGCCGTTCTTCCGCCAGGAGAAGCCGCAGGCCGGGCGCTTCCGCCAGTTCTGGCAGGTGGGCGCCGAGGCGATCGGGTCCGACGATCCCGCGGTCGACGCCGAGACCATCGTCCTGCTGCACACGCTGATCCGCGAGCTGGGCGTCGAAGGCGCGCGGCTGCGCCTGGGCTCGCTCGGCACGCCCGAGACGCGCGCCGACTACCGCGAGCTGCTCATCAGCCACCTGCGCGCCAACGAGGACCGGCTCAGCCCCGAGGTCCGCGCGCGGATCGACCTCAACCCGCTGCGCGCGTTCGACGCCGACGATGCGGGCACGCGCGACGTGATGGCCACCGCGCCGCTGCTCATCGACCATCTCACCGCCGAGGACGGCGAGCACTTCGCCGAGGTGCGCGCGCGCCTCGACGCGGCCGACGTGCCCTACGAGATCGACCCGACGCTCGTGCGTGGCCTGGACTACTACACGCGCACGCTCTTCGAGTTCACCTCCGACGCGCTGGGCGCCCAGTCCGGCGTCGGCGGCGGCGGCCGCTACGACCGCCTGGCCGAGCAGCTCGGCCTCGGCTCCATCCCCGGCATCGGCTGGGCGGCGGGCGTCGAGCGCCTCCTGCTGGCCGGCGAGCACAGGCCGGAGCCGGAGCCCGTCACCGACCTCTACGTGGCGGGCACGAACGTGCCGGCCTTCACCCTGGCCGCCGAGGCGCGCCGCGCCGGGCTCAACGTCCAGCTCGAGCTGGCGGGGCGCTCGCGCAAGGGGCAGATGAAGCAGGCATCCCGCATCGGAGCGCGCTGGGTCGCGATCCTCGACGACGAAGGAACGTTCTTGAAGGACATGGAGACGGGCGAGCAGGAGGAGCTGGAGGCGACCGCGGTCGTCGCCCATGTCTTGAAGGGACGGCACTTCGCATGAGGCAGCCTCCGCGCCCCAACGGCTACCGCGACACGTGGGCCGGCGACCTCCGCGCGGCGGATGCGGACCCCACCCACCCGCGGACCGTCCGCGTCTCCGGCTGGGTCCACCGCCGCCGCGATCACGGTGGGCTGATCTTCATCGACGTGCGCGACCGCAGCGGGATCGTGCAGCTGGTGTTCCACCCGGACGTGAGCGGTGAGGCGTTCGCCGCGGCCGAGCGCCTGCGCTCGGAGTACGTGATCTCCGTCGCCGGCGAGGTCGTCGAGCGCGAAGCGCAGAACAAGAACCCCAACCTGCCCACGGGCGACGTCGAGGTCTCCGTGACCGAGATGACGGTCCTCGCCGAGGCCGAGACGCCGCCGTTCCCGGTCGACGAGGACGTCGAGGCCGACGAGATGCTGCGGCTCAAGCACCGCGCCGTCGACCTGCGCCGCGAGCCGATGCAGCGGATGCTCGAGCTGCGCCACGCGATCGTCAAGACGATGCGCGACGTGCTCGACGAGCGCGACTTCCTGGAGGTCGAGACGCCGATCCTCACGCGCTCGACGCCCGAGGGCGCGCGCGACTTCCTCGTGCCCTCCCGTCTGCAGCCGGGCGCCTGGTACGCGCTGCCGCAGTCGCCGCAGCTGTTCAAGCAGCTGCTGATGATCGGCGGCACCGAGCGCTACTTCCAGATCGCGCGCTGCTTCCGCGACGAGGACCTCCGCGGCTTCCGCCAGCCCGAGTTCACCCAGCTCGACCTCGAGATGTCGTTCGTGGACGAGGAGGACGTCATCGCCACGATGGAGGACATCATGGTCGCGGTGTTCGCCGCCGCGGGCTTCGAGGTCCCGCCGGCGCCGTGGCCGCGGATGTCGTTCGCCGACGCGATGCTGCGCTTCGGCTCCGACAAGCCCGACACCCGCTTCGGGCTGGAGATCTCCGACGTCGGCGAGCACCTGCGTGGCTCGGACTTCAAGGTCTTCGAGGGCGTGCTCTCCTCCGGCGGGGTCATCCGCGCGTTCAACGCCGGGCGGCGCGCGATGTCGCGCTCCGAGCTCGACGGCCTCAACGAGGTCGTGCAGCGTCACGGCGCCAAGGCGGTCGCGCCGATCGTCGCGGGCGGCGGCGACACGCCCTGGACCGGCAACCTCGCGAAGTTCTTCTCGACCGAGCAGATGCGCGCGGTCAACGACGCGCTCGGCGCCTCCGAGGGCGACCTGCTGTTGTTCGTGGCCGACCGCGAGGCCATCGCGGCCGCCGCGATCGGCGCGCTGCGCCTGGAGCTGGGCGAGCGCTTCGGGCTGATCCCCGAGGGCCGCCACGACCTGCTGTGGATGGTCGACTGGCCGCTGTTCGAGCCGACCGGCGACCCGGCGCACCCCTGGACGGCGATCCACCACCCGTTCACCGCGCCGACCGGCACGGACTTCTCGGATCCGGGCGCGCTCGGATCGCGCGCCTACGACCTCGTCCTGGACGGCGTCGAGATCGGCGGTGGGTCGATCCGCATCCACGACCCCGAGGTCCAGCAGAAGGTGTTCGACGTGCTCGGCATGGGCGAAGGGGAGGCGCGTGCGCGCTTCGGCTTCCTGCTCGACGCCCTGAAGACCGGCGCTCCGCCGCACGGCGGCATCGCGATGGGCATCGACCGCATCGTGGCGATCCTCCTCGGGCGCGAGTCGATCCGCGACGTCATCGCGTTCCCGAAGACCGCCAGCGGCGGCGATCCGCTCACCGGGGCGCCTGCGCCGGTGGACGAGCAGCAGCTGCGCGAGCTGTTCGTGAAGTCGACCGCGCCCGCGCCGGCGGCCCAGACGGACTAGGAGCGGCGGGCGGCGCCGCGAGCGCCGCTAGGGGTGCCGTAGGCGGCCAGGGAGGCCGAGGCCCACGACGGCCAGCCGTCGCCGCCGGAGGTGGGTCCCCAGTCGCGATAGCGACACAGTCTCCTACTTCTTCTTGTCGGCGGCGGCCGCGCGGCGGGCGTCGCCGACGGCCTGCTTGACCGTGGCGGCCTCGATGAAGCCGGTCAGCGTCGTGGCCTTGCGGTTGGTGCCGATGACCATGACGGTCGGCGAGGTGAGGACGTCGACGCCGGTCGTGATCGCCTCGTAGCTGCCGACCTTGCTGATCGGCACGTAGGCGGACACCATCTTCCTGTCCTTCAGGGCGGTGCGGTGCACGGCCTTGCGGGCCGCGTCGTCGTCGTAGCCCTTGCCGTAGAAGAGGATGACCAGCGTCTTGCCCTTGGACAGGTAGGCGAGGAGGCGGTTGGACGGGTCGACGAGGGTCGCGGCCTTGGTACCGGGCTTGCGCGCGGCGGCGACCGACTTGGTGGTCTTGGCCTTGGTCTTCGCCGTCGTCGTCGCGGCCTTGGCGGCGGCGGTCTTCGTGGCGGCGGCGGAGGCGTCGCCGGTGGCGGCCTGGATGCGCGCGTTGGCGGCGTCCGAGGTCGACGCGGCGCCCTTGGCCTTGTCGACGGCGCGGGCGAGGCCCTTCGTGCCCGGGGCGACGGGAGCCGACGAGGCGTCGGCGGCCGGCGTGCCGCCGGCGTCGGCCTTGGGCTTGAGCACCGTGAACCACATGCCGGCGAGCAGCACGACGGCCACGAGGGCGATCTGCATGGGGCGACTGACCTGGTCCACACCCGCGTTGTCGACCGCCACCCCCCGGAAGTTGAGCGGGGATGTGGGCGCTTGGACGGCCACTAGACGGCGAACCCGGCTCGCAGGCCCGGCGCTTCTAGACTCGTACCGACGTGCCCGACGAGCGCTTCGAGGATCATCTGCTGCACCCCGTGGGACGCGGCCACGTGCCCGCCGGCAGCCATGCCGGCGCGGCGGGCGGCGCCGTCTGCGGGGATCTGGTGACCATCTCGCTCGCCGTCGCGGGGGAGACAGTCGTCGATGCCGGCTTCGAGGCGTCGGGCTGCGGCGCGGCGATCGCCGCCGGCAGCGCCGCCGTCGAGCTCGTGCGCGGGGCGCCGCTCCTCGACGCCGCACGCGTGGGGACCGAGGCGATCGCGCGCGCGCTGGGCGGCCTGAGCGTCGGCAAGCTCCACGCGGCCGACCTGGCCTCCGACGCGCTGCATCGCGCCCTCGGCGCCGCCGCCGCGGCCGACGCGCAGGCGGCGCCCGTCGCCGACCGGACGCTCGTGGCGATGTCGGGCGGCGTCGACAGCGCCGTCGCAGCGGTCCTCAGCGACGGCGAGGTGGTCGCCGTCACGCTCGAGCTGTGGCGCGATCCCGAGAACGACGCCGAGGCGTCGTGCTGCTCGGCCAACGCCGTGCGCGCCGCACGCTCGGTCGCCCATCGCCTCGGGCTGCCGCACTTCACGCTGGACCTGCGCGACACGTTCCGCGCCGGGGTCGTCGAGCCGTGGATGGCCGAGCACGCCGAGGGCCTCACGCCCAACCCGTGCGTGCGCTGCAACGGCCACGTCCGCCTCGACGCGATGCTCGACTTCGCCGACCGCCTCGGGGCCGCGACGCTGGCCACCGGCCACTACGCGCGCCGCACCGGGGACGGGCTGCTGCGCGCGGCGGCCGACCCGGCCAAGGACCAGACCTACATGTTGGCCGCGCTCTCGCGCGCGACGCTGCGGCGGATGCGCTTCCCGCTCGGCGAGCTGACCAAGCCGCGCGTGCGCGAGCTCGCCCGCGAGCACGCGCTCAGCGTCGCCGAGAAGCCCGACTCGCAGGACCTCTGCTTCCTGGCCGGCACGGGGCGCGAGCGCTTCCTCGCGCGGCACGGGGGCATGGGCGAGCGGCCCGGCGACGTCGTCGACCGCAGCGGCCAGGTCCTCGGTCGCCACCGCGGCCACTTCCACTTCACCGTCGGCCAGCGCCGCGGCCTCGGCGTCCACGCCACCGAGCCGCTCTACGTGCTCGGCACCGACGCGCGGGCCAACACCGTCACCGTCGGGCCGCGGGCGGCGCTGGACGTCGACCGCGTCGCGCTGCGCGGCGTGCGCCTTCACCGCGACGCCGGGGCGGTCGACGGCGTCCGCCTGCGCTACCACGCCGCCGTACTGCCCTGCCGCCTGGAGGAGGATGCCGTCGTCCTCTCGCAGCCCTTCTCGGCGCCCGCGCCGGGCCAGACGGCAGTGCTCCTCGCGGGGGACGTCGTGGTCGGATCTGCGACGATCCGATCGTGACCTCCGACGAGATCCGCGAGACCTTCCTGTCGTTCTTCGAGAAGCACGACCACAAGCGCCTGCCCAGTGGTTCGCTGGTCCCCGCGTCGTACGACCCGTCGGTCCTGCTCACGACCGCGGGGATGCACCCGCTCAAGCCCTACTTCCAGGGTCTGGAGGAGCCGCCGTACCCGCGGCTGACCAGCTGCCAGAAGTGCTTCCGCACGCCGGACATCGACGTCGTCGGCACGACGACGCGGCACCTCACGTTCTTCGAGATGCTCGGCAACTTCTCGATCGGCGACTACTTCAAGGACGGCGCCATCGAGCTGGCCTGGAAGCTCTCGCTCGAGGGCTTCGGGTTCAAGCCCAAGGACATCTGGGTGACGGTGTTCGAGGGCGACGAGGAGCTCGGCCTCGGTCCCGACGAGGAGGCCATCGAGGCGTGGCTGAGGATCGGCGTGCCGCGCGAGCGGATCGTGGCGTGCCCGCGCTCGGAGAACTTCTGGCAGGCCGGCCCGACGGGCCCCTGCGGGCCGTGCTCGGAGCTGTACCTCGACCGCGGCCTGGAGTGGGGCACCGAGGACGACCTGCCCGGCGGCGACAACGAGCGCTTCCTGGAGTACTGGAACCTCGTGTTCATGCAGTTCAACCAGGACCCGGTCGGGACGCTCACGCCGCTGCCGAAGCCGAGCATCGACACCGGCATGGGCCTCAACCGCATGGCCTTGATCCTCCAGGGCGTCGACTCGATCTTCGACACCGACCAGTTCGTGCCGCTCATGGAGCTGGGCCGGGAGCTGGCGACCGCCGAGGAGCTCGACGAGCGGGCGCTGCGCATCCTCGCCGACCACGCGCGCGGGATGACGTTCCTGATCGCCGACGGCGTCGTCCCGTCCAACGAGGACCGTGGCTACGTGCTGCGCCGGCTGATGCGCCGCGCGATCGTCCAGGGCCACCGCCTCGACATCCAGGGCGAGTTCCTGCCGCGCTACGTGGACGTCGTCATCGAGACGATGGGCAACGCCTACCCCGAGCTGCACCGCGAGCGCGAGACGATCCTGCGCTGGGTCACCGCGGAGGAGCAGGGCTTCGGCCGCACGCTGGAGACCGGCCTGGCGATGCTCGACGAGCTGCTGGCCGGCGGGTCGGTCAGCGGCGAGGACGCGTTCCGGCTGCACGACACCTTCGGGTTCCCGATCGACCTGACGACCGAGATCGCCGCCGAGCGCGAGGTGCCCGTCGACGTCGCAGGCTTCGACGTGCTGATGGACGAGCAGCGCGTCCGCTCCTCGGCGGGCGCGGGCACGCAGGAGCGCGTCGGGGCCAAGCAGGAGGTGATCCGCCGGCTCTCCGACGAGCGCACCGAGTTCACCGGCTACGAGCACCTCGAGGAGCGCACGACGGTCGCGGGCGTCCTGGAGCAGGGCGGCCGCACGTTCGTCAAGCTCGCCAGCTCACCGTTCTACGCCCAGGGCGGCGGCCAGGTCTCCGACACCGGCGTGATCGAGCGCGAGGACGGCTCGGGCCGCGCCGCGGTCTCCGAGGTGCTGCGCGCAGGCGAGGACCAGGCGATCGTCGTGGAGGGATTCGGACCCACCCACCCCTCGCTGAGCGCCGGCGAGCGCGTCGTGGCGCGGGTCGACCGCTCCACGCGGCACGCGACCGCGGCCAACCACACCGCCACGCACCTCCTGCACGCGGCGCTGCGCGAGGAGCTGGGCACGCACGTCCGGCAGGCGGGCTCCTACGTGGGGCCCGACAAGCTGCGCTTCGACTTCACGCACGGGCAGCGCCTCTCGCCCGAGGAGCTGCACCGCGTGGAGGACCGCGTCAACGAGTGGGTCCTGCGCAACGACCCCGTGCGCCCGATCACGACGACGCTGAAGGAGGCCCAGGAGGCCGGCGCGATGGCGCTGTTCGGCGAGAAGTACGGCGACGTGGTGCGCATGGTCCAGATCGGCGACGGCGACTACTCGCGCGAGCTGTGCGGGGGCACGCACGTGCGCGCGACCGCCGAGATCGGCGTCCTGCGGATCGTCAGCGAGGGCTCCAGCGCGTCCAACGTGCGACGCATCGAGGCCGTCACGGGGCCCGAGGCGGTCACGCTGCTGCGCTCCCACGACGCGCTCGTGCGCGAGGCCGCCGCGGCGCTGCGCACGTCGCCCGAGCAGGTGCCGGCCCGGGTCGCCGACCTCCAGCAGCAGCTCAAGCAGGCCGCCAAGGCCGGGCCGTCCAACGGCGCGGTCGACGTCGCCGCGCTCGTCGACCTGGCCGACGAGGTCGGCGGCGCTCACGTGCTGACGAGCATCGTGGAGGTGGCCGACGCCAAGGCGCTGCTCGACGCCGCGGACCGGCTGAAGAACTCCCTGGGCGACGCCGCGATCGTGCTCGGCGCCGACACGGGCGGCAAGGTCGCGCTCGTCGCGTCGGTCGCGCCCGCGCTCGTGGAGCGCGGCGTCAGGGCCGGCGAGCTCGTCAAGGTGGCCGCCCAGATGGTCGGCGGAGGCGGCGGCGGGCGCGACACGATGGCCCAGGCCGGCGGTCGCGATCCGCAGAAGCTCGACGACGCCCTGGCGGCGGCGCGGAGGGCGATCGAGACCGCCCTCGGCGGGTGAGACGTCGTCCGCGGGTGCTGATTCTCTAGCCTCATGCGTGTGCTGGCGCTGGACTACGGCTCGGCCCGGTGCGGCTGTGCGCTGAGCGACCCTACGGGAACGCTCGCGACGCCCATCGAGCACATCGAGCGACCAGGGACCCGCAAGGGCCTCGTGCGCGTCGCCGACCTCGCGCGCGAGCGGGAGGTCGGACGCATCGTGGTCGGGCTGCCACTCGGACTGTCGGGGCGCGACACCGACCAGACGCGCGAGACGCGCGAGTGGGCCGATCGGCTGCGCGAGCGCGTCAAGCCGATCCCCGTCGAGCTCTACGACGAGCGCTTCACGACGGCCATCGCGTCGAAGTCGGGCCCACCCACCCACGCGCGCACGAGCGAGGACTCCCGCGCCGCCGCCGTGCTCCTCGAGGACTGGCTGGCCCGCCACGGAAGCGAGATCGGATGACCCCGCTGTTCGGCGGCGACAAGAAGGGCACCAGCGCGGAGCAGCGCGCGCGCAGCGCCGCCGAGCGCGAGGCCGCGCGGCTGGAGCGCGAGCGCCGGCGTGCGGAGCGCGAGGGCCGGCCGCTGCCGCCGGTCCCCGAGCCCGCCTCCACACTTCCTCCTGAGGGCCAGGCCCCGCGACAGGAGACGCACGAACCTGTGTCGGATGAGGCGGGACTGCTCCCGTTCGAGGACCAGGCGGAGCCGGTCTACGAGCCCGAGCCGGACTTCGAGCCCGACCCCGAGCCGGTCTTCGAGCCCGAGCCCGTCACCGTGCCGGCGAGCGACGAGGCGCCCGCGGGCGTCCGTCGGGTCGCCGCGCCATCGGTCCGCGACCTCCCGGAGGTCGCCGGTCCGCGGCCGGCGGGACCCAAGGGCCGGCAGAAGCGGCCGCCCAGGCAGCGCGGCCTCCCGCGCGCGCGGCGCGGCCGCCGGCTCATCCCGCTGCTCGTCCTGGTGGTCGTCGTCGCGGTCGGCTACTTCGCCTTCCGGGTCGCGCAGCCGTTCGCCGGCGAGGGCGACGCGGCTCACCCCGTGCGCGTCACGATCCAGCCGGGCGCCACCGCCGGGGAGATCGGCGACGAGCTGGCCCAGCAGGGCGTGATCGACTCCGCGTTCTTCTTCAACATCCGTTCGCGCCTCTCCGGAAAGCGCGCCGACCTGAAGGCCGGCAGCTTCACGCTCAAGCGCGACATGAGCTACACCGCCGCGCTCGACGCGCTGACCCAGAACCCCGCCGCCGCGCCGACGGTCAAGGTCACCATGCCCGAGGGTCGCTCGATCCGCGAGGCCGCCCCGGCGGTGCGCGGAGCCGTGAGCGGCAGTTACGTCAAGGCCGCGACCCGCAACCCGCGCGAGGTCACGGGACTCAAGAACTACGGCGTCCCGCGCGGCACCAAGACGCTCGAGGGCTTCCTGTTCCCGGCGACCTACGAGCTGAAGCGAGGCGCCAAGACCGCCACCGCGAGCAAGCTCGTCGCCCAGCAGCTGGCCACGTTCCGCGAGAGCTACAACAAGCTCGACCGTCGCGGCGCCAAGCGCAAGAACCTCAGCGACTACGACGTGCTCATCATCGCCTCGATGATCGAGCGCGAGGCGGGCGTCGCCAAGGACCGCAAGCTCATCTCGGCCGTCATCTACAACCGGCTCAAGGACCACATGCCGCTCGGAATCGACGCGACCCTGCGCTACGGCCTCGACAACTGGACCCGGCCGCTCAAGCAGTCCGAGCTGCAGAAGGACTCGGCCTTCAACACGCGCACGCGCCAGGGACTGCCGCCGACGCCGATCGGCAGCCCCGGCCTGGCGTCGATCAAGGCCGCGCTGGCGCCGGCGAACGTGTCCTACCTGTTCTACGTCGTCAAGCCCTGCGGCAACGGCGCGCACGCGTTCTCGTCCTCCGACGCCCAGTTCACCAAGGACGTCCAGGCCTACAACCGCAAGCGTGACCAGCTCGGCGGCAAGGACCCGTCGCACTGCTGAGCCCAGCGGCCGGCGCATGACCATGCACCGCCTCGGGGTCCTCGGATGGCCCGTGTCGCACAGCCGCTCGCCGGCGATGCACAACGCCGCCTTCGCGGCCCTCGGGCTGCGCGACTGGCACTACCAGCGGCTGCCCGCCCCGCCGGAGATCTTCGAGGAGACGGTCAGGTCGCTGCCGGCGTCGGGCTTCGTCGGCGCCAACGTCACGATCCCGCACAAGGAGGCGGCGCTGGCGCTGGCCGACTCGGCGACCGACGCGGCCCGCGCGATCGGCGCCGCCAACACGCTGAGCTTCGACGCCGACGGCGCCATCGCGGCGTCCAACACCGACGCGCCCGGCCTCCTGGCCGCCCTGCCCGACGCTCCCGCGGGGAAGGTCGCGCTGGTGCTCGGCGCGGGCGGCAGCGCGCGCGCCGCGGCCTACGCGCTCCGCGAGGCCGGCGCCGCCCGCGTGCTGGTCTGGAACCGGACGCCGGAGCGCGCTTGCCGGCTGGCCGAGGATCTGGGCGTCGAAGCCGTCATTCGGCCGCTGGCCGCGGATCTTTTGGTCAACTGCACGAGTGTCGGGCTCTCCGACGGCGAGTTCAAGCAGCTGCCGATCGATGCCGATGCGCTGGGCACATACGCGACCGTGGCGGACCTGGTCTACCGGTCCGGCGGCACCGGGCTCGTCGCGGAAGCGCGACGCCGGGGATGCACGGTGGTCGATGGCCTGGAGGTCCTCGTCCGTCAGGGCGCGTTGAGCTTCCAGGCCTGGACCGGCCGGGAGGCGCCCATCGACGCGATGCGGGACAGCGCGCGTGGATCGAGCCCCGACGAACATGACCCCGGAACCAGCGACCCATCTCACCGCCGTGCCGCCGATCCCCGGCGCACCGATCGGTGACGTCGCGGGCGGGGGCAACGGCGCGGCGACCGTCGCGGCGCCGCCCATCGTCCCTGCCGGCTCGAACGAACGTCCAGCCGACTGGAACGGCATCACCCCGCCGCGTCGCACCGGCGGGGGCAGCGCCCGCTTCCTGACCGACGTCATCGTCGAGCTCGGCTTCTCGGACCGCCCGCGCGTGGAGCAGGCTGTCGAGGCCGCGCGCGCCACGGGCACCACGCCCGAGCACGTCCTGCTCGACCAGGGCGCGATCAGCCTCGACAACCTCGCGCGCGCCGTCGCCGAGCGCCACGGCCTCGATCACCTCGACCTCAACGTCTTCCAGGTCGACATGTCGGCGGCCAACCTGATCGCGCCCGCGTCGGCCAAGCGCTACGAGGCGGTCCCGATCTCGTTCGTGGGCGAGCGCGGACTGCTGATCGCGATGGCCGACCCGGCCAACGTCCTCGCGGTCGACGACATCGCCCTGATGACGGGCTACGAGGTTCGCGTCGCGGTCGCCTCGCGCGAGGACATCGCGATGCTGATCTCGCGACAGAGTCGACTCGACCACGTCGCCGCCACCGCCGAGATCGACCTCTCGCCCGACGAGGGCGTGGGCGAGATCGTCGACCTGCGCGAGTCGGCCGACGACGCGCCGGTCATCAAGCTCGTCAACCAGATCATCGCCCAGGCCGCCGAGCAGGGGTCCTCGGACATCCACTTCGAGCCCGAGGACGGCTCGATGCGGGTGCGGTTCCGGATCGACGGCGTGCTGGTCGAGACGATGACCGTCCCGCGGCGGATGGTCAGCGGCGTCGTGTCGCGCCTGAAGATCATGAGCGACCTCGACATCGCCGAGCGTCGCCTGCCCCAGGACGGCCGCGTCGGCCTGAGCCTCGACGGCCGCCACATCGACCTGCGCGTGGTGACGCTGCCGTCGGTGCACGGCGAGAACATCGTCATCCGCATCCTGGACAAGTCCAACGTCCAGTTCGACTTCGAGAAGCTCGGCATGGACGAGGACGACGCCGCGCGCTTCCAGAAGGCGTTCCACCAGGCCTACGGCGCCGTGCTCGTCACCGGCCCGACCGGCTCGGGCAAGTCGACCTCGCTCTATGCCGCGGTCGGCGAGCTCAACACGCCCGAGAAGAACATCATCACGATCGAGGACCCCGTCGAGTACCAGCTCGAGGGCGTCACCCAGGTGCAGGTCAACAAGAAGGCGGGCCTCACGTTCGCCAACGGCCTGCGCGCGATGATGCGCGCCGACCCCGACGTGATCATGGTCGGCGAGATCCGCGACGCCGAGACGGCCAAGATCGCCATCGAGGCGGCGCTCACGGGCCATCTCGTGCTCTCGACGCTGCACACCAACGACGCGCCGACGTCGATCACCCGCCTGGTCGAGATGGGCATCGAGCCGTTCCTCGTGGCCTCGGCGGTGGACTGCGTCATCGCCCAGCGCCTGTGCCGCACGCTGTGCCAGAACTGCAAGGAGCGAACGATCATCCCCGCGCCCGTGCTGCAGGACCACGGCTTCCGCAGCCACGTGGACATCGAGGCCTATGACCCCAAGGGCTGCTCGCGCTGCGGCGGCTCGGGCTACAAGGGCCGGATCGGCCTCTACGAGGTCATGACGATCACCGACGAGATCCGCCGGCTGGCGATCGAGCGCGCGCCGGCCGACCGCATCGCGGAGGTTGCGATGCGCGACGGCATGCGCCGCCTGCGCGACGACGGCCTGGAGAAGGTCAAGCAGGGCCGCACGTCGATCGCCGAAGTGGCGCGCGTCACGGGCACCGGCTGAGCCGGCGCGGCGACGTCCTGCGCACCGAGTCCTACAACTCGCGTGCGAGGACTTGACCCGTCATGGTGGAGCCCATGCAGACGCGACAGCTGGGAATCGACGGGCCCGAGGTCGGCGCGATCGGCTACGGGGCGATGGGCCTGAGCTGGGCCTACGGCAACCGGGAGGGGACGGACCCCGACGCCGTCATCAACCGCGCGATCGACCTCGGCGCCACGCTGATCGACACGGCCGACGTGTACGGGCCGTTCACCAACGAGATCCTCGTCGGCCACGCGCTCAAGGGCCGCCGCGACGAGGTGACGCTCGCAACCAAGTGCGGCCTCCTCGTGGACGATCCGGACACCAAGAACGTTCGTCGCGACGGCCGGCCCGAGCACATCAAGGCATCGATCGACGGCTCGCTGCGCCGCCTGGAGGTCGACCACGTCGACCTGTACTACCTGCACCGACCGGACCCGGACGTGCCGATCGAGGAGTCCGTCGGCGCGCTGGCCGAGGTCGTCGCCGCCGGCAAGGCCACGGGCATCGGCCTGTCGGAGGTGACGCCCGACCAGCTCGAGCGCGCACTCGCCGTCCATCCGATCGCCGCCGTGCAGAGCGAGCTGTCGCTGTGGACGCGCGACCCGCTCGCGGAGATCCTGCCGCTGTGCGCGCTCCACGGCATCGCGTTCGTCCCGTTCTCGCCGCTGGGCCGCGGCTTCCTGACCGGCCGTCTGGACCGCGACCAGCTCGAGGACGACGACGCCCGCCGGCGCTGGCCGCGCTTCCAGCAGGAGGCCTTCGCGGCCAACCAGGCGATCGTCGACGCCGTCCGCCGCGTGGCCGAGCGCCACGACGCCGCGCCCGGACAGATCGCGCTTGCGTGGGTCCTCGCCCAGGGCGAGCACGTCGTCCCGATCCCGGGCACCAAGCGCATCCCGTACCTGGAGGAGAACGTCGCCGCGACCGACGTCCTGCTCAAGTCCGACGACCTCGACGAGCTCGACGCGCTCCCCGAGGCGGTCGGCGCGCGGTACTGAGACGAACCGTCGACGCGGCGCAACTTCGGCGCCGGGGCATCGTTGAAGGGCCGAATGCTGAAGACGCCTCTCGCAATCCTCGCCGTCGCCGCCACCATGGCCGCGGCGCCCACCGCCGCGCTCGCCGGCCCGCCGAACCCGCTGAAGGCGACCACGGTGCTCAACGGCTATGACGCGCCGCAGGTCGCCGAGCCGGGCGCGCTGGCCTTCCGGACATCGGACGGCACCGCTGGGGTCATCGACGACGCGCTCGTCCAGCAGCGCGTCCCGCCCGTGGCCGGTTGCCGGTTCGCCGCGGCGGGCGGGAACCACCTGGCGTGGGACTGCGGCGGCGAGCTCCTCCAGAACCGGCAGAACCCGTCCGACTCCAAGTCCGTCCGCCACGTCGCGATCACCGACCTCGCCGGCACCGTGCTGGCCCGGCCCGACGTGATCCTGCGCGATGGCCAGCCGTCGGCGCCTGACGTGGTGGGGTCGCAGTGGCTGCGAGTCTCGACGCCGGGCAACAAGTCCGACGCGCGGTGGGTGCAGAACTGGCGGACGGGCGAGCTCCGCAGCGGCCAGGACGACGCTCAAGCCACGCATTTCGACTACGACGCCGCCACGCTCGTGCTGCCGTACTGCGCGCCGATCCAGGCGCAGGCGGTCGCGTGGTCCGATAGCTACTCCGGGCCGTCCTACCGTCCGGTCGAGTACCGCGGAGGGTGGGCGATCGTCGACACGCGCACGGGGCACCCGGTGCCGACCAACCCGGTCCACCACGAGCTGCGCCGCTGCGGCCTCGCCCGCCCGGTGAAGGCGCCCGCGTCGCTGACCACGGCCATCGCCGTGACGCTCGGTGACGGCTGGGTCGCCTGGCGGCCGCGCGGTACGGCGGCGCGCCTGCACGTCATGCGCCTCTCGGACCGGCGCCGCTGGGTCGTCGCCGCCAGGGGCCGAGCGATGCTCACGGCCGCGAGCCTGTGGGTGGCCGACGACGCGACCCGGCAGGTGTCCTGGGCCCGGCTGCCGCGCGGCTGACGCCCGCCCCTTCCGCGGGCCGTCCAGTCGGGGCCTGCCCGCTCAAGAAACGGGGTGGATGCGTCGACCATCGTGGCGATGCGACTCGACTTCGCCCAACTCCTGCTCGACGTCCTCGAGCGTCGCGCGTCCGACCTGCACATCACCGCCGGTTCGCGGCCCATGATCCGGGTCCGCGGACGCCTCACGGCGCTGGACGACTACCCGGTCCTCGACTCCACCGACACTCGCGAGCTCGTGTTCGGCATCCTCACCAACGACCAGCGCCAGCGGCTCGAGACCGACTGGCAGCTGGACTTCGCCTACGCGGTGCCCGGGGTGGCGCGCTTCCGCGTCAACGCCTACCTGCAGCGCTCGGCTATCGGCGCGGCCTTCCGGCTGATCCCGTCGCAGATCGTCCCGATCGACGACCTCGGGCTGCCGCCGGTCGTGCACGACTTCTGCAAGAAGCCGCGCGGCCTGGTGCTGGTGACCGGCCCGACCGGCTCGGGGAAGTCGACCTCGCTGGCCTCGATGATCGACGAGGTCAACGAGTCGCGCGAGGAGCACATCCTCACGATCGAGGATCCCATCGAGTTCCTGCACAGCCACAAGAAGTGCATGGTCAACCAGCGCGAGCTGGGGTCGGACGCGACCAGCTTCGCCGCCGCGCTGAAGGCGGCGCTCCGTCAGGACCCCGACGTCATCCTCGTGGGTGAGATGCGCGACCTGGAGACCATCGGCACCGCGCTCACCGCCGCCGAGACCGGTCACCTCGTCTTCGCCACGCTGCACACCCAGAGCGCCCCGCAGACGATCGACCGCATCATCGACGTGTTCCCCAGCCACCAGCAGGCCCAGGTGCGGGTTCAGCTGTCGGTCGCCTTGCAGGGCGTCATGACCCAGACGCTCATCCCGACCGCCGACGGCTCGGCGCGCGTCGTGGCCTGCGAGACGCTCGTGCCCACGCCAGCGGTCCGCAACCTGATCCGCGAGGGCAAGACCCACCAGATCCTGTCGGCGATGCAGACCGGCGCGGGGACTGGGATGCAGACCCTGGACGCGGCGCTCGCGGCGCTGGTGCGAGCGGGCAAGATCAGCCAGCGCGCTGCCGAGGCGCGCTCCTCGAGCCCAGACGACCTTCGGCGCCTCATGGGCACCGGAATGACGATGGCGGCCTGAGCCATGGCGACCTACGTCTTCAAGGCCATGGACATGACCGGCGCCAAGGCGTCGGGCGAGGTCGAGGCCGACAGCAAGCAGGTCGTCGCCGACCAGCTCAAGCAGCGCGGCCTGATCGTCCTCGACATCGCCGGCAAGCACGGCTCCAAGCAGCTCAACATCGGGTTCCTGAACCGGATCAAGCCCCAGGACCTGACGATCCTCACCCGCCAGCTCGCCACCATGGTCAGCAGCGGCATGACGATCCTCCGCTCGCTGTACGTGCTCGAGGCGCAGACCGAGAACAAGAAGCTCGCCGAGACGCTCGTCGCGGTCCGCAAGGACGTCGAGGCCGGGCTTCCGCTGTCGGACTCCCTCGAGCGCCATCCCAAGGTGTTCAACCAGCTCTTCGTCGCCATGACCCGCGCCGGCGAGACCGGCGGCATGCTGGACCAGTCGCTGGAGCGTGTCGCCTCCCAGCTGGAGTCCGCCGACTCGCTGCGCCGCCAGGTGCGTGCGGCCATGGCCTATCCGCTCGTGGTGATGGGCTTCGCGTTCAGCGTGCTCATCGCCCTCGTCGTCTTCCTCGTACCGGTCTTCGTGGGGGTCTTCAAACAGTTCGGTGGCGACCTCCCGACGATCACCAAGTTCACCGTCGGGCTGTCGCACGTCATGACCGGCTACTGGTGGGCGCTCATCCTGGGGTCCTGCGGCACGGTGTACGCATTCCGCAAGTGGAAGGCCACGGCCTCCGGCATCCGGCTCTGGGACACCTTCAAGCTCCGCATCCCGATGAAGATCGGCGACATCGTCCAGAAGATCGCGCTGGCGCGCTGGTCGCGGACGCTGTCGGCGCTGATCAGCGCCGGCGTGCCCCTCATGGCGGCGCTGGAGATCACCGGTAAGACCGCCGGCAACTGGTGCATCGAGAAGGCCATGGGCGACGTCATCGAGAGCGTGCGCCAGGGCGGGACGATCTCCGATCCGCTGAAGGCCGCGTCGGTCTTCCCGGGCATGGTCAGCCACATGGTCGGCGTCGGCGAGGAGACCGGCGCCATGGACACGATGCTGTCGAAGATCGCCGACTTCTACGAGGACCAGGTCAACGCCGCCGTCAAGCAGCTGGCGTCCATCCTCGAGCCGGTGATGATCATCGTCGTCGGCGGGATGGTCGGCTTCATCGTGATCTCGATGTACATGCCGCTGTTCAAGGTGTACGACTCGATCAAGTAGGGCGGGGTCGTTCTCGGGTTTCACAACCCGAGAACTACCTGCACAGAGCGGCTTTCGGAAAGCTCGCCCCGACGGGCCGTGCCGGTTCTCAGGTTTCGGTCCATTCTCAGGTTTTCGCAGGGGTGGCAACACCGCGATCCGCGGCACAGAGCCAAAGCGCCGCCGATCCCAGGGCGCCGGGTGGGGATGGCCGGGCCGACCGCGTTGCCGGACGCGCTTCGGCCCGCTCCCGTGCGGCATAGCGGTGTAACGCGGGCGCGACGAAGCGGGTGCTCCGTTGCATGGAAACGAGTAGCGCACTTACCGCGTCCTTCGTCGCGCGGGTGCGTTAGAAGGAGCATTCGCCGCTCCGTGGTATCCACTGCCGTCCTTACGATCACCTCGGCGCTGAGCGCCGCTGTCGTGGTGGCGGGCGCGTCGCCTGCTCGTCCGCCGGACGCCGTGATCGCCCCGACCTCCGCCCCCGCGACCGCGGACTTCCGGCTGACCAGGGAGCCCGTCGTCGTTGTCGAAGGGACGAGCGACGGCGCACCGTACTTTCAGGTCCGGGTGCGGATGAGCCGCTCTCTGCCTGTAGACCGCCAAGGGGTGCGAGCCAACTTCCTCGTCGGCAGTTCGGGGTCCGACGCGGACCCCGTGCCGTTCGGCAAGCGCGCGCGTCACTGCTACGCCTCGTCCGTCGGCAACGACAAGCCGGATCCCCACCTCGCCCACGTGACGCCAGGATCGAAGGTGCGGCTCACCGTCCGGATCACGGGTCACCGGCAGATCATCCGCACCGTCACCCTCCGCTCGTCTCGCTACATCAAGTTCCGCACCCTGGGGTGCGGAGTACGCCGGTAGCCGCCGGTCAACCGCTGCCGCCTTGGACGAACAGGAGCAGCGCATCCGCGCTCCTCCTGAGCATGGGAAAGCGGAAGCGGGTCGCTGAATAATCGGGTGCCGTTGACGAGGCGGGGCTTGGGCGTCGCCTCGGGCGGCAATCTCAGCGCCGGGCTCGGGGGGGCGTCGCGCCCCCCGCGCTCATGACAGCATCGCCCGGAGCTGTATCGGCGCCCAGCCGCGACGGCTAGATGGCCGCACCCCCGCAGCCCATATCCATCAACGTCCCGCCGATCGCGTTCGCCAAGATGGGGTTCCCTACCAGCTCCGCACCGTTGAGTTGGAAGACCAACGAGCTGCAGAGCACCGTGGAGGGCGTGTACACGGGGCTGACGACCGGCCAGGGAACGCCAGGCCCAGGCCCGAACGTCGAGGCGTTCGCGCTCGCCGCCGGGACAACGACGGCGAGTGCGGCCGTGACGGCCGCCAACGCGGCCAGGGGCTTTCGGTGAGACATGATTGGCAGAAACCTCTCCTGAGTGCAGGACGGCCGGGGCTGCCGCCTGTCGATGGTTGACCGCGTGCTGTCCTCCAGCGCGGCCCCGTCGGTGACCCCGTCGATCCTGCCGTCCGCGTCGCTCCCCGCGCGCCGTCCCGCGGGACCATTGATGCTGGCAAAAGGGACCTACGACAACTCGTTGGCGCGTCGCATCGGCGAGCGGGGCGCCGAGCCCGTCGAGTCCGGTCCCGCTATTCACGGTAGGTCGCTACTCGGCACGCTGGCCGTTCACAGCGACATCCCCAGACCCGCATCGCCGCGACAAGTTCAGCGTCCGCACCGACGCCCGGCCCTTCGCTCGGAACGAAGAGCGGGATGTTCTGCCGTCGCTGCTGCATCGGACGACGAGCAGCACTCTGCGATTCCGCGAAAGCTGCGGTCGCCTGTCGCCTGTTGGTCAGTGCTCCTGCGCATGGAAAGCGAGAGTGGTGGCCGGTCGAGCCCGCCGCTGAGGGACGGAGTCGCGCGCCGGCGAGATGCTGCCTCCGCAGCGGCGCCCATGCCGTGTCCCTCGCGGCGCCGCGCCGACCTGGCTGCCGACTCCAACCGGCGCGCCTGCCATTTCGTCGCTCTGCCGCCGAGGGCAGTGCAGTGCCACAACACTGCGCATTCGAGTTCTTTGGCGTCGCGGCGTTGGCGCGCGTAGAGTCAGTTTGCGCTCCCAGTCAGCGCTCGACTTGAGCCCCCGCAGCACACCCCAGGGCCATCCACGGGCGCGCAGTGCATTAACACGATCAGGCTTCGTGCGACGGGCCGGTGCCTGCAAGCAAGGAGGATCCCGCATGTCTGCCACCACTGACAGGTCAGCGGAAGCCACGGCAGTCCGGCCGTTCACGGTCAAGTTCCCCGAGGCGGACCTCGAAGACCTGCTCGCCCGCATCGCGGCCACGCGCTGGCCCGAGAAGGAAGGCGTCGACGATGCGTCGCAGGGCGTGCAGCTGGCGACGATCCAGGCGGTCGCGCGCTACTGGGAGACCGAGCACGACTGGCGCAAGTGCGAGGCCAAGCTCAACTCGGTGCCCAACTTCATCACCGAGATCGACGGGCTCGACATCCACTTCGTCCACGTTCGCTCGAAGCACGAGGACGCGCTGCCGCTCGTCGTCTGCCACGGATGGCCCGGCTCGGTGATCGAGCAGATGAAGATCGTCGACCTGCTCA
>NZ_DATHDY010000017.1:0-93174 GCF_035318805.1 Baekduia sp.
GACCGACGCTCTTGTTCCAGGTTCTCAAGACCGGTCGCCCGGCGAGGATCGACGACTTCACCGGGATCCCCGGCACGATCGCCGCCGCCGGCCGCAAAGCCGGGTTCGGTGCGGCCGCCGGCGCCCCGATCATCGTGGACGGCGAGGTCTGGGGCGCCATGATGGTCAACGCCGGTCGTGGCCCGGTACCCGACCGCATGGAGGAGCGGCTCGTCGCTTTCACCGAGCTGCTCGCTACGGCGATCTCGAACACCGAAAGCCGGGCTGCCCTGGCCCGGCTGGCCGAGGAACAGGCGGCGTTGCGGCGGGTCGCGACGCTGGTGGCGCGGGGGGTGGCGGCGGAGGAGGTGTTCGCGGCGGTCGCCGAGGAGGTCGGGCGGCTGCTTCCGGTCGAGTACGCGGGCCTCAGCCGCTATGAGCCCGACGGTGTGCTGAGCATGGTCGCTCGCTCGGGCAGGGGACTCGACCACATTCCCGTTGGCAGCCGATGGCCCCTTGGGGGAAAGAACGTCGCCACGGTGGTCTTCGAGACCGGCCGACCGGCCCGGATCGACAGCTATGCCGATCTCTCCGACCCGGGCGCTGCGACCGCCTTCCGCGAGGTGGGCGTCCGCTCAGCGGTCGGGACGCCGATCGTCGTCGACGGCCGCCTCTGGGGTGTGATGATCGCCGGGACGACCGCCGAGCAGCCGCTCCCGGCCGACACCGAGGCGCGCCTCGCCTCGTTCACGGAGCTGCTGGCGACGGCGATCGCGAATGCCGAGAGCCGTGGCGGGCTCGCTCGGCTGGCCGAGGAGCAGGCCGCGCTGCGGCGGGTCGCGACGCTGGTGGCGGGTGGGGCGCGGCCGGAGGCGGTGTTCGCGGCGGTCGCCAACGAGGTCGCACGGCTGCTTTCGGCCGAGTTGGCGAACGTGATCCGCTACGAGTCCGAAGACACGGTCACGCTCGTCGCCAGCGCAGGGGACCTTTTTCCCGTCGGCAGCCGATGGCCCCTTGCGGGGCAGCGCAACCTCGCCACGCTCGTGTCCGAGACGGGCCGTCCGGCCCGGCTCGACGACTACGCCGATGCAACCGGCCCGCTTGCCGAGGACATCCGCGAGGAGGGCATCCGCTCGGCGGTCGGGACGCCGATCATCGTCGAGGGCCGCCTCTGGGGCTTGATAACCGCCGGCTCCAGCCAGGAGCAGCCCCTGCCGCCGGACACCGAGGCGCGCCTGGGCTCGTTCACGGAGCTGGTGGCGACCGCGATCGCGAACACCGAAGCGCGAGCGGAGGTGGGGAGGCTCGTTGACGAGCAGGCCGCGCTGCGTCGCGTGGCGACGCTGGTGGCGCACGGGGCAGCGCCGTCGGAGGTGTTCGAGACGGTGATCCGGGAGGTCGGCATCCTCTGCGGTGCGGACCTCGCGCGCATGGAGCGCTACGAGTCGGGCGACAGCGTGATCGGCGTCGCCGGCTGGAGCAGGGGCGACGGCCCGCAACTGGCCGTCGGCACGCGGTTTTCGCTCGAAGGCGCGAGCATCGCCGCCATGGTCCACGGGGCGAGCCGTCCCGTTCGGGTGGAGAGCTTCGCCGACGCTCACGGCCCGATCGCACAGGAAGCGCAGGCCTTGGGGATCCGCTCGTCGGTCGGCTGCCCGATCGTCGTCGACGGCCGCCTCTGGGGCGTCATCGCCGCCTCGTCCAAGAGCGCAGCGCCGTTCCCGCCCGACACCGAGTCGCAGATCGCCGAGTTCACCGAGCTCGTGGGGACCGCGATCGCGAACACCGAGGCGCGCACCGAGGTCGCGGCGTCGCGGGCGCGGATCCTCGCGGCGACCGACGACGAGCGCCGTCGCGTGGTTCGCGATCTGCACGACGGCGCGCAGCAGCGGCTGGTGCACATGGTCGTGACGCTGACGATGGCACAGCGCGCCGTGCACAACGGAGAGGAGGACCTCCCCGCCCTGCTGACCGAGGCGCTCGACAACGCCAAGCAAGCGACGAACGAGCTGCGGGAGCTCGCCCACGGCATCCTGCCGGTGGCACTCACCGGGGGCGGCCTGCGCGCGGGCGTGGACGCGCTGGCTTCGCGGATGCCGGTGCCGGTCGAGATCGACGTGGCGGTGGGCCGGCTGCCGCCCGCGGTCGAGGCGACCGCGTACTTCGTCGTCGCCGAGGCGCTGACCAACGTCGCCAAACATGCTCGCGCCCGACGCGCCCGCGTCGCGGCGAGCGTCGCGGACGGCACCCTCCGCGTGCAGGTGTGCGACGACGGCGTCGGAGGCGCCCGACCCGGCGGGAGCGGGCTCCTCGGGCTGGCCGACCGGCTTGCCGTCCTCGACGGACGGCTCCGGGTCGAGAGCACGGCCGACGGCGGCACGCTCGTCGCCGCCGACCTCCCCGTCCCCCACTAGGGGTGCCGTAGGCGGCCGGCGAGGCCGAGGCCCACGACAGCCAGCCGTCGCCGCCGGAGGTGGGTCCCCAGTCGCGATAGCGACACAGTCTCCTACGGGTGCCGTAGGCGGCCAGCTAGGCCGAGGCCCACGACGGCCAGCCGTCCCCGCCGGAGGTGGGTCCCAGTCGCGATAGCGACACAGTCTCCTACGGCGTGAGCTGCTTGGCCTGCTCGCCGCCGTTGAGCACCGCGTCGGACTGCGACGCGCGCAGCTCGTAGGCGGCGCGCCGGCCGACGTCGACCTGCGCCAGCACCTGGTCGGCCTTCAGCGCGCGGCTCATCGCCTCGCGGCCGCCGCGCGGGAGCACGTTCATCACCTTGGTGATGCCGGCGACCGAGCGCGGGACGAAGACGTCGAAGCGCGCCTCGCGCAGGGCGCTGACGATCTCCTCGGCGACGTCGGACGGCTGCACCTGCTTGACCCCGCGGGTCTGCTGCAGGCCCGCCGCGAGCTCCGTGTTGACGACCACCGGCATGACGCAGGAGACCTCGATGCCCGTGTCGCGCAGCTCGGCGCGCAGCGCCTCCGACAGGCCGACGACGTAGTGCTTGGTGCCGCAGTAGGTCCCGCCGCCGGGGAAGCCGCCCTTGCCGGCGGTCGAGGCGACGTTGACGACGTGGCCGCGGCCGCGCTCCAGCATCCGCGGCACGATCTCCTTGACGCCGAACATCACGCCGTTGACGTTGATGTCGATCATCCGCTGGGTCGTCGCGTCGTCCTCCTCCCAGATGCGGTGGCCGATCTGCATGATCCCCGCGTTGTTGACGAGGACGTCGACCGGGCCGAGCTGCTCCTCGACGCCGTCGAGGAACGCCTTGACCGACGCGCGCTCGGTGACGTTGAGCGGCAGCGCGATCGTGCCGTGGCCGAGCTCGCGCGCGGTCTGCTGCGCGGTCGCGTGGTCGAGGTCGCCGATGGCCACCTTCATCCCCTCGCGCAGGAACGCCTCGGCCGTCGCGCGGCCGATGCCGCGGGCGGCGCCGGTGATGGCGGCGACCTGGCCGGTCAGGATGCGGTGCTGCTTGGCCATGGGGACTCAAGACCTCCGGAGCAAAGATGACGGGGGCGTCACCGTACCACCACCGGGGTTGACCGTGGGATTAGGCTGACACCGTGTCAACGCCAGTCGCCGTCGTCCTCTCCGAGCTCCAGCTGGCCACGCTGCGCCGGCTGGTCGACACCTTCGCGCCGGAGGTCGCCGTCGACGACGACCCGACCGGCTTCTGGGGCCGCAAGGGCTCCGACCTCGGGGTGGATCTCGCCATCGCCGAGCAGCTCTCGTCGGGCGCCGTGCCCGAGGAGCAGGTCGAGGGGCTGCGCCAGCTGCTCGAGGCGCTGCAGGCCCAAGGCTTCGACGAGGCTCCCCAGGAGGTGCGCGAGCAGCTCCTGCACGGCTTCATGGACGGCGACCCGGCCGCGCTCGCCGGGCTGAGCGCGCTGCGCGCGCTCACGTTCCTGCTGTTCTACGCCATCCCGGATCCGGCCACCGGCCGCAACCCGAACTGGGAGGCCATCGGGTACCCCGGGCCGCGCGCCGTGCCGCCGACGCCGGAGGAGGCGCCCAAGACGATCGCGCTCACCCGGCCCGACGCCGACGTGCTCGAGCTGACCGCCGACGTCGTGGTGGTCGGCTCCGGCTCGGGCGGCGGCGTGATCGCCGGCCGGCTCGCCCAGGCCGGCAAGGACGTGGTGGTGCTGGAGGCCGGCGGCTATTACAACGAGGCCGACTTCAACCAGCTGGAGCTGTGGGCCTACCAGAACCTCTACCGCGCCGGCGGCCTCGCGCAGACCGCCGAGGGCCAGATCGCGCTCATGACCGGCGCGAACCTCGGCGGCGGCTCGACGATCAACTGGACCAACTGCCTGCGCACCTACGACTGGGTGCGCGAGGAGTGGGAGCGCGACCACGGGCTCGAGGGCCTGGCCGGCGCCGAGTTCGACCGCCATCTCGATGCCGTCAGCGCGCGGATCGGCGTCACCGACGCCTGCTCGGACTGCAACGGCCCCAATCAGCGCGTGCTCGACGCGGCGGCCAGGCTCGGGATCGACGGCCGGGCGATCACGCGCAACGCCGACCCCGACAAGTACGACGCCGACCTCGCGGGGCTGATGGGCTTCGGCGACGTCACCGGCGCCAAGCAGGGGACGCTGAAGACCTACCTGCAGGACGCGGCCGACGCCGGCGCGCGGTTCGTCGTGCACTGCCGCGTGGAGCGCGTGCTGATGGAGGGCGGGCGCGCCGCGGGCGTGGAGGGCACCTACCTCGACGCCGACGGGCGCGTCGCGCGCGTGACCGTGCGGGCGCCGCAGGTCGTCGTGGCCGCGGGCGCGCTGGACACGCCGGCGCTCCTGCTGCGCTCCGGGATCGGCGGCCCGGCGGCCGGCGACTACCTGCGCCTGCACCCCGCGACGGCGGTCAACGGCATCTACGACGGGGCGCAGCAGGCGTGGTGGGGCCCGCCGCAGAGCGCGCTGTCGATGGAGTACGCCGACCTCACCGACGGCTACGGATATCTCGTGGAGACGTCGCACGCGTCGCCGGGCGTGACCGGGACGTCGGTGCCGTGGGAGTCCGGCGCCCAGCACAAGGCCGACATGGCCCGCGGACCGATCTCCTCGGCGATGGTGTTCCTGATCCGCGACCGCGGCCACGGACGCGTGACGGTCGACGCCGCCGGCAACCCGGTGCACACCTACCCGTTCTCGGACCCGCTGGACGTCGCGACCTTCCGCCACGGCCTGCGGACGATGGCGCTCATGCACGAGGCGGCCGGCGCGCACGAGGTCCAGTCGCTGCACCGCAAGCGCCAGCACTGGGTGCGGGACGCGGGCGAGTCGATCGAGGCCTTCGCCGACCGGATGGCCGCCGCGCCGCTGGAGCCCTACGAGCACGCGACGTTCTCACTGCACCACATGGGCTCGGCCCGGATGGGTCGCGATCCGCAGACGTCGGTGGCCGGGCCGTTCGGCGAGCTGCACGACACCCCGGGCGTGTGGATCGGCGACGCCTCGGCCTTCCCGACCGCGAGCGGCACCAACCCGATGCTGACGACGATGGCGCTGGCGCACCGGACCGCGGAGGCGATCGCGGCGGCGTAATCCGCGCTTCACGGCCTCTTCATGACCGGTCGACTTCGACATGTCAGGATGCCGACATGTCCCCGGCCGCGCCCCGCCGTCAGGTCCTGCGCCACGCGCTGCTGGGGTTGCTCGCCGATCAGCCGATGAGCGGGTACGAGCTGTCGAGCCGGTTCGAGGCGTCGGTCGGCAGCACGTGGTCGGCGGGGCACAGCCAGATCTACCCCGAGCTCGTGCGGCTCGCCGACGAGGGGCTCGTCGAGGCGGGCGAGCCCGGCCCGCGCGGCCGCAAGACCTACGCCATCACCGGCGACGGGCTCGAGGCCGTGCAGGCGTGGCTGGCGTCCGCCGCGCCGGACCGCACGGTCCGCGACGAGGCGGCGCTGCGCACGTTCTTCCTGTGGCTGATGGAGCCCGCGGCCGCCCGCGCGCACGTGCAGGGCGAGCTCGACGCCGCCGAGGCGTCGCTCGAGTCCCTGCGCGCCCTGGCCGCGCGCCGGCGGCCCGCCACGCCGGCCGAGCGCTCCCAGCGAATCGCCCTGGAGGCGGGCCTGCGGGCCACCCAGGCCCGGGTGGGATGGGCGCGATGGGCCCTCGAGCGCCTGGACGATCAGGCGAAGCGACTTGACGATCAGACGGGGCCAGGCGACCCCGACCCGGGGTAGCCTGCGGCACCCGATGCCCGACTTCACGCACGAAGGCCACCGCCTCGCCTACACCGTGTACGGCACGGGCCCGCGCACGTGCGTGCTCCTGCACGGGCTGCTGCTCTCCCAGAAGATGCACCGCCCGCTGGCCAAGGCGCTGGCCCGCCGCGGCAACCGCGTCATCACGCTCGACCTGCTGGGCCACGGCCAGTCGGACCGGCCGCACGACATGGCGGCCTACTCGATGCCGTTCTTCGGCGAGCAGACGATCGCGCTGCTCGACCACCTGGAGGTCGACGAGGCGGTGCTGGCCGGCACGTCGCTCGGCGCCAACGCCGCGCTCGAAGCCGCCGCCGCGCACCCCGATCGCGTGCGCGGCATGGTCGTCGAGATGCCGGTGCTCGACAACGCGCTGCTGGGGTGCGCGATCGCGTTCACGCCGCTGATGGTCGCGCTGACGTTCGGCGCGCCCGCGATGAAGGGCGTCTCGTGGCTGACGCGCCGCCTCCCGACGGGCCGCTTCTGGGGCGCCGACATCCTGCTCGACACCGTGCGCCAGCAGCCGGGCCCCAGCGCGGCGGTGCTCCAGGGCCTGTTCTTCGGCCGCGTCGCGCCGCACCGGGAGGTCCGCAAGACCATCGAGGCGCCGGCGCTGGTGATCGGCCACGACCGCGACCCCGTCCACCCGTTCAGCGACTGCGACGCGCTGGTCACCGAGCTGCCCCACGCTCGTCTGCTACGGGCCGACTCGCTGCTGGAGCTGCGCCTCTCCCCCGAGCGCCTGACGACCGAGATCGGCGAGTTCCTGGACGAGTGCTGGAAGCCGCGCCACAAGGCCGGCGGCGGCGCCCCGCGCACGCGCGCCGCCGGCGCCGCGTAGGGGTGCCGTAGGCGGCCATCGAGGCCGAGGCCCACGACGGCCAGCCGTCGCGCCGGAGGTGGGTCCCCCGTCGCGATAGCGACACGGTCTCTAGTTCTCGCTGACGCTCCGGCAAGCGGCTTCACGCAGGGTTCATGCCCGCGCCGGTACGCTCTCGCGCGTGTCGAGCCGTCAGGAAGAGAAGGAGCGCCGGCGCCTGGAGCGCCAGCAGCGCGAGCAGGCCGAGGCCGGCAAGGCGGCGAACCGCCGCCGGCTGCAGCTGGTGGCCGGGGGCGTGCTGGCGATCGCCGCCGCCGCCGCGGTCATCGCCGCGGTCGCCTCCAGCGGAGGAGGCGGGAGCGGGAGCGACAGCCAGGCCTCGTCCGGCTACGGCAGCGCCGCGATCCCCGCGAAGAAGATCTCGGACTTCGACGCGGCCGTGAAGGCCTCGGGCTGCACGTTCAAGGCGTACTCGAGCGAGGGCCGCACCCACCTCACGTCCGAGACCGCGAACTTCGACGGCTACAAGACCAACCCGCCGACCTCGGGCACGCACCGCCCGACCCCGGCGCAGGACGGCGTGTACGCCGCGGGCAACTCGCCGGCCAAGGAGAACGCCGTGCACGCGCTCGAGCACGGCCGGATCGAGCTCGAGTACAAGCAGGGCGCGCCCAAGCAGGTCCAGGACCAGCTCAACACGCTCTTCAACGAGAAGCTCAAGGGCGTCGAGGGCTACCACCAGCTGCTGTTCCAGAACCAGACGAACATGCCGTTCGAGGTGGCCGCCGTCGCGTGGACCCACATCCTGGGCTGCAAGACGATGAACCCGCAGGTCTTCGACGCGATGCGCGCCTTCCGCGACCGCTTCGTCAACAAGGGCCCGGAGATCATCCCGTAGGCCTTCGTGGCCGGCGGCGCGGCCGTGGCGCGGCCGTGGTGCGGCGCGGCGCGGTCAGCGTGGCGCGGGCGGGCCGGGCGGCGACACGATGTCGCGCCCGGTCGGCCGGAGCTGCTCGTCGAGCTCCAGCTGCCAGAAGTACCGCGTGAACGTGCGGCCGGCGTCGAACTCGCCGACGTGCGGCTCAACGGGCCGGCCGGCGGCCATCGCGGCGATCAGCTCGGGGTAGCTGCGCCCGGGGCGCGCCGCGTAGACCGGCGCCGGGAACGCGCCGCCGAAGCGCGTGTTGACGTCGGTGATGCCCAGGCCGACGTCCTTGTCGCGGAACGCCTGCACGGTCGCCGGCCCGCGGACGCCGAAGGCCTCCACCACCCGCCGGCCGAGGTCGATCAGCTCCTGGTCGGCGATCACGGTGCCCTTGATCGACTCGCCGCCGCGGGACTCGAGCATGGTCCGCGGGATGGCGTTCAGGCAGCGGCCGTCACGGTCGCTGAGGCAGTCGATGGAGAACTCGGGGCCGTCCATCAGCCGCTGGAGCATCACCGGCTCGTCGATGTAGTCCACGAAGAACGCCGCCTCGCGGGCGTCGGCGGCCGCGAAGATGTTGCGGGCGCCGGAGCCGTGGATGGGCTTGACCATCACGGGATAGCCGTCGGGCTCGAAGCTCGGGAGGACCGTCGGCGGCGACGGCAGGCCGTGCTCGGCCAGCAGCAGGTGGCATTCGTGCTTGTCGAACGTGCGCCGCGCGATCTCGGGATCGGGCACGAGCGCCTGCGGCAGCCGGCCGTCGGCGCGCGCCTGCGCCAGCACGTCGATGTCGAGGTCGGTCAGCGGGACGATCGCGCCGACGTCGTGGCGCTCGCACAGCTCCTGCAGCGCCGGCACGTACTGCGGGTCCCTGATCATCGGGACCGACGTGCGAACGGTGGCGGCGTACTGCGCCGGCGCCAGCGGGTTGGGGTCGCACGCGACCACGGTGGTGTGCTGGGCGAACGCGGACACGATGTCGTAGCGCTTGCCCGTGCCGGTCAGGAGTACGGCCTTCTTGGTGTTCATGATGGGTCGGTCCAGCCGCCGGTCTCGCCCTTGTAGAGGCCATGACCCGTGACCAGCATGCGGGCGGTCAGCCACAGGATCCTCAGGTCGAGCGCGAGCGTCGCGTGCTCGACGTACCAGAGGTCGAGCTCGATGCGCTCCGGCCAGGGCAGCGACGCGCGCCCGTTGACCTGCGCCCAGCCGGTGATGCCGGGCTTGAGCGCGAGGCGACCGCGCTGGCGGTCGGTGTACTGGGCCACCTGCACCGGCACGGTCGGGCGTGGGCCGATGACCGACATCTCGCCACGCAGGACGTTGACGAGGTTCGGCAGCTCGTCGATCGACGTGCGGCGCAGCAGCGCGCCGACGCGGGTGATGCGCGTGTCACCGTCGTCCACGGCGAGGCCGGCGCCCATCTTCTCCGCGCCGGAGACCATCGTGCGGAGCTTGAGCACGTCGAACGCCGCGCCGTCCTGGCCGATGCGCCGCTGGCGGTAGACCGGGTGCCCCTTGGACTCCAGCCGGATCGCGAGGATCGCCAGCGCGACGACCGGCGACGTGAGCGCGAGCACGGTGGCGCTGACGAGGACGTCGAACGCGCGGCGCAGCGGCCCGCTCATCGGGTGCCCTCCGGGGGATCCCAACCGGCCTCGGTGCCGTGGCGCAGGTGGTCGACCAGGCCGAGGGCGATGGAGCCCTGGGTCAGGACGTAGTAGCGGGCGAGCAGCAGGGCCTTGGGCCTGCTCGGCAGGGGCGCGAGGGCCACCGCCAGCCCGAGGAGCTGCAGGCGGCGCAGCGCGCGGGGCGCCGTGACCAGCGCGACGGCGTGCAGCAGCGGGCCGAAGTAGCGCAGCCACCGATGGCTGGCGATCATGATGGTGTACTTGGCCGGCCAGCCGCGCGGGTCCAGCAGGCCGCCGTGCAGGACGATCACCCAGGCGTGGCTCATCATGCGGCGCTTGCGGGCCGCCTCGCCCTCGACGTCGGGCACCATGCGCTCGGTGGCGCGCGCCAGCGGCTGCTCGACGCAGCGCCACCCGGCGCGCACCAGCGTGAAGGGGAACTTGAGGTCGTGGCCCATCACCGGGTCGACCTCGACGTAGGCGTCGCGCCGCGTGGCGTAGATCGCGCCGTTGCCGGCGGTGACCGAGGCGAGGTCGCTCTCGCGGGCGCGGAGGAACATCTCGTAGCGCCAGTAGACGCCCTCCTGGTTCGTGCCCCCGTCCGGGTTGACGAACGTGACGCGCCCGCAGACGTAGCCGATCTCGGGGTCGGTGGCCAGCGGCGCGACGAGGGCGCGCAGCGCGCCGGGCTCCCAGAGCGCGTTGGCGTCGGAGAACGCGACGACGGCGGCGGTCGACCGGGCGACCGCGGCGTCCTGGGCGCGCACCTTGCCGCCGCGCGGGAGCTCGAGCACGACGTCGGCGCCGGCGGCGCGTGCCGCGGCGGGCGTCCCGTCGGCCGAGCCGTCGCAGGCGACGACGATCTCCAGCTTCGCGCGCGGGTAGTCCAGGGCGAGGGCGTCGGCGACCTTGGCGGCGATCACGTCGCGCTCGGCGTGCGCCGCGACGACGAGCGAGACGGTCGGCAGCGCGGCGTCGTCGGCGATGGGCGCGAAGGCCTGGCGCGGGTGGCGGCGCAGCGCGCCGAGGGCGAGGCCGTAGCCCGCCTGCGCCCAGGCCAGCAGGCCCGCCGTGGTCCAGAAGATCGCCCGCCTCAAGAAGCGCTCAGCATGCCGTACAGCTCGATGTGGCGCTGTGCGGCGGCGTCGAAGGAGTACGTCGTGGCGGCCGCATGCGCGGCGGCCGCGGCGAGCGCGGCGCGGCGCTCGGAGTCGGCCAGCAGCTGCGCCAGCGCGGCGTGCAGGGCCTCGGGGTCGCCCGGGGCGACCAGCTCGGCCGCGCCGGTCGCGGCGACCTCGGGGAAGCCGCCGACCGCGCTGAGCAGCAGCGGGCGGCCGAGGCCGAGCGCGGCGTAGAGCACGCCGGACTGGTCGATCTCGCGGTAGGGCAGCGCGACGAGGTCGGCGCGCCGCAGGACCCCGGCCAGCTCGGCGTCGGCGACGAACCGCGGCACGAGGCGGACGCCGGGCGGCAGCGCGGCGGGATCCGACAGAGGCATGCGGGGCAGCCCCACGATCCACAGCTCGCCCGGCGGGTCGGTGCCGAAGCGCCGCCAGGCGTCGAGCAGCACGTCGATGCCCTTGTAGGCCCGCAGCAGGCCGGTGAGCGCGACCACCGGGACGTCCGGCCCGGGGTCGGTGAGCTCGGGCGGCAGCCGCGCGGCGAGCCCGGCGAGATGCGTGAACGCTCCGTGCGGGATCGTCGTGACGCGCGCGGGATCGAGCCCGAGCTCCTGGGTCAGACGCGCGCGCCCGTGCTCGGAGTGCACGACGGTGTGGTCGACACGCTCGTAGAGCCGGCGCTGCGCGCGGAGCTGGCCGGCGCGCGGCTCGCGCGGCAGCACGTCGTGGGCCGTCAGCACGGTCGGCCGCCTGCGGGGCAGCAGGTGGACGTCCAGCGGCTGGACCGTCAGCCACTGGAAGTGCACGACGTCGGGCTGTCCGGGCGCCGCGACCGTCACCGCCCGCCGGTAGGCCCGCATGTCGGGCACGTGCTCGGCGAGCTTGGCGAAGAGCCGCCCCTTGGAGCCGGGCGCGCCGACGCGGGCGGCCCGGCGGTAGAACCGCTCGTCGACGACGTAGCCCTCGGCCGGCGGCACGTCGCCGTAGCCGAAGCGGCTGGTGACGAGCGCGACGTCGACGCCCGCGCGCGCCAGCGCCGCGGCGAGCGCGCGGTCATACGGCGGCGTGAAGGCGGAGGGATCGACGAGATCGACGCGCACGGGCGCGCTTGAACCTAGCGGGGTCCCGACCAGGGGTCTGACCCCTTCATGAAGGGGTCAGACCCCGTCGAGGGTGGTCGAGGGTTCGGGACGCCGCTCGATTTGCCAGGATCGGCGCGTGCCCTTCCGCGTCGGCATCGACCTCGTCGCCGCCGTCACGGTCGCCGACGCGCTGGCCGCGCACGGCGAGCACTACCTCACGCGGGTCTACCGCGAGGGCGAGATCGCCGACTGCGGCGGCGCCGCGGCGCCCGATCCGCTGCGCCTCGCCGCGCGCTTCGCGGCCAAGGAGGCGGCCCTCAAGGTCCTGCGCGCCGGCGATGCCGCCGTGCCGTTCTCGGCGATTGAGGTGGTGCGCGGGCCCGACGGCGCGCCCGAGCTGACGCTGCACGGTCCGGCCGCCGAGCTGGCCGCCGCGACGGGCCTCACGGGCTTCGCGGTCAGCCTCACGCACGAGCGCGACTACGCCTCCGCGGTCGTCATCGCCGAGGCATGAGCCGCCCACCGGTCAAGTGGCGCCGTCCCAGCACCGATAATCAGGGTTGTGTCCGCCGCCGTCCGACAGATCGTCCAGGAGCACGGCCGCCTCGCGGTCGACATCGCGACCCTGGCCGACGATGCCAGCCTCTACGAAGCGGGGATGAGCTCGCACGCGAGCGTGAACGTCATGCTCGCCCTGGAGGACGCCTTCGACGTCGAGTTCCCCGACGACATGCTCAAGCGCAGCGTCTTCGAGTCCGTCGCGGCGATCAGCTCCGCGCTCCAGCAGCTCGAAGCGCAGGCCGCATGAGCGTCCTCGCCGATCGGGACGCCGCGTTCCTGGCGGGCGTCGTCGACGCCGCCGACGCGATCGCGAAGGTCCACGCCGACGACGTCGACCGCCACGCGCGCTTTCCCGTCGAGACGATCGACGCGCTGCGCCAGCAGCGCGCGCTCTCGGCGCTCGTGCCCGAGGACCTCGGCGGCGACGGCGTCTCGCTGCGCGCGATCGCGACCGCCTGCTTCGAGCTGGGCCGCCGCTGCGGCGCCAGCGGCATGGTCTTCGCCATGCACCAGATCCAGGTCGCGACGATCGTCCGCCACCTCGACGCGCAGGGTGCCGACTCGTTCTTCCACGAGCACCTGCGCGCCGTCTCCGCCGACCAGCGCCTGATCGCGTCGGTGACCTCCGAGGCCGGCACCGGCGGCGACATGGGCCGCTCGGTCGCGGCGCTGACGCCCGACGGCAACGGCGGCGCCACCTTCGAGAAGCAGGCCCCGACCGTCAGCTACGGCGCGTACGCCGACGACCTGCTGACGACGCTGCGCGCCAACCCCGAGGCCCGCCCGGGCGACCAGGTCGCCGCGCTCACCCGCAGCGACCAGCACACGCTGGAGCAGAACGGCACGTGGGATCCGCTCGGCATGCGCGGCACGTGCTCGCCGGGCTACACGGTGCGCGCCACGCTCTCGCCCGACCAGGTCCTTGCAGCGCCGTTCGCGACGATCATGACCGAGTCGATGGTGCCGGTCTCGCACATCCTGTGGTCGCACCTGTGGCTCGGCGTCGCCACCGACGCCTTCGACCGCGCCCGGGCCTTCGTCCGCGCGGCGGCCCGCCAGAAGCCCGGCGAGCCGATCCCCGCGGCGCTGCGCCTCTCGCACGTCATGAGCGATCTGTCGCTGCTGCGCGCCGAGGTGCGCGGCGCGCTCGACGAGTTCGTGGCGGAGGAGGACCGCGAGCGGATGGCGACCATGGCCTTCGCGCTGCGGTTCAACAACCTCAAGCTCGCGGCCTCCGAGCAGGCGCCGCGCGTCTGCCAGGGCGCGCTGAACGTCACCGGCATCGTCGGCTTCAAGAACGACACGCCGTTCAGCGTCGGCCGCCACCTGCGCGACACGATGTCGGCCTGCCTGATGGTCGCCAACGACCGCATCCACCAGACCAACGCCGGTCTGCTGCTGATCGCCAAGGAGGTCTGACATGGCCGCGTACCGCGAGGCGACGCCCGATCAGGCGGAGCTGCTCGACGCGCTGGTCGCCGCCGGGCACCTGATCCCGTCCGGCGTCCCGGGCGTCTACGGCCGCGGGTCGGACTTCGAGAAGGTCCGCCTGGGCCTCGACGGGCACGTCACCCGCGTGGCGACCGCGGCCGGCGAGACGCCGGAGACCCTGCGCTTCCCGCCCGTCCTGCCGCGCCGCCAGCTCGAGGACCTCGGCTACCTGGAGAGCTTCCCGCACCTGGCCGGGACCGTGTTCGCGTTCGAGGGCACCGAGGCGCAGGCCCGCGCGCAGGCCGAGCGCGCCGGCGGGCACGAGGACTGGACCGAGCACCAGTGCATGACCGACCTCGTGCTCATGCCGGCCGTCTGCTACCCCGTCTACCCCGCGGTCGCGCGCCGCGGCACGCTGCCCGCCGGCGGCGTGACGATCGACCCGGGCGGGTCCTACGCGTTCCGCCACGAGCCCTCCGGCGATCCCGCCCGGCTGCAGATGTTCCACATGCGCGAGCTGGTCCGCATCGCCGAGCCCGAGACCGTGCAGGCGTGGCGCGACGGCTGGCGCGACCGCGCGCTGGAGCTGCTGCGCGGCCTGGGGCTGGACGCCGACTTCGACGTCGCGTCCGATCCGTTCTTCGGCCGCAGCGGCCGCATGATGGCCGCCAGCCAGCGCGAGCAGGCGCTGAAGTTCGAGATCCTCGTCCAGATCGCCGGCCCCGAGCCGACCGCGGTCGCGTCGTTCAACTACCACCAGGACCACTTCTCCGGGCTGTACGGGATCACGACCGCCGACGGCCAGCCGGCGCACACCGCGTGCCTCGGCTTCGGCCACGAGCGGATCGTCATCGCGCTGCTCAAGACCCACGGCCTCGACGTGTCGACGTGGCCGCCGGAGGTCTGCGACGCGCTGTGGGGCGTCGCGGCGTGAGCACCGCGGGCACGGGCCTCGTCTGCCTGCTCGGCGCCGATCCGGCGACGTACCGCCCGCATCCGGTCCATGCGGCCGCCGACCGCACCTACCGCGAGACCAACTGCTACGCCGACGTCCTGATCGAGCTGCTGCACGCGCGCGGCGACGAGCCGCTGGCCGCGCTCGGCGCGACCGTGCGCCTGGACTTCGAGGGCGACCAGTGGACGTTCTTCAAGCCGGCGCCCGGCGACCTCGAGCAGCTCTACGGGCTCGACGTCCACGAGATGCAGCCCTACCGCGCGCTGCCCGACCAGATCGCCGAGCAGCTCGCGGCCGGCCGCACGATCATCGTCGAGCTCGACGCGTTCCACCTGCCCGACACCGCGGCGACCAGCTACGGCGCCGAGCACGTCAAGACGTCGGTGATCGCCGAGGCGATCGACCGCGACGCGCAGATGCTGCGCTACTTCCACAACGCCGGGCTCTACGAGCTCGGCGGCGAGGACTACCGCGGGATCTTCCGGCTCGAGGGCGAGATCGATCCGGCGCTCCTGCCGCCCTACACCGAGCTCGTGCGCTTCGACGCCGGGCCGCGGCTGGAGGGCGAGGCGCTGCGCTGCGCCGCGCGCGACCTGCTGCGCCACCATCTCGCGCGGCGCCCGCAGACCAACCCGTTCGAGCGCTTCGGCGACGCGCTGGCCCGCGACCTGCCCGACCTGCTCGCCGGCGACGCGGCCAACTACCACGCCTACGCGTTCGCCACGGTGCGGATGGTCGGCTCGGGCTTCGAGCTGCTGGCCGCCCAGGCGACGTGGCTGCTGGGCGAGTCCGAGGCGCCTGAGATCGTGGCGGCGATGGACGAGATCGTCGACGGGACCAAGTTGTTGTCGTTGAAGCTCGCACGGCGCCGGCCGTTCGATCCCGCGCCCGTGATCGCCGGCCTCGCCGGCGCGTGGGAGCGCGCCACCGGCGGCCTCGATGCCGCGCTGGCCTGAGCACGCGGGGCTGGACGTCGCGCGGCTGGACGGCTTCGTCGCCGACGGCCCGCCCGACGACGAGCGGGCGTGCTCGTTCACGCTGAGCCTCGACGCCCCGCCGCCGGCCGCCGGCGAGGAGGTCACGCTGGCCTTCGACGGGATCGCGACGGCCTACCAGGTCTCGCTGAACGGGTCGGAGATCCTCAGTGGTGCGTCGATGTTCGCCGCGGCCGAGGTCGAGGTCGGCGCGCTGCTGCGGGCCGGCGCGCCGAACGTGCTGGAGATCCGCTGCCGCGCGCTGAGCGACGTGCTCGCCGAGGCGCCGCGACGCCCGCGCCAGCGCTGGCGGACCAAGGTGGTGGCTGACGGCGCGCTGCGCTTCGTGCGCACCGCGATCGTCGGACGGGCGCCGGGCTTCGCTCCGGGGCCGCCGACCGTCGGGCCCTACCGCCCGGTGTGGCTCGTGCGCCGGCGGGGCGTCGCGGTGCACGACGTCGCGCTGCGTCCGCGGCTGGAGGGCGACGACGGCGTGCTGGCGGTGCGGGCGCGGCTGCGGGCCGTGGCCGGTGCGGCGATCCCGCGCGAGGTGGCGGTGGTCGTCGGCGAGCACCGCGGAGCGCTGGCGGTCGGGCCCGACGGGATGGTCTCCGGCACGCTGCGGCTGCCGGCCGTGGCGCGCTGGTGGCCGCACACGCACGGGACGCCCGTGCTGCACGACGTGGCGCTGCTGCTCGACGGTGCGGTGCAGGTGCGCGTCGGCCGCACCGGGTTCCGGGCGCTGACGCCGAACGGGGCGTACGACGCCGACCGCGACGCGCTCGCGCTCGCCGTCAACGGCGTGGACGTCTTCGCGCGCGGCGCCGTGTGGACGCCCGTCCCCGAGGCGGAGGTGCGCGCCACGCTGACGACCGTGCGCGACGGCGGGATGAACCTCGTCCGGCTCCCCGGGACCGGGGCCTACGAGGGCGCGCCGTTCCACGACCTCTGCGACGAGCTGGGGCTGCTCGTGTGGCAGGACTTCATGTTCGCCAACCTCGACTACCCGATCGAGGACCCGGGCTTCCGCGCCGCCGTGGAGGCCGAGGCCCGCGCGGCGCTGGCGCAGGTGGCCGGGCGCCCGAGCCTCGCGGTGCTCTGCGGCAACAGCGAGGTCGAGCAGCAGGCGGCCATGTTCGGGGTCGGCGGGGACGGCGCCGGCCGCGGCGAGCTGTTCGGCGAGCTGCTGCCCGCGCTGGCGCGGGAGGCGGGCGCCGACGTGCCCTACGTCCCGTCCGCCCCGTGCGGCGGCGCGCTGCCGTTCCATCCCGGCCACGGCGTGGCCAACTACTTCGGCGTCGGCGGCTACCGGCGCCCGCTGACCGACGCGCGCCGCGCGGCGGTGCGCTTCGCCTCGGAGTGCCTGGCGTTCGCCAACCTGCCCGACGGCGACGTGGCCGACGGCGAGGGCGTCGCGCGCGACGTGGGCGCCGACTGGGACTTCGCCGACGTGCGCGACCACTACCTGGCCGCGCTCTACGGCGTGGACGTCGTGGCGCTGGCGCTGACCGACCGCGACCGCTACCTGGCGCTGGGCCGGCAGGTCACCGGCGAGGTCATGGCCCGCACGTTCGGCGAGTGGCGCCGTGCCGCGTCCCCGACCGCGGGGGCGATCGTGCTGTGGCTGCGCGACCTGCAGGCCGGTGCGGGCTGGGGCGTGCTGGACCACCGCGGCGCGCCCAAGGTCGCCTTCGCGCACCTGCGCCGGGCGCTGGCGCCGCAGGCGCTGTGGATCGTCGACGAGGGGATGAACGGGCTCGACGTCCACGTCGCCAACGACGGGCCGCACCCGCTGGCGGCCGAGCTGCACGTCGCGCTGCTGGCCGGCGGCGCGCACCCGATCGCCGACGCCTCGGCCCCGCTGGTCGTGCCCGCGCACGGCAGCGCGCACCGCAACGTCGAGGGGATCCTCGGCCGCTTCGCCGACGCCGCCTACGCCTACCGCTTCGGCCCGGCGGCGCACGACACGGTCGTCGCGACGCTGCGCACCGCCGACGGCGCGCTGCTGGCCCAGGCCACGCACTTCCCCCAAGGCCCACCCCTGACGCCGGAGCCGTTCGCCCTCAGCGCGATTGTTAAGGGGTCAGTCCCCTTAACAATCGGCGGGGCGTGTGGTGAGGGCTCAACCCCCGCAACGACTGGGGACGCGAGTGTTAAGGGGTCAGTCCCCTTAACAATCGAGCTCTGCAGCGACCGGCTGGCGTGGGGCGTGCGGGTCGTGGCGCCCGGCTTCGTGCCCGCCGACGACGCGTTCGACCTCGCGCCCGGCGTCGCGCGGACGGTGCTCCTGCACCCCATCGGCGAGGCGCCGTTCGGGGGCGGGACCGTGACCGCGTTGAACCTCATCGGTGAGCCGCCGATCCTCGCCGCGGATGTGCGAGCCTGACGGCTCCTTTGGGCGTCGAGGTCTCCTTCTGCGTGGTCAACACCCAGCAGCGCGAGCTGCTGGTCCGCTGCCTGGACGCGATCGCCGCCGAGCGCGAGGCGCTGCCGTTCCCGACCGAGGTGCTGGTGCTCGACAACGCCTCGACCGACGGCTCGGCCGGCGCGGCGCGGCGCCATCCGACGGTGACCGAGGTCGTCGCGCTGGACCAGCGCCGCGGCAAGGGCGAGAACGACAGCCACCTGCTGCAGCGTGCCCGCGGCCGGTTCTGCCTGCTGCTCAACGAGGACTCCGAGCTGCGCCCCGGCGCGACCGCCACGCTGCTCGCCGCGCTCCAGGAGCACGCGCAGGCCGCGACGGCCGGCGCGAAGCTGCTGCGCCCCGACGGCCGGGTGCAGGCCTCGGCCTGGCGCTTCCCCACGCCGGCGACCGCGCTGATCGGCGCGCTGTTCCTGCACCGGCGGCTGACCGTGCAGAGCCGCGGGCGCGGCACGCGGACCGTCGACTGGGCGCAGTCTGCCGCGCTGCTGGTACGCCGCGAGGCCGCCCGCGACGTCGGGTGGTTCGACCCGCAGTTCTTCGTCTACTCCGACGAGGTCGACTTCTGCCGGCGGCTCGCCGACGCGGGCTGGAGCACGCTCTGGGTGCCGGCCGCCGAGGCGGTCCACCACGAGCAGCTGTCGACCGGTGCGGTGCCGGAGCGGCGCATCGTCGAGCTGTCGCGCAACCGCGACCGCTACATGCGCAAGCACCACTCGTTCGCCGCCGCGCTGATCGTCCGCGTCCTCACCGCCTGGGCCTACGCCGTGCGCGCCGCCGCCGCGACCGTCGTCCCCGGCCACGATCCCAAGCGCTACTGGCGCCACGTGACCGCGACGCTGCGCCCGGCCCGCGGCGAGGGCCTGCGCGAGGCCGCCCACGAGTTCAACCGCGGTGGCCCGACGCTGTAGCGGCGGCGACAGTTCTGCATCGGCGGCGTGAACGCCTTGCCGTCCCCGCCGTTAACCCGGTGAAGGGACATCCGGCACGGACGTCAACGTCGTAGATCAAGGAAGGGCCTCCATGCTCAAGACCAGGTGCGCCATCGTGGCCCTCTTGGCCACCGCGAGCCTGGCCCTGACCGCCGTGGCGCAGGCCACGCCGGCGACGCCGACCATCGCCGTCCAGCAGACCGCCGCGCTGAAGGCGCGGCTGACGAGCAGCACCGGCACCCACTGGTCCTGGACCTTCCTCGACGCGGCGAAGAACGTCGTCGGCACGTCGACGGTCAACGGCACGGTCCACGCCTTCCCGGCCGCCGGCGACTACACCGCCTCCGTGGACGCCACCGACGACGACCCGGTCCTCAAGGCTCCGGCCCACGCGCAGGCGACGTTCCACGTCTACGCCAAGCCGGTGGCCGACTTCAAGTACACCGTGCTGGCCAACGGCACCGTCCAGCTCGCCGGCGCCTCCACCGGCGAGCCGACCGGCTGGAACTGGACGTTGCCCAGCGGCCCGTTCAAGGACAGGACGCCCCCGCCGCAGTCCTTCCCCGCGGGGACCACCAACGTGACGCTGAAGGTGACCAACCCGGGCGGCAACAGCACCATCACGCTCCCCGTCGTCGTCAACGGACCGCCGGTGGCGCTGTTGAACGTCATGTCGAGCCCGACCGGGATCGGCACCCCCGTGCTGCTGGACGCCGGGCGATCGACCGACCCCAACCGGGACGCGCTCACCTACTCCTGGGACCTCAACGGCGACCAGGTCTACCGCGACGGCACGGGAGCGCAGCAGTCCGTGAGCTATCCCGCACCGGGCAGCTACCGCGTCGGCGTCCAGGTCAGCGACGGCCACGGCGGCGTGGCGACGGCGACCGGCTTCGTCACGGTGCTGGTGGACAAGCCGCCCGTCGTGAGCTTCACCAACGCCCCGCAGCAGCCGGCGGTCGGCGCGCCGGTGACGTTCACCGCCACCGCCTCGGATCCCGACGGGACCGTCGCCCGCGTCGAGTGGGACCTCGACGACGACGGCCAGTTCGACGACGCGGCGGGGCCGACCGCCACCTGGACCTTCCCCGCACCCGGATCACGCATCGTCGCCGTCCGCGCGACCGACGACCACGGCGCGCCGACGATCGCGTTCCGGACCATCAACGTGACGGCGGCGCCGGCCGTCGTCCCGACAACCAGCGTGACGGAGCCGCTGACCGGATCGTCGGCCCCTCCGCCATCGCCGAGCTCGGCGCCGGGACCCGTCCCCCATGCCCCGGCGCCGAGCTCCACTCGCCCCGCCCTCATGGCGCCGTTCCCCCTCGTGCGCATCCGCGGCCTGATCTACCACGGCACGGTGCGGATCAGCCTGCTGAAGATCACCGCCCCGCGCGGCGCGACCCTGCGTGTCCGCTGCCACGGCCGCAGCTGCTCGGGCAAGCGCGCCGATCTGCGCGTCAAGGTGGCGCGCGCGCCCGTGCGCCTGCACGCGCTCGAGCGGCGGCCGCTGCGCCCGGGAACCGTCATCGAGGTGTTCATCACGGCCCCCGACCGGGTCGGCAAGTACACGCGGTTCCAGGTGCGGGCCGACGCGGCCCCCGCCCGCAGCGACCTCTGCCTGCAGCCAGGTGCGAAGACGCCGACGACGTGCCCGACGCGATGACCGGGGAGCGCATGCTGGCCAAGATCGCGCTGGCCGTCCTGGCGTGCGCGGGCGTCGCGACCGGCGCCGTGACGGGCGTCACCGTCGCGGGCAACCTCTACCCCGGCGAGCCGGTGCCCGCGTCGGCCGTGGCCGGGCAGGCGATCCCCTCGGCGTGGACGGCCGGGAGCGGCGACACGATCGCCGCCGTGGCGGCCGGGAGCGCGCTGCGCTGGTCGACGCCGCCGTGGCGCGTCACCGCCGGCGCCACGCGGCCGCGGCCCCACCGGCCGGCGCACCGGACGCGCCGGGTCGTGCGTCCGGCGCCGGCCGCCGGCGTGCGCACGGCGGCGGCGGTCCCGGCGCGGACCAGCCAGGTCGCGCCGGCGGGCGCGGGAGCCGGAACCGGGACGGTGTCCAGGCCCGTGGTGCGCCGGGCCCCCGCCGTCGCACGCCCGGCTCCGGCCCCCGCCCCGACTGCCGTCCGGCGTCCCGCCCCGAAGCCGGCGCCCCAGCCGCGGCCGCGGCCGCAGCCGCAGCCGCAGCAGCCCATCGGCGCCTTCGACGACTCCGGCTGATCAGCGCTCTGCCCTGACGTCGACGACCAGGATCGTCGCCGCCACGCCCTTCGTCGTCGACACCGACACGAAGGGATCGCCACCATTCACCGGCTGCGCGTAATCGGCGCCGCCGTGGCGCTGTGTCGATCTGGGCGCCGGCGACATCCGGGCACTCGGAAGGCTGATGCCGGTGGGCACCCCGCTGACCGTCGTCTGAGCTCGACCTCGACGCGTGGCGCCAGGCCTGCTGACCATGGCGCGTCGTCAGTAGGCGCAGTAGAGGCTCCCCCCGCCGGCCGCGGCCGCGCCGGCCGTGCCGGCGTTGACGTATTGCCACTGGTGATCCGGCTTGCCGCCGACCCAGTAGACGATCTCGTAGACGCCGACCGCGGTGATGCCCTGGCCCGGCGGGACGGCGATCGGACCCCAGGTCCAGGGCACGGGCGTGACCGCGCCTTCGGGGTGGAACTGCGTGATGCCCGTGACCGACGCCGTCCACGTGTCCCAGCGCCCGGCGTTCTCGCCGCCTGCGCCGTACCAGTGCCAGCCGCCGGCGGGCGTGTACCACGCCACCCAGCCGCGGGTGCTGATCGGGGTGGGCGACGCCGTCGTGAAGTCGGGCTCGACCAGGTAGGCCTGCGGCGCACCCGAGCTGTCGGCGCACTGCAGGTGACCGTCGGTCCAGAAGCCCTTCTTCTCCACGGCCCCGCCACCGGCGCGCAGGGTGAAGTAGACCTTGGAGGGCCGGCCGGCCTGGGTGACCGTCGCGGTGACCGCAACCGCCCGGCGCCGCGTCAGCTTGTTGGCCACCTTGCCCGAGACGCGCAGGCGAGCCGTCGTCCGGTTGCCGGCGCAGCGGTAGCCGGCGCGTGCGATCGGCGCCTTGGACACCACGCGCGCGGTGGCCCGCACCGAGCCGCTCTGCTGGCAGGCCAGCGGGAACGAGAACGTGTGCTCGGCCCGGTTGAAGTTGACGGTGCCGTTGCCCAGCAGGCCGGGCCCGCTCGCGCCGCCCGGGATCGCGCCGGGCGTTCCCGCCGGGACGAACGACGGGGCCGTGCCCGGGGGCGCCGGCAGCTCGCCGCCGTTGCCCGGCGGCGGGCCCGGAGGGGCGGCCGGCGCCTGCGCGGCGGCCGTCGCCGGCAGGCCGACCGCGAGCGCCAGGAGCGCCGGCAGCACGGCCCTCGCGGGCCGCACGCGCGATCGACGAGGACTTGAGCTCTGCGGTGGGCGCGGCGGTGTCACGTGCATCTTCGACGTTCCTTTCACGAGGGCGTTGCTGCGGACTCAGTCCTGGGGCGGGTGGGGCGGGGGCCCGCCGTCGCGGCGCAAGCCCGCGGGATGCCTGGATCGCTGGCCGGCGGCAGCCGACCGCTCGGAGCTGATCGCCTCGCGCAGCGACCCGAGCCGGTGCAGCTGCTTGGCGTACTCGGCGTCGTAGAGCCCCTTGTGGCGGCCGCGGGCCTCGGCGATGTCCGCCGGCCCTGCGGCCGCCTCGGAGCTCGCCGTGACGGGCGATCGGGGCGAGCGGCCGGCGACGCCGGGCGGCTCGGGCGCCGCGGCCAGCGCCAACGGCTCGGGCACGGGCACGGGCACGGGCATTGGCTCCGGGCGCGGCAGGCGGGGCGGCTCGACGAGCACGTCCTCGGCCCGGGTCCGCCACCGCGGGCGCCGCACGCGCCGCGGCGCGATCCCCAGCAGCCTGCTGACGACCAGCGCCGGCAGCAGGCCGACGATCACGCCGAGCAGCGCGCCGGCGCCGACCAGGAGCACCATCACGGGCGCCGACCGGGCGTCCCACCGCGAGTCGCTCGCGGTCATGACCGTGGTCGTGCCGCTCGAGCCGCCGGAGGTCGACGCGGCGACCGGCGACCCACCCTGCGCGAGCGGATCGGCCTGCCACAGGGTCTCGGGGCGGGCCTGCGCCGCCAGGGCGCCGCACGGCGCGGCGATGCTCAGCAGGGCGACGACCAGCAGGCCGACGGCGACAGCGGACCTCACCGGCATGACGCAAGCACCTCCGCTTCCTCGGACAGGTAGTCGGGCAGCGTGCGCCACGGGTTGGGCATCGCCCCCGACGTGGCGTAGACGTAGCCCGCCGCACCGTCGGCGACCGCGCGGAGCGCCTCGGCGCGGGAGGCGCCGTACACCAGGTGGGCGACGCGCCCGGGGGGCTCCTGGCGCAGCCAGTCGGGCATCGCCCGGACCGCGGCGCCGTACTCGACGTAGGCGCCTTCGAACGTGACGACCACGTCGGCGACGTCGAAGTACCCGCGCGCCGGCGCGACGCCCGGGTTCACCACGACGAGGCGGTCGGCGCCGCTGCGGACGTGGCGGGCCAGCGCGGCGTAGTAGGGCAGCGCCGCCTCGCCGGACGCGGCCTCGTCGAAGAAGATGCCGTCGACCCCGTACCACGACAGGTACCGGTCCACGTCGGCGACCACGTCACCGGCGGGGCGCGCCGCGTAGCCGGTCGCGACGTAGCCGAGCACGCGCGTGCCGGTGGCGCGCACCTCGCGCACCGCCCGGCGATAGGCCTCGTGCTCCGCCAGCCCCGGACCGTTGTTGGGGTTGATCACGACGATCCGCGGGCGGTTGGTGCTGCGGACCAGGTCGGCGATCCCCCGCGGCGGCAGGTAGGCGGGGATCAGCGCGGCACGGCAGCTCGCCCGCCGCTCGGAGCCCCGGCCGACCACGAGCGTGACGAGGACGATCGCCAGCGTGACGCCGATGGAGGCGATCGCGATGCCGGGGTGGGACACCGCCGACCTCACGGGATCCACAGCGCCGTCGCCAGGGTGCGCGCCGGACGCCGCAGCAGCCCGAGCACGGCGGGAAGCACGAGGACGACGCACAGCGTGCCGGCGACGACCAGGCCCGCGCCGGGGAACGGGTCCGCGCCGGTGAACCGGATCGCGGCCTCCGCGCCGGCCGCGACGCCGACGGCCAGCAGCGCCCAGCGGCCGCGGCCCATCGACTCCAGCAGGCCGACCAGCATGCTCGCCAGCGCCAGCACGGCGAAGCCCACCAGCACGCCGGCGCCGCGGGCGCTGTCGCCGAGCCAGGGCGTGAGCGACAGCAGCGTGGCCGACAGCGCGCCGCACAGCAGCAGGAACCGTCCCAGGGTCTCCAGCAGGACGCGCACCGGCGCCCGGCCGAGCCCGCGTGCGTTCGCGACGCCCACCGGGACCCCCGACAGCGCGCTCGGGATCGCCTGGTCGAGGTGGCGCAGGTGGTAGCCACCCCAGAAGCCCGCGACCGCCGACGGCAGCAGCGCCAGCGCGGGCACCGCGCCGTCGGTCCAGCTCACGGTGCGGTCGAGGATCAGCATCAGGCCCAGCCCCACGCCGATCGCCCCGGCCATGACCGCCCGCTCCCAGCGCCCCAGCGAGCGCCGGACCGGCGGGACCGAGGACCACAGCGCGGCCACGACGGCGAAGGTCGTGACCGCCGCGGTGACGCCGACCACGGCCAGTGCCTCCGCGTCGGCCACCATCGCGACGGTCGCCAGCAGGATGGCCAGCACGTAGACCGCCGGCCAGCGCCGCCGCATGAGCAGCGTGCCGCCCGTCCAGGTGATGGTCAGCAGCCCGGCGAGCGTGCCGCCGAGCCCGAACGCCAGCGACGGCAGGACCAGCACCGCGACCGCGCCGAGGATCAGCGTCCCGCGGTGGTCGGCGAGCTGCGCGACGCCGTGCGGCCGGTCCAGGAACCGGCTGCCCAGCGCCCACTGGAGGGCCAGCGTCAGCGGCAGCGCCAGCATCAACGCGTGCTCGACGACCGCGACGCCGACGCTGGAGCCCAGCGGCGCCGCCCAGCAGGCGATCGCGATCACGGTGACGACGAACGCCGCCCCGTCGAGCAGGACGCCCTCCTGGTTGCGCGGGCGCGGGAGCCGACCGACGCTGCGCTGCGGCGCGGCGGCCACCGGCGGCATCATCGTGCGCGCCGCCGCGAGCGCCGCCTGGGCCGGCACGCCCGCCCAGGCCTCCAGGACCACCGCGGCCTCGAGCATGTCCTGGGGCGCGCGCCCGAGACGGGCCTCGACGACGAGCCCGGCCTCGCGGGCGTCCAGCGTCGCCCCGGTCATGCCGTCAGCCCCAGGGCCGGCACGGCGCGCTCGGTCGCGTTGCCGGCCAGCGTCTGCAGCAGCTCGCGGTAGCCCTCCAGGCAGGCGGACTCGTTGAACAGGCGCCCGAGGCGGCTGTGCCCGCGCCGGCCGAGCCGCCAGGCGAGGTCCGGGTTGCGCAGCAGCATGAGCACGGCCATCGACAGCCCGTGGTCGTCGCCGGGCGGGCAGACCAGGCCACATCCGCGCACCACCTCGGGGACGCCTCCGACCCCGGTCGAGACGACCGGCCGCGCCTGGCCCATCGCCTCCAGGATCGCCATCGGGAGCCCCTCGGAGATGCTGGTCATCAGCACCACGTCGGAGGCGCGGACCACGCCGTTGGGATCACCGGTCGGCCCCATGAAGCGGAAGCGGTCGCGGAGCCCGAGCCGCTGGTGCAGCGCCACGCAGGATCGCCCGTAGACCTCCTCACCCCGCGGCACGGGCCCGTAGTGCAGGAACTGCGCGCTGGGCATGTACCCCACGGTCTCGGCGGCGACCCGCAGCATCGTGTGCGCGTCCTTCAGCGGGTCGAGCCGGCCCACCGACACGACGGTCTGCGTGCGGGGCGGCGGCGTCGGCTCGGCCGGCGGCTGCAGGCCGTTGTAGAGCACCAGGATCTTGCCGGGATCGATGCCCAGCCCCAGCTCCCAGTAGGCGTTGGCGTCGGTCACGGGCGCGATGACGTCGGCGCCCGCGTAGGCGGCGCGGGCCAGGCCGCGGGCCAGCCGGGTCGCCGCGAAGCGGCTGCCCGGCGAGTCGCCGTTGCGGGCCGCGGCCAGGTACGCCTCGCGCACGTACACCCCGTGCTCGGTCAGCACCATCGGCGTCCCGTGGAGCGCCTTGTGGACCAGCGAGGGGATCGCCGCCCAGCCGGCCGCCGTCACGTGCAGCACGTCGGTCTGCGGCGTAGGCACCGCCGCGGTGCGCGCCACCCAGTACAGCGTCTGGTAGAGCGTCGCCGCCTCGACCATGTCCAGCGTCGGGGGCGTCCCGGCCTCGGGCACGCGCTCGGCGAGCACCTCCCGCAGCCCCGCCAGGAACGCGGCCCACCCGCGCGCCGAGCGGAACGCGCGGCGGACGCCGGCGGGGTGCCGGCGGCACCACACCCAGGCCGAGACCACCGCGTCGGTGTTGCCCTCCCAGCCGAGGAGGTGGCGAACCAGGATCGAAGGCAGGTCCACGCCCGAGCGCCGCGCCGCCGACCGGCCGCGGCCGCGCTTGGGCAGCTCCTCGGACCAGACCTCGATGCGCGCCACCTCCTCGGCGTGGGCCGGCAGCGCGAACGTCCGCGGCCGCCCGTCGGGCGCCACGATGGGCAGGACCTGCCAGTCGAACTCGGCGAGGCTCTCGACGAGCAGGTTGCACCACGAGCTCACGCCGCCCATCACGTATGGGTACGTTCCCTCAGTCATGAGCAGGATCTTCGGGCGCGCGGGGCGGAGCGGGGACCTCCCGCTGCTCCGCGCCCGCGCACCCCCACAGGACCGCGCTGAGGGCATTGGGTCCTGGAGCTCAGGCAACGCCATGGCCATTGGTCTTCCCGTTCCACCGGCCGCTCCGCGCCTCCTGCGGGCGGGATCGGCCGGCCGTCACCGCGGCCAGGGCGTTGAGCTTGGCTTCGAAGGCGACCATCGAGCGCTCGATCTCCTGGCAGATCTCCACGAGCGACTCGCGGATCAGCAGGCCCTCGACGAGCAGCTGCTCGGTGTCGTCGCCGACGCTGTCGCGGTCGATCTCGGCCGACGAGAGCGACCGGGCCCGCCCGATGAGGCGGCTGATGTCCACCCGCTGGTGCTGGGCGGCCTTCAGCCGCGCGTTCTCCTCGCGCAGCAGCAGGATCTCGGCGTGCACGGCGGCGAGCGCCTCGCCGGCCCCGTCCTCGATCCGGTCGTTGCGGCGGCGGAAGCGCCGGCGGGGCTCGTCCGCGTCGTCGGCCGCCGTGCCGTGCTGGGCGTCGGTGCTCATCGCCGCGTCACCTCCGCTGCTCGGGGAGCCGCCTGGTCGGTCCTTCCGTGTCCTGTCCACATCGTCGTCCCTGTCCGTGTGTCGTTCTGGTCTGGTCGCGTCTGCGGGTCCGCCGGGCCGCCGGTCACCCGCTCACCACCCGGAAGGTCACGCGCCTGGGTCCCGACTTCTCCGTCTTCGTGCTGGCGGTCATCGCCAGGCGGTACGTGCGCGGGGCCAGCGGCTTGGACCGGAACCGGCCCGTGAACCGCACGACGCCCGTGCCCTTCTTCGCCGACCGCGCGATCGTGCCGACGGTCACCCACCGGCGGTGGCCCTTGGAGCCGGCCTGGCGCTGGAAGGTGAGCCGCACCGTGGCCGCCTTGGTGAGCTTCCACGTGATCCGGGAGCCGTCGGGGCGCACGCCCTTCGGGCGGCGGCGATGGGCCACGGGGAACCGCTTGGGGCTCATCGTCACCTTCGTCAGCCGCAGGGCGACGGAGTTGACCCCGCTCTTGCGGCCCTGGCCGGACGCGCCGCCGGATCCCGCGGACCCCGAGCCGCCGCGCGCCGGGCTCTCCCCGGGCGTGGCGAGCGGCGACGCCACGACGCCGGTCGTGGCCGAGCGGGCCTGGCTCACCGACGAGATCCAGTTGCCGCCGGACACGACCACGCGCAACGTGGCTCCGTCCTCGGTGCCGCTCGGCGTGTACGTCGAGCGCGTGGCGCCGGCGATGTTCGCGCAGCTCGCGCCCGCCGCGTCGCACCGCTGCCACTGGTAGCCGAAGTCGATCCCCGGCGTCCCGGTCCAGGTCCCGTCGTGGGCGGTGAGCGTCTCACCGACCCGCACGGCTCCCGTCACGGTCGGGGCCGCGGCGTTCACCGGGTCGCTGGGTGAGAAGACCTCCTCCGCGCCCGCCGCGAGGGTCTTCCAGCCGGACTTCTGACCGGCGTAGAGGTCGCCCACGGTGGTCCCGGTCAGCGGCACGTCCATCTCGGTCGTGCCGTTGTTCTTGACGTGGAGCCGGCCGTCCTCGATCCACGCCGACGCCCGGCCGGCGGCGACGTTGGCCGCCCATGCGTCCTGCTGGGACAGCTTCGCCGCGATCTGCGCGCTCGTCAGCTGCACGAGCGGCGCCTTGGCGCGGTCGATGGCCGCGTCGTAGCGCGCGAGGAGCCCGTCGAGGACCGGATAGATGATGCCGCCCTGGCCGGGATCGGTCTCGGGCAGCGCCGCGTTGTAGTCGGCGAGGTTGCTCTGGTGCATGAAGTGCGGCCGAGGGTCGTTGCCCATCAGGTGCCGGAACATGATGTTGTTCTCGCTCGCGACGTACTCGGGCCACGTGGCCGGCGTCGTACGGCAGGTGGTCACCAGCGGGATCGCGACGCACCCGCCGCCGTTGGCCGGCGCGACGTAGATCCAGTTGTACTCGTCGAGCTGCTGCCCCTGCTTGGACGTGTTGTAGTACACGTTGCTCGGATAGCGCGGGACGGCCTGGAACCCGGCGGGCGGCGTGCCCTGGGTGAACGTCGCTCCGAGCAGGCCCTGCGTGCCGGCGACGTCGGCCGGGTTGAGCGGGTAGGTCTTGGACGCGTCGGTGGCCACGTAGCGGATGCCCGCCCCCAGCACCCCGGGGAGGTAGTTGGGGTTCTGGCCGTATGGGGCGATCGCGGCGCCGTTGGTCGTCGGAAGCGCCACCGTGCCCTGGGCCGGCTTGTCGTCGGTGATCGACAGCGACAGCGGCAGCGTGCCGTCGTCGGTCGCCGCGGTGGGCAGCTGCGTCCTCGTGCCGACCAGGCTCCAGGCGCCCGTCGTGGCCGTGCGGCGGTACACGTTGTAGGTCACGGCATGGCAGACCGCGTTGAACGAGACGACGACGGTGTTGCCGACCGTGCCCGGTGCGCCGACGGTGACGTTCGGCGTGACCGAGGCCGTCGACTCGCCCGCCGCCGACCTCGCCGTGACGGCGTAGTCGTAGGTCCCCGACGGCACGCCCGTGGTGGCGGGCACCGTCGTGCTCGGCGGCACCGTCGTGCTCGGCGGCGCGGTGCCCGTGACCGGCTCGACGTCGTCGATGCCGGGCGGGTCGATGGTGCCCGGGTTGCCGGGCCGTGAGTTGGCCAGACCGGAGTGCTCACCGGTGACCACCTCGGTCGGGTCGATCGGGATGCCGTGTGCGCCGGCCCAGGCGATGTTGTCCTTGATCTCCTTGGTGATGAACGACGCCGACGAGCAGTCCATGTTGGGGTGGTCGAACGTGTGGTTGACGAACCCGAACGCGCTCTTGTTGGCCTGGATGGCGGTGACCAACGGATCGGTCGTCGTGTTGTTCGTGGTGTCCGCATCCGTGTTGACCTGGTCCAGCCACAGCTGGCTGCCACCGCCGTTGTAGGCGAAGTCGACGCGGATGCCGCGGGCCTTGGACCAGGCGACGGCCTGCGCGACGTCGCCCGCCGTCATCCGGCTCGCGTCGGCGGGGTCGTAGCTCGTCACGTTGGTGGTCGGGTTCCACGCGTCGTCGCCGAGGAACAGGTCGTCGACCTGGACCTCGAAGTAGTTGCGCTGATAGCCCAGGTACACGCCGCGCGTGACCCAGTTGAGCATCCCGTGGCGCAGCAGCTGGGCGTGGCTCTGGTACTGGTTGCTCGCCACGGTCATGACCATCTCCTCGCGCCCGTCCTCGGGGTGCGTGTAGATGCCCAGGTAGGCGGCCCCACCCGGGGCGCTCAGCAGCGTCTGCCAGTTCTGCGGGTCGGTCGGCGTCCCGGGGTAGCCGAAGGCCTCGCTCGAGGTGGTGCTCGGGTCGTCGTTGGGGATCGGGATCGGCCCCTTGAGGTAGGGGAAGGCGGCCTTGCCCGCTGCCGTCAGCGTCCCGACCTGGCCGTCCTGGCTCGCGCCGGTCGCGACGGCCGTGAGGCCGTGGGCGGGGCTCGGCGCCGTGTAGTCGCTCAGCTGGCGGATCCCGAAGGTCCGCTCGAGCTTGGCGAGCGCAGCCCACTCGGCGTCGGTGAGCGCCGAGACGTAGGACTTGCTCGCGTCGGCGTTGGCGACCTCGTGCACGAGGTCGCCGGTGGCGAGGATGACCGCGGAGTACTTGGCGTGGTTGCCGGCGTAGTCGGCCAGCCGCGCGTCGGTCAGCGTGCTGGTCTTCGTTGCGCCCGTGTAGGAGACGACGGCGTCGAACGGCACGCCTTCGCGCGCCAGCTGGTACTTCCAGGCCTCGAACCCAGGCTCCGTGCCGTCGGCCGAGAGCAGGAGCACCTTCGCGTCGAGGCGCTGCGAGGGCAGGATGCGGTTCGGCGTGGCGGCGAGCACCACGGGCACGACCGCGGCCAGCGCCGCGCCCACCACGAGCAGGGCGACCCGGCGCCTCATGCCGACAGCGCGTGGACGCGGGCGGCCGGCTGCGGGCGCCGGTGTGGCATCGCCGCCACCGTGGGGGCCGAGCCGAGATCGCTGAGCGCGGACTGCGCCGCGGCGCGGCCGCGGTAGTGCAGGCCGTGGACGGCGCGGACCGAGCGGCCGAGGAGATCGGCGATCTCCTGCGGCGAGAGCCCGACGAGGTGGGTGAGGAGCAGGACGTCGCGCTGGGCCTGCGGCAGCGAGGCCAGCGCGGCGTGCAGCGAGGTCCGCGCCTCCTCGGCGCGGCGGTCGTCGCGGGCCTCGGGCTCGTCGACCTCGTCGACCGAGACCGTTCGCGCCCGGCGCACGTGGTCGATGGCGGTGTTGTGGGCGACGCGCAGCACCCAGGCGACGAACGGCGCCTCGCCCGGGCGGTAGCGATCGAGCCCGGTCAGCAGCTTGGCGAACACCTGCTGCGTGACGTCGTCGGCGTCGTGCACGTCGTCGACGACGCGCAGGACGTGGGCGTGGACGGCGGCGGCGTGCAGCACGTACAGCTCGCGCATCGCCTCCCGGTCGCCGGACCTGGCGGCCACCACCAGGCGCCGGACGCGCCATTCCTCCATGTCAAGCGGGACCGGTCCTGCGTCCTTGCAGCGATCTGCAGCGGCGCGCTGGGACGGCGCGCGGCGGTTCAACAACATCGACATCCCCGAATTCCCTCGGTCCGCCTACGGACCTCTGGTGCTGCGCCCCCCGCGGCACCCGGAACTTGTGCCTGACGGTAGGGAACGGCTGTCGGACGGACCTTCGGATCGCGGTTAAGAAGATGTGGGAGGACTGACCATTGGTCGTGAATCCATGATGCTTGGCGCAACCGACGTGGGTACGGCGGGACAATCGACGCTGGAACGGAGGCCGGATGTCAGAGCTGGAGCCCACGGATTCGGAAGTGCGCGCGTTTACGGATGCCGGCCTCGCGGTCGAGCTGGTGGACCGCTATCCGTACGCGATCCTCGTCCAGGACCGGGAGGGCCGGCTGGTGGCCTACAACCAGGCGGCCCGCCGGATGCTCGGCCGCTGGGTGGCCCTCGAGGTGGGCAGCCGCGTGGGGTGCCTGATCATCGGCTGCCGGCGCCCCGGTGGCCGGCTGCAGGAGGTCTGCCTGCACGAGCGCGCGGCGCGGCACGCGGGTCCGCTGCCCGAGCTGCGCATCGGCCTCCCGGGTGGGGCGGGCGCCGAGGCCGCCTGGGCCACCGTCATGGCGTTCGCACCGGGCCGCGAGCTGATCGTCACCGAGCTGCGGCCCGAGATCGTCCATCCTCCACAGGAGCCGGGCGGCCCGCCATGGACCGGGGGACCGCGCCTGCGCGTGTTCGTCCTCGGGCGCACGTGCGTGATGAACGGCGACCGGCTGCTGGGCGGCCGCTGGATCGACAACCGCGCCGGGCACATCCTCAAGCTGCTGGTCGCCGAGCGCCACCGCAGCGTGTTCTCCGACGAGATCGTCGCCCGGCTGTGGCCCGCCGCCGCCTCGCTCGACACCCGGGGACTGCGGTACTTCGTCCACGTCCTGCGGGAGCAGCTGGAGCCCGACGGCTCGCCGACCCCGCCGTCCTCGTTCGTCCGCGCCACGCGCGGCGGGTACGCGATCGACTCCGAGCGCGTGTGGGTCGACGCCGACGCGTTCGAGGAGCTCGTCACCGAGGGCCTCGCCGCCTACGAGGCCGACGACGACCGCGCGGCGGAGCTGCTGCGGCGCGGCGTGGAGCTCTACCGCGGCGAGTTCCTGGCCGACGAGCCCTACGCGGAGTGGGCCTTCCACGAGCGCGATCGGCTGCGCGACATCGCCAGCGACGGCCTGCGCGCCCTCGCGTCCCTCGACGAGCACGCCGGCGACCTGACGCGTGCGACCAGCACCCTGACCCGCCTCGCGGAGCTGGAGCCGTTCGACGTCGACGTCCATCGCGAGCTCTTCGCCCTGCTGCTGCGGCGCGGTCGCCGCAGCGAGGCCCTCCGCCGCTACGAGACCCTCCGCCGCCGCATGCTCAGCACCTTCGACGAACCCCTCGACTTCTCGCTGTCGCAACTGACGTAGCCCGAAGGGCTGGGTTTGGCGGTTGTCGGGCCGGTCGTCGTTTGCGGCCCGATCGGTCGTGGCTGACGGCCGCCGGCGCCCGCAGGCGTACGGCCGTACGTCAAGGGAAAGCCGGCGGCCGTCAGGCGCGGGCGAGCGGCCCGCAAACGGCGACCGGAGACTGTGGCCCGCAGCGTCGACCGAGACGCTGCGGGTCGCAGTCGGCGCCGCGCTGAACTCCATCCCCGAGGACCCGGCCTGCGTGCCGATCCGTGTGCGGCGTCGGTTCGACCATAGCCCTCCGCGCGTCCTCGCGGGCGATGCTGCGATCCAACATTTGTCCGGGACCCGACCCGCTTTGGGGGATACCAAAACCCGGAGAATGCGGCCTGTCGCAGTGCACCGTGAACCCGTGTTTCGGAACCGAACTACGCCGCCGAACGAATGCGTCGCAGCGCCCGCAGCTCGGCCGGCGTCACGACGCGGGCGGCGACCAGGAGCGGCGGCGCGGCGGCGAGCAGGGCGAGGCGGCTGAGGAGCCCCTCGGCGCCGTGGGTGGGCAGCAGCAGCTCCCCGCCGACACCCAGCACGGCGAGCACGACCACCGCCGCGCAGAGGCGACCCCACTCGAACGGCACGCGGAACAGGTCGCGCGTGAGCAGGTAGAGCACCGCGACGATCACGACGTAGGCGCCGCAGAGCGCGATGCCGGCGCCGGCGATCCCCAGCGGGCCGACGAGCGTGACCAGCAGCACGACGTTGACGACGAGGCCGGCGACCGTCGCCGGGAAGTTGCGCGTCGTGACCTTCGCGCGCCCGGCGACCGTCACGAGCACGAGCACGAGCCCGTAGAGCGCCCAGCCCAGCGCGACCCACGGCAGCGCCTCCGAGGACGGGTAGAACGACGGGTTGTCGGTCAGGGCGCGCACGGCCCAGCGGCCGACGAGCGTCACGCCGCACACGACGATGCCGGTGACCGCGACGTACGCGGTGGTCACGCGGGCATACAGGCGCGCGGCCTGCGCCTCGTCGACGACCGAGTAGGCCAGCGGCGGCCACGCCGCCTGGAAGCCGCGCACGGCGACGATCACCACCGTCGAGAGCTTCGCGGCGAAGGCGTAGCGGCCCGCCGCGTCGGCACCCTGGGAATGCATGAGGTACGTGCGGTCGACGACGTTCAGGGCGAACGCCGCGGCGTCGGCGGGGACCGTCGGCCCGCCGAAGCGCAGCAGCGCGACGGTGCGGCGCGGCGGGCGGAACGACACGCGGTCGCGATGCAGCACCCAGAGGCCGAGCAGCACGATCGCCGACGCCCCGTAGTTGCCCAGGACGTAGCCGCGGGCGCCCTCGTCGAGGATCACGACGAGCGTCACCGTGAGCGCGACGGTCAGCAGGATGTTGACGATCCCGGTGACGACGTACTCGCGCCGGCGCTCCTCCACGCGCAGCAGCGCGTAGGCCATCTCGAGGTTCGTGAACGCCCACAGGCCGAGCAGGCCGAAGCCCATCAGGGTCGCGTCGTCGAGGTCGAGGATCAGGCGCGACAGCGGGCCGGCGAACGCCAGGCCCACGAGCGCGACGACGGTCGAGACGTAGAACGTCCACGCCGTCGCGGTACGCGCCAGGTCGAGCCGGCGCGCATGGTCCTCGTCGTCGAACCAGAACCGCACGAACGCCTCGCCGATCCCGAACCGCAGCAGGATGCTCGTAAAGATGATCGCTGTGAGGAGGTTCTCGGCGTAGCCGTAGTCGGCCGTGGTGAGATGGCTCGTGTAGAGGCGCAGCGTGACGAGCGCCAGGACGCTCGAGACGATGCTCGGGGTCTGGTAGGCGGCCGTGCTGGCCAGGAGTCGGCGGAGGAGTCCGGCCATCAGCGACGGCACGCTACCGGCCCGCGTGGCCGCACCTCGTAGGCTGCACGACGCCGTGGCCGACGAACTTCGCCCCCTCGCCCTGCTGCTGCTCCCGCGCGAGCTGGAGTCCTTCATCCTGCGCGACCAGGCTCAGGACCTGCTGCGCGCCGACGGGGTCGTGGCCGTCGACCCGCCGCGCGTCCCGTACGGCGCGATGGCCCGCCTGCCGCACGCCGTCGCCGACGTGCTCGCCGGCGGCGTCGCCAAGCGGCTGATCCGGGCGCTGCGCCGCAACGGCGACCGGCCCAAGGCCATCGTCATCTTCCACCCCGTCCAGGTGCTGCTGGCGCGGGCGATCCTCGAGCGCGTCCCCGACTGCGAGCTCTGGTACGGCCGCTGGGACCGCTACGAGCACGCCTACGACGCCGGCCCGCACCTGCGCGAGCGCCTGACCGAGATGCACGAGGCCGCGGCGAACCTGTCGTCGCTGACCTTCGTCGCCAGCGAGGAGCTCGCCCGCCTGGAGACCGAGGCCGGGCGAGAGGCGACGCTCGTGCCGCTCTCGGCCGACGCGTTCCCCGCGCCCGACCCGGCGCAGGCCGTGGTCGCGATCTCGCTCGGCCACCTCGGCTGGCGCACGGACTGGACGCTGCTGCGCGCCGTCGCGCAGCGGATGCCGCAGCTCGTGCTCCTGCTGGTCGGCGCGTGGCACGACGACGAGTGCGGCAGCGACCCCGACTACTCCTGGTGCCGGCAGCACCCCGGCTTCGTCTGGCTCGGCGAGCGCAGCGACGAGGAGGCCGCCCGCCTGATCCTGTGCGCCGACGTCGGGATCGTCCCGTTCAAGGTCGAGCCGTTCAACGACGCGGGCCTGCCGTACCGCATCCTCAAGTACGCGCGCCTCGGGCGCCGCACCGTCACGCCCGACCTCGCCGGCGTCCGGACGTGGTCGGAGGCGGTGACCGTCGCGCCCGACGCCGGCGCGTTCGCCGCCGCGCTGGCCGAGCAGGCCGGCCGGCGCGCGAGCCCCGACCTCGCGCTGCGCGAGTGGGCGCTGCAGCAGACCGCGGTCGCGCAGAACGGGCCGCTGTGGGACCGCCTGGTCGCGCTGGGGATCGCCCGTGTCTGACGACCTACAGATCGTCCGCGGCGGCGGCGAGGGCTTCAGCCCGACGTTCGTGGTGCTGCGGGACACGCGACGTACGCCGTGAACCCGCCGCGCATCGGTCCGCGCAGGAAGCCGTCGGGCGGGGCGTTGGTCTTCGGGCTCGCCCCGTCGGCGAAGCCGTAGCGGCGCAGGAGCTTGTCGCCGACGAGCAGCAGCGCGACGCCGGACGTCCGCTCGACGGCGCTGCGCGAGCCGACCTGCTTCTGGCCCGCGTCCAGGATCCAGCGCGCATCGGGGACCAGGCGGTAGTTGGGCAGCGTGACCGGCCCGCAGCGCCGCGCCGCGGCGACCGCGGGCGTCCGCAGCACGGCGGTCAGGTCGTCGTGGGTGCTGCGGATGAAGCGCAGCTCGGTGGCGAGACGGTCGAACGCGTCGGCGCGCACGACCACGAACGCGAGGCCCGCCACGACGGCGACCGTCAGCAGCGCGCGCGACCGCGTCACGAGGTAGCCGGCCGGCAGGCAGAGCGCGACGGCCGGGACCGTGAGGTAGCGCGGCAGCACGCTGAGCCCCGCCACCGACGTGGCGAAGAACGTGAACGAGCCGGCGGCGAACAGCGCCAGCGGCACGTGGACCGAGCGTGCGTCGCGCCGCCGCCAAGACCACCAGACGCCGGCGACGGCGGCGACCGCGACCGGCAGGCGCGCGGTGTCGACCAGGAACGAGACGAAGTCGCCCGGGACTTCTGAGAACGAGCGCGTGCGGTTCAGCTCGTCGGCGAGGTCGGAGGTGCTGTGCAGCGAGAAGAGCGGATCGCCGGTGACCACGGCGTCGACGGCGCACCAGACCAGCGGCGCGGCGACCACCAGCGGCAGGCGGCTCAGCGGGCCCGGCGCCCGCCCGCGGCCCAGCCACAGCCAGTAGAGCCCGCCCAGGATCCAGGCCTCGGGGCGCAGCAGGCCGGCGAGGACCAGCAGCGCCCAGACGATCCCCTCGCGGCGCGGCTTCTCGGCCTCGAGCGCGCCGGCCCACAGCACGAGGGCCAGGAACGGCTCGTCGACGTAGGCGCGGGCGGCGTAGAGCAGCAGCGCGAACGACGATCCGGCCAGCAGCGCCGCGGCCACGCCGGCGCGGCGGTCCCAGATCGCCGCCCCGAGCCGGTAGACGGCGTACGTGAACGCGACGTGGCACAGCACGGTGAAGAGCACCAGCGCGCGATCGGCGTGCTCCCCGAGCAGGCCGAGGACCGCGCACAGCGCGAGGTACAGCGGATGCTCGGTGGGCGCCTGGTAGGCCTCGAACGTCGGCAGCCGGCCGCCGACGATCTCGCGGCCCCAGTCCAGGTGGTAGTACGCGTCGTAGTTCGGATAGGTCGGGACGAGCGCCCAGAACAGCACGCCGATCAGCGCCAGCCCGCCCACGGCGAGCAGCTCGGTCCGGCGGGTGCTCATACGGTGGGCGTCCGCGCGGGCGCCGCGCTCGGGCCCACCCGCACGGCGGCGCCCTCGCGCTCGCCGGACCGCGCGCGCAGCGCGAGCGCCAGGCCCATGCCCAGCAGCGCCCACGTGAGCGGGTCCTCCAGGAACGACGCGTAGCTCCAGGTATGCAGCACGAGCGCCGCGAACGCGGCGGCGACCGCCGCGCGCACCGGATCGCCCCGCACCCCACGGAAGAGCGTGACGAGCCCGGCGACCAGCAGCGCGAGGTAGACCAGCAGGCCCGGGAGCCCCTGCTCGGCGGCGACGGTCACCGGGATCGTGTGCGACGCCGAGACCGCCTTCTCGGCCGAGCCCTTCTCCGCGCGGCGGTAGGCGCGCGAGAACGAGCCGGAGCCGTGGCCCTCCAGCGGCTGGTCGGCGAACAGGTTGACGCCGCCCTTGACCAGGTCGTAGCGGCCGCTGGTGGCGCTGTCGGCCGACTTCGAGCTGTTGAGGTCCAGGTGCAGCACCGACGGCGCGGCGAGCACGAAGACCGCGCCGAGCACCAGCGCCGCGGCGCCGACGCCGACCGCCCAGCGCGGGCTCCAGCGCGCGCCGGCCAGGACGAGCAGGCCGAGCAGCAGCGCCGCGAAGCTCGACTGCGAGAGCGTGAGGACCAGGCCGGCCCACAGGATCCCCAGCACGATCGCGGCGCCCCACACCTCGCGCGGGCGCCTGGCCCACAGCAGCACGGTGGCGACGCCGAGCATCACGATCGCCAGGAAGCGCCCGTAGATGTTGGGGTCGAAGAAGAGCGAGTTGACGCGGAAGTAGGACTCGAACTGGTTGGACGCGATGACCTTGGGGTTCAGCAGCAGGTGGCGCGTCGCGTACTCGACGAAGCCGATCCCGGCGAACGCCAGCGCGAGCGCCGCCAGCACGCCGAGGACCTCCACGGCCAGGCGCGTGGTCCAGCGGATCCGCGCCAGCAGGGCGAACAGCAGCGCGAACGGCACGTAGAAGAAGACGACGTTCTCCAGCGCCTTGCCGAAGTCGTCGGAGTAGGCCGACTGCACCGCGTACAGCACGACCGAGCCGGCGATCAACCACTCCAACAAGGTCGGGCGGCGCTCGCGCTCGTCGCCCTTGGCGCCGAGCAGCCGGGGGATCGCGTAGGCCAGCGCGCCCGCGCCGACGACGAGGTAGAGCGGGACCAGCAGGTTCGCGGTCGAGCCGCCGGAGGCGATCGGCACGCGGAACGGCAGCGCCGCCGCGGCCGCGATCGGGAACGCGGCGGGCCTGCGGTCGATCAGCAGCGCGAGCCCCGCGAGGGCGCCGATCGCCGCGACCGCGCCGGCCACCGCGACCGACGGATGGTCGCGCAGCGGGCGCACCTGCTCGGTGTCCCAGATGTCTGCGACCAGCAGGACGGGCGCGAGGATCAGCGCGCCGAGCGTCGCGAGCGCGCGCAGGCGGGCGGCCGGCAGCAGCACGGCGCCGGCGGCGAGCAGGGCGCAGAGGATCAGCGGGAGAGGAGCGTCCACATCCGGGCCATCAACGCATTGGTGGCGGGGTCGGTGTCCGAGGCGAGGCGCTGCGCGAAGCTCGGGAAGCCGGGCCGGATGACCAGGCCCTTGCCGAAGCTCGACGCGACGACGACCCACTTGCCGGGCGGATCCTGCGTCACCGCGTTGGTGAGCAGGTCGGCGTCGGCGCCGACGCGGTCGGTCTGCTCCCAGGCGGGGACGCCGGCGAAGAGGCCGGGGCCGTCGGCGAAGAGGTCGACCTTCGGGTCCTCCTGAAAGACCTCCAGGTCGGTCTTGTGGGTCACGACGGGACGCAGGCGAGCCCCGAAGAGGTCGGTGGCGCGCTCGGCGGTCGGTGCCTCGAACCGCGCCTTGGCGGCGTCGACGCGCACGGAGCGCCGCAGGCTGTCGGTGCCGGTCGAGACGACCGTGCCGCCACGGCGCGCGAACGTCCGCAGGTCGGTCCGGACCCGGGCGGGCAGCCAGCGGGCGTCGCCGGGGATCAGCACGCCCTGGTGGCCGGTCAGCCGGGGGCCCTTGCCGAGCACGAGCGCGAGGTCGGTCGTGATGTCGTAGCGGCGGCCGCTGCGGTCCAGCCAGCCCAGCAGCGGGCCCTCCTGCTCGGTGAAGCCCTGCGGCAGGCCGTTGCCGGCCATCACGCGGAAGAAGCGCGCCGGGCCGCCGAGGGCGAGCGTGTTGGGCGCGCCGTCGCCGTCGTCGTCGGCGGGGTTGAGCCCCTGCCAGGTCGTGTAGGGCAGCACGACCAGCACGCCACGCGGCTTGGCGACCGTGCCGGCGACCGGGCGGCGCGCCTGCACGGGCAGCACGATGCGCGTGCTGTGGGTGCCCGTGTGCGCCTCGAAGACGTAGAGCCCCGAGTTGCCGCCGGGCGCCTGGAACACGACCTTGGTCTTGGTCTTCGGCTTGGTCGACTGCGCACGCACCTCCGACTCGCCGAGGCGGCGCAGCTGCCACGAGTAGCGCTCCTGGCGCGCGTCGACCTGAACCTCGACGCGCTCGCGCGCCTTGGCCGGGGTCACGGGCGGCTGCGCGCCGATGTAGCGCACGGTGATGCCCCCGCGGCCGGGCAGCCGGGTGGCGGGCTTCAGGATCGGCAGGCCCGCCCGGTCCAGCGGGACGCCCGTGCCGACGTTGCCGGCCAGGTCGCGCCACTCGGGCACCACGAGGTAGGTGCCGGGCGAGACCCGCCGTCCGGCCGCGGTCGTCCCGTCCCAGTCCCACTCCTTCTGGCCCGGGCGCAGGTCGGCGACCAGGACCTCGCGCGGCGTGCCGGGCGCCGTGCGGAACACGTGGATCCTGGCGTGGTCGAGCGCCGGGCCGAAGTGCACGCGCGCCAGCGCGCCGCCGGGCTCGGGCATCAGCTCGGGCCCGTACTCCCTGCGCGGGCCGATCGACAGCACCTTGGGCTGCGGCGCCTTGGTGTCCTTGAGCACCGACGTCGTCGGCACGATCGTCCGGCCCTGGTCGCGCAGCGTGATGCGCAGCTTGTACCGGCCGTCGGGCACCGGCTTGCCGTCGTCGTCGGTGCCGTCCCACGGCACGCCCCACAGTCGCTTGTGGGCGGCGACCGGCCGGTCGTCGACGACGGTCCTGACCGGGTCGCCGTTGCTGTCCATCCAGGTCAGCGTCACGTGGTCGGCGTCCTCGAGCGTCAGACCCGCGCGGACGCGATCGCGCCGGCCGTCGCCGTTGGGCGAGAAGACGTTGCCCGTGCCGCGGGTCTCGAAGCTCAGCGACTGCACGACGCTCGGGCTGCTCTTCAGCCGCTGCGCCACGAAGAACGCCGCGAAGGTCGCGGCGACAAGGACTCCGAAGACGATCACGCCCGCCCGCCTCATGGGAGCTCCACGAGCGACCCGTTCGGGACCTCGGCGCTGCGGTGCGACTCGTCGCCGTGCAGCACCGCCAGCGCGAGGCGGATCGACCCGCGATGGGTGACGATCAGGACGGGGCGCGGGCCCTGATGGGCGGCGTCGATGCCCTCCATCACGCGCAGCTGCTGGTGGGCGAACGACTCGCCGCCGGGGAACGTGAAGGCCGGATCGGCGCGCTGGTAGGCCGCGAAGAGCTCGGGCTCGGCGGCCGCGACGTCGTCGAACGAGAGGTCGGTCCAGTCGCCGCGGTCGGTCTCGGCGAAGCGCGCGTCCTCCTCGGGGTGATGGCCGATCGCGGCGCCGACGATGTCGGCGGTCTCGCGGGCGCGGGCCAGCGGCGAGCAGATGAGCGCCGCCCACTCGTGCTGCGCGGCGAGGCGGGCGAGCTCCTGCGCCTGCTCGCGTCCGCGCTCGTTCAGCGACACCGCGAGGTGGCCCTGGAAGCGGCGCACGGCGTTGTAGTCGGTCTCGCCGTGGCGGGCGAGCGCGATCATGTGCCCCGGTCCATCGTGTCGGAGCGCAGGCCGAGGCGCAGGGTCTCGAGCGACAGGACGTCGTCGGGCGCGATGTTGCCGAGGTTCACCTCGCTGCCGAAGCGGCGGATGAACCACACCTGCTGGGCGCGCTGCGGCGCCTCGAAGATCAGCTGCGCGGGATCGATCGCGTGCGCGATCTCGTCGATCAGGCCCATGCGGACCTCGCCGTCGGGCCGGAAGATCCCGGCGGTGCCGGACTCGCGCGCCTCGGCGATGACCTTCCAGGCGCCCGCCTCCAGCTCGGCCTGGATCTCCTCGACCCAGCGATAGGGCGCCATGATCCGCTCGTCGTCCTTGGAGCCGACCTCGGAGAAGACCGTGAACTCGCGCGAGAGTCGCGCCACGATCTCGCGCTTGCGGGCCGTGTCGAGGTCGATCGTGCCGTCGCTGACCTCGACGTGGGCGATGCCCAGCTCGCGACACCACGCGATCAGGCCCTCGATACGCCCGTCGCGCAGCGCGATCTCGGTGAGCGTCCCGCCGAGGACGACCGGCACGTCGTGGGCCCGGTAGCGGGCGAGCTTGGCCTCGAGGTTGCCGGTGACCAGCGCCGTCCCCCAGCCGAGCTTGACGATGTCGACGGCCGCGCCGGCGACCTCCATGAGGCCGTCGACCTGCGCGGTCGACAGGCCCTTGTCGAGCACGTGCGTCAGGCCGCGGTCGCGCGGCTTGACGCTGCGCTCGGGGAGGTCGAGGAACCCGGCCACGGCTCAGAGCGCGACTAGGGCTGCGTCTGCGGCGAGGTGTTCTGGTCGGCACCGACGATGACGACCACGCTGGCCTGGTCGCCGGCGATCGCGCGCGACCCCGGGTCGACGGCCTGGACCGCGTCCTTGCCGACGTCGATGGCCTTGGCGACGGCCTGCGCCTCCGCCAGGTGGCCGGGCGCGTACTCGACCAGCGTCGCCGAGCGGCTCTGGTCGGCCGCGTTCGTGACGTTGCCGATCTTGAACTTGGCGTTCTGCAGGCGGTTGGCGACGCCGCGCGCCAGGCCGGGGACGGCGGTGCCGTTCAGGACGGCGACGGTGTAGGTGCCGGGCTTGGGCGTCGCGGTCGGCGTGCCGCTCTTGGTCGTCTTGGACCCGCTGCCGGCGGTCGTCGACGCGCTCTGGCCGGGCGTGCCGATCGTGTTGGCGACCGTGCCGCTGCCGCCACCGCCGACGCCGAAGACGACGACGACGAGCCCGACGCCGACGACGACGAGCGCGGCGACCGCGCCGAGGATCGCCCAGATCGACCGGCGGTGCTTCTCGGGCTCGGGGACGGCGCCCGCGCCCGCGCCCGCGCGCGGCGGCGGCGTCGCGGCGGAGCCCGGGACGCGCAGCGGCTGGCCGGGCTTGGGCGGCGGGGCGGCGGTGCCCGTGCCGGCGCCGTTGGCCGCGGGCTGGACGGTGGTGGGCTGGCCGGCACCGGGCGCGGGCGCGGCGGGAGCGCCAGGCGTCGCGGTGGCCGTGCCGGCGGCTCCGGCGGCGGTCGCTGCCGCGGCCGCTGCGGCGGGCGCGCCGGCGGGCAGGCCCTGGGCCTGGCCGGCGGGCGTGGCGGCCGCGGGCCGCGCCGCGGCGCCCGCGGCGGGCACCGGGCCCACGGGACGCGGCTGCGCGGGCGGGGGCTGCGCGACGCGCTGCTGGGCCGCGCTCTGCACCCGATCCTGCAGGTCGGCGGCGCGCTCGGGCGCACGGCCGGCCCATTCGCGCAGGCGCTTGACCTCGCGCGCTTGCGCGAAGTACAGGAGGGAGAGCACAGCGAGGCCGAGCACCGCTGCGAAGCCGGCGTAGGCGCCGTACTGCTCGATCTTGGCGGTGACCGACAGAGCGAGGATCGACGTCATGCAGGGCGCCATGCTAGAGAACGGCCCGGTTCGTTCCGGATGTGGTGCTGTCGTCGGCGGCCACGCCGCGCATCTCGGTGAGCTCGGCGACCTTGGCCGCGAGGGCCGCCGCGTCGCCTTCGAGGACCAGCAGGCCCACCTCGTCGAACATGGTCTCGACCGTGTCGGTGTCGAGCCGGTCGCGGTCGGCGCGCAGGATCTTGTCGGCCGGCGTGGGCTGCGTGCGCTCGTAGGGGTTGAACAGCTCCTCGTGGAGCTTCTCCCCCGGCCGGCGGCCGACCTCCTCGATCGCGATGTCCTCGCCGGGCCGCAGGCCCGACAGCTCGATCATCGTCTCGGCCAGCTGCCAGATCGACACCGGCTCGCCCATCTCGAGCACGAAGATCTCGCCGCCCGTCCCGAGCGATCCGGAGCGGATGACCAGCTGCACGGCCTCCGGGATCGTCATGAAGTAGCGCGTCATGCGCCGGTCGGTGACGGTCAGCGGGCCGCCGAGCGCGATCTGGCGGCGGAAGATCGGGACCACCGAGCCCGACGAGCCGAGCACGTTGCCGAAGCGCACGATCGCGAAGCGCGTGTTCGGCCAGCGCGTCTGCGCGGCCTCGACGGCGAACTCGGCCAGCGCCTTGGACGCGCCCATCACGGTCGCGGGCGTGACGGCCTTGTCGGTCGAGACCTGCACGAAGCGCTTGACCTCGTGCTCGCCGGCGACGCGCGCCAGCAGCCGGGTCGCCAGCGCGTTGTTGCGGACGGCCTCGACGGGGTTGAGCTCCATCAGCCCGACGTGCTTGTAGGCGGCGGCGTGGAAGACGACGGTCGGGCGGTGCTCGGCGAACACCTCGCGCATCCGCTCGCCCTCCTTGCAGTCGGCGAGCACGACGGCCAGCGTCGAAGGATGGACGTGGCGGTCGTCCTCCAGCTCGCGCTGGATGCGGAAGAGGTTGTCCTCGGCGTGGTCGAGCAGGATCAGCTTGCGCGGCGCGACGCGCGAGATCTGGCGGCAGAGCTCGGAGCCGATCGACCCGCCGGCGCCGGTGACCATGACGGTCTCGCCCTCGAGGTAGCGCCCGACGCGATCGAGCTCCATGCGCACGGGCTCGCGCCCGAGGATGTCCTCGACCTCGACCGGGCGGGCCTGGCGCACGACGTTGACGCCGCCGGTCTGCAGCAGCTCGAAGACCGTCGGCAGCGTGCGGACCGCGATGCCGCGCGCGCGGCAGGCCGAGACGACGCGGGCGCGCAGCGTGCCGGGGGCCGACGGGATCGCGATCGTGACCTCGTCGGGCTCGGCCTCGTCGAGGATGCGCGCCAGCTCGTCGGTGCGGCCCAGGACGCGCACGCCGTCGATGCGCATGCGGTGCTTGGTCGGGTCGTCGTCGACGAAGCCGACCGGGCTGAGGCCCAGCTCGGGGTTGCGGATGATCTCGCGCAGGACGAGGCGGCCGCCGTCGCCGGCGCCGATGATCAGCACGCGGCGGGCGCCGGGGCGCGGGCGGAAGCCGCTGAGCGGGCGCTCGTAGACCGTGCGCGCGATGAACCGGCTGCCGCCGATGAACACGAGCGTGAGCAGGAAGAACGAGCCCAGGACGCCGGTCGGGACGCTCAGCGTGACTTCGCCGCGGCCGGAGTGGATGGTCTTCGGATGCGCCAGCGCGTTGAACGCCGGCACGAACAGCGTCGTGACGACGACGGCCTGCAGCATCTTCACGTAGTCGCGCTGGCCGACGTAGCGCCAGAACTTCTCGTACAGGCCGAAGAGCGTGAAGATCAGCAGGCTCGCGGCGACGACGTAGGGCAGCGTCGCGGCGAGGAGATCGCCGAAGTCGTCGGGGATCCCGCCGTCGAACCGCAGCCGGAAGGCCAGGAGGTAGGCGAGCGCGACCAGCGCCGCGTCGATGCCCAGCTGGGGCAGCGAATGGCGATGGAGGGGGAGCGCCGCCGAACGCACGCGTTGGCGCATCCGGCTCATGGTAGAAGTGGCCTCGGCCGTGCCGGGCCGGCAGCGCGCCGCATCGGCCGCATTGTAGGGAGACGCCCGGTCTCAAGGCACCGGACGCCAAACCGATCACTCGGGACATGGTGAGGGCCATCGTCCTCGGCGCCGGCCTGGCCGGCGAGCGACACGCGCGCGCGTTCCGGGTGCTCGCTGACCGCTGCCTCGTCGCGGGCGTCTACGACCCGGACCCCGAAGCGGCCCGCAAGCTCGCCATGACCCTGGGCGTCCCGCTGCTCGAAGAGCTCGAGCCGGCGTTCCAGGAGGCCCACGTCGCGATCGTCGCCGGGACGGTCGAATCGCGGCCCTCGCTGGCCCGCGCCGCGCTGGAGCAGGGCCTGGACGTCCTGATCGAGCCGCCGCTGGCGACCACCGTCGACCTGGCCCACGGCCTGCTGTCGGCGATCGTGCGCGCCCCGCGCCGGCCCGTCGCGATGGTGGCCTACGACGAGCACTTCGACCCGACCGTGCGCGAGCTGCGCACGCTCGTCGCCAACCAGACGCTGGTCGCCGTCCACGCCGAGCGGATGGATCCGGTGGTCGTCGGCGGCCCGACGCCCGAGCTCGACGTCGTGCAGGACCTCATGCAGCGCGACCTGCAGTTCGTGCTCGCCCTGACCGGCGAGCCGATCGCCGCCACGCAGGCCGCCGGCCGGCGCGTGCGTCGCAGCGGCCCCCTCGACCACGCCCACGCCCTGCTCGTGATGGAGGACGACCTCGTCGCCTCGCTCGTCGCCTCCCGGGCCGGGGGCACCCGCCTGCGCCGCCTCCGGGTCACCACGACCCAGGCCGAGATCACCGCCGACCTCGACGCCGGCACGATCGTCGCCGTCCGCAGCACCGACACCACGGCCGGGCGCCACGAGTCGATCGCCCAGCGCGTCGCCCTCCCCTTCGAGGATCCCGCCGTCACCCAGGCCGCGGCCTTCCTGCGCTACCACGAGCGCCGCACGGCCCCCGAGGTCGGCATCGGCATGGCGATCGCCTGCCAGGAGGCGGCGCTGGCGATCCTGAAGCGCATCGAGCTCGTCGCGCACCGCCCGGCGCTGCGCCGGGGCCCGCAGGCGGCGTAGGGCGAGGGGATCGTTCGGGCGTGAATTGCCGCGCGCCACTGGTCCGGGTCGCTTCGTGATGAATAGTTCAGCGTCAGGCGACCCGGATCCCAAAGAGGCGCCGAGGACGACCCGCGGCGCCGGCGCCCTCGCTCACTGCCTCTCCGTCATTGCCAACGGACCGCGCGCCGCGGCACGACCAGCGCCCGAGCGGAACGCCACAGACGCCCGCAGGCCGCGTAGGGCGGGCGCGGGCGCTCAGCCCAGCGGCGCCATCGCCAGCGCCAGCAGCTCCCGTGGATCGCGGCGGACGCGGTCGGTCGCCGCGCCCGGCGCGCGCTTGGCCACTTGGACCTCGTCGGCCGACTCGAGCTTGCGCATCCGGCCCTCGGCGATCAGCCGCTCGTCGACCGCGCCGAGGCGTCCTTCGAAGGTCGTGTACACCGGCGTCCCGAGCGCAACGGCCTCGCGGTTCATCGTCCCCCCCGCGCTGACGACGACGTCGGAGAACGCGATCAGCGACTGCGCGTCGATGGCCCGCTCGGGGATCACGAAGCCGCCGGCGCGCTCCAGCTCGGCGCGCTGCTCGGCGACGCGGGGCAGCACGACCACCTGCGCCTGGTCGCGGAGCGCCAGGAGCACCGACCCGAAGAGGTCGTTCTCGAAGCGGTGGTAGAGCGACACCGACGGCGGCGTGCGGACGACCGCCACCGGCTGGGCCGGGTCGAGCCCGAGCTCGTCGAGCACCGCGGGGTCGGCCGTGAAGTCCGAGAGGTAGTACTCCTCCTTGAGCCCCGCGTAGCGCTGGAGCTTGCCGCGCGCGCCGTAGCGGTCCAGCCGCTGCGGCGGGATCGCCTCCGGCACGACGACCGCGTTGCCCAGGCGGCAGTTGACCGTGTGCTGCACCGTCGCCCACTCGTAGTCGAACATCGTCGAGCGCGGGATGCGCAGCGCGAACGCGGCGACCGTCACGTCGTTGGAGCCGTGGCCGATCGCCAGGTCGAACCCGCGGCCGCGGGCGAAGCGCGCCAGCGCCACCGAGCGATCCGCCAGGCCGATCGCCTTGGCGCCCAGGCGCGCGCCCCGGTGGCGGCCGATGACCTCGCAGTCGATCCCGAAGCGCTCGCACAGCGCGACCGTCTGCGCGAAGTCGCGCGCGGTCACCGCCACCTCGGCCCCGTCGGCCTGCAGCGCCTCGATCAGCGGCCGCAGGACGAGGACGTGCGGGCTGTTGGTGAGGTCGAACCAGACCTTCAACGCGTCAGCGCGCCGCCGGGACGGCGCCGCGGATCGCGGCGGCGACCGCGGCGACCTGCTCGCCGTCCAGCGCGGCCGACATCGGGATCGCCAGGTGCGTGCGCGCCGCCTCGGCGGTCGCCGGCAGCTCGTGCTTGGGCGCCCACTGCGCCATCGGCGGCTGGGCGTGCACCGGCTCCCGGTAGTACTGCCGCGCGCCGATGCCCTGCTGCGCCAGCGCGGCCAGGAGCGTGTCGGGATCGGGATGGCGGATGACGTAGAGGTGCCACGCGGGCAGGCAGCCCGGCGCCGCGACCGGCAGCGTGACGACGCCCTCCAGCGCCTCCGCGTAGCGGTCGCCCGCGGCGACGCGCGCCTCGGCCCACGTGTCGAGGTGCGGCAGCTGGACGCGGAGGATCGCGGCCTGCATCTCGTCGAGGCGGCTGTTGTAGCCGATGTCGACGTAGTCGGTCTTGTCCTTGGAGCCGTGGAACCGCAGCGTCCTGACGCGCTCGGCGAGCTCCGCGTCACGGGTCGTGATCGCCCCGCCGTCGCCGAACGCGCCGAGGTTCTTGGACGGGTAGAACGAGAACGTCGCGATCGTGCCGAGCGCGCCCGGGCGCCCGTCGACCGACGTGGAGCCCGCGGCCTGCGCGGCGTCCTCGAGCACCGGCACGCCGAGCGCCTCGATCTCGCGCACCGGCGCGAGGTTGCCGAACAGGTGCACGGCGACGACGGCCTTCGTGCGCGGCGTCATCGCGGCCTTCACGGTGTCGGCCGTGACGCACATCGTGTCGGGATCGATGTCGCAGAAGACGGGCGTGGCGCCGGTCGGCGGGATCGCCTCCGCGCTGGCCCAGAAGGTAAACGACGGGACGACGACCTCGTCGCCCGGTCCGACGCCGAGGGCGCGCAGCGCGATCGTGATCGCCTCGGTCCCGTTCGCGACGCCGATCGCGTGGCCGGCGCCGAGGTAGGCCGCCCACTCGCGCTCGAAGGCCTCGACCTCCGGACCGAGGATGAACTGCCCGGCGTCGAGCACGCGGTGCACCGCGGTGCGGATCTCCGCGCGCAGCGGTCCGAGCGGCGAGGTGGGATCGAACAGAGGTACCGGCACGGCGCCAAGCCTAGCTGCCGCTCTGGGCGCCTTCCCGGTCAGAGTCGAGGTCGGGCGCTCTCCGGCGGGCCAGGACTTCCCGCGCCCGCCGCGAAGACACGACGGATGCCCGCGTCGCACCCTGCCCTTCCCGATGCCCGCTTCTGGGCGGGACGGCGGGTGCTCGTGACCGGCCACACCGGGTTCAAGGGCGCGTGGCTGTCGCTCTGGCTCGCCGAGCTGGGCGCCGAGGTCGTCGGCCTCGCCGACGGCGTCCCGACCTCCCCCTCGCTCTACCAGCTGGCCGGCGTCGGCGATGCCGTCGAGCACGTGACCGCCGACGTGCGCGACGCCGGGCGCGTCGCGGCGGCGGTCGCCGACGCGCGCCCCGAGGTCGTCCTGCACCTGGCCGCGCAGCCGATGGTCCGACGCTCGTTCCGCGACCCCGTGGAGACCTACGCGGTCAACGTCATGGGCACGGTCAACGTCCTCGACGCCGTGCGCCGCGCCCCCGGCGACGACCTCCGCGTGGCGATCGTCGTCACCTCGGACAAGTGCTATGAGAACCGCGACTGGGTCTGGGGCTACCGGGAGGACGAGCCGATGGGCGGCCACGACCCGTACTCGAGCTCCAAGGGCGCGGCCGAGCTCGTCACCGCCGCCTACCGCTCCTCGTACTTCGCCGCCGAGGGCGCGCCCGCCGTCGCCAGCGCCCGCGCCGGCAACGTCGTCGGCGGCGGCGACTGGGGCGAGGACCGCCTGGTGCCCGACATCTTCCGCGCCGCGCTGGCCGGCGCGCCGATCCGCATCCGCAACCCCGCGGCGGTCCGGCCGTGGCAGCACGTCCTCAACCCGCTCAGCGGGTACCTGCGCCTGGCCGAGCGCGCGTGGGAGGACCGCGGCGCCGCGCAGGGCTGGAACTTCGGACCGGCCGACGAGGACGCGCGCCCCGTGGGGTGGATCGTCGACCGCATCGGCGAGCTGTGGGACGGAGACCTGCCCCGCGAGGTCGATCCCGGGCCGCATCCGCACGAGGCGCACTGGCTCAAGCTCGACTCGTCGCTGGCCCGCGCGCGCCTGGGCTGGAGCCCGCCCTGGGACCTCGCCGAGGGCCTGCGGCGCACCGCCGACTGGTACCGCGCCTACCGCGACGGCGAGGACGTGCGAGCCACGACGCTCGGGCAGATCCGGGCGTTCGGGCGCTGAGGCGCTGAGGGGAACACTGGCCCAGAGGGCCAGGTTCCCTTGCGGGTCTTCGCCCAGGGGGCGAAACCCGCGGCGGGTTAGGGACCCACGCTCCTACGTGGAGTTCCTGAGGACGCGGGCGCGTCCTCGGGCGCCGCGGGCGGCGCATCCGGCCGGGTCCGCGGCCGCCGCGCGCAGCCGCGACCCGAGATCGTCATCGGTCCCCGGGAAGCCCGTCGCTTCGGTCACCCAGCCGTCCGGCGCGCCGAGCACCGCGAGCCCGCAGGCCAGCGCCTCCAGCACGTCGGACGATCCGGCGTCCTTCGGGATCGCCACGCAGTCGGCGACGGCGATCAGGGCCGCCCGGCCATCTGGATCCAGCGGCGCGACCTCGACGAGGATGTCGGGGATGTCCTCCAGCGTTCGGCCCAGTCGGCCCGTGATGAGCCCGACGAGCCAGCCCTCGAGGCTCGCACCGCCGGCGTCGCCCTCGAAGACCGGCGCGAGCAGGAGCGAGACGTCGCGGTCGGCGTCGAAGACCTCGAGGTAGGCCTGCAGCAGGCCCTCGAGCCCGGCAGGGGGCGCGCCGCTCCAAGCGAACCGGCACAGGATGGTGAACGTGCGGACGACGAGCGGCAGGGGCACGAGGCCCGGGCGGAACCCCCGGACGTCGACGGCACCGGTGCCGGCATCGGCGGCGGCCCGACCGAGACGGCCGAGCGCTCCTGCGGCCAGCGCGAGGTCTGCGGGAGCGAGCGCGGGGGCTCCGGCCAGCTCCGCGGCCAGCGCCCGCGCGGCGACCGCCAGGACCAGCCGGTCGCTGGAGCGCCCGGCGACCAGATCCGCGGTGCGGACGGCGGCCGCGACGCAGGGCCCCGCCGGGCGCGGGTGAGGATCGGCGCCGGGGCCGACGGCCAGGGCCTGCGGCACGCCGACGACGTCGCCGGCGAGGGCCACGCCGAGCAGCACGTCTCGTATCCCACGGCAACGGAGCGGCTCCAGCGCGTCCGTGCGGACGAGCGCGGGGCACGTGGCCAACGCCTCTTCGGACGCGGTCAGCGCGGCCGCGACCGCGTCGGGCCCGGCGACGTAGCCGGCGCCGCTCCACGGTGGCCCGGCGACCGGCGCGTCACCCGGGCGCTGCCGCACGACGCCCGCGACCGCCGCGACAGCCGCCGGCGCGGCCGTCAGCGCGTCGGAGAGGACCGCGACCGCGTCGGGCAGCAGCTGGACGTCCGGGCCCGCGATCAGCACCAACGGCGCGGACGCCAGCACCAGCGCGTCGGCCACCAGCTCACCGCTGCCTCGGCCGGCCGGCGCCCGGAGGACCACGACGCGCTCGTCCTCGACCGCGGCGCGCAGGCACCGCGACAGCGTCCAGTCGCGCGACCCGGCATCGAGCGCGAGGATCTCGCCGTCCTCCGGCGCCAGCGCGCGTGCCTGCTCCAGCCGGGCCTGCGCCGCAGCGCCTCCGTCCTGCAGGACCAGGCACAGCGTCATGCTCGGTGGGGCGCCGGCGTGCCGCGCGCGCCGCCCGGCGGGAAAGGCGATCCAGCCGGCGCTCACCCCGGCAGCGGACGCCGGCTCGAACGCCCCGGCGAAGGCGTGCTGCCCGGGCCCCGCCAGGCCGAGCTCAGCAGTGCCCACGGATGAGCTCCACGAGTTCGGCGGCGCGCAGGCGCGTCGTCTCGGTGCGCATCGTCTCCGTATAGGCGTGGTCACAGAGACGCTCGCGCTCAGCGTCGCTGCGCACCCAGTGGTCGATGAGGTCGCCGAGCTGCTCGTCGCTGTCGCCCAGCGACACGGGCACCATCTTGTCGCGGTACCAGTCGTCGCCCGCCGGCAGGTCGCCGACCAGCAGCGTCCCGCACGCCATGGACTCCAGGTAGCGCGGCGGCGGGCCGCCGACCGGGAAGCTCCGCACCGCGACGGCGGGCAGGTCGTAGGAGTAGAACGGGTCGCCCGCGAGACCCGGGGCGTCGGCGGCCAGGTCCAGCCGGCCGGTCGACGCGTCGACGTACTGCAGGACCAGCTGGGCCCCGAGGCCGCCGCGTGGCGTGCCGGTGGGTGAGACCTTCGCCGAGGCGAGCGTCTCGGCATAGCCGCCATGAGGGGCCCCGACCTGCCGCGGCAGGTCGAGCACCTTCCACCCTCGCCGCTGCGCCTGGTCGCGCACCACGGCGTTGAGCCGCCGGCGGACCGGGTAGTCGTCGGTCTCGCGGCCGGAGATCAGGATGTCCCATTGCTTGGGCGTCGTGGCGCGGCGGTACAGGTCCGTGTCGACGCCGGGCCGCTGGACGCTGCACGGGACCTCGGGCATCAGGAGGCCGTAGAGCCGCTGCGCGCCGGCGTGCCGGACCACGCTCAGCACGCGCTCGTAGCCGCTCAGGAGCTCGGCCACCGCGACGGGATGGCACCAGTAGTCATGCGTGACGAACACGAGCAGCGGCTGCAGCCGGCGCGGCAGCGACGGCGCCAGGTCGATCAGCAGCTGGCGCTCGTCGAAGGCGATCACCGCGTCGTGGTCCTGGATGCCCGCGAGCGCCTCGGGGCCGAAGACCACGTCGGCGTGCTCGCGCATGGCCAGGAACTGGGCGTCCTGGTAGGTCACCTGCTGGGCATGGAGCTCGTCCTCGACGGGCGGGGGCCCGAGCACGCCGATGCGCAGACGGCGGCTCACGCGGCCGCCCTGGTGCGGAGAAGGGACGTCACATCCTGGGTGGTCGTCCACCCGTACCAGGCATTGAGCCGCGGCGCCGGAAGGTCACATAGCCTGCCCGCATGACCGCACCGCCGTTCGTCCTCGCGGCCCCCGGCCATCTCGCCGTCACGGGTCCGGACGGACTCGACGCCGAGCTTCGCCGCCTCGGCGTCCGGCCGCCCTGCCGGATCGTGTCCACCGTCGCGCTCGACGCCTCCACGGCCGCGGCGCTGGTCGCGCAGATCGAGCGGCTGGCCGCCGCCGCGGTGGCGGACGAGTTCATCATCGCCGTCCCGCCGGAGCGGCTGTCGCATGCCGCGGAGCTCCTGTCCGTCGCGATGCAGGGCTCCGACGTCGAGGTGGATCTCGTCGGCGCCGCCGACGTCACCCCGCTCCTGGTCTCCGAGGTGCTGCTGCTGGCGACCGTCGGCGCGCCGGTGACGGTCCCGACGCTGCTGTTCGCCGGAACGTCGGCCTCGGCCCCCGTCACGGCGCCGCCCGAGCCGGGTTCCGGCGCCAAGTACGACGCCGAGTTGCGCTTCTGGCGCGAGACGCTGGATTCGTGGGAGCGGTGGTACGCGGGTGAGGCGCTGAAGGGCGACGTCAAGCCGCCCGCCGCCGAGGAGCGGACCACCCACTACGACCTGCGCACGAACGCCGCCGTCACCTTCTCCCGCGTCTATCAGGAGCCCAAGTACCTCACCGACCTGGCGCTGCACCCGTATGCGTTCCGCGGCATGCGCGTGCTGGACGTGGGCTGCGGGCCCGCTCCGAGCATGCTGGCGTTCCGCGGGGCGGAGCTCCACGGCATCGATCCGCTCGCCGACGGCTACGCCTCGGTCGGCTTCCCTCTGAAGCTGTGGAGCACGATGGGCTTCACCTACCACAACGCGCGCGCCGAGCGCATGCCCTTCCCCGACGCCCACTTCGACGCGGTGGTGTCGGTCAACGCCATCGACCACGTCGACGACTTCGCCGCGACGGCGCAGGAGATCCGCCGCGTTCTGCGTCCCGGCGGCGCCTTCCGGATGCACGTCCACTACCACGAGCCCACGCTCGAGGAGCCCATGGAGCTCGACGACGACGTCTTCCTGCGCCACTACGGATGGGTGCAGGACCTCCGCAAGATCGGCGAGAGCGACACCAAGGACTCGGGGCGCAGCCGGGCGCTGCCCGGCGAGTCCTACGTGCTGTGGGGCAACCGCTGAGCGCCGCTCAGGCGAGGCAGCCCGCCGGGTCGACGGTCTCCCAGAGCCCTGGGTCCGGCCGGCGAGCGAAGGGCTGCGGAAAGGCGTAGGGGAAGACCGGGACCCCCGCGGCCTCCGAGGCGCTCACCAGCTCGGAGCCCCAACGTGCGAGCGTCAACCGGCCGGGCACCAGCAGGTCGGCGTCGCTCACGCCCGGCGTCACCGCCACGGGGAGCGCGGTCTCGCCGAACACCGGCTCCAGCAGCGCCATCGCACCGTCCAGCGCGTCGGGCTCCACGGCGACCGTCAGGCTGGCCAGGAGACCCTCCAGGGTCTCGACGGCCTCGCCGAGCGCGGCGGCGTCCGCCGCGTCCTGCGGCGCCCGGGCGACCCCCGCCCAGGGCAGCTCCGGTGCCACGAGCCCCGCCTCGGTGACCTTGGCCGCGTACTGCGCGCGCAGCCCGGCGTCATCGGGACGGCGCTGGAGCGCGCGCCCCATGGCCATGTAGCCCGACCAGCCCTGGGCCAGGCGCAGGATGCCCGAGCGGCTGAGCGTGTTGGCCGCGTCGACGAACGCCAGCGCGACCATCGGATCGCGCTGGTCGGCGTAGGCGGCCGGCAGCCGCTCGTCGGAGAAGGCGTGGTCCAGGGTGACCGGAACGTCGCGGCCGTTCAGACCCGCCGCGCCCGCGGTGTTCGTCCCGGTCTGCGCGTGGACGCGGTTGTCGATGAGCGCATCGTGCACCGTGACCACCGGCGCGCGCAGCGAGAGGCGCATCCACGCCAGCCAGTCGGCGGCGTAGTAGGACCGGCCGTCGAACCCGCCGATCTCGCGCAGCGCGGTCGTGCGTGCCACGACCGACTGGCACGCCACGGCGTTGCGCGGCATCAGCCGGGCGAAGAACTCCGGGGCGGGCAGCAGCGCGGGGGTCTCGCGATGATCGGGCCAGACGTCGAGCGGCGCGCCGTCGGCGTCGATCACGCGGGCCGGCGAGTGGGCGAAGCCGGCCCCCGACGCCACCAGCGCCTCGACCTTGCGCTCCAGGTTGCCGGGGTGCATGACGTCGTCGGCGGCGAAGGGGACGAAGAACTCGCTGTCGGTCTCGGCCAGCGCGCGGTTCAGGCTGCCGTAGTAGAAGACGTCGACCGGATTGCGCGCCGTGGTGACCCGCGGGTCAGCCGCCGCGTAGCGCTCGGCGATCGCCCGCGAGGCGTCGTCGGAGCCGTTGTCGATCACGCGCACCGAGAGGTCGACCCCATCCTGCGCCAGGACGCTCTCGATCGCCTCGGCCAGGTACGCCGCGCCGTTCTTGACCGGGATCGCCACGCAGACGCCGCGCTGCGTCATGGGGCGACCAGCCGACCGAGGGGCGTGCACTCGGTGTCCTGCCCCGCGACCGCGACCAGCGTCTCGACCGGGAGGCGGGTCCTCCATTCACGCAGGATCTCTTCGCGGTGCGAGACCGCGAACAGCACGACCGCCCGGGGAGCGGACGCGTAGAGCGCCTCGGGCGGGGCGATCGGCAGCGCGGTGCCGGCGAGGAACCGGCCTCCGAGCAGCGCGTTGCCGTCGAAGAGGGCCCGCAGGCGCGCTGCGAGCTCGGGGGCGGCCCCGAGCGTCATCGCGGTGCGCTCGGCTGCCCCGTAGCCGACCGTGTCCTCCGGCAGGCACGCCGCCAGGCGGGCGAGGCGGTCGCGGAAGGCTCCGATGCTCGCGGCCAGGCCGTCCCGGTCGGGCGGCTGCGCGATGGGACCGGAGGTGCCGCGACCGTAGCGGTGCAGCAATGACCCACCGAAGACGTCGACGAGCTCGCCGCTGAGGCGCACCAGCCCCGCCGTGCCGGCGAGCGCGTCGAGCGTCGCGGCGTCGAAGTAGTTGCAGTGCAGCTGGTACAGGTTGCTCCAGAGCTCGCGCTCGAGCGTCGCGTCGAGGTCGGGCACCTCGATCCACACCTCGCCGCCGGGGGCCAGCCGCTGCGCGAGCGCCGCCGCGAACGCGACGGGCGTCTCGATGTGCTCGAGCACGTGGCGGAGGACGATCAGGTCATAGCGGCGGTCGGGCGCCGCGGCGTCCAATGCGTCGGGGAAGTACCCGCCCACGATCTCTCCCGGTGCCCGCCGGCCGGCGGCCCGCCCGGGATCCACGCCGGTGCGGTCGGCGAAGCCGTGCACGCCCAGGAGGTCGAGCAGCAGGCCGTCGCCACACCCGACCTCGAGCACCGCCGCCGTGGCCGGCCAGGCGCCGGCCACCTGATCGGCGAACCACCGCAGATGACGGCGATAGGCGACGCTGGTGTCGGCGGCGAAGCCGTACTCGCCATAGATGGCGGGATCGAAACGATGAGCGAGCTGCACCAGCCCGCTGCCGGCGGCCTGCACGACGCGCAGCGGTGATCGCAGGAGAACCGAGGCCTCGGCGGTGGGCGGGTAGACGCCCGGCAACGGGCAGTCGGCGAGGTCGAGCACGACGCGCGCGTCGTTCAGCGGCTCGCCGGACAGCCGGCAGGTGAGCTGCGCGGCGAGCTCAAGCATGGACGCCCGCCCACTGCACCCACGATCGCAGTGCCCGGAGCCCGTCGTCGAGCGGCGTGAACGGCGCCGGCGCACGGGCGGTCAGGGCCATCACGGCGGAGACGTCCGGGACCGCCCGCGCCAGACCGGCGTTCGCCGGCTCGGCGGCCATGCCGACCGCCTCGGCGTCCAGCCCCGCGACGGCGGCGCAGCGCCGCGCCAGCTCGCCCATGGTGAGCTCCTTGGTCGGATCGCCGATGTTGTAGGCCCTGGTTTCGGTGGCGGGCGACAGGCAGGCGACGACCTGCAGCAGGCCGTCGAAGACGAAGCACGGGCTCCGTGTCGGCGTGCCGTCGCCGGCGAGCTCGACGGCGCCCTGCTCGACGGCGAGCCGCATGAACTCCAGCGGGACCCGCCCGTCGGAGAGGCGCTGGCCGGGTCCGTACAGGTTGAACGGCCGCACGGCGGTGAACGGGAGGTCGTACTCGGCCGAGAGCGTGACGCCGAGCACCTCGGCCATCCTCTTGGACTCCGCGTAGATCGACCGGGGCGAGCCGAGGTCGGGACCCCCGGCGAAGCGCTCGCCCGTCGGGATCGCCGCCGCCGGCGGCTGGCCGTAGACCTCCGCGCTGCTGAAGTACACGACGTGCCCGGCACGGTGGCGTGCTGCCTGGGCGAAGACCTCGACGAGGCCGTCCGTGTTGGCGCGGAAGGTCGCCACCGGCTCGCGCAGGTAGTCCTTGGGCGCCCCGAACGACGCGGCGTGCACCGCGATCAGCCCGGGCTCGGACGGCAGCGCCGCGCGCTCGACGGGGGCCACCTCCCACACGACCTCGGGCGTGACCTCGAGGAACTCAAACAGCGCCACGTCCGCGACGGGGCGACGGGCGGACGCGTAGAGGCGCAGACCCAGGTCGCCGGCGCGGTCGGCCTCGTGCAGCAGGGCGACGAGGTTCGCCGCCAGGAACCCGGAGGCGCCGCTGATGTGGATCGCGCGGCCCCGGAGCGGCTCGAGCAGCTGCGCGGCGATCCCTGCCGCCGCGTCGAGGGCGGCCCGGCTCATGCGGCCGCCCGCAGGGGGCTCCGGCGCTCCAGGAGCTCCAGCGCGGCACGCACGACGCCGGCCGCGTCGATCCCGAAGTGCGCGAGCAGATGCTCGCGGCTGCCCACGGCGTGCGCGAAGGCATCCGGCAGCCCGAGGCGGCGGAGGCGGGCGCCCGTTCCGTGCTCGGCGAGCGTCTCGGCGGCGGCGGAGCCGAGACCGCCGATGATCGAGTGCTCCTCGATCGTCATGACGGCGCCCGTCCTCGCCGACGCAGCGGCCAGCGCTTCGCCGTCGAAGGGCTTGACGGTGCCGAAATGCAGCACCGCGGCCCGGATGCCCGTCGCGGCCAGCGCGTCGGCGGCGGCCAACGCCTCGGGCAGGATCGCGCCGGTGGAGGCCAACGTGATGTCGGAGCCCTCGCGGACGGTGGTGGCGCGGCCGACCACGAAGGGGGTGCCGTCCGGGAGGACGTCGCGCTCGCCGTTCTTGCCGAGCCGCAGGTAGACGGGGCCGTCCATGGCCGCCGCGGCGCGCGCGGCGCGCCGGACGTCGCTCGGGTCGCCGGGCGCCAGCACGGTCATTCCGGGCAGCGCGCGCATCAGCGCGAGATCCTCGATGGCGTGGTGCGTCGGGCCGAGATGGCCGTACGCCAGCCCGCCACCGACGCCCACGAGCTTCACGTTGGCGCGTGCCATGGCGACGTCGACGCGGATCTGGTCGTGCGGGCGCGACGTGACGAACGGCGCGATGGAGTAGGCGAAAGGCACCTGACCGGCGTACGCCAGGCCGGCCGCGACGCCGACGAGGTTCTGCTCGGCGATGCCGACGTTGAGGTACCGCCCTGGTGCGGCGTGCGCGAACTCGTCGAAGAGGCCGATGCCCAGATCGCCGGTCAGCGCCCACACGCGCTCGTCGTCGCGCGCGACCTCGACCAGCGCCTCGAAGAACGCGTCCCTCATGCGATGGCTCGCGCGTCGAGCTCGGCCAGGACCCGCTCACGATCGGCCTCGCGCAGCGAGCGGTAGTGCCACATGAGCTCGTCCTCCATGAACGAGATGCCGTACCCCTTGGTCGTACGGGCGATCACCGCGCACGGTCCGGCAGCGGGATCGCCGAGCGCGGCCGCCAGGGCCTCATGGTCGTGGCCGGGCACCTCGCGCGTCTCCCATCCGAACGCCTCGAGCTTCGGGCGCAGCGGCTCGAGGTCGAGGACCTCGGCGGTCGGGCCGAGCCCCTGCAGGCCGTTTGCGTCGATGACCACGGTGAGACCGGCCAGGCGCAGCGATCCCGCCAGCGCGAGCGATTCCCACACCGAGCCCTCGTTGAGCTCACCGTCGCCGACCAGGCAGAACGTTCGCCGCCCCGTGCCTGCGGCCCGCTCGGCCAGCGCGATGCCGAGCGCGATCGCCGGGCCGTGCCCCAGCGAGCCGCCGGTCATCTCGACGCCCGGCACGCCGCGTTCGGGATGGCCCGCGAAGGAGCCGCCGTCGGCGCAGTAGCCCGCGACGACCTCGGAGGGATCGAGCACGCCGGCCGTGGCGAGCGTCGCGTACAGCGCCGAGGCGGCGTGGCCCTTGGAGAGCAGGAACCGATGGTCACGACCGCCGGGGGCAGCCGGAAGGACATCGGCGTAGAGCACGGCCAGGACGTCGACGATCGACAGCGAGCTGCCGATGTGACAGGTGCCGGCGGCCAGGGCCGCCTCGATGACGATCCTGCGGCCCTGCTCGGCGCGAGCGGCGCTCAGCGCGCTCATCGGGTCCCGGCGGCCCTCAGGAGGGCGTCCACCCGGTCGCTCTGACGGCGGCCCGGATGCGGCGCCGCTGCGGACTCGGTGCGGTCGTCCCACACGCGCCACGGTGCGTCGCCGCGATCCCACAGGCCACGCAGGTGCTCGACGTCGCGCACCGTGTCGGCGCACTGCCAGAAGCCGTCGTGGGGAAAGACGCACAGCTCGCCGTCGGCGGCCAGGCCCTCCAGCGGCTCGCGTTCCAGCACGCAGCCGGAGGCGGGCGACAGGCGGTCGAGCACCGCCCGGTCGAAGACGAAGAACCCGCCCGAGATCCGGGCCTCGCCGGCCGGCTTCTCGACGAAGCTCGTGACCTGCGAGCCATCGGTCGCCAGCTCGCCGAAGCGCGAGGGCGGATAGACGCCGGTGACCGTGGCGAGCCGGCCATGCGAACGGTGGAAGTCCACCAGCGCCCGGATGTCGACGTCGGCGAGACCGTCGCCGTAGGTGCACAGGAAGACGTCGGCGCCGCCCAGGTGATGCTCGACGCGCTTGACGCGCGCTCCGGTCATCGCGTCCTGGCCCGTGTCGACCAGCGAGACGCGCCAGTCGTCGACCTCGCCCGAGGCGTACTCGACGTCGCCGCTGGCCAGCGACACCGTCATGTCGGAGCGCAGCGCGTGGTAGTCGAGGAAGTACTGCTTGATCATCGCCCCGCGATAGCCGAGGCAGCAGACGAAGTCCGTGAGGCCGTGCGCCGCGTAGAGCTTCATGATGTGCCAGAGCAGCGGCCGGCCTCCGACCTCCACCATCGGCTTGGGGCGGTACTCGGTCTCCTCGCGCATGCGCGAGCCCATGCCGCCGCAGAGCAGCACGACCTTGGGGGCATCCCAGGGTGGAGGGAGGGACATCCCTCCGGTTATCGGCACCCGCCGAGGGCGCTTGAACGGCGGTCGGAGCGGCACCGGGCGTCTCAAGTTGCGTGTGCAGACGACCGACTGCCAGGGCATGGCCCCCTCCGCCGAGCACATCCTCGACCTCGTCGCGCAGTACGCGGCCGAGCATCATCCGGCGCGGTCGTTCGATCCGGCGGACCCGTCGGTGCCGGTGTCGGGGAAGGTGTTCGGCCCCGAGGAGGTCGTCGAGCTCGTCCGGACCAGCCTCGACTTCTGGCTCACCGCGGGCCCCGAGACCAAGCGGTTCGAGCGCGCGCTCGCGCGCCGCGCGGGCCTGCGCCACGCGATGATGGTCAACTCGGGGTCGTCGGCGAATCTCGCCGCCGTGACCGCACTGACCTCCCCCCTTCTCGGCGACCGGCGCCTGGTCGGCGGCGACGAGGTGATCACCGTCGCGGCCGGGTTCCCCACGACGGTCAACCCGATCGTGCAGAACGGGCTGGTCCCCGTCTTCGTCGACGTCGAGCTGCCGACGTACAACATCGATCCCGCGCAGTTGGAGGCGGCGATCTCGGACCGCACGCGCGCGGTCGTGCTCGCTCACACGCTCGGCAACCCGTTCGACGTCGGCGCCGTGACCGAGCTGTGCCGCCGCCATGGCCTCATGCTCGTCGAAGACTGCTGCGACGCGCTCGGCGCGACCTACGACGACCAGCCGGTCGGAACGTTCGGCGATCTGGCAACGCTCTCCTTCTATCCCGCTCACCACATCACCACGGGCGAGGGTGGCGCGGTGCTCACCAACCGGGGACTCATGAAGCGCATCGTCGAGATCGTGCGCGACTGGGGGCGCGACTGCTGGTGTGACCCGGGGTGCGACAACACCTGCGGCAAGCGCTTCTCACAGCGCTTCGGGACGCTCCCGGAGGGCTACGACCACAAGTACGTCTACTCGCACCTGGGCTACAACCTCAAGGCCACCGACATGCAGGCCGCCGTCGGCATCGCGCAGCTGAACCGGCTCGACGGCTTCATCGCCGCCCGGCGCGCCAACCACGCCTACCTGCGCGAGGCGCTCACCGACCTGGAGGACGTCCTGATCCTCCCCGACCCCACCCCCGGGTCGGACCCGTCGTGGTTCGGCTTTGCCGTCACCGTACGCCCGGACGCGCCGTTCGGCCGCGCCGCGCTCGTCGACCACCTCGAGTCCGCGGGGATCGCGACCCGCCTGCTGTTCGCCGGCAACCTCCTGCGCCAGCCCGCCTACCGCGATGTGCGGCACCGCGTGATCGGCTCGCTGGAGACGACCGACCTCGTCGCGGCGCGGACCCTCTGGATCGGCTGCTACCCGGGGCTCGGGGAAGGCCACCTGGATCACACCGTGACGCAGCTTCAGCGGTTTCGCGCCGCGGCTCGCCGCTCGACGGGCATCGCCGCGTAGGCGAGCGGCGCCCGTGTCGGATCTCATCGTCATCCCCAGCGCGCGACTCGTCGCACCCGAGCTCCAGGCGGACTTCGGCACGATCCCGCCGGCGCTCATCCCGCTCGACGGCCGCATGGCCATGCAGTACATCCTCGATGCCGCGCGGCAGAGCTCCCGGGCCATCGTCGCCGGGCACGAGCGCTTCGACCTCCTGCTCGCCGCCGCCGCCCACGTCGGCGGCATCTCGGTCGTCGACGTCGGCCCCACCTCCTCGCTGGGGCAGACCGTGCTTCACGCGGTGGCCGCCGAGGACCTCGGCGCCGCCTCCCGGCTCGTCGTCAACTTCGCCGACACGCTGGTTCCCGGCCTGCCGGTCACCGGAGACGCGATCGCCTATCGCCTCGAGGCCGACGCCTACCGCTGGACCGCCTTCCACACCGACGCCGAGGGCGGCATCGCCCGGGTCGTGGAGAAGGACACCGACAAGGGCGGCGATCCCCTTCCCGTGTTCGTCGGCGCGTTCGCCTTCGCCGATCCCGCCGCGTTCCGCGACGAGCTCGCCGCGGCCGTCGCGGCCGCCGTCGACGGGGTCGAGCCGCTCTACGTGGCCGTCCGGCGCTACGTGGCCGCGCGGGGCGCCGCCGCGTTGTACGCCGCCGAGGTCTGGCACGACTTCGGCCACGTCGACACCTACTACCGCACGCGCCAGCGGCTGTTCATCGACCGCCGCGTGTTCAACGACATCGAGGTCGACGCGCGCAGCGGCGTCCTGCGCAAGCGCAGCACCGATGCGGCGAAGCTGCGGCGGGAGGTGGCCTGGTACCAACGGCTCCCGCCGCCCGTCGCCATGCTCGCCCCGCGCGTGCTCGACCAGGGCGGCACGGCCGACGAGGCGTTCGTCGACCTCGAGTACTACGGCTATCCGCCGCTGGCCGACGCGTATCTGCACGGCGACTGGGACGTCGGCGGGTGGGACCTTGCGCTCGCCTCCGTCGAGGATGCCTCGCGCCGGCTGCACGGCGAGCGCCTGCTGCTGAGCGACGCCGACTGCACACGGGCCCTGCGCGCCATGTACGTGACCAAGACCGAGGAGCGCCTCGCGTCGGTGCTGTCAGACCCGGCCTTCGATCCGCTGCGCGGCGAGCACCTGGCGCTCGACGGACGCCCGGGACTCGGCCTCGACGGCGCCCTGGCCATCCTGCCCGAGCTCGGCGACGCACTCGGTCTCTGCGCGCCACGGGCGATGGGGATCATCCACGGCGACCTCTGCCTGTCGAACATCCTGTACGACCGCCGCAACGGCATCGTGCGCCTCGTCGATCCGCGGGGCGCGTTCGGCGAGCTGGATCTGCACGGCGACCCGCTCTATGACCATGCCAAGCTCGCCCACAGCATCGAGGGCGACTACGACCACCTGCTGCGCGGCCTGTTCACCTTGGACCTCACGCCGGGTGCCGCGCACCTCGACGTACGGCTCACCGCCACCCAGCGGGCGGTCAAGGCCCTGCACCGCCGCCGCGCCGACCGGCTGCTCGGCGCCGACGCGCCGCGCGTGGCGCTGATCCAGGCGCTGCTGTTCCTCACGATGGCACCGCTGCACCCTGATCGGCCGCTCTCGCAGCTGGCCTTCGTCGTACGCGGGCTCGGCATCGTCTCGGCGCTCGCGCGCCGCGCCGCCGACGCTCGCGCGCCGCAGTCGGTGGCTGCGTGACCGCCGTCGTCGTGACCATGGCCGGCGAGAGCCGGCGCTTCCGGGAGGCCGGGTACGCCGTTCCGAAGTATCGCCTCCGCGTCCGGGGGCGCACGCTCTTTCACTGGGCCATGGACAGCCTCCGCTGGTACGTCGAGGACGGCGCGCGACTCGTCCTCGTCGGCCGGCGCGACGACGCCGGCCTGGCGGACTTCGCGCGGCGCGAGTGCGCGCAGTCGGGACTGGGTCGCCCGACCGTGGTGCAGCTCGACGGCGTGACGTCGGGCCAGGCCGAGACCGTCCTCGCCGCCGCCGAGCACGTCGATGACCGTGAGCGCCTCGTCATCTACAACATCGACACGCACGTGCGGCCCGGCGTGCTCGGCCCCGCCACGGTGCGGGCCGACGGCTGCATCCCATGCTTCCCGGGGCAGGGCGACGGCTGGAGCTTCGTGGCCGCCGACGCCGCGGGCCGCGTCACCGCGGTGGCCGAGAAGGAGCGCATCTCCCCGCACGCGTCCGTGGGCCTGTACGCCTTCCGCGACCTGGCGACCTACCGCGCCGCCTACGACGCCACGCCGCTGAGCACCGCGGGCGGCGGCCGCGGCGAACGCTACGTCGCGCCCCTCTACACGACGCTCATCGAGCAGGGCCACGACATCCGGTTGGTGACCATCGACGCCGCCGACGTGGTCGCGCTGGGCACCCCCGACGAGGCGCGCCGCGTCGGTCCCATCGCCGTCTGACGTGGTGCAGCCCGCCCGTGGGCGGCGGCGACGCGATCGCGATCAGCCCGCGGCTCAGGCGCCGCGGACGGCGGCCCGGACCGCTGCGGTCGCCGCCACCGCGTGCTCGGGGGCGCGCAGCGGCGGGAGATCGTGCACCCCGCGCAGCAGCGCGTCGTAGCGCGTGGCGATCTGCTCCCACGTGTAACAGGCCGCCCAGTGGTCGTGCCCGGCTGCGCCGAGCGCCGCGCGCGCCGCGCCGTCGGCCAGGACCCGTCGCGCGGCGGGCAGGAACCCGTCGAGCGCGACGATGAGTCCGCCGGCGTGGTCGTGGACGGCACCGCAGTGGGGCGTCGCGAGCCACGGAAGGCCGTGGCTCATGGCTTCGAGGATGACCAGCGGCGTGGCCTCGGCCGCGGAAGGGAGCAGCAGCAGGGACGCGGCCGCCATGAGTCCGGCAACCTCCTCGGGGGTCGCGCCGCCGGCCGCGACGACGCGTGGATCAGCGGTGGCGCGCCGGGCGATCTCCGCCGCCAGGTCGGGATGCTCGTCGACCGGATGGCCCACCAGGACCACGCGGACGTCGTCGTCGTGCGCGGCGAGGTGCGCCAGCAGTCCCAGGTGGTCCTTCTCCGGCCACTGGTTGCCCACGACGAGCAGGAAGGGCTCGCCGGCGGCCAGACCCAGCCGTGCCGGCGCTTCGGTGTCCGGCGCCCGGCGGTGCACGGCGTTCGGCACATAGGCCGACGCCAGGCCCAGGTCCTCGCACAGCCGCGCGTCGAGGCCCTGGAGCGACGAATGCCCGATCGCGGTGGCGCCGGCCAGCAGCCCGCCGTGGAGGCGAAGGCGCCGGCGATCGGCGCGGAGGTCGCGGTCGACCATCTCGTTGATGCAGGGCACCACCACGACGCGCGGCCGCGGGTGGGGCGCCTGGAGGGTCGCGGCCATCGGCCAGCGCAGTGGCGCCGGAAACGACAGGACGGCGTCGTAGCCCCGCTCGCGGATGAGGGCCGGAAGCTGCCGGCCGGCCTGGGCGGGATCGAGCTCGTGGACGGCCAGACCACGATGCTCGGCGAACGTGCGCTGCTCGAGTCTGTTGGTGACGATCTCGACCTCCCAGCCGAGATCGCGCAGCGCGATGGCGGCATCTTCGGCCAGCCGCTCGGTCCCGCCGCTGGTGGGATGGAACTGCTCGACGGCGATCAGCAGGCGCCCGGGCCGCGTGGCCGCCGCCGGCTCGGTGGCGGACGCTCCGCCCTGGAGCGCCTGCTCCTGGAGCGCCGCGACCTCGGGTCCCGGCGCACCGAGCGCGCCTGCCCGCCGCGCGGCCGCCAGCGCCTGCGGCCACTCGCCGGCGGCCGCCGCCGCCCGGGCCCACCCCAGCCAGGGTTCCGGCGCGTCACCGCGGATCCGGGCGGCGGCCGACCACAGCGTGATGGCCTGGACCGGCTCGCCCGCCTCGGTGAGCATGGCGGCGAAATCCTCCAGGGCATCGGTGCTCTCCGGCTCGGCGGCCAGGGCGAGCTCGAACAGCGCAGCCGCCTGCGGGAGATCGCCGATCGCATGCGCGATGACCGCGACGTCGTGATAGGCCCGCGCCAGCAACGCGGGATGGCCCTCCAGCCGCGGCAGCAGGGCGGCGATCAGCGCCGCGACGGCGCGCGGCTCGTCGACGCCGAAGCGCGCCTCGGCCTCGTCGAGCGCGGCAGCGAGCGTCTCGGGACGTTCGTCCGGCGCGACCGCGGCCGCGATGCCGTGGCCGTGCTGGAGCGCGGAAGGGATCACCACCCCGGGGGATCGGCCGCCCACCGCGCGGCTTGAGCCGCCTCAAGCCGGCCCTTTCGCCGGCCGACCAAGAGGGGGTGACGCCTCCCTCCGATGCGTGCCCGGCCGCGCCCTTGGTGACGGTCGTGGTGTGCGCCTACAACTACGCGCGGTTCCTGCCGTTCGCGATCGACAGCGCGCTCGCCCAGAGCCACGAGAACGTCGAGGTCGTCGTGGTCGACGACGGCTCCACCGACGACACGCCGGCGGTCCTCGCGCGCTATGGCGAGCGGCTGCGAGTGGTCACGCAGGCCAACGCGGGGCTCACCGCCGCGACGACGCGCGGCATCGCCGAGGCGCGCGGAGAGTACGTCGCCATCCTGGACGCCGACGACATCTGGCACGTCGAGAAGCTGCGTCGCCAGGTCGGCGTGCTGCTGGCGCGCCCTGAGGTGGGGCTCGTCTACTCCGACATGGAGTTGATGGACGCCGACGGGCGGCAGACGGCACCGTCCTACTTCCGCCACCACGATCTCGATCCGCCGCGCGGTCGCGCCCTCGGGGCGTTCCTCCAGCAGAACTTCGCGCCGGCCCCGTCCATCATCTTCCGGCGGTCCCTCGTCAACCACCTCCTGCCGTTCCCGCCGGAGGCCTGGTGCCAGGACTGGTGGCTGGCGCTGCGCACCGCGGAGGTGGCCGAGATCGAGGTCGTCGACGAGCCGCTCGTGCGCTACCGCATCCACAGCGACAACATGAACGGCGGCACCAGCGGACAGCGGTTGCTGCCGACGCTGCGCCAGGACAACAGCTTCCGCCGCTGGATGCTCGGCCACCTCGATCTCTCCGGCGTCACCCCATTCGACGTGCGCCGCGCCTGGGTGCGGTTCGAGCAGAACACGGCCTACGCGGCGCAGATCGCCGGGCAGAGCTGGCTCGAGGAGATCACCGGCCAGGGGCGTGACCCCGGAGCGTGCCGGGCACTGCTCTCCGACGGCCGGGTCCTGCCGGCGCTGACCGCCGATCCGCTGGACCCCGACGCACGCCGGGCGTTCGACGGCGAGACGCTCCCGCCCGCCGAGCGCGTGGCGTGGGCCGAGGAGCGTGTCCAGGAGGGCGACCTCGCAGCGGCCGCCGCCGCCCTGCGCGCGGTCGCCGACACGGTCGAGGACGACGACCTGGCCGCGCTGGCCGGCACCGATCTGGCGGTGATCGCGCTCACCCAGGGCGACGTCGCCGGCTGCCGTGCAGCCGCCGGCCGAGCCCTCCGGCGCGACCCCGACCGTCTCGAGGCGCTCGAGGTCCTCGGCCAGGCGGCGGAGCGAGCCGGCGACCACGCCGAGGCGCTGCGGTGGTTTCAGCGTGCGACCGTCGTCGCCCCGGACGACGAGGCGTGCCGGCTGTCGGTGCAGCGCGCCCAGGGCGCGCTCAGCCCTGCGCGGTAGCCCCGAGGCTCACGGCCGGCAGGGTCCAGCCCTCCGGCGCCGCGCCCAGCACGCCCTCGGCCCGCGCCGCGAGCCAGAGTTGCGCCGGCCGGGTGGCCGGTTCGGACTCAGCCAGGATGTCCGCCGCGTCGGGTCCGTCGAGGCCGAGCGCCTCCACGAGCGCCACGAGCGGCTCGACCTCGGCATCGTCGCGGGTCAGCACGAGCAGGGTCGCGTCGTCGGCCCCGTCGACGGCCGCGCCGTAGCCGCGCAGCAGCGAGGGATCGGCGACGAGCTCGGCCGCCCAGGCGAGCGTGACACGGCCACGGACCGGAAGCGCAGAGACCGCCGCCGCGGGCGCGGAAGCGGCGGCTTCAGCCTCGCCGACCGCGCGCAGCGCCGCTTCGAGATCGAAGCGCGCGGCGCCGTCCCACGGATCCTCGGCCAGTGCCTGCAGCAGCAGGCGGACGGCGGCCCCGGCCGCGCCGGCCCGCAGCGCGCCGGCACCCTCAGCGGCGAGCCGGCCTGCCCGCTCGCGCTGGTCGGCGTCCACGGGGGCCAGCGCACGCGCTCCGCCCCGCGCCGACGCGGTCGCCCGCAGGAGCCCATGCTCCCAGGAGCGGAACGCCGCCAGCAGGTCGTGCGAGGTCACGGTGGCGTCGTCCACGAGATGGCGCAGCATCCAGCGCCGCCAAGGGATCTCCTGGGCGAGGGTCACGTCGATGCGCTCCGGGCTCGCACCGAGGCCCATGTTCGCGCCGTGGAAGCGGTAGCGGTTGAAGACGCCGGGCAGATGCGCGATCTCGGCGATCGCCGCGACGTTCGCCGCCAGCCACCAGTCCGGGTACGCCGCGTCCGTCGGGATGGGGAGGAGCGCGGGCAGGAGCGCGGCCCGGAACATCGAAGCGCCGCCCGAGATGAAGTTGCCGGCCAGCAGCCGGCCGAGGACCCGACCGCTCGTGGGCTGGTAGCCGCGGTCTGCGAAGAACGACGGGGTGATGACCGCCCCGTCGGCGTCGATCACCTCCATGTCGCCGTGGACGAGTCCGACGGCAGGGTTCGCCTGGAGGAACTCGACCTGCCGGCGGACGCGGTCGGCGGGCCACTCGTCATCGGCGTCGAGGAGCGCGATGTAGTCGCCCGTCGCCTCGGCCAGGCCTCGGTCGACCGCTGCGACCAGCCCGGCGTTGGGCTGGCGCACGGTCGTGATGCGGCCCGCGTAGCGTGCGAGGACCTGCGGCGTCTCGTCGGTCGAGCCGTCGTCGACGACGACGATCTCCAGCGCGTCGGCGGGCCAGTCCTGCGCGAGCGCGCTGTCGAGCCCGGCGGGCAGGAAGCGCGCGAGGTTGTACGCGGAGACGACGACGGTGACGCGCGGCACGGAGGACATACAGTCTTCGTGATCGGCATCGCGTCCCCTCGGGTTGAGCGCGCAGGACCACGGCGCCGGGGTGCAACGCATAGCCTGTGCACCGTGTTCCTCGCCGCCGCCCTGGTCCTCGCCTCCGTCACCGACAAGCTCGCGGAGCTCACGACGAACGTCGTCGACGACATCGGGCTCCCGGGGATCTTCCTGCTGATGGCGCCCGAGAGCGCCTGCATCCCGATCCCGTCGGAGCCGACGATGCTGTTCGCCGGCTTCGCCGCCAGCGACGGCGCCTACCCGTGGTGGGCCGCGGCGCTGGTGGCGACCTTCGCCAACCTCGTCGGCTCCTGCGTCGCCTACGCGGCCGGCTACTACGGGCGCATCGAGCTGCTGGAGCACAACAAGCTCGTCCACATCTCGCCCAAGCACCTGGCCTGGGCGGACACCTTCTTCGCGCGCCACGGCGACAAGGCCGTGTTCTTCGGCCGCATGCTGCCGATCGTGCGCACGTTCATCTCCCTGCCCGCCGGCATCGCGCGCATGCCCTTCCAGCGCTTTGCGGTGCTCACCTTCCTCGGCGCGCTGCCCTGGAACGCCGGGCTCGTGCTTGCCGGCTACGCCGCGCGCGACAACTGGGAGGACCTGCGCAACTACCTGCACTTCGTCGACTACACGGTCGTCGTGCTGATCGTCGCGGGCGCCGGCTACCTCGGCTACCGGTGGTGGAAGAACCGCGGGACCGACGGCACCGCCGCGGCCGCCGAGGATGCCGCCTGAGCCGCCGCGCCTGCCGCTCGCCCACGCGGTGGCACTGGGCGCGCTGCACGGCCCGGCCGAGCTCGTGCCGGTGTCGTCCTCGGCGCACGTCGCGCTGATCCCGCAGCTCATGGACTGGCCGTCGGCGCGGCTGCCCGCCGACGTGCGCAAGGCGTTCGAGGTCGCGCTCCACACGGGCACGCTGGCCGGCCTGCTCGTCCTGGTGGACCGTCCGGCGGCCTGCTTCGCGGCGATCACGACCGGGCCGCCCGCCGCGGTCGGCTTCCTGCTGGAGGACACGATCGAGCGGCGGCTGGGCGGCGTGCGCGCCACGGCCGCCGGGCTGATCGCCGGCTCGGTGCTGCTCCTGGTGGCCGACGCGGTCGGCGGCGAGCGCCGCGGCGCGGCCGACGCCACCGCGACGGACGCGCTGGCGCTCGGGCTCGCCCAGACGCTCGCGCTGTGGCCGGGGCTCTCGCGCCTGGGCGTGACGGTGGCCGCAGCGCGCCTGCGGGGCTTCGACCGCGGCTCCGCGTTCACCCTCGGCCGCGAGGCGGGCCTGCCGATCGTGGCCGGCGCGACCGGGCTCAAGGCCTGGCGCCTGGCCCGGCGGGGGCTGGCGCCGGACCTGCGCGCGCCGTTCGCCGCGGGCGCGGCCGCCGCGCTGGCCGCCACCCTCGCCGCCGCGCCGCTGCGGTCGTCGACCTCCGTGCGCCCCGCCGCGCTGGAGCGCGTGGTGCTCGCGGCCGCGGCGCTGAGCCATCTGCGACGATCCCGCGCATGAGCGACGCGGCCACGTCGCCAGGCGGGGTTGTCTGCGACGATCCGCCCATGAGCGACGCGTACGCCGCAGCGGGTGTCGACACCGACCACGCCGACGAGGGCGTCGGCGCCCTGGTCGGCGTCCTGCGCACGATCGAGCTGGGCCGCCCGTCGCGCTCGGTGGTCCCGAGCGGCCACTACGCCTCGGTCCTGCGCGTTACCGACGACCTCGGCATCGCGATCTCGACCGACGGCGTCGGCTCCAAGCTCGTCGTCGCCGAGCAGGCCGACCGGCTGGAGACCGTCGGCATCGACTGCGTCGCGATGAACGTCAACGACCTCATCTGCGTCGGCGCCGAGCCGATCGCGCTCGTCGACTACCTCGCCGTCGAGCAGGTCGACCCGAGCGCCCTGGCACGCATCGGCCAGGGGCTGAAGGTCGGCGCGGAGGCGGCGGGCTGCGAGATCCCGGGCGGCGAGCTGGCCGTGCTGCCCGAGCTCATCCGCGGCCACCCATCGCCGCACGGCTTCGACCTCTGCGCGACCGCCATCGGCACGGTCTCGCTCGACGCCCTGGTCCTCGGCGACCGCATCGCTCCCGGCGACGCGCTGATCGGCGTGCCGTCCAGCGGCCTGCACTCCAACGGCTACACGCTGGCGCGCCGGGCGCTGCAGGAACCCGGACCCACCCACCCGTCCCTCGCCCTCGACGACCGCCCCGCCGAGCTGAACGGCGCCTCGGTCGCCGACGCGCTGCTGGAGCCCACGGTCATCTACGTGCGCGCGGTGCTCGACCTCCTGCGCTCCGGCATCCCCGTGCACGGTCTCGCGCACATCACCGGCGGCGGCGTGACCAACCTGCTGCGCCTCGGGGCCGGCTACGCGATCGAGGATCCGCTTCCGATCCCGCCGATCTTCGACCTGGTGGCCCGGCTCGGCGCCGTCGAGGCGCCCGAGATGTGGGAGGTCTTCAACATGGGCTGCGGCCTCGTGGCGACCGTGCCCGAGGCCCACGCCGACGAGGCAGCGGCCCTGCTGGCATCCCACCACACGGGCTCCCGCCGCATCGGCACCGTCACCGACCGCACCGGCCGCGTCGACGTCCCGCCTCTCGGCCTGAGCTACCCCACCCGGTAGCACCTCAAGGGGTCAGACCCCTATTCGCACACACACTGCGTCAAGGGGACAGACCCCTATTCGCACACACACTGCGTCAAGGGGTCAGGCCCCTATTTGCGGTGGTGCTGCGAAAAGGGACGGATCGCTCAGGTCGCCAGGGCCGGCGCGCGCGCCGCCGCCGCCAGGAACGCCGCGATGCTCGCCGCGTCCGGCTCCACCACGGCCGTGCCGGCGGCACGCGCGCGCCGGGCGTGGCCCGCCGACGCGCCGTGCAGCGGCACGAAGCCGTCGACGCCGGCGTGCAGCGCCGCGTCGCGGCCGGCGGTCGCGGGCAGGAGGTGGATCTCGACGTCGGCACAGGCGTCCAGGTCGACGCCGGCGGCCTGCGCGGCGGCCACGACGTGGCCCTCGATCTGCTCGGGGGCGCCGTCGCGGTCGGGATCGGCGACCAGGACGAGCGTGGCGGGCGTGCCCGCCGGCACCGCCGATGCCCACGCCGCCAACAGCTCGGCCAGCCGGTCGGCGCCGCGGAAGGCGGGCAGGGCGAGCAGGCGTGTGCCCTGCCCGTCGAAGGGGATCCCGTACGGGCCTTCGGCCGCCAGGCGCGGCGGCCGCGCGGCCAGCCCGTGGAGGCGCTGCGCGTACTGCCGGCCCACGGCGTCCCAGCCGTAGGCCTCGGCGGCCGCGCGGGCGATCGCGCCGCGGCGGCGCAGCTCGTCGGCGCCCGCGGCGGCGACGTCGCGCAACAGCGCCACGAGCGCGTCGCGGTCGGGCTCGAGCATCCACGCCTCGCCGGCCAGCGGCAGGTCGCCGATGCGACGTCCCGGCACCAGCGCGCGGACCGACGGGATGCGCCAGCCGGCCTCGGCGGGGCAGAACTCGTCGGTCGGGCCGCCCGCGGTGACGACGCTCGGCAGGCCGCAGGCCATGGCCTCCAGCACCGGCATCGCGAAGCCCTCGCCGCGGTAGGGATGGACGAGCACGTCGCAGGACCGGTACAGCGCGGCGACGTCGTCGGCGCTGAGCACCTCGGTGAGGTGCACGACCCGCGGGTGGGCGGGATCGTGTCCGGCCGCCATGCGCTCCAGCTGGGCGCGGTCAGCGTTGCGATAGACGCCGTCGGCGCCGAAGTCCTTGACCACCAGCGTGACGTCGTCGCGGCCGGCGAAGGCCTCCCCATAGGCGTCCAGCAGCAGGTCGATGCCCTTGCGGGCGATCGCGCCTCCGACGAACAGCAGGCGCAGGCCCGGCGCGTGGAGGTCGAGCTTCGGGCCCTCCGGCGCGAAGCGCTCCAGGTCGACGCCGTTGGGCACGACCGCCACTCGGTCGCCGTCCAGGCCGGCGTCGAGGTACATGGCCCGCACGTGCTCCGACGGGACCCACAGCTCGTCGACGACCGTCTTCAGCGGCTCCACCCAGGCGGCCGGGATCGACCCGAACTCCCACGGCTGGACGAGCGCGAGATGGCCGGATGCCGGCGGACGGAGGTCGGGCGGCCAGGCGTGGCGGACCTCGACGTCAGCCGTGTGCGGCAGCGGGGCGGGCGGCGCCGGCCGGTCGGCGGCGCGGCGGCGCACGACGAACGAGGGATCGGCCTCCAGCACGTCGCAGACCTCGCGGTTGATGTGCGCGAGGCTGGTCGGCGCGTCCTGGTCGCCGGTCCACGCGACCGCCAGCGGGGGCTCGCCGTCAGGTCCGACGCGGCCGGGGCGCGCGCCGGCGTAGTAGGCCTCGTAGTCGTCGATGAACCGCGCGAAGCTTCTCGGCGCCTCGATGCCGCGCTGCAGCTGCTCGAGGAGCCCGGGCTCGGAGGCGAGGCGGTCGAGTTGGCGGGCGAGCCCGTCGACGTCGCCGCCGTCGAACGCGAGGCCGTCGACGCCGTCGGTGATCGCCTCCGCCAGGCCGGCCATGCGCGGGGCCAGCAGCGGCACGCGCGCCGCCAGGCACTCCCGTGCGGCGAGGTTCGCGCAGTCCCACCACACCGATGGCAGCGCGGCGGCGTCGACGCCGGCGAGCAGGCCGGGCAGCTCGTCGGGGCTGAACGTCCCGTGCAGCTCGGCAGCCCCGCGGCCGTCGAGCTCCTCGAGTCGCTGGCGCATGGGCGCCGGCAGCTCGCCGTGGATCCGGACGGAGATCCGGTGCTGCGTGCGCTGCGCGGCCTCGACCAGCAGCTGGGGACCCTTGTGCGCGTAGGCGGAGCCGAAGAAGCCCACGGTCAGCGCCCCGCCGTCGCGGCGTCCGGGACGGCGGTCGCGGCCGACGCGCTCCCACGCCTCGTCCATCGCGGGAACCGACTGGCGGACGACGTCGAGCATGTCGGCCGGGTAGCCCTGGTCGATCAGCACGCGGCGGACCGCGTCGGAGATCGTGAGCACGGTCGTGAGGCCGCGCGACGCCCGGTCGCGGATGCCCGCCAGCCGGGCCTGGTAGCCCGCGGCGTCGTGGCTGCCGAGGCACGTGGCGCAGTCGGCGCCGCGGTCGCCCGGGCCGTCGCACAGCGCGCCGTCGCCGCGCAGCAGGTACGCGCGCGGACAGACCAGCCAGTAGTTGTGCGTGGTGAAGTAGGACGGCACGCCCCGCGCCGCGGCGACGTCGATCAGCTCGGCGCCGAGGTTGTGCAGGTTGTGGAAGTGCACGACGTCGGGCCGCAGGCGGTCCATCACGTCGGCGAACGCGGTCGTGATCGGCGGGTCGTCGAGCTCCCGGTCCGGGCGGCTCGTGTCGTACAGCGCGCTGGGGCGGTTGTGGACGCCGACGAGGCGGACGCCGTCCTCCTCCCACTCGCGCAGGGCGTAGGGCACGCCCGACGGGTCCGCCGCGACCGCGGCGTGGAAGACGGTGACGTCCCAGCCACGGCGCACGAGCTCCTTGGCGGCGAAGCGCGGCAGCATCGTGCCGCCGCCGCTGTCGTTCCAGCCGAACGCCGTCATCAGCAGGCGGCCCTTGTCGCGGCGCGGCGCCGGCGCGGCGGGTACGCCGGCGGCCTGACGCCGCAGCCGGCGCGCGAGGCGCGGCAGCGGCAGCGCGCGCCGCTCCACGGCGCCGGCCAGCAGCTCGAGCGCGCGGCGGCGCGCGGCGTCCGGATGCAGGATCGCCCAGTCGACCTCCGGCACGAGCCGGCGCAGGCCGATCCGGTCGACGGTCTCCAGCAGCGCGGACCCGACCTGCTCGACCTGCTCGGCCATCGTGTCGTCGCCCGACCCGTTGTCGCCGTGGCGGCGCAGGTGGATGAGCGGCTCGGCACCCGCGTGCCGGAAGCGGAACTCGGGCGCAGCGCGCAGCCAGAAGTGGAAGTCCTGGGCCACGGTGTACTCCGCCGCATAGCCGCCGACCGCCTCGTAGACGCGACGGTGCACCATGCGCGAGGGGTCGACGAGCGTGCAGTGCTCTCGCACCAGGTGGCGCATCAGCTCGGCCGGAGTGAAGTCGCGGCTCTGCCACCGCCCCCGCTGCACACCGCGCTCGTCGACGATCGTGGCGTTGCCGTGGACGATGCCGGTGTCGGGGTGCGCGTCGAAGATCGCGACCGAGCGGCTGATGCGGTCGGGCAGGCTGACGTCGTCGTCGCCGAGCATGGCGATCAGCTCGCCGCGCCCCTCGCGGATGATCGTGTTGTAGGCCTCGGCGATCCCCCGGTTGACCTCGTGGCGCACGACGCGCAGGCGCGGGTCGTCGAACGTCGCGAGGATCTCGTCGATGCGGGGGTTGACGGAGCCGTCGACCACCACGAGGACCTCGAGGTCCTCGTAGTCCTGGGCCAGGCACGAGGCCACGGCCTCGGCGAGGTAGGTGTCGCGGGAGTAGGTGGCGACACCGAGCGTCACGCGCGGGGAGGGAGTCATCCAGACGAGTGGATCGGTCGCGCTCCGGCCCAGCTTGAGGACGGATGTCCTAGCCGAGGCGCACGTAGCCCGTGGCGCCGTCGCCGTCGGCGCCGTGCGTGCGGCGCGTCACCATGTTGGAGCTGTTGCCCTCAATGGTGTGGATCGTGCCGTCGGGGTCGACGGACTCGACGATCCCGATGTGCCGGCCGCCCCACACGACGAGGTCGCCGGCGGCCGGCGGCACGCCGGAGCCGGCCGCGTTGAAGCGCCCCGTCCGCTGCGCCCAGGACGCCACGGCGTCGACGGAGCCGAAGCCCTGGCCGGCCTCGCCGAGCGGCGCGCCCGCCTGCTGGGCGGCCCAGGACACGAAGTAGGAGCACCACGGCCCGATGCCGCTGCCGGCCGTGGCCTGGCGGTACTGGGCGATGCGCGGCGCGTCGTTGGAGCCCGGCGGCTGCTCGGTGACGCCGACCTCGGCCTGGGCGAAGGCCAGCGCGCGCTGGCCGGCGGTGCCGCCGGAGAACCCGAGGGCGGCGCCGGTCGCGCCCGCCGCGCCGGCGGGCGTGGAGGAGAGCGCCTGGCCCTGGAGCATCGTGGCGAACGACGTCGATCCGGCCCCGGTGGCGGGGGCCGGCTGCCGGACCAGCGAGCGGTCCAGCTCGGCGATGCGAGCCATCACGTTCTCGACGCTCATTCCCCAAGGTGATCGGCTTCCTTCGCCGATCCTTCAGCGGCGGGTCATGAGAACGACGAAGGGGCGGTCCGAAGACCGCCCCGCGCCGATGCTGGTACTGAGATCCTGGCGTGCTAGCCCAGGAGGCGCAGCACGCTCTGCGGGGCCTGGTTGGCCTGCGAGAGCATGGCCGTGCCGGCCTGCGAGAGGATCTGGTTCTTGGTCAACGAGACCATCTCGTCGGCCATGTCCACGTCGCGGATCCGCGACTCGGCCGACGTCAGGTTCTCCTGGTAGGAGGCCGACACCGCGAGCGAGTGCTCGAGGCGGTTCTGGACCGAGCCGAAGTCGGCTCGCGCCGCGCTGACGTTGGCGATCGCCCCGTCGATCTCGGAGATGTCCGACGCGCCCGTCGTCGACAGCGACGAGTAGGACGTGCCGACCTTGGTGGCCAGGTCGATCAGGCCCACGCCGATCTGCTGGCCGTCGTTGGCGCCGACCTGGAACGACACGGTGCTCGCGCCGCTCAGCAGGTTGAGGCCGTTGAACTGCGCCGAGGAGCCGATGCGGCTGATCTCGGACGCCAGCTGGTTGACCTCGCCCTGGATGGCGGTGCGGGCGGTCGCGTCGAGCGAGCCGTTCTTGTACTGCACGGCGAGCTCACGGACGCGCTGCAGCATGGAGTGCACCTCGTCGAGGTTGCCCTCCGCGGTCTGCACCATCGAGATGCCGTCCTGCGTGTTGCGCTGAGCCTGGGCCAGGCCGCGGATCTGCGAGCGCATGCCCTCGGAGATGCCCAGGCCGGCGGCGTCGTCGGCAGCGGAGTTGATCCGGTAGCCGGACGACAGACGCGCCATCGACTTGCTGATCTGCGTCGAGGTCGCGTTGAGGTTGCGGTAGGCGTTGAACGCCTCCACGTTGTGGGTGATGCGAAGGGACATGCGTCGATCTCCTTGATGACGATGGGTGTTTGGTCCCGGAGCGACTCCATGTCGCTCCTTGCTTCTACGCCGGTGATCGGCGGGGCCCTCCGTGCGCTTGAGGGCTGTCCATGGCGCTCTGGACGGGTGTCAGACGCGGACGTCGATGTGCGGCCGGCCGTCGTCCGGTGGTGGCGGCGGCGGGGGCGGCGGCGGCTTGCGCCTGCGCGGCTCGGAGCCGTCGCGGTCGCGCTTCTCGGGAGAGCCGTCGCTGCGGCGGATGGAGTGGATCGCCGCAGCGGTGGGCGGACGCGGGGTGATCGGGTCGATGCGATCGCCCACGGGTCAGCCGCCTAGCGCTGCGACACCATCGTCGGGGGCTTCGTGGCGTCGCCGCTGCGGGCGGCGGCCTCCGCGGCGGCGGCCTCGGCCGCTGCGGCCTGGGCCTCCATCTTGGCCAGGAGGCGGAGTCGCAGGTCCTCGAGCTCGGCCAGGGCGAGGTGGCGCCAGACCGTGACGGCGATCATCCACGCGGCGAGGTAGCCGGCGATCCCACCGAACACGCCGCGCAGCAGCGCGTCGGCGAACGGGAGGCCGGCCCCGCGGGAGAGGTACAGCACGAGCCCGAAGCAGAGCAGGCCGCTCCAGCCCTTGGCCATGCGGATCTGTCGCCGGGCGCGCGGGTGGGAGCTGAGGCGGATGCCGCCGGGCTCGGGCGCGCCCTCGGCGCCCTTCTTGCCGCGGGCCATGGCTAGCCGAACCTCCGGCGCTGATCGCGCGACATCGCGAAGGCGACGTGCATGAGCCGCACGCGGTCCTCCTGCTCGACGTCGGTGAACTGCAGCCCGGCGCGGTCGATGCCGACGATGCGCACGACGCGCCCGCGGCCGCGGATCGGCTCGCCGTCGGCGAGCTCGAGGGCGAAGTCGTGCTCGTCGCCGAGCACGGGGTTGGGCAGCCCGCGCACGAGCATGCCGCCACCGGACAGATCGAGGGCTTGGGCGTGTGCGGTCACACCCTCTTCATCGGCCTCGGCCCCGCCGACCGTGAGCGGCAGCTCGACGGTCGCCCGCACGAACTCGCGGCGCTTCAGCAGCTGCGGGCTGCCGCGGTGCGCAAAGCGCACGGTGTCCTCGTGCCCGTAGCCGCTGCCGCGACCGCGGCGGTGCTGCGGCACGTCGAGCCGGCCGTGCATGCGGGCGATCCCGTCGTCGTTGATGAACTCGATCATCAGCGCGCTGCGCTCCAGCTGCGGCTGGGGGGTGAGCGGCTGCTCGAGCAGCGCGAGGTCGAAGAAGCCGGGGCCGTCGGACGCGACGCGCACGAGCACATGCTCGGTGTGCGGGACGGCGAGCAGCAGCTCGTCGCCGACGCACGGCAGCAGCCGGTTCATGGCACCAGGTCGGCCGCCAGCTCGGCCGCCGACGCCGGGCGCAGGCCCGCCTCGACGGCCTGGCCGCGGGCCAGGTAGGAGAGCGGGAGCCCGGAGTCGATCGCCAGGCCGATGCCGGTCCCGAGCATCTCGGTCTCGTCGGTGTGGGTCAGCACGAGCGCGCCGACGCCGAGCTCGCGCACGCCGCCGACCAGCTCGCGCGCGGCGTCGGGCCCGATGGTCGCGGGCACCGCCAGGTGCAGCTCGTCGGGCGCGAGCGAGTCGAGCTCGAAGCCCAGCGCGCGCAGCTCGCCCGCCGACCGCGGGCTGACGCCCGGCGTGTCGACGATGACGAGGCCCTCGCTGCGCAGCGTCGCGATGCGGGCGGCGCCCTCCGCGCCGCTCTCGACCGCGTGCAGCGCGACGCCGTAGGGCGCCAGCAGGCGGCGCAGCTCGGCGCCGCCGTCGGGCGAGCGCAGCGCGACGACGGCGACCGGCAGCACGCCGTGCCGGGCGTGGGCCGCCGCGAGGCGGGCGACGCAGCGCGTCTTGCCCGCGCCACCCGGGCCGACGAAGCCGATCACGCCGGGGCCGCGACGCAGCGGGTGCATGGGGATGCGCCGCGCGAGGGCGTCGATGACGAGGTCCTTGGGATCCGCGCCGAGGACGAGCGGCGCGAGGCCGGCCATGGCCTCCTCGGCGATGGCCTCCGCCAGGCCGGGCCGCAGGCCGCGGGCGACGAGCCGGTCGGCGGCCTCGCGCGCCGCGGGCGGCAGGCCGGCCTGCGGCGCGGCGGCGTCGGCGGCGACGGCGGCGACGGGCGCGGGCTCGGGCTCGGGGGTCGGCTCGGGCGCGGGGACGCCGTCGGGCTCGGCCACCGGCGCCTCGGCGACCTCGGCAGCCGCCTCGGGCTCGGGCTCGACCGGACCGCCCCCCAGGTAGTCGAAGCCGCCGGTCGGCTGCTCGACGGCGGGGACTTCGTCAGCCTGGGGCGCCTCGACGGCGGGGACAGTCCCCAACTTCGCAGTGCCGGGGTCACCCTCGTCCTCGGGGAGGGGGACAGTCCCCACCTCGGGGTGGCCCTCGTCCTCGGGGAGGGGGACAGTCACCATCCCGCCCTCGTCCTCGTCCTCGTCGAGGGGGACAGTCCCCAACTTCGCAGCGCCGGGGTCACCCTCGTCCTCGGGGAGGGGGACAGTCCCCACCTCGGGGTCACCCTCGTCCTCGTCGAGGGGGACAGTCCCCACCTCGTCCTCCTCGAAGACGTACGCCGCCTCGGCCTGCGCGGCGGCGGGCTCGTCGGGCGCCGGCGCCAGGCCGGCGTTGAACAGCGCGGCCAGCCCCTGCGACTGCGACGGCGCGGGATGCGGGAACAGGTCGTCGACGGTCACGTCCGACGAGCCGGGCAGCGCGTCGACCTCGGGCGACGTCGCCGGACGCAGCGCGTCCGCGCCGCCGGACTGGCCGGACTGGCCGGCCTGCTGCTGGCGCTCGTGCGCCTGGGCGAGCTGCTGCGCGAAGGCGGCGGCAACGTTCGGCGCCGACTGGCCGGGCCGGACCTCGACCTCGACCTCGCGCTTGGCGAAGAACCCGCCCACGCCGCCGGACGTGGTCTCGCGCCGCGACACGATCACGGCGTCGTCGCCGAGATCCTGGCGGATGCGCGGCACGAGCTCCTCGAGCGAGCGCCCGCGGTAGGTGAAGGTCTCCGAGTCGTCTTGCGGGGTCATCAGGCGGTCACCACTCCGATCGTCTCCACGCCGATCCCGGGTGCGATCTCGTTGTAAGCGCACACCGAGAGCTGGGGCAGCGCCTGCTCGCAGAGCCGGCGAAGATGCCGCCGGACGCGAGAGGAGCAGATCAGCACCGGCCGCCGGCCGCGCGTCACGGCCTGCTCGACATGGTTCGACAACGAGGCCACCAATGCCTGCGCGCGGGACGGATCCATCGCGAGGTACTCCCCGTCGGGCGTCTGGGCGATCGCGTCCGACACCTCCTGCTCGAGGTGCGGATCCAGCGTGATGGCCCGCAGCGTGCGCTCGGCGTCGAGGTACGGGGAGACGATCGTGCGGCCCAGCGCCTGGCGCGCGTACTCGGCCAGCAGCTCCGGATCGCGCGTGACGCGGGCGCGGTCGCCCGCCGCCTCGACGACGGCGCCGAGGTCGCGGATCGACACGCCCTCGCGCAGGAGCCCTTGCAAGACGCGTTGCAGCTCGCCGACGGAGAGCAGGTCGGGGACGACCTCGTCGACCACGGCGGCGTTGTGCTCCTTGAGGTTGTCGAGCAGGGTGCGCACGTCCTGGCGGGTCAGCAGGTCGGCGGTGTGCTTGCGGATCGTCTCGGTCAGGTGCGTGACGACGACGCTCTCGGCGTCCACGACCGTGTACCCGAGCGCCTCGGCCTCGGCACGGCCGGCGTCGGTGATCCACACCGCGGCCATGCCGTAGGCGGGGTCCTGCGTCGGGATGCCGTCGAGCTGGCCCACCGCGTCGCCCGGGTCCAGCGCGAGCTGGTGACCGGCCATGATCGTGCCGCGCGCCACCTCGGTGCCGCGGACCTTGACGACGTACTCGTGGCTCTGGAGCCCGACCTCGTCGTGGATGCGGACCGACGGGATGATCGTGCCGACCTCGGCCGCGATCTGGCGGCGCACGGCGCTGACGCGCTGCAGCAGCGAGCCGCCCGACGAGCCGTCCACGAGCGGCACCAGGCCGAAGCCGATGCACAGCTCGAGCGGGTCGAGGCTCAGCGCGTCCTGCACCTGGTCGCGCGGCGAGGTGGGCACGGCGGGCAGCGCCAGGGCGGCGGCGGCCTCGCTGGCCTCCACGGCCGCGGTGGCGTCGGCGGCCTTGGCCATCGCGCGGCCGCCGAAGAAGAACGCCGCGCCGATGATCAGGAACGGGATCTTGGGCAGGCCCGGGATGAGCGCGAAGCAGGCGATCACGGCGCCGGCGACCATCGGCGCGCGGCGCTGGGCGCCGATCTGGCTGACGACCTGCGTGCCGAGGTCCTCGCTGCTCGCCGCGCGGGTGACGATGATGCCCGTGGCGACCGAGATCAGCAGCGCCGGGATCTGCGCGGCGAGGCCGTCGCCGACCGACAGCAGGGAGAAGTGCGAGACGGCCTCGCCGAACGGGCGGTGCTGCATCAGCACGCCGACGACGATGCCGCCGATGAGGTTGATCGCCGTGATCAGCACGGCGGCCATGGCGTCGCCCTTGACGAACTTCGAGGCGCCGTCCATCGCGCCGTAGAAGTCGGCCTCCTCCGAGATCTCCGACCGGCGCCGGCGCGCCTCCTCCTCGGTGATCTGCCCGGCGTTGAGGTCGGCGTCGATCGCCATCTGCTTGCCCGGCATGGCGTCGAGCGTGAACCGCGCGCCGACCTCGGCGACGCGGCCGGCGCCGTTGGTCACCACGACGAACTGGATGACCACCAGGATGAGGAAGACGACCAGGCCGACGACCACGTTGCCGCCGACGACGAAGTGCCCGAAGGCCTCGACGACGTGGCCGGCGTCGCCGTGCAGCAGGATCAGGCGCGTGACGCTGACGTTGATCGCCAGGCGGAACAGCGTGGTGATCAGCAGCAGCGCCGGGAAGACGGAGAAGTCCAGCGCCTTCTTGACGTACAGGGTGGTGACGACGATCGCGAGCGCGCAGGAGATGTTGAGGGTGATCAACAGGTCCAGCAACATCGGCGGCAGCGGGATGATCAACATCACCACGACCAGGACCACCACGCCGGCGGCGATCAGGTCGGTGTACTTGCCCAGCTTGGCGAACACGTTCATCGGAGGGGGTTCCTAGGCGGCCAGCCGGCGACGGCCGGCGACGCGGTAGACGTAGGCCAGGATCTGCGCCACGGCCTCGAAGAGCTCTTCGGGGATCTGCTGGCCGACCTCGACCGAGCCGTGCAGCGAGCGCGCCAGCGGCGGGTCGGGCACGATCGGCACGCCGGCGTCGGCGCCCAGCTCGCGGATGCGCAGCGCGATGAGGTCCTGCCCCTTGGCGACGACGATCGGGGCGGCCGACACGCCGTCGTACTTCAGCGCGACGGAGAAGTGGGTGGGGTTGGTGACGATGACGTCCGCGGTGGGGACGTCGGCCATCATGCGCGCCCGCGCGGCCTCGCGCTGGCGCTGGCGAATGGCGCTCTTGACCTCGGCCGGGAGGTCCTGGCCCTTGGACTCGTCCTTGACCTCCTGCTTCTCCATCCGCAGCGACTTCTCCATCTTGTGGCGCTGGTAGAAGAGGTCGATGACGCCGATGAAGAGGTAGGCGAACGCCGCGCGCATGGCGATGCTCTTGACGAGCACGGCGATCGAGCCGCCGAACTGCAGCGGCGACATCCCGACCATCGCCGCGTAGTCGGTGATGTGGGGGATCAGCGCGCTGAGCACGACGTAGCCGACGACGCCGATCTTGGCGAGATTCTTGACGAGCTCGACCAGCCCCTCCTTGCCGACGATGCGCTTGATGCCGGGCACCGGGTTCAGACGCTTGACGTCGGGCTTGAGCGCCTTGTTCTTCGTCTTGATGCCGACCTGGGCGACGTTGACGACGATCGCCGCCGCGGCGCACACCGCGACGACGGGCGCCAGGCACGCGACCGCGGTGTTGCCCGAGCTCAACATGAGCTGGCCGACGGAGTCGACCGTGACCGGGTCGCGCCCGGCGCCGGCGGCCAGCGCGTCGTGCAGGGCGTCGCCGAGGCGCTGGGCGATCGTGGAGCCGGTCAGGCCGAGCGTGAAGAGGCCGGCCAGCAGGATGACCGCGCCGTTGAGGTCGGTCGACCGGGCGACCTGGCCCTTCGCGCGCGCCTCCTCCTTCTTCTTGGGTGTGGCCTTCTCGGTCTTGTCGGACTGCGACATGGCTCACGCCACCCGCAGGGTCTGGAGCGCCGCGCCGACGTCGGCCTGCAGCTGATCGGCGATCCAGCCGGCGACGAACGGCATCGTCGCGCCGATCAGCACCAGGCCGATGACGACCTTGGCCGGCAGGCCGACCTGGAAGACGTTGAGCTGCGGCACGACGCGCGTGAGCACGCCGAAGGCCGCATCGGTGAGGATCAGCGAGAGGAGGACCGGGCCCGCGACCTCGATCGCGCTGGCGAAGATCTGCACGAACGCGGCACCGGTGCCGGCGACGAGGTGGCCGAGCGACGGGTAGTCCAGCAGGCCGACGATGTCGTAGGTGCGCGCCATCCCCTGGATGACCCACGCCTCGCCGCCGATGGCGATGAACACCATCAACCCGATCATCGAGTAGGCCGTGCTCAGGACCGCGGACTGGTTGCCGTTGACCGGATCGACCAGCCCGCCGTAGGAGAAGCCGATCGTGGTGTCCAGCAGCGAGCCGGCCACGGCGAGCGCGGCGAACGTCGCGGCCAGGGCGTAGGAGAACGCCGAGCCGATGAGCAGCTCCTTGACGATCAGCGAGCCGATGCCCATCACGTCGGTGGGCAGCGCCGCGTGCCCGGCGGTCACGACGGGCGACAGCCCGATGGCCAGGCCGACCGCGCAGATCCCGCGCACGCGCATCGGCACGAGCTTGCTCGAGAACAGCGGCGCCAGGATGAACAGCGGCGAGATGCGCGCGAGGACGAGGAAGAAGGCGAGGACCCGCTGCTCCCCGAACTCGGAGATCAGCTGCTGCGCCGAGCTTTGGAGCTGCGGTCCCACCTACCCGACCATGCTCGGGATCGACAGCCAGAGCTCGGACGTGTAGGAGAGCAGCTGGTTGAGCATCCACGGGCCGCCGATCACCAGGACGGCCGCCATGGCCAGCACCTTGGGGATGAAGGCCAGGGTCTGCTCCTGGATCTGCGTGACGGCCTGGATGATCGAGATGACCACGCCGACCAGCAGCCCCACGCCGAGCAGCGGCAGGGAGATCTTCAGCGCCAGGCTCATGGCCTGGGTCGCGAGGGAGATGACGACGTCCTGGTTCATCAGTGAAAGGACTCCACGAGCGATCGGGTGACGAGATCCCAGCCGTCGACGAGGACGAAGAGCAGGATCTTGAACGGGAGGGAGATGAAGACCGGAGGCAGCATCATCATCCCCATGGACATGAGGGTGGAGCTGACCACCAGGTCGATGACGAGGAACGGCAGGAAGATCAGGAACCCGATCTGGAACGCCGTCTTGAGCTCGGAGATGATGAACGCCGGGATCAGGACGTAGGTCGGGACGTCGGCACGCGTCTTGGGGCGCTCGAGCTTGGAGAGCTTCACGAACAGCGCCAGGTCCTTGGTCCGCGTCTGGCGGAACATGAACTCGCGCAGCGGCAGCTGCCCGCGCTTGAACGCCTCGGCCTGCGAGATCTCGTTCTTGGACAGCGGGTCGATGGCGTCCGTCTTGACCTTGGTGAACGTCGGCGCCATCACGAAGATGGTGAGGAACAGCGCGATGCCGACGAGGACCTGGTTCGGCGGCGCGGTCGGCGTGCCCAGGCCCGTGCGGATGAAGCCGAGCACGACGAGGATGCGCGTGAAGCCGGTGACGCAGAACAGCAGCGCCGGGATCAGCGTCACGGCGCCGACGAGCACGAGCAGCTGGACGGCGTTGCTGCCGTCCTGGCTGAGGCCGTTCTGGGCGGCCTGCGCGAGGATCATCGCGCGGTCCGGTCGCGGAGCTTGTCGACGACGTCGACCAGCGCGTACTTGACGCGGTCGGCCGGGCCGGTGCCGCGCGGCGCCGGCGCGTCGACGTCGTCGCCGGGCTGCGCCAGGAGGCCGAGCGCGTGCGCCTCGTCCTCGGTGTAGGTCCGGATCGGGACGATCCCGTGCTCGGCGCTGCCGACGAGGACGAGCTCGCGGCCGGCGCGGATGAGGTGCACCGAGCGGCCGGGGCCGAGCGGCATGCTGGCCTCGGTGCTCAGGCCGAAGCCCATGGCACGGGCGTCCTCGGCCGACGACTTCTTCATCTGGCGCAGGACCCAGGTGAGGCCGTAGATGACGGCGACCACGACGGCCAGGCCGATGAAGGTGCGGGCGAGCGATCCGCTCCCGCTGCCGCCGACGTTGGCGGTGTGCGCGGCGGAGTCGGCAGGCAGGTTCAGCGCCTGGTTCTCGCCGTAGGGGTCCTTCGCGGCGGCCAGCACGGTGGCCGGCGCCAGGAGGACGCAGAGGGGTGCGACCGCGAGAGCGGCCGTGAGGGCACGATGTGGCTTCACTGTGGAGGGACTCGGTAGGTCGGGAGGGGCGACCAGCCAGTCCCTTAGATCGGCGCACGGCCGGGGGACTTGAGGGACGAGTCTGGACGACGGTACGAGCGGTCCGGACCCGAACGTCTGCCTCGCGCGCTACGCCGCGTGGTCCAGCGCGGCCGGGTCGCCGGGGATGGCCTCCGGCGTGAAGGCGACCGGCGCGGCGGCGGTGCTGCGCTCGGCGCCCATGACCTCGGTGATGCGCAGGCCGAACTGCTCGTCGATGACGACGACCTCGCCGCGGGCGATCGGCCGGCCGTTGACGAGCAGGTCGACGGGCTTGTCGGCGAGGCGGTCCAGCGTGACGACCGAGCCCTGGCCCAGGCTCATGGTCTCGCCCAGCGACATGTGGGTGCGGCCGACCTCCACGGTCAGCTCGACCGTGACGGCCGTGAGGCGCGTGAGGTCGGCGTCCGGCACGTGGCCGGCGCCGGCGCCCGCATCGTCGGGAAGGTGGGTGAATTCGACGTCGTTCATCGCAAGAATCTCCTGTCGGCCTACTGGATCGCCACGTCCGTGAACAGGACGTTCTCGGCTTCTACGTCGGTCTCGGTGGTGATCCGCTTGAGGATCGCCTTCTGGATCTTCTGCCGCGACTTCTCGCGCTGGAGCTTCTCCGCCGTGGCGTCGGTGAGCGTGTCGGTGACGATCGAGCGGACCACCGCCTCCTGCGGCATGGCGCCGTAGCCGTCGGGCGGCGCGGCCGGCGCCGCGCCGTGGCCGGCCGCGCCGGCGACGGCGTAGCCCTCCTTGAGGACCAGCGCCGCGTTGAGCTTGGCGAAGCGGCCGCCCTTGAGGTTGATGAGGAAGTCCTTCTGCAGGATGTACACCTCACCGGCGATCTTGGGCTTGTGCACCGGCGCCGGCTTGGCGAGGACGAACTTGTAGACCCCTCCGAGCACCACCAGCAGGACGGGCAGGACGAACTTGAGCTTGGCCATCATGGGGTCTTCGCGAAGTCGGGCTTGATCGAGGGGATGGAGACGGGGTCGGCGGGGGCCTGCGCGGCCGTGGCGGTGGCCACGCGGGGCACGAGGATCTCCACGCGGCGGTTGAGGCTGCGCCCCGCCGCGGTCCGGTTGGAGGTGATCGGCCGGTACTGGCCGCGCGCCATCGCCGACATGCGGCCGGGCGAGAGGCCGTCGGCCTGGAACGTGCGGACGATCGACTCGGCGCGCGCGCCCGACAGCGCGAGGTTGTCGGGGAACGCGCCGCTGTGGATCGGCTGCGAGTCGGTGTTGCCGGAGACCAGGAACTGGTGGCCGGACTGCGTGCCGAGCAGCGCCGCGACCTGCTTGAGCAGCGGCAGCGAGCCCGGGCGCACCGTGGCCGAGCCGCTGTCGAACAGCAGGTCGTCGGTGAGCAGCCGGATCAGCAGGCCCTCGTCGGTGATGGTCGTCTTGACCTTGGTCGACAGCCCCTTGGCGGCCGCGGCGCTGTCCAGCTTCTGCTTGAGCTTGCGGAACTGGTCCTCCTCGGCCGCCTTCGCGGCAGCCGCCTTGGCCGCGTCCGCCTTGGTCGACTCCTTGGGGTTGGCCCCCACGTAGGGCTGCAGGTTGGTCATCGGCGGAGCCGAGGACGGGGTGACGACCTCGGAGGCGCCGCCGGACTCGAGGATCGACTTGCCGCCGGTCATGACCTTCCCGGAGAACGCCTCCTGGAGCGAGTGCTGCAGGCCCTCGAACTTCGACGTGTTGACCGAGGAGATCGAGAACAGCACCATGAACAGCGCCATCAGCAGCGTGATCAGGTCGGAGTAGGTGAGCAGCCAGCGCTCGTCGACGTGCTCGGGGTGCTGCTCGCGGGTCTTCTTCTTGCCGTGGCCGGCCATCGCGGAGACCTAGGCCGCCTCGGCCGCTTCAGGCTCGGGGACGGCCTTGAGCTCGGGAGACTTGCCGGGGTTCTCGACCGCTTCGCGGTCCTCGGGCGCCAGGTAGCTGAGCAGCTTCTGCTGGACCATGCGCGGGTTGTCGCCGGCCTGGATCGCGAGGATGCCCTCGACGATCAGCGTGCGCTCGTCGACCTCCTGGCCGCTCAGCATCTGGAGCGTGTAGCAGACGGGCAGGTAGATCACGTTCGCCGAGCCGACGCCGTAGAGCGTCGCGATGAACGCACCGGAGATCGCCGGCCCGAGCGTCTCGGGGGCGCTCAGGTTGCCGAGCACGTGGATGAGCGACACGACGGTGCCGAGCACCCCGATGGTCGGCGCCAGGCCGCCGGCCTTCTCGAAGACCGTGTAGCCCTGCCTGTGGCGCGCGGCCATGCTGTCGATCTCGGCGTCCAGGATCTCGCGCAGGAGGTCGGGGTCGGTGCCGTCGACCACCAGCTGCATGCCCTTGCGCATGAAGGGGTCCTCGATCGCCTCGATCTCCTCCTCGAGCGCCAGCAGGCCGTCCTTGCGGGCCCGCTCGGCGAACATGACGAGCGCCTTGACGCGCTCGCCGAGCTCCGGCGGGGCCGTGGTGAAGGCCTTGACGTACAGCTTGGGCACCAACATGAAGCGCTTCATGCCCACGCCGGCGAAGATCGCGCCGGCCGTGCCGCCACACACGATGATCAGGGAGTTGACGTTCAGCAGCGCCGGAGGGGCGACCCCCTCCATGATCCCCGCGCCCACGATGGCGAGCAGGGCGATGACGATGCCGATGGCGGAAGCGGCCTTCATGGTCTCTCTCGTAAGTCGGCTGTGCGCGCGCGATCTTCAGGGGCACCGAAGCCCCGTTTGACCTCCTGGTCGCGCGCCGGACGAGCGAAGCGCTGGGTCCCTAGCCCAGCGCCTTCTCGATCGCAGACAGGACACGATCGGCCTGGAACGGCTTGACGACGAAGTCCTTCGCGCCGAGCTTGATCGACTCGAGCACCTTGGACTCCTGACCCAGCGCCGAGCACATGATCACCTTCGCGCCCGGGTCGACGGCGATGATCTCCCGCAGGGCGGTGAGGCCGTCCTTCTCGGGCATGGTGATGTCCAGCGTCATGACGTCGGGGCGCAGCTCGTGGAAGCGCTGCACCGCCTCGGCACCGTTGGCGGCCTCGCCGACGATCTCGTGGCCACCGCCGCTCAGGGCGTCGCCGACCATCTTGCGCATGAACGCGGCGTCATCTACGACGAGCACGCGAGCCATCAGACTGCAACCTCCGTGGGAGTCGGGTCAGGGGAAGGGGAAGCGGGGGACGACGTGCCGAGCACCTGCTCGATGCGCACGGCCAGGCCGCCGTCCTCGGTGACGAGGAGGCGCCCGGTGGCGAACCGCATGCCGTCCGCGTAGAGGTCGATCGGGGCGTCGACCTCGCGGTCGAGCTCGACCACGGCGCCGCCCGGCAGGGACACGACGCGCCCGGAGGACATCCGGGTGCGGCCGAGCTCGGCCCACACGCGGATCGTCACGTCGCGCAGCGCATCGCCCAGCGGCGTGTCGTCGTGCGACTCGGTCATCTCGTCCAGCGCGCGCGTCATCCGCACGATGAACGCGTTGGGCACGAGCTGGACGAGCAGGCACGGCGCGCCGCAGAAGGTGAAGGTGACGGCCGTGGCGTGGCCCGGGTGCTCCCAGGCGGCGCCGCCCTCCTGCACGGAGGCGATCTGGCGGACGTCGGGCGGCGCGATCTCGACCTCTTCGTCGAGCACCTTGCTGGTGGCCATCGCGGCCGCCGACATCATCTGGTTCATCGCCTCGCCGACGGCGGAGAACTCGAGCTCGGAGAGGTCGCCTCCGGCCTCGACGGCGTTGGGATCCATGCCCATCATGGCCGCGGCCATGCGGCGCGCGCCCTCGATGCCGATGACCAGCACGTTGCCGCCGGTCACGCCGTCGACGTAGGAGACGTCGGCGGCGATCGCCGGCATCATCGCCTCGGCGAACGGGGACTCGTCCGGCGGGACGACCCGGACCGAGCCGGGAGCCACGCCGTCGGGCGAGAACATCGCCAGGACGCCCTGCACCGCCTCGGAGGTCGACGACCCGAGGCGGAGCAGCGCCTGCTCGGCGTTCATCGCTCCATCCCCGTGGACGGATTGCTCATGTCCCGGTTGTCGGCCATCACGGCTCGATCTGCACCGGCGCGACGATCTGCACCGCGCGGCGGTTCCCACTCCGACCACCGCGGGCCCGCTGGACCGGCGTGCGGTCGGCGAAGAGCGTGACCTCGGCGTCGGCCTCGGCGTCGAGGCGCACGACGTCGCCCGGCGCGAGCGCCAGGACCTCAGCCAGCGTGAGGTGGCAGTCGGCCACCTCGGCGCGCAGCGAGACGTCGACCATGCTGAGGCCGTGGTTGACCGCGGCGGCCACGCGCGCGTCGCGCGTCGTCTCGGCATCGTCGTGGCGCGAGAACGCGGAGGCGACGGGCGCGATGGCCGCGTAGGGCACGAGCAGCGTCATCGTCGAGGACAGGCCGTCGAGGCGCGCCTCGAGCGTGAGGGCGAGCGTCGGCTCGGAGCCCGCGGCGACCTGGACGGTCTCTGACTGCGTGTCGACGGTGGCGATGCCCAGCGTCATCTCCGCGACGTCGAACCAGACCGCGGAGAGCGTCTCGACGATGGTGCCGAAGAGGCGCTGGACGACCATGAGGTCGATGTCGGTCAGCTCGCGGTCGCGCGACGCGGTCTCGGGGCGCCCGCCGAGCATGCGCTCGAGCGCCACGAGGACGACGGGCAGCTCGGCGCTGAGCAGCATCCGGGCCTCGTGCGGCGCCGTGTCGATCTGGATGTGGACCGAGTGGTCGGGGACCTGGGCGAACGCGTTGGCCCACGTGAACTGCCCGACGTCGATCACCTCGAGCTCGATCGACGTGCGGTGCTCGGCGACCAGCCGGGTCGCGGCGCGCTCCGTGAACGTGTCCATGGCACGGCGGATCCGCCGCTCCTGGTCGGTCGAGAACTTCGTCGGCCGCGTGAAGTCGACGGTGCGCAGCCAGCGGGCACGGCGGCCCTGGCGCTCCTCGGACTCGACCGGCATGTTGCCCTCGCTGGCGCGGGCGAAGAGCTTCTCGATCTCGTTTGCGTCGAGGAAACCGCTCATCGAACGTGCCTCAGGCATGACGTACCAACGGCGACGGCAACGTTCGACCTCATCGAACGTGCCTCAGGCATGACGTACCAACGGCGACGGCAACGTTCGACCTCATGCGATCACGAGCCTTCCGGTGTGCGTGGTGTCGCCGAGCAGCTGCTCCTCGCGACCTCCGGCCTCGCGGACGGTGATCGCGATGTCGCTGCCGACGTGGATGCGCAGGGTGCGGCCGGTGCTCCCGCCCGTGGCGGTCGCGCGGACGGGGATGCCGGCGGCGTCGAGCAGGCGCGCGACGGCGTGCGCGTTGCGCGCGCCGATGTCCTGCCCGCTGCCGCCGAGCTGGAACATGGCGGCGCCGCCCGCGACGGCGGCTTCGAGGCGCCGGCTCGCGGCGCCGTGCGCCAGCGCGAGGTCGACCAGCGCCGGGACGGCGAGGTCGGCGAACTTGTGGGGCTGCGGCGGATCGGGCTGCGCCGACTCGGGCAGCATGACGTGGGCCAGCGCGGCCACGCCCTTGGAGCGGTCCACGAGGGCCAGCCCGATGCAGGAGCCCAGGCCGATGCACGCCAGCACGTCGGCGGGCGTGTTGGAGGCAGAGGCCTCGCCCATGCGGACGACGGTCTCCATGGTCAGAGGCCCAGCTTCTCCAGCAGCAGCTTGATCCCGCCGTGGTTGGGCAGCAGCAGGAAGGAGAGCGAGCACTCCTCGTCCTCGACCATCAGGTCGGAGTCGAGGATGAGCGCCTGGTCGACGTCCTCGCCGCGGCCCAGCAGCACCGACTCCAGGATGGCGCCGAGCATGTCCTCGACGACCTGCGGCGGGCGCGGCTCGAGCTCCATGCCGACCATTTGGGCGAGCACGTTGATGTAGCTGGTGCCGAGGATGTTGCCGACCTCGCCGAGCATCGACTTGCCGTCGGGCGTCGACGGCTCGATGCCGTAGATGCCGCACAGGGTGCGGGCGTCGGGGTCGGGGAACAGCAGGACGACGACCGCCTCCATCTCGCCGGCGACCGGCACGACGACGCCGTGGCGCAGCTCGTCGGGCCGCCCGGCGACCGCGACGGCGTCGGCCAGCGGCATGACCGCGGCGGTCGGGACGGAGATGTCGACGGTCTTGCCGAGCATCGAGCCCAGCGCGGTGCCGGCGTTGCCGGATCCGATGTTGGCGAGCTCGCGCAGCGCGTCGAGCTGCATGTCGGTGAAGGCGTTCATGGCTTCCTACGGTTCAGACGGCGGCGGCGAGCGTGGGACGCTCACCCGCAGACAGCGCCGGATGGGTGTTCAGGGTCAGGGCGTCGCAGTCGGCGAGCAGGACGATGTCGCCGTTGGAGAGCACCGCGGCACCCGAGACCGCCGCCTTCTGGGCGACGTTCGGAGGCAGCGGGCGGGTGACCAGCTCACGCTGGCCGATGAGCTTGGAGACCGAGAGGGCGATCGAGCCCTCGACGCCGCGGACGATGACGACGTGTGTGTCGGGCGCCTCGGCGTCGGCCGCGGTGCCGGCGGCGGCGCCGAACACGTCGACCGCGCGGCGCAGCGGCAGGGCCTCGTCCTTGAGGACGAGCATCTTGCGCCCGGCGACCGAGCGGACGGGGTGGTCGTCGAGGCGCATCGTGCGCTCGACCCGCTGCAGCGGGATGCCGAACGGGCGGGCGCCCGCCTCGACGAGCAGGGCGGACATGATCGCCAGCGTCAGCGGGAGGCGGATCTCGTTGACCGTGCCCTCCCCCTGGACGGAGGTCACCGTGACCTCGCCGCCCAGCTCGCGGATCTTCTCGCGCACCGCGTCCATGCCGACGCCGCGGCCCGACAGGGCACCGACCTCGGCGGCCGTGGAGAAGCCGGGCGCGAAGAGGAGCTCGATCGCGCCGCGCATGTCGATCAGCTGCGCCTGCTCGCGGGTGATCAGCCCGCGGTCGACGGCCACCGCGGCGACCCGGGCGGGGTCGATGCCGCGGCCGTCGTCCTTGACGGTGATGGCGATGGACCCGCCCGCGTGGCGGGCGGCGATCGTCAGCGTGCCCGTCGGCGGCTTGCCCGCGGCGATGCGGTCGGCGGGCGGCTCCAGGCCGTGGTCCAGCGAGTTGCGGATCAGGTGCACGAGCGGGTCGCCGAGCGAGTCGACGACGCTGCGGTCGAGCTCCGTGTCCTTGCCGATGAGCTCGAGCTCGACCTGCTTGGAGAGCTTGACGCTGAGGTCGCGGACGAGCCGCGGGAAGCGCAGCAGCACGGCCTCGACCGGGATCATGCGGACCTGCATCACCATCGACTGGAGGGCGTGTGAGGTGCGCGTGAGGCCCTGGATCGCCTGCTGCAGGCCCGGGACATCAGCCTGCGTGGCGAGCACCTCGACCTGGGTGCGGTTCAGGACCAGCTCGCCCATCGCGTGCATCAGCTGATCGAGGCGCTCGGCGTCGACGCGGACGGTCGACGAGCCGTGGTGCGGACGGTTGGTGTTGTCGGGCTTGCTCGCGGGCGTGGCGGCGCTGGCGGCCACGGCGTCGGACTCCTCGACCCCGTCGACGGCGGCGTCGGCGACGGCCTCGGTGACCTCGCACGTCGCGACGTCCGGAACGCCGACGGCGGCCGAGTGCAGCTCACCGTCGGTGTTCTCGCTCACGACCCACGCGATGACGTCGCGGCCGACGAAGGTGTCGACGTCGGCGGGCGACGGGACGCACGCGAGCGTCTCCCCCAGCTTGGCCACAGCGGCGAGCACCATGTACGCCCGCACCGACGGCATGTCGACGTCGGCGCGCAGCGTCACGGCGATCTGCACCACGCGGCGGCCCTGGGCCATCTCGCTCAGGTCGGTCGGCGGATCGAGGGCGCTGGGCGGAGCGCTCTCCTCGGGTGACTCGTGGTCGTCGCGGATGAGCGCCCGCAGGCGCTCGATCAGCGGCTCGGGAGTGATCTCCTCGGCGCCGCCGGTCTCGATCGCGTCGACTGCGGCCTCGAGTGCGTCGAGGCACTCCAGGCAGACGTCGATCTCGGCCCGCTGCAGGCCGTGCTTACGCTGACGGAGGAGTTCGAAGACGTCCTCCATCTCGTGTGTGAGCGCCGCCATGCCGGCAAATCCCATGGTCGCGCTCATGCCCTTGAGGGAGTGCGCGATGCGGAAGATCTCGTCGACCGTCTGTCGGTCATCCGGGGTCTCCTCGATGCGCACGACCGCGAGGTTGAGCTCCTGGAGATGCTCGCGGCCCTCAGCCAGGAACATCGGGAGATACTCGGAAACTTGGTCCACGTTCCGAGCATCGGCCGGAGTCGGCAAGAACTGGAACGGTTTCACGACAAAAGGTCCGCGAACCCGCGAAATCGAGCGTCAGAGCGCACTTCGCGGGGCCGAACTGAGCCTTTCGCCAGTTGGATCGGTTGCGCCGGCAACATAAGATCGCTCACAGCCTTGCCGCCCCGCCGTGCCCAGCCGCCGCCACGCATCAGCGTCCTCGAACCGGGACGCCGCCGCGCGGGGCGACGTCTCCGGCCGCTCGCGGGCGTCATCATGGCGGCGGTGGTCGTCGCCGTGGTCGTGGACGGCGGCGCCGTCGTCACAGACTGTTCCTCGCCCGGCTGAATCTGGCCGCCGCACCCGGCGGCGACGAG
>NZ_DATHDY010000018.1:0-136026 GCF_035318805.1 Baekduia sp.
GCCTCGGCCGCTGCGGCGGCGGCGTTCCGATCGCCCAGGCGTAGGTGCGCAGTACCGGCGAGCAGCTGCGCTTCAACGAGCGTGAACGCGGGGCCGAGGCGTGGCGTGTTGGCCAGAACATCTCGGAGCGCGTCCACCGCCGCCGCGGGGTCCCCCTCCGTCATGCAGATCACCGCACGCGCGTTGTGGATGGCACCCAGCCGGTCCGGTTCGGCGCAGAACGCGGCAATCGTCGCGCGCGCCTCGTCCAGCATCCCCAGGCGGGCCTGCGTCGTCGCGAGCCATCCGGCGATCCGGGGCGCTAGCGCGTGCACGCCGGTGAGCAGCGACTGCGCCTGCGCTGCCGCCGCGAAGGCGTCGAGCGCCGACCGCTGCTGCCCGCGACCGGCGTGCACCATGCCGGTCGCCACGTGCAGGAGCACCGCGGCGGCCGGGTCGACGTGTGCGGAGGCGACCTCCCAGGCGCGGTGTAGCCAGCGCTCTCCCTCGTCGAACTCGCCCATCCAGATCGCCATGCCGCCAACCGCCCCGAGCGCCGGCGCGAGGATCAGCCGATCGTCCAAGCCATGACGCTCGGCCAGGGCTACCGCCTGACGGCCGCGCTCGCGTGCGGTCGCGACCGAGACGAGCTTTGACGGGAAACCTTGATGGGCGCGACAGGCCACCTCTAGGTAGGGTCGGCCGATCGTCTGGGCGAGCGCGGCTCCCTCGGAGAGGTGCCGCTGCGCGTCGGTGAGTCGGCCAGACCACGTCTCGACGATCCCGAGATTCAGCAGCGCGACCCCCCGCAGCTCACTACCCATCGCAATCGGTTTGCTCGATTCGTCTGCGATCGAAGCATCGAGCAGATTCACTTGCTCGACTACTTCACTGAACTGCCCGCTACGCCGTGCCAGCGCCAACCGCAGCGACGCGATTGCCACCGCCAGGCGGCGGCGGCGAGCCGGCGGAGCGCTCGGGACGTGGGACTCGGCCAGCGCCAGCTGAGCAGCCGCCTCCTCCAGCCGCCCCTGGTTGAGCTCAGCTGCCGCGTGGGCTAGCGCGAGGTCAGGATGATCGACTGATGCGCCCTCAGGAAACGCCTGCAGGACGGCGCGAATCGTTCCCGCTTGCCCGTCGAGCACCCACCTGAACGAGTGGTCGGCGACGAGCCGAGCGGCATCAGGCCAGTCGCCGGCCGCGAGCGTTTGTCGCACGGCCTCGACGACCTCTCCGCGGTCGGCGAACCACCGTGCGGCCCGGCGGTGAAGGTCAGGAACCTCATCGGCCAACGTTCGGCGGAGCTCCAGGCGCAGGAAATCCGCCAGAAGGTGGTGGTAGCGAAACCAGGTGCGCTGAGCGTCGAGCGACACGACGAACGCGTTGGCTTCCTCCAGCTCCAGCAGCACCTGCTCCGAGCCCGAGTGGCCTGCCAGCAGGTCGGCGAGTTCACCGTTCATCCGGTCGACAAGCGAGGTTCGCAACAGCATGCTCTGAACCTCGCTCGGTTGGCGTTCGAGCATCTCGGCCATCAGGTATTCCCCGATCGCCCTGTCGGTGCCTGAGAACTCAGCCACGAAACGCTCGGGATCGGGGTGGCCGCTGAGCGAGATCACCGCGAGGCGCAGGCCAGCCGCCCAACCTTCCGTGCGCTGGTACAACGCGGCCACCCCGGCGTCGGACAGACTGATCCCGGACGCAGCAAGCAGTTCGCGCGTCTCGCGCTCAGTGAACCGGAGATCGCCGGCTCGGATCTCGGCGATCTCGTCGGCAAGCCTGAGCTGGTGCAGTCTGATCGGCGGATCCCGGCGAGACGACAGCACCAAGCGCGAAGAGCTCGGCAGGATCGCGAGCAGATGCTCGAGCTGCGTGAGGGCGTCAGCCGACCTCAGCTCGTGGAGATCGTCGATGATCAGCACCACGGGATCGACCTGCTCGGCGAGCTCCGACAGGACTCTGTCGACCACCTGGTCGCCGTCGAGTGCAGCGGTCGCGGCAGGGTGCTTCTGAGGATCGATCGAGCGCGCCGGGCTGTGGATCGCGTCGAGGACGGCCGACCAGAACCGCTGCGCATGCTGTTGGTCGCGGTCGACGGACACCAACGCGACGCGACGAGGGTTGGTCGAGCGGTCCGCCCACGCACGCAACAGCGAGGTCTTCCCACTTCCCGGCGGCGCCGAGATGACCGTCACCCGTTTGGTCACAGCGCGATCCAGCAGCTGGAGGAGGTCTTCCCGGTCGAGCAGGCCCCGGGCGACCGAAACGACTGTTGAGATCGGCTCCTCCAGGTGCTCCCCGCGCTGCATCGTCGTCAAGCTGGTCATGCTCGGACGATCGTTTGACCTGCGCCCGAACCTCGCCGTGCGCTCGTCATCGACACGCGCGAGCCTTGCGAGCTGCGGGGCCGACATGGCCGGGCTCTCCGGGATCCTCACGACGCCCTCGTCGGGCTCGTTGACCGCGGGGCCAAACGCCGACCGGGGATCGGCGCACAGTCCGAGTGCTCGGTTCGTCGTCTGCTGTCCAACTGGCAGAGCAGGGTGGCGCTACCGCTAGGCGTTCGAATCCTTGAATCCCTTAGTCATGGCCCGAGTGTCGTCCGCAGTCATGCCTAGGCGGAATGAGCGAAGCGTCGCCACCGGTCCTCTCGTCAGGGAGGAGCTCGAGCGCCCAGCTGTCTGCCCCTCCGGTCGCGCGAATCACCGTGATCCGGTGACGCCTCCTCACCTGCCTGGCGGCAACACTGGTGGTGCCGGCCTCCCGGCAGGAGATTTCAGCAGCAGCGGATTGACATGGGCGAGCGAGCCTGGAGCGCTGCCAAACCAACCCAACCGTAGGGAGATCCTCCGTGAGCACCGAGCAGCGAGAGAGCCTCGACGCAATCCTGCGACAGTCAGCCTTCCCCGTCGGCAGCGATGTCAACGAGCAACGGCGACTGCTCCGAGAGTTGCTATCGGCGCAGCCGCTGCCCGCCGACGTGACCGTGACCGCAGCCGCACTGGGCGGCGTCCCGACCGCCGAGATCACGGTCGATGGAATCGAACCTCGCCACGTCGTTCTCTACTTCCACGGCGGCGTGTACGCGATGGGGGATGCCTTCCTCGCCGCTGACCTGGCCTCGCAGGTCGGCCGGCGGACGCACGCCAAGGTCATCTCCGTCGACTACCGGCTCGCCCCCGAGCACCCGTATCCGGCAGCGGTTGACGACGCTCTTGCGGCCTATGAAGCCCTCCTGCACAACGGCATCGCCCCTTCGGACATCGCCTTCGCGGGAGAGTCCGCCGGCGGCGGACTCGCCATCGCCACCCTGGTCAACGCCCGCGATCACGGGCTGCCCCTGCCAGCCGCGGCCTTCGTCATGTCACCGTATGCCGATCTCACCCTGGCCGGGACGACCCTGGAAACCAAGCGCGAGCTCGACCCGCTGCTCAGCCGGGAACTCCTCCAACCCCGAGTCACCGACTACACGGCGGGACAAGACGCCGCTCTTGGCCTCATCAGCCCCGTATTCGCCGACCTGTCCGGCCTGCCGCCCCTGAGCATCCAGGCCGGAAGTCACGAGGTTCTCCTCGACGACGCCGTCCGCCTCGCGCGACAAGCCGCCACCGCCGACGTCGAGGTCACGCTCGACATCACCCCTCGGGTGCCCCACGTCTTCCAGGCCTATCACCCGATCCTTGACGAAGCGGCCGCGGCGCTGGACAGAGCCGGACAGTTCCTGTCGGCGCATCTCGCCGGTGCAGAACGCGTCACCGGAGAGCGAAAGGCAGAACGCGAGCTGTCCTCATAACCCAGAGGTCGCGGGTTCAAGAATCCCGCCCGCCACCACGTAAGCGCAGGTCAGAGGCCTGATCGCCGACGCGCCATGCCTCGGGGTCGCGACCGACGCCGGGGGTTCTGCTGCTGCGGCGGCGAAGCATGGCAAGGTCGTCGATTCGTTGACTGGCGACTCAACGCACGTGAAGCTGTGCGCCCGTGCCCCACATCCGCCGCCTGTCACTCGCCCTCCCGCTCACCGTGCTCGCGCTCGCCCCCGCCGGGCTCGCCTCCACCCAGCCCCGGGTCATCGGCGGCACCGTGGCGCCGGCCGGGTCGTGGCCGTCGATCGTCGCGATCATGAACGTCGCCGGGACCCGCCACGACGACCAGGACCAGTTCTGCGGCGGGACGTTCGTCGCGCCGCAGTGGGTCCTGACCGCGGCGCACTGCACGTACGGCCGGTCGGCGGGCTCGACCGAGGTGCTGACCGGCACCCGGCGGCTCGACGGCACGGGCACCCGACTCGCGGTCTCGGAGATCCATCGGAACCCGGGACACGTCATCGCCACCATAGAGAACGACACGGCGCTGCTCAAGCTCGCCGCGCCGCAGGCGGTGCCCGCGCTGCCGATCACGGTCCCGGCGCTCAGCGGGCTGTGGGCGGCGGGCCGCACGGCGCGCGTCGCCGGCTGGGGCGACACCGACAAGTCCGCCCTCAGCGACGCCTTCCCGCTCGACCTCATGGAGGCGTCGGTCCCGCTGGTCAGCGACGCCGACTGCGGCATCCGCTACGCCCCCGACTTCCGGCCGGCGGTCGAGCTCTGCGCCGGCAACACGACCTACGACACCTGCCAGGGCGACAGCGGCGGGCCGCTGCTCGTCGACGACGCGGCGGGCCATCCGGTGCTCGCCGGCGACACCAGCTACGGCAGCGGCTGCGCGCAGCCCGGCGCCCCCGGCGTCTACGGCGAGATCGCGGGCATGCGCGACTTCATCGACGCCACGATCGGCTGGAGCACCGCCGCGAGCCTCGACGCCGGCGCGCTGACGTTCACGCGCGGAGGGGCCGGCGTGGCGACCGCCGCGCAGACCGTGACGCTGACGAGCACCGGCGACGCGCCGCTGTCGGTCTCCGCCGCGCGGCTGGACGGCACGGATGCGGGCGACTTCGCGATCACCGGCGACGGCTGCTCGCAGGTCGTGCTCCAGCCCGGCCAGACGTGCGCGGTGGCCGTGCGGGCGGTGCCCTCCGGTGATGCCGACGCCGTCGCGACGCTGGCGCTCGACGGCGACGGCGCGGCGGGGGTCACGACGGTGGAGTTGGGGTCGGTGGCGCCGCCCGCGCCGTCGGTCACGACGACGACCACGACGACGCCCACGCCCACACCCGCGCCGATCGCGCCCGTCGCGCCGGTCACCCCGCCGCCCGTCGCCGCGGCCAAGGCGCCCACCGCGACGCTCGCGGTCCTCGCCGCGAAGGCGGGCAAGCACCGCCTGTCGGTGAAGCTCAGCGGTCCCGGGACCATCACCATCACCTTGACCCGCAAGGTGCGCCGCGGCGGCAAGTCCGTCACCGAGAAGCTGGCCACCGCCCAGGCCACGTTCGCGACGGCCCAGGCCAAGACCATCACCTTGAAGCTCACCGCCGCCGGCCGGCGCGCCCTGGCCCGCGGCGCGCGCCCGAAGGCCACCGCCGCGGTCGTCGTGCGCGCCGGGAGCGCGAAGGCGACGACGTCGCGCACCCTGACGCTGCGTTGACTCGCGAGTCATCATCGTGGGCCCATGCGCAGCGCGCCGAGTACGTCCATCGCTTCGCGGCCGCCGAGCTGGCGGAGATTCCGGGCTTGCGCCCCGCCACGGTGCGCAAGCCCCTCGAGCGGGCGGCCGCCGCGATGCGCGCGGCGACCGCGGACACCACGGACCGAGCCCGCGCTCGGCGATCAGTGCATGGGCGGACTCGACCTCGGGCAGCTCGGGCATGCGCCGGGCAGGCCACGAGCTGGCGCTCAGCCCACGTGCTCCGGCCACGGCAGCGGGAACAGCTCGCGGTAGGGGCGCGCCTCGTCGACCACGCGGGCGACCGACGGCCGCGCCAGCAGCCGGTCGACGTAGGCGGCCAGCGCCGGGTGCGCGCCGCGGTCCAGCGGGTGGACGACGTCGGCGTAGTGCAGGGCGGGCGCCGCGGCGCAGTCGGCCAGCGTGAAGCCGTCGCCGGCCAGCCAGCCGTCGCGCTCGCGTCCGTCGAGCTGCCGGTCGAGCGTGGCGTAGGCGACGTCCAGCGCGGCGTGGGCCTCGGCGACGCCGTGCGCGTCCTTGGCGCCGGCGGGACGCAGCGCGTCGCCGACGATCTTCTGTACCGGCGTGCTGACGTGGCCGTCGACCACGCGGTCCCACAACCGCGCCTGCAACGCGCCTGCGGGGTCGGCGGGGATCAGCGGCGGCGCGTCGCCGTGGCGGTCGAGGTGCTCGACGACCGCCGAGGACTCGGGGACCACGACGCCGTCGTCGACGAGGACCGGTATCGACGCCGGCGGCCACAGGGCCGCGAGCGCCGAGCGGTCGGCCTCCACGAGCGCGACCGCGAACGGCACGTCGCGCTCGTAGAAGGCGATGAGCGCCTTCCAGCAGTACATCGCGAAGGGGTGCTCGTACAGGACGAGGCTCACTCCGGCACCTCGCCGGCGAAGAACGCCTCGAGGCCGTCGAGCAGCAGGCCGGTGCCATGCTCGCGCTCGGCCGGGTCCTCGAGGCCGTCGAGGAACGCGCCGTGCTCGGTGAAGATCAGGTGGGTGCCGCCGCCGTCGTCGGGGCGCAGCTGGACCGTCGTCAGCGACACGGAGACCAGGCGGTCGTCCAGGAGCAGGTCGTAAGCGAAGACGATTCGCTCGCCGTCGACGATGTCGTGGAAGCGGCTGCGGAACAGGTGGTGGGTGCCGCCGCGGTCGCGCCCCGCGCTCAGCTCGCCGCCGCCGACGCGGAAATCCAGCGACCACTCCGCGTCGGCCCAGCCGTCCGGCACCCCGAACCAGCGCTGCTTGAGCGCGGGGTCGGCGAACGCCTGGAACGCCTGCTCCGGGGTCTGGCGGAAGCGCCGCTCGAGGGTGAAGTCGTGCTGGCGGATGCTCATCTGCTGCGGTCTCCTTCATCGTTGGGGAAGGCGTCGTCGAGGACGTCGCCCAGGCGGTCGAGCCGGCGCTCCCACGCGCCGCGGTGCTCGGCGATCCAGTGCTCGACGGTGCGCATCGGGCCGGACTCGAGCCGGCACGTGCGGACGCGTCCGACCTTCTCGGAGCGCACGAGCCCGCTGCGCTGCAGCACGTCGAGGTGCTGCAGCACTGAGGGCAGCGACATGTCCAGCGGCGCGGCGAGCTCGCTCACCGAGGCGGGCCCGCGGGCGAGCCGCGCGACCATCGCGCGGCGGCTGCCGTCGGCGAGGGCGTGGAACGCCCGGTCGAGCTGCTGGGCCTCGGCGGTCGGCACGGCGGCCACCATAGCAGTCACTTAGGTGATCACCTAAGTATGGGCTTGGCGCCGGCCGGCACCGCCGCGCGATGATCGACGCGCGCGATGCCGACCGCGCCCGTGCTCGTCACGATCCCGATCAGCCACTGCTGCGAGGACGCGCGGTGGGCGCTGGAGCGTGCGGGAATCGCTTCCGACCAGGCGAATCGACGACGATCCCCAGCGAACAAGACCAATGTCCCGGTTAGAGGCGCTCTAGCGTTGGACCTGAGGTCGCGGGCTCGACCCCCGCACGTCAGCCCCGCCGCGTCGGAGCGGACCGCGGAGCGCCGCCTGGTCGGGCTCGCCGCCGTGATCAGTCCCAGAAGTCGGCGATCCTCTCGGTGTCGCCGCCGGCGGGCTTGCGGCCGCCGGTGCAGATGAGGTCGAGACCGTCCGGCCCAGCCTCGAACGAGCGGACCACGGCGGGGGCGACACGAAGCACGTCCCATTGCCCCAACTCGATGATGTCGTCGTCGAGCTTGGCGCGGCCGGAGCCCCCGGCGACCACGTAGACCTCCTCCTGCTCGCGGTGGCGATGGCCGAACGGCATGCGGGCGCCCGCCTCGTAGGTGAAGCGGCTGACGCCGAGCTCGGGCGACTTCAGGGCGTCTCGCGCCATCTTCCAGCGCATCGGAGCGTCCGTTGGGCTCTGGTCACGGAGGCGCTGAAAGCTCGTCTTCGTCCAGTCGGGCATCTCCGGATCCTGGCCGCTACGAGGCGAGCTCGGCGGTGGACGTCGCGCCGGCCACGACGCCGTCGCCGGCGGTCATGAGGCTGAGCACGACCCGCGCGGCGGCATTGCCGCCTGACGCAACGGCATTCGCCACGGAGGGCATCACCCCGGCAGCGTCGCCCGCGGCGAACAAGCCGGGGACGCTGGTCTCGAAGTCGTCGTCCACCGCCACTGCGTCGGCGACGAGCGGCCCGGGCTCGCTGGTCGCCGCACCGAGTTGCGTGGCGAGCGCAGACCGCTGATGCAGGGTGACGGGCACGAGCAGACCGCGACACGCTCGCTCGTTGCCATCAGCGAACGCGACGGCGGCGAGGTCGCTGCCGGTGCCGCGCAACTCGACGACGCGACGCTCCTCGATCTCGACCCCGGCGAAGGCGAGGCGAGCGCGATCTTCTGCGGTCAGATCGGAGTGCCCGTCTGCGTAGAGCGTCACATCACCACTCCAAGCACGAAGCAGGAGGGCGCCTCCGCGGTTAAGGACGCCGAGCGGCTCGCCGCGGTGCTCCCAACCGTGGCAGAACGGGCAGTGGAACACCGAACGACCCCAGCGCTCCTCGATGCCCGTGAGCGCGGGCGGCCGATAGTCCATCCCGGTCGCGAGGAGAACACGCCGACCAGCGGCACGTGAGCCGTCAGCGAGCTCGAGCACGAAGCGTTCGCCGTCGCGTTCCCCGCCGACGACCTCGCCGGCGCGCAGGTCCACCGACGGGTAGGCCGCAAGCTCCGCACGGCCGGCGGCGTAGTAGTCGGCCGGTGCGCGGGTGTCCTGCCCGAGCAACCCGCCGATCCCGTCCGCGACGCGGTTGCTCGGCCGTCCCGCGTCGACGACGAGCGTCCGGCGCCGTGCGCGGCCGAGCACGAGCGCGCCGCTCAAGCCTGCGGCGCCCGCCCCGACGACGATGCAATCCCAAGTCTCGTTCATGCGTTCACCATGACACGGATCGATCAGATCGCCAATCGAGATTGCTGAATCGGCAAAACGCTGGTGAGCGAGGGGCGCCCTCCTCGTGTCGTAGCATCCTCGTGACCATGCCAAGCGCTATTGCCAAAGAGGAAAACGCCGAGCCCGTCGACGCCCGGGTGCGTCGCCGGCTGCGTGAGCTGCGCACGGAACGGGGCTTGACGTTGCAGCAGGTGGCCGAGCGCGCCAACATCGACCTCTCGACGCTCAGCCGCCTGGAGTCCGGAAAGCGCCGGTTGGCGCTCGACCACGTTCCCGCGCTCTGCGCGGCCCTAGGAGTGAGCGCCGACGAGCTGCTCGCCTCGGCGCCACCGCAAGACCCACGCATCCACGGCGAGCCGTGGAAGTGCGACGGCATGACGATGTGGCCGCTCATGCACCGCGGTCACTCCAGTGCGCTGCGCGCTTACAAGATCCACATCGGCGCCCGGAAGCGTCGGCCGCCCGAGAAGCTGCCCGTGCACGAGGGACACGACTGGATCTACGTCCTCGCCGGACGCCTGCGCCTGCTGTTGGGCGACCAGTCCTTCGTCATCGAGCCCGGAGAGGCGGTCGAGTTCACGACGTGGACCCCGCACTGGTTCGGCGCCATCGACGGCCCCGTCGAGCTCATCATGATCGTCGGTCCGCAAGGAGAGCGACTGCACCTCCATCCCTAGCGTCCGGGTCCTGCGCTTCTACCGCGGCGAGGAGACGCGCGCGGCCGTCACCGAGGCTGTTCACCTCCATGACGCCGTTGTGACCGGATCGCCCACGCCGGGCCAGACCGCTGAGCTGGCGTGCACCCCGAGCGGCTCAGCGCCGAGGAGCTACGGCGAGATGCCCGGCGGCCGCCAGGGCTTCGAGCACACCGACGCCCACGACCGCGCGACCTCACCGCCGCGGGCCTGTTGCGCGAAGACGGCGACAGCATCGTCCCGACGCGAGCCGCCCTGTACGTCTACGCCCTGCACGGCTGAGCGCGCCGCGCTACAAGAGGCGCCCCTGCGGCGACCCGCGCCGGCTCCATCGAACTTCCGTGAGCGTCAGAGTTTGAGGTCGGCCCAGATCGCTGCGTGGTCGGATGCCGTCAAGCGTGCGCCGACTCGGGGTGCCTGTCACACGCCCGGTCGGGATCAGTCTGCGAGCACGTCGGGGAAGCCGAACATTGCGACCAGCGCCGGATCGGCGTGGAACGCGATCACGCGGGAGACACCGGTGACGGTTGGGGCCAGCACCACAATGCCGTTTGCCCGGAACGCGCCGTCTGCGTCTCGGTAGTACACGATGGCGGCGGGCTGGCCGTTGGCTGTGGTCGCGATCATCCGCCAGTCGCCGGGCGCGCCCAGCACGTAGGCGTCGAGCATGTGGATGCAGTTCACCCGGCCCGCGTGCCATTCGCGGAATGGCGTCGCCTCCAGCGTGGCGTCCGTGCGCAGCACCTGTTCCAGCAGCCCGGCGTCGGAGCGCTCGAAGGCTGCGATGTAGCCGTCGAGCAGCGCACGCGCCCGCTGGTCGGTCGGTTCGAGCAGTTCCTCAGCCTCTGGCTCCAGTTCGCCCAGCCGTGCCCGGGCGCGCTGCAGACCACTCTTCACCGCCGCCGTTGTGGTGCCGAGGATATCCGCGGTTTCGGCCGCAGAGAACGCCAGTACCTCGCGCAGGATGAGGATCGCGCGCTGGCGTGCGGGCAGGTGCTGCAGACTCGCGATGAGCGCCAGCCGTAGCGACTCGCGCGCGATCACCGTCGCGGCCGGATCGTCGTCGGCCGGGGCGATCCATCGGTCCGGCAACGGTTCCAGCCACGAGACCTCGCCCGGCGCAACGTGACTCGGCGGGCGATCGGGTGCGTCGTGAGGACCTGCCAGGCCCGACGGCAGCACCCGGATCCGGCGCGGCTCCAACGCAGTCAGGCAGACGTTGGTGGCGATCTTGTAGAGCCAGGACCGAATCGACGCACGGGCCTCGAAGCCGGCGTAGGAACGCCATGCCCGAAGATACGTCTCCTGCACCAGGTCCTCGGCGTCATGCGCCGAGCCGACCATGCGGTAACAGTGCGCCAACAACTCCCGGCGGAACCGCTCGGTCTCGGCGGGGAACCGGTCCTGGTTCGCCGTCCCCCTCAAATGCGCCGTCATGCCGCGACTTTAGGCCGCGGCCAGTCGGCCTGATGCGCGATGGCATCCCAGTCGTCCATCAATCGAAAGCCAGGTCAGCGGCATCCGGGGCGGTGGCCGGGTTGTCAGGGGAGCAGGGCCAGTTTGCCGATTGTGGCGCGGGTTTCCAGTTCTGCGAGGGCCTTTGGGCCGTCGGTCAAGTCGTAGGCGGTGGGGCGAGCGGGGGTGAGCACGCCGGCGGCGATGAGGGCGGACAGCTCACCCATGAGCTCGCCGAAGATCTGGGGTGCGGCCCGGATCAGCACACCGATGTTGAGGCCGATGATGTGGACCTGGTGCTTGTACACGAGCTCCCAGTTCGTGATCGCGGCTTCGCCGCCCGCTACGCCGAAGACGACGACCCGGCCGGTGACGGGCTTGGCCGCGGCCAAACTGGCGTTGAAGGTGGCACCACCCGCCGACTCCAGCACCAAATCGGCACCGGCGCCACCGGTCAGCCGCATCACTTCGGCGGCGAGGTCGCCGTCGAGGGAGTCCAGGACGTGGTCGGCGCCCAGTGCCAGCACTGCCTCGTGCTTGCCAGGCGAGGCGGTGGCGATGACCGTCGCGCCGTAGTGCTTGGCCATGGTCACCGCGGCCTGGCCGGTCGCGCCCGCCGCAGCGTGGATCAGCACGGTCTCCCCGGTGGCGACGCGACCCAGGGGCTTGAGCGCGGCCAGTGCGGTGGGCCAGTTCACGACCAGGCCCAGCGCCTGCTCGGCCGTCCAGTTAGCCGGCACCGGCATCGCCGCGGCCGCGGGCAGGAGCATGTACTCGGCGAACGCCCCGTCCCCGACACCGATGACGTGGGTCCCCGGTCGTGGGCCGGTCGCCGCCTCGCCCGCCGCCACGACCTCGCCGGCGCCCTCGAAGCCCGCCAGATACGGTGGCTGCGGACCGCCCGAGAACGTGCCGTAGGCCTTCGAGATGTCGGCGAAGTTGACGCCGGCGGCGGCGACGCGGATCAGGACCTCGCCCTGGCCAGGGCTCGGTACCGGCGCGTGGGTGATCAGACGCATGTCCTGCGGACCCTTCAGCGAGGTCTGCTGCAGGGCGCGCATGGTCGCGGGAATGCTCACGGTAATCAGCTCTCTTTTCGGCTTGCCTCATCGTGGCCGGCCTCTTCGGCGGGCCGGACTGTCGAACAGGTAGACCTCGGCCATCGCAGAAAGGAATCGGCAGCCGCTGAAGCGTCCGCGCAACACCAGTCCAGCCCTCTGCCCAAGCAGCCCTCAATCCGGCTTCGGCCGAGAAACGCCGGGCGCTAGCAGGCGAGCCCCGCCGCCTGTGTCGCCTCAGCCGCGCAGGGCGTAGAAGCCACCGCGGCGAGCTTCCCGAAGATGCATCCCGACATGAGCCGCTTACACCGCGGCGGGGACCGTGGCGTCGACGATGGTGCGCACGCGGCCGGTCTGCACGTCGTAGACGTCGCCGGAGATCGCGACGCGGTCGGGGATCGCTGAGCTCGCGCGCAGCCGCGCGAGTCCTCGCGCACGGTGGCCTCCGGGTCCAGGACGGCGCGCGTGACCAGCGCGGCGGGTTCGGTGTCGATGCGCTCGGCGTACCGAGTGAGATCCTGGCCGCGCTCACCGTTGCCGGCGGCGCCGTGGCGCCTTCGGCGCTGGCGCACGTTCTCGCCGTCGAGCGCTCCACGATGAGCCGCAAACATCGCGCTCATGCGCGAGCGGGGCTGGGTCGAGCCGGCCGAGCTGTCGCCGAGCGGCCGCACGAAGACCGTCGCGATCAGGGCGGCGGGAGGCGAGACCTTCACCAACGCGCGTCGCGCCTGGCGCGAGGCCCAGGACGCCGTCATCGGTGCGCTCGGCGCCGGCGCGCCACCGCGCTCGATGACTGGCTGACCGGCCTCGGCGTCGCCGGCCCTTCCGTCGAGGTCGCAGGCTGAATCGATCGGGAGGCCCGCCGATCACCGAGCGAGCGCGCGACGGCGGCTAGTGGTGAGGGGCGGAGGCAATCGTCGCCAGCAGGCCGCTGGCGCGGCGGCGCATCCGGATCGTCGCCTGGTCGCGGCGCGCCGCCTCCTCGGCCAACAGGACCCGCAGCATTTCGGCGGGGTCCCAGCCTTGGGACTTGGCGATTGCGAGGACCTCGGGGGCGGCATGGCGAACGTAGGGCATCCGCAAGCGCCGCAGCAGCGCGTCGACCTCATTGGGCAGCGGCGGCGAGACCGGCGTCTTGACGGTCATGCGCCAAAGCCTTCCCAGGCGCGCGTGGAGCGCTGCAGCGACTGCTCCTCGCTGGCGCGCGCAGGAAACGCGACGACCTTCGCGTCATGGTGGGCGAGGATCGCGGCGAGATCACCATCAGCGAACCGGCCCGAGTCCGCCGCGGCCCGCAACGCGTCGTCGACCTGGCCGGTGCCGTGGAGCTTGGCGGGGTCGACAGCCTCGGCGAGCTTGCGCCGAACCCTGCTCGCGCCTGCCGCAGCGGCGGCGATCAACCAGGCGTGCGCTCCCGGACCGATCGCAAGGAACGACTCCGCGTCGGCGTTGCGCGCCCGGGGCTTGCGCTCCAGAGCCCCCGCGGGCCCGGGCGGGTAGTGGGTCTCATCGATGTTCGGGCGGCCCGGCGTGGTCAGCGCGTGCCTGGCGACCTCGCGCGGCCCAGCCTCGTCGTTCGTGGATTGCCAAGACCCTTGCGGGTCCGGACCAGGCACCTAGAAACCACTTCGGATTGCTTGACCTAAGAGCACCGAGCTGACCGAGCTCACCGAAACCGGTGCTCGCGCAGTCCAGTACTACCATCGTCCGCGCACAGTGCCCTTGGGCCCCGCTACCAGGCTCGCCGCTGGAACGTCGTCGGCCACGATTGTCCCGGCCGCGACAACGGCGTCGCGACCGATGCTGACGCCAGGCAGGATCGTCGCGCCGGCACGTCCCCGCGTGCACGGGGACACGCTGACATCAAGATTGTGGCGTGAAGCGCTTCTGTACGTCGGGGCTGCGAGCAGCTCCGGTGCGGTCTGCGGCATGCTGCTTGGATTTGCCGGAGGATTGCTGTGGACGCCGGCCGATCGCGCCAGTCTGGGGCTCCTGCTCGGAGGGTTTTTCTTGCTGATCGGTGCGCTCGGCGTCACCGGTCGCTGGGTCGCCCCGATCCAAGTCGACCGAGAAACCTCATACGAGTGGCTCGACGGTCGCGTACCTTGGGCCATCCGAAACGGTGCAGCACTGGGTGCCGGATTCACGTCGCGGTTAGGCTTCCAGCTGTGGTACGCGGTTCCGGTTTCGGCGTCGCTCTTTGGGTCGCCGTTTTTGGGAGCCTGCCTCTACGGTGCCTACGCGCTAACCCGCTCAGGGGCGGCCGTAGTCCAGATGGCGCTGGTGCGGCGAAGATTGAAGCTCCGAAACCTTCTTGAGCTTCGCGCGTTTGCCACGCGAGTTACCTCAGCGTTTCTGCTGGTTGCCGGCGCTGTGGCGGTCGGGCTGCTCGTGTGACGCCTGCAAAACCGGGGAGGACGCCCTGCCGACGCCCTGGCCAGGAAACACAACTGGCTCGGTTCCCCCTTCTCGGGACCCGAGCTAGCGTGGCCGGCCGCCTGCCCGCGACGCACCACCGACGCGGGCAGGCGGCCTCAAACCGGGCCGGATCTGCCGCGAGGTGATGCCCGTAAAAAGGCGCCCCCGCGCCGCAGGAACGGCCGGGGCATGGCCCAAGGAGCGTCAACTCCATGGACATCTCGGACCGTATCGAGTCCCGAGACTCGCTCGTGATCCCCGAGCATCTCGTCTTCGCCTTCGACGTGGATCGCGGAGCTGATCAGGCTGGCGTGTGACGGCGATAGTCCTGAGACCCGCGATGCCGTGATCGAGGCGGTGCACCTCCATGACGCCTTCGCGGCCCGGTCGTTGACGGCGGCCCAGCTCGCCGAGCTGGCCGAAGGCGCCGCCGGGTCGATGGGGCCGCGATGGCCCAGGGACCTTGGTGACGCGGATGACGTCGAGCGGCTGCTCGGCGTGTCACGCGAACTCCTCGAGCTGCGCGACCGCGCGCTCGCAGTCGTAGCGGGCGGCTCTTGAGCGTGAACCGCTGGTTGGTGCGCAGGTCGTACACCCACATCGCCGCGGTCGGCTCGCCACGGTCGAAGAACACCACGTTGGCCCGACCGGCCGGTGAAGGGGATGCTCACCGGCCCGGTGACGATCCAGCAGTGGTCGTTCGTCCGCGACGACCAGCCACGTCGCGAGACGTGCCTACAGATCGCGCTGGCGATGCAGGACGAGGTCCTCGACCTCGAGGCGGCCGGCTGCTTCGCGATCCAGGTCGACGAGGCCGCGCTGCGCTAGGGCCTCCCGCTACAGCGCCACGCCCAGGACGAGTACGTTCGCTGGGCCGTGGACTGCTTCCGGCTGACCACGGCGCCGGTCGCCGACCACACCCAGGTCCACACGCACACGTGCTACGCGGAGTTCAACGACATCATGGAGCACCGTCGACCTGGCCGCTGAGCAGCGCCTTGGTCCCGTCGGTCGACGAGCCCGGCGATCGTCCGGCTCGACGCCGACGTGATCTTCATCGAGGCGTCGCGCTCCGACATGGAGGTGTTGGACGCGTTCACCGGCGCGGGCTCCTATCCGGCCGACATCGGCCCGTCGTCTACGACATCCACTCGGCCCGGGTGCCGTCGGAGGATGAGGTCGTCCGGCTGCTGGAGCTGCCCGACGCGCGCGTGGGCCGCGAGCACCTATGGGTCAACCCGGACTGCGGGCTCAAGACGCGGCGCTGGGAGGACGTGGAGCCTGCGCTGCGGGCGATGATGGCGGCGGCACATCGCCGCCGGACGGCGTCGGAGGTCGCCGCCTAGCCGCGTGGGCATCCTGGAGCGGCTCCCGGCGTGGGCGATCACCGGCGTCGGGAGCCTGCCCTACACCGAGGAGAGGACGGCCGCGAACCAGGCGGCCAAGGGGTGGGCGCGGCGGGCGAAGGCCCCAATGTTGAGAGTTGAATAGCTTTCCATATGTAGCTTAATCTGACGACACCAAAATGTTCAGGTTCCATGCCTGGTCATGGGCCATTTGTCGTTGTAGCGTCGCGCCGGAAATGCGGTCGACCCACAACCATGGCTGAGTCGCCAACCGTCGTACAGCCGACGTTGGCGCTGCCCCGCGGGGGCGGGGCGCTCAAGGGGCTGGGTGGAGGCGTCGGCTCGGGAACGGTCACTGGTGACGCGACCTTGGCGGTCGACGCCGTGGTCACGGCGGCGCGCGCGCTCACGCCGTCGGCCACGCTGGCCTACTCGTCGGCCGCGGGCAACGGCCCGTTCGGGATGGGCTTCTCGTTGGCGCCGGCGGCCGTCACGCGCCGTACCGGCGCCGGCGTCCCGGCCTATCGCGCGACCGACACGATTGACCTGGCCGGCATCGGCGCGCTCACGCCCGCGCTGCGGCACGACCCGAAGACCGGCGCCTGGGCGCCGCTCGTGCGCACCGCGAGCGAGGCCGGTCATCGCTATCGCATCACGACCTTCCGGCCGCGCCTGGAGACCGACCTGCCGCTCGTCGAGCAGTGGGAGCGCGCCGGCGACGGCCTGATCCACTGGGTCGTCACCACCGCCGACGGCACGGTCGAGCGCTACGGGATCAGCGTCGACGGCCGCGTCGCCGACCCGGACCGCCCGGACGAGCGCGTGGCTGCCTGGCTGCTGCAGGAGCGCACGGACACCAAGGGCAATCGCGCCGTCTACACCTACCTGCGTGAGGACGACGCCGGCGCGGCCGCTGCCTTCGAAGGCGGCCACGCTCAAACGGCACAGCGTTATCCGGCCGCCGTCCGCTACGGCAACTACGTCGATCGCGCGGGCGCCGAGCAGTTCGCGCTGGAGCTGGTCTTCGACTACGGCGAGCGCGACCTCGACCATCTCGATCAGCCCGGCGCCGATCCCTACGCCCCGGTCCGCCCGTGGCCGCGCCGCGACGACTCGTTCTCCTCCTACGCCGCCGGCTTCGAGGTCCGCACCGCGCGCCTGTGCCGCGCGGTGCTCATGTTCCATCACTTCCCCGACGAGCTGGGCGCGACGCCGTGCCTGGTCTCCTCGCTTTGCTGCTCCTACGACGAGACGCCGGCGCTGTCGCGAATCGTGCGCGTGACCCGGGCCGGTCATCGCCGGCGCGCCGACGGCTCCTACGCGTCCGCCGTGCTGCCGCCGCTGGACGTCGCGTGGTCGACCTTCGCCCCGCCGCCCGCGCCGCGCTTCCGGACGCTGCGCGTCGACGGCGGCGGGACACCCGCCGGCGAGCTGGAGCGAGGTGACCTGCAGCCCGTCGACCTCCACGGCGAGGGCCTCACCGGGCTGCTCTACAGCGACGCGGCCACCACCTACTACTACGCGCCCGAGGGCGACGGCGCCTATGCCCGGCCCGCCACGCCCCGCGCGTTCCCGAACGTGCGCGATCTGCGCGACCCGCGCCTGTCGCTCGAGGACCTCGACGGCGACGGCCAGCTCGAGCTCGTCGTCGTCACCCCGACCGAGAAGGGGTACTTCCCACGCGGCGAGGATGGCGGCTGGCAGACGTTCACCCCGTTCGCCCGGGCTCCGAACGTGCTCGGCGCGCCCGACGGCGAGCTGGTCGACCTCGACGGCAGCGGCCGGTCCGACCTGCTGCGCGTCCACGGCCGTACCCTGGTCGCCTACCCGTCGCGCGGCGGCGACGGCTACGGCGCCGAGCAGGTGGCGCAGCGCCCGCCCGGCTTCCCAGCCTCGCCGCGGCAGACCGGTGGCCGTCAGCTCGTGACCTTCGCCGGCGTCTTCGGCGACGGCCTCGCCCACCGGGTGCGGGTCGCCGACGGCGAGGTCGAGGTCTGGCCAAGCCTCGGCCACGGTCGCTTCGGCGCGCCCGTCCGGCTCCACGGCGCGCCCGCCTTCGCGCCCGGCACGACGCCGGACCGGATCTTCTTCGCCGACGTCGACGGCTCCGGCACCGCCGACCTCGTGCTCGCCTACGGCGACCACCTGGACATCTACCTCAACCAGGCCGGCAACGGCTTCGCGCCCGCGATCGCCGTCGCGCTGCCGCTGCAGCTCGGCGCGCTGGGTCGGATCGCGTTCGCCGACGTGCTCGGGACCGGGACGACCGCGGTCGTCGCGACCTCCGCGGCGCCCGGGCTCCAGCACTGGTTCTGCGACCTGTCGGACGGCGTCAAGCCGTACCTCGTCACCGGCATCGACGACCACGTCGGCCTGACGGCGCAGCTGGAGTACGCGCCGTCGACCCGCTTCGCGCTGGAGGACCGCCGCGCCGGCCGGCCGTGGACGACGCGGCTGCCCTTCCCGGTCCACGTCGTGGCGAAGGTCACGCTTGTCGACGCCGTCGCCGGGACCCGGCTCGCCCGCCGCCACCGCTATCGCGACGGATGGTTCGACCCGGCCCAGCGCGAGTTCCGGGGCTTCGGCTTCGTCGAGTCGTGGGACGCCGAGAGCTTCGACGAGCTCGCCGCTGCGGCGCGCGCCGACGACCGCCTCGCCGCGCCGCGCGCTGAGCTCCACGCTGCGCCGGTGCGGACGCGGTCGTGGTTCCAGGTCGGATCGCTGCGCCAGGCCGACGCGCTGCGCCAGGCCCGTGCGCGCGAGCAGTTCGACGGCGACACCGACGCCTACAACATGCCCGCAAACGTGCTCGACCAGGCGTCGCGCGCGGCCGGCGCGCCGACGCTCGGCGAGGCTTACACCTCGCTGACCGGACGGGTGCTGCGCACCGAGGTCTACGCCGACGACGGCGGCCCCGCTGCGGACGTGCCCTACACCGTCACCGACACCAGCTACACGGTGAGGATGATCCAGCCGGCGCGCGACGGCGCGCGCGGCGCCTTCCACGTCCAGGCGCGCGAGACCGTGGACGCCGACTACGAGCGCCGAACCGACGACCCGCGCGTGACGCACACGTTCGCGATCGAGGACACGCTCGTCGACGACGACGGCGCGACCACGTCGCGCCAGCGCACCATCACCATCAACTACCCGCGTCGCGACGGCGCGGCCGGCCCGACGCGCGTGCCCGAGCAGGGCGTTGCGCTGGCCACGCTGAGCGAGACCATCCGCACGCGCGTGCTGGCGCCGTTCCGGATGGTCGGCGCGCCCGTGCAGCAGCGCGCGATCGACCTCGGCGGCCTCCACGTCGCACCCGGCGCCTACCTGACGTTCGCCGCCGCCGCGACGTTCGCCGACGCCGCGCTGGCCGCACCGATCGACTACGGCACGGCGTTCAGCGGCACCGCCCCGCAGTCGCGCGCGGCCGCCATCAGCCGCACGTTCTACTGGGACGAGGCGCAAGCCACGGCGCTTCCGCTCGGAGCGATTACCGCCCGGGCGCTCCGGCACCACGGCGCCGAGGCGGCGTTCCCGCCGAGCTGGGTGACCGCGGTCTACGGCGACTTCGTCACGCCCGCCGACCTGACCGTCGCCGGCTACGCGCTGGACGACGCCACGGCGACCTGGTGGAGCCACGGCCTGGTGGCGACCTACCACCGCCCGGATGAGCCCGACCAGTACTTCCTGCTCGCCGAGACCGGCCGGCCCGGCGGCGGCGCCGGGCCGTTCAGTCGCACGACGGTCGCCTACGACGCGCCGTACCGCGTGCGGCCGGTGCGCCTGACCGCGGCCGTCGACGCCACGACGGCGCTGGCATCCGCGGCGCTGCTGGACTACCAGGCGCTGCGTCCATGGCAGCTGACCGACCCCAACGGCGTCGTCACCCAGGCGCTCCCGGATCCCCTCGGCGGCGTGGTGGCGACCTCCACGTTCCGGCTGGCGACCGCCACCCAGCCGCGCGTGGGCGACGGTGACCTGAGCGACTACGTGGTCCACGACGGCGCGACGTTCGCCGCCGTGCTCGACGACCCGCTGACCTACCTCCAGGACGCCGGCGCCTTCTTCCTGACCGACCTCCACGCCGTTACGGCTTCCGACCCCAGGCCGCTGACCACGGTGGCGCTGCAGCGGCCGCGCTACGCCAGCGACGGTCCGGCGATCGCCGACGAGCTCGCGGTGCGCGTCACGCTGTGGGACGGCACCGGACGCGCGGCGGCCCAGTTCGCCGTATGCGGGCCCGACGAGCGCGGCCCAGACGCCGCGGCGGGCGGCCCGCCCGTCCTGTGGCGCGTCTCCGGCCGGGTCGTGTACGACAACAAGGGCCGGCCCGTCGAGGAGTACCTCTCGACCTGGTCGACCCAGCCCGCGCCGGATCGTTGGCGCGCCGGAGGCCCGGCGCCCGCGACCGGCGCGCCGCCGCCGGAGGTCACGCGCTACGACCCGCTCGGTCGCCCGATCCGCGTCGACACGCCGAAGGGGTTCTTCACCAGGTTGGACCTGACGCCGTGGGAGGAGCGGCGCTACGACGCCGACGACACGGTGCTCGAGTCCGACTACTACCGCGATTTCCTCGCGCACCTCCTGCCGCTGCCGACGCCCGACGAGCAGGCCGAGCTCGACGCGCTCGAGCAGGCCGCCAAGGCCTACAACACGCCGTCGATCGCCGTGCTCGACCCGGCGGCGCGCGCCGTGCGCCACATCCGCGACAACCTCGGCGCGGTGCCCGCCGCGCGGCTGGAGCCCGTCGTGCACGGGACGGTGATCACCGCGCAGCAGCTGTGGTACGAGCTGATCGACAAGGGCTACCTGGCGACGCGCGACGTCGCGCCCGTCGGCACCTGGCTCACCGACCGCTTCGATCCCTACGCCGCCGGCTTCGTCCTGGCCCTCGACCCGCCCTTCGACCAGCTCGCCGACGCGATCACCGCGTTCCTGCTCGAGGGCCGGGTCACCGACCTGCGCGTGCTGGACCAGCGCGGCCGGGCGGTGCGGCTCGTCGACCCGCGGCTGTACCTCGACGAGGTCCGGACCGCGACGCCACGCGCCAACCTGCGCTGTGCCTACCCGATGGGCGCGAACGAGCCGGCGCGCACCGACAGCGCCGACGCCGGCCCGCGCTGGATGCTCGCCGACGTGGCGGGCAACGCCGTGCTCGCCGCCGACGGCCGCGGCCTGCGCACCGCGCGCACGTTCGACGGCCTCGATCGCCCGGTCACGGCGACGGTCCGTGCCGGCGATGGGCCGCGGGCGCTGCGTGAGCGCTTCACCTACGGCGAGGGCCGGCACGACGCCGCGGCGCACGGGCTGATCGGACGGCTGTGGCGCGCGGAGGACGGGGCCGGCCGCGTCACGACGCCCGACTACGGCATCGACGGCCAGCCGCGGACGACCGTCCGGCAGTTCGCCGCCGACGCCAGCGTCGAGCCGGACTGGTCGCAGCCCGTCGCGCTGGCGCCCGAGGAGTACGCGACCGGCACGGCGTTCGACGCGACCGGCGCGCTGGTCGCTGAGACGCCGCCCGGCGGCGCCGCCGTGCGCTGGGCCTACCATCGCTCAGGGAAGCTGCGTGCGGTGACCGTCGACCCGGCGGCTGGTGGGGCGCGCGTCACGGTCGCCTCCGCGCTGCGCTACGACGCCGCCGGCCAGCGCGTCGCCGTCACGTTCGGCAACGGCGTCACGCAGGCCAGCACCTACGAGCTGACGACCGGCCGGCTGCTGACGCTCCGGTCGGCACGCGCCGACGGGGCGCCCGTCCAGGAGATCGCCTACACCTGCGACCCGGTCGGCAACGTGACGCGCGTCCGGGACACGACCGCGCGGCACGCCTACTGCGCCGCCCAGCCAGAAGGCCGCGCCGACCTCGCCTACGACCCGCTCTACCGGCTGCGCGAGGCAACCGGCCTCCAGCTCCCGGGCCTGGCCGCCGATACGTACGCGACCGGCTTCAAGCAGACGGTCTTCGCGCCGCTGTGCGCGACCGGCGACGGTCCGCCGAGCGTGTTGGAGGCCTACTCGGAGTCCTACGACTACGACCTCGCCGGCAACCTCGTCGCGCTCGCCCATCGCGCTCCGTCCGGCGACTGGGACCGCGCGATGCCGGTCGCGGCCGGCAGCAACCGCATGGCCGACGGCGCCTACGACGCGGCCGGCAACACGCTGTCGATCCAGCTCGCCGCGCCGGTCGCGCTGACCTGGGACGACCGCGGCATGCTCGCGTCGGCGGTCGCGCCCGCCGCCTCGACCACCTTCTACAACTACGACGCCGCGCTGAACCGCGCACGCCGGCGCGTCGACGCCGCCGACGGCTCCTGGGCCGAGCGCCGCTACCTCGGCTTCTGCCTGGTCGATCTCGCCAGCGACGCCGAGGCGCCGGCGACCACCCTGCGCGTCGGCGACGGCGCCGGGACGTTCGCGACGCTCGCCGGCGACGCTGCGCAGCCGCAGGTGCGCTGGGAGCTCGACGACCGCCTCGGCTCGGTCGGCGTCCAGCTCGACGCGGACGGTGCCGTCGTGAGCTACGAGGCGTTCCTGCCATACGGCGGTAGCAGCGCGATCAGCGCCGCCGACGAGGCGACGGTCGCGCCCAAGACCCATCGGTTCTCCGGCAAGGAGACCGACGACTCCACCGCGCTGACCTACTACGGCGTGCGCTACGCGATGCCCTGGCTGGGGCGCTGGCTGAGTCCGGATCCGTCCGGGCCCATCGACGGCCTCAACCTGTACGCCTACGTCAACGGCAACCCGATGACCCTGGTCGACCGCGACGGCAGCTGCGGCAACGACCCGAGCAGGCCGCCGCAGCCGCCCAACTGGCGCTCGCTCTACGCGAACTTCCAGCAGGAGGCCTTCAACCAGTTCGTCAACGCCCCGCGCCGGTTCTTCATGGGCGTCGGGGCGGTCGGCATGTTCCCGTTCTCGCCCCAGCTGCGCCAGCAGCGCCGCGAGTACTTCGTCGAGCGCCGCCACCTGATCCGCGAGGCCGGCACGGGGCTGGGCATCGTCGGCTTCATCCCGTCCCTGGTCTGGCAGCACTTCGACGCGGGGACGCGGCCGTGGGCGATGCGACCCGGGGCCAACGGCGAGTCGCCGATCCAGATCGCCGGGCGCCAGATCAACCGCAACAACTACGTCGCCGGCTATGCCGGTGGCTGGGTCGGCCAATGGCTGTCGGTGTCCACCGCGCTGAGCTTCGCCTGGACCTACCGGACCTGGGGCCAGTCGGTCTCCTGGCCGCGCTACTTCCGCGGATGGGCAGGCGTCAGCATGGCGAGCTTCTTGATCATGCGCGAGGGCCGCGCCGCTCAGGCGCGGCAGGACTACGCGATGGTGCAGCGGCGCCTCGCCCAGCACGACCCGCGGCTTCCCGAGGCCTACAACCAGCTCGGTGAGCTGACCGGGCTGCCGCAGTCCGCCGCGTTGTTCTACGGCGAGAGCGAGCGCGCGCGCCCCTTCGCCGACATCTCGCCGTGGGCGTTCGGCGCGCTGGTGTTCGGCGTCGTCGGCGCGCGCGTGTTCGTCGGCTACGCGGCCCGCAGGGCGATCCCGCGCGCGCTCGCGGTGATCCAGCCGCGCGAGACGGCGCTCGTCGTCTGGCGTCCGCCCGCCGCCTCCCAGACCCCGAAGACCCCGGCCAGCAAGTGAGCGATCGACTGTGACGATAACCGATGTCCTGAGCGCGCTTGTCGCGGCCGACCCCGAGCTGGCGTCCTTCGCCGACGGCTACGCCGGCGCCGACCTCGCGACGCTCGACCTCCACGACGCGGAGACCGTGGCCGGGCTCGGCGTCGCACCCGAGCGCGCCGCTGCCGTCGCCGAGAAGCTCCGCGCGCGCCAGCGTGTCGCGCGCGTCGCGCCGACCCCGGCGGTCGCCGAGGGGCTGCTCGCGGCCGGCCTGGACTCCGCGCAGCGCATCGCGGCGCTGCCCGAGCACCGCTTCGTCCGCGAGCACGCGGCGCTCTTCGGCGGCGACGAGCATGCGGCGCGGGCGGCCCACCAGCGCGCGGTCGACGTCAAGGCCATCGTCCAGCACCTGCACGCCAACCTCCGCGACGTGCTCTCGCCGCACCTCGCGGCGCTGCGCGCCGACCCGGTGGCCGACGCCCTGCGCGACTACGTGACGCAGGTCCCCGACTACCGCGAGCTGTTCGGCCCGCTCGACGCGCTGGCGTGCGACCACTGCGCCTCGATCTTCGGGCCGGCCGCGTACTTCCTCGACCTCATGCGCGTGACCGAGGACTACATCACCGACGTCAACGCGCCGCCCGCGGGGCGCTCCCTGCGCGAGCGCCGCCCGGACCTGTTCTCGCTGGACCTGACGTGCGCCAACACCGACACGCCGCTGCCGACGCTGGAGATCGTCGCGTCCGTGCTGGCACGGCGGATCTCCGACGAGCTGCCGATCGCCGGCGGCGTCGCGACCGCCGGCGCGGCCGGGACGATCACGCTGGCGGCCGACGCGTCTCCCGACGACGGCGCCTACGCGGGCATGCTCGTCGCGATCGTCGACGGCACCGGCAAGGGGCAGCTTCGGACGATCACGGCCTACGCCGGCGCGACCAAGGTGGCCCAGGTCGACACCGAGTGGGCGGCCGTGCCCGACACCACGTCCGCCTACCGCGTCACGCGCGAGGCCTACGCGGCGCTGGCCGCGGCGCCGTATCCCTTCGACCTGCCGTGGAACCTGCCGCTGGAGCGCACGCGGCGGGCGCTCGGCGCACTGGGCACCGGGCTGGCCGACGTCTACCGCGAGCTGACCGGGCCCGCGACGACCGGTACCGCGCAGGCGGCCGGCACCGCCACGCTGCAGTTGGCCACCGGCGCTTCCTCCGACGACGGCGCGTACGTCGCGATGGAGCTCGTGCTCGTCGGGGGCACGGGCGCGGGACAGCGCCGTCCCGTCTCGGCCTACGCCGGAGGCACCCGTACGGCGACGGTGTTCCCGGCGTGGGCGGTCGCGCCCGACGCGACGACGCGCTACGAGGTGCGCGACGGCCGTGCCGGCGCGCGCGAGGCGCTCGGCCTGTCGATCGAGGAGCAGCAGATCCTCGTCACGCCGCAGACGACGGCCGCCGGGCTCGCGCCGTACTTCGGGCAGGCGTCGCTCGACCTCACCGCGCTCGCGGACGTCGAGACGTTCCTGACGACCACCGGCCTGAGCCGCTCGGGGCTCCACGCGCTGCTGACGCAGGGGCTGAGCGCGGCCGAGCTGGCCGCCGGCGGCGCCGCCGGGTTCTTCATCAACGCCACCGGGGAGGCCGACCCGCCGCTGCGCGTCGTCACCGACGCGACCGACCCCAACCGGCCGTTCCAGCGGATCGCCAACCTGACGCTTGCGCGGCTGGACCGGTTCAACCGCTTCAGTCGCCTCATCAATAAGCTCGACTGGAGCGCCGAGGCTGCCGACTGGGCGCTGCGCTCGATCGGCGCGACCGCCATCGACGTGCCGGCGCTCGTGCAGCTGGCCGCGATCCAGGGCCTCGCCCGGGACACCGGGCTCGGCGTGCTGGAGCTGTGCGCGTTCTGGGCCGACCTCAAGACGACGGGCCGCGGCGACGGCCCGGCACCGGCCGACCTCTTCGACCGCACGTTCAACGCACCCGCCGTCCTGGCCGGTGCCGACCCCTACGCCAGCGTCGCGCCGATCCCGTTCGACCCCGCGCGGCCGGTCACGTGGGACCCGTCCGTCACGACCGGGCCGGACGGCGCGACGCGGGGCCGGCTGCGCGCCGCGCTGCGCGTCAGCGACGACGACCTCACGCGGCTCGCGCGCTTCGTCGCCGCCCAGCTGGGCCGCACTCCGCCGCTGGTGCTCGACCTGGCGGCGCTGTCCTGGCTCTTCCGTCTGGCCGCGGGCGCGCGCGTCCAGGAGCTGCCCGTCGAGCAGTCGCTCCTGCTGTTGCGCCTGGAGCGCTTCCCGAGTAGCGCGCTGCCGCCCGCCGGCGCGCTGACCCCGACCGTGTCGACGGTCGTCGCCCAGCGCGAGATCGCCGCGTGGCTGACGGCCTCGCCGTTTACGGTCTGGTCGCTGGCCTACGTCATCGCCGGGCTGCGTACGTCGGGCTATCGCGCGCCCTACGAGCCGGACGCGATCGCCTCGCTGGTCGCGTCGCTGGCGGCGTTGGCGACGCCCGCGCGCGTCACGCCCGCCGCGCTGGCCGACGGGACGCTCACCGCGGAGGGCGCCGCCAGCCTCTTCGCCGCGCTCGTCGACGCCGAGCTGATCACGCCCGACGGCATCTCGCGCACGTCGGCGCAGCGGTTCGCGGCGGCGGCGGCCACGTTCCCGCTCGCCGCCGCCGACCTCGAGGGCGGCGCCGTGGGCCCGGCCGACGCGGCCGCGGCGTTCGCCGCGCTTGTGCACGCCGAGCCGCCGCTGCTGGTCGCCGCCAGCCCGGGACCGCCGCAGACCGCGACGCTGAGCCCGTTGTTCACCGGCGAGACCGACCTCGCCTTCCTCTTCCCCGACCAGGCCGAGGCGGCCAACAAGCGTGCGCAGGTCGCCGTGGTGCTGCTGGAGACGCGGAGGCGCGTCGCGGTCAGCGAGCTGGCGGCGCTGCTCCCGCTGACCGCCGCGAGCCTGACGTCGGGCGCCGTCGGCGCCGCGGCTGCGGAGCGGGCGCTGGCCGCGCTGATGGATCACGTGCCGCCGATCGTCGAGCGCGCGGTCGGCGCGGGCGAGCGCCGCACGATCAGCGCCTACGACGGGCCGACGCGCACGGCGACGGTGTCCGCCGCCTGGAGCCCGATCCCGGCGGCGCGTGCGCCCTACGCGGTCGTCGCGATCGTCACGAGCGGCACGGCCCAGGCCGGTTCGCTGACCGACGTCGCGCTCGGCGCGAGCGCGTCGTTGCAGACCGGCGCCTACGTCGGCATGCGCGTGGCGCTGACCGCCGGCGCGGGCGCCGGCGAGGCCAGCGCGATCGTCGCCTACGACGGCTTGACGCGCACCGCCCGGGTCGCGCGGCCCTGGGCCGTGGCGCCCGACGCATCGACCCAGTACGAGGTCGCGTCGGTGGTCGCCGAGGGCCTCGCCCGCGCGGTCGACGCCACGCACCTGCAGCTCGACGCGGCCGCGTCGTCGACCAACGGCGCCTACGACGCGATGGCGCTTGAGCTCGTGCCCAGCGGCACGCTGAGCCCGCTGTTCGGGCCGACGACCGACCTCGGCTTCCTGTTCCCGAGCGCCGGCGCGGGCCAGGTCCGGACGATCACCGCCTACACGGGCGCGCCGCGCGCCGCGACGGTCACCCCCGCGTGGGATGCGGACGCCGCGCCGGACGCCACGTCGCACTACCGGATCACGCGCGTGGCCGACAGCGGCACCGCGCAGGGCGCGACGGCCACGACGATCACGCTCGCCGCCAGCGCCTCGACCGACGACGGCGCCTACGACGGCATGGCGGTCCGCGTCACCGGCGGCAACGGCACCGGCGGCGCGGCCGTCGTCGCCGCCTACGTTGGCGCGACGCGCACGGCGACGCTGGCCGCGCCGTGGACGACGGTCCCCGACGCCACGTCGGCCTACGACGTGGTCGCGACCGTCGCGACCGGCGACGCGCGCGGCGGAGCGGCCGACACCGTCCTGCTCGCGCCCGACGCGTCGGCCGACGACGGCGCCTACATGTCGATGAGCGTCGCGCTCGTCGCCGCGCCGGACGCCGACCTCCAGCGCGGCCAGATCGCCCAGTCGCTGCTCGCGCTGCGCGCGACGATCGAGCGCGTTGCCGGCGCGCTGGGCACGGCAGCCGCCACGCAGCACGGCATCGCGCTGCAGGGGCTCGCGGACTTCCTGGGGACGAGCACGCAGCGTTTGGCGGCGATGATCCCGGTGGCAACTGCCTCGAGCGACCTCTCCGACGAGCTGGCCGACCTCCTCACGCCGCCGGCCGCCGGCCAGGTGCCCGACACGCTGGAGCACCTGATCGACCGGCTCGCCCGCGCGCAGGCCCTGTTCGAGCAGCTCGGCACCTCGGCCGTCCTGATGCGCGGCGTCGCGGAGCTGCCGCGCGCCTTCAACGTCGGCGACGTGCTGGACCTCTCGTTCGCCGATGTCCGCGCGTTGTCGGCGCTGGCGGTGCTCGACCGCGCGCTCGGCGAGGCGGGCGGCGTCGCGCTGGTCGACTACCTGCGCCGGCCTGCCGACCTGACGCCGCCTGGCCCCAAGGCCGACGCGCTCGCCGCGCTGACCGGCTGGCCCGCGGCGCAGATCGCGCAGCTCAGCAAGCTGCTGTGGCCGGGGGCGCCCGGCTTCGACGCCGCCGACGCCGGCACCGTCGCCGGGCTCGTCGTGCTCAAGCAGCGCTTCGACCTCGTGGCCCGCACCGGGCTGGACGTCGGGTCGCTGCTGACGCTTCAGCAGCTGGCGACGCGCGGCGTGCTCGTCGCCGGCGGCCAGGTCGACCACGCTGCGTGGGTCGCCTATGGGCAGGCCGCGACGCTGACGCTCGGCGCGCTGGCTGCGCGCTTCTCGGGCACGGACTTCGCCGCCGTCGACGAGGCGCTGACCAGCGGGCTCAACGAAGCCCGCCGCGATGCGCTCGTCGGCTACGCGATCCACCTGCTCGGCGACACGCTCGCGGGTCGCTCGCCCGAGGCGCTGTTCGAGTACCTGCTGATCGACGTCGAGATGGCCGGCTGCGCCCAGACGTCGTACATCGCGCAGGGCATCTCCGCGCTTCAGCTCTACCAGCAGCGCTGCCGGCTGATGCTCGAGCCCGGCATCACCGACCTGTCGCAGATCCCGGCGGTCTGGTGGGAGTGGCTGACGACCTACCGCGTGTGGGAGGCCAACCGCAAGGTCTTCCTCTACCCGGAGAACTACCTACGCCCCGGCGCCCGCAGCGGCGCGACGCCCGCCTTCGACGCGCTCGAGCAGAAGCTGCTGGAGACCCACGTCACCGACGCCACCGCGTCCGCGGCGCTGCGCGACTACCTCGGTGAGCTGACCACCATCTCCAACCTCGTGCTCTCCGGCGCCTACGAGGCGCGCCAGCCCCAGGCGGGGACCAGCGTCCCCTACGAGACGGGCCAGGTGGTGTCGGCGACGTCCACGACGGTCCGATTCCAGCAGGCCGCCTCGACGCTGTTCAACCGCTACGAGGGGATGACGGTCACGATCACGGCCGGCACCGGCAAGGGGCAGAAGGCGAAGGTCACAGGCTACGACGGCCAGGTGCGCATCGCCACGGTCGCGCCCGCGTGGAAGACCACGCCGGCCGGCGACTCGACCTACCTCGTCACCGGGCCGCGCGAGGTCGAGCGCCTCGTGCTCGTCGGCCGCACCGCCGACGACCCCGACGTCTACTACCACCGCAGCCACGAGACGACCGCGGGGTGGAGCCCGTGGAGCAAGATCCCGCTGACGATCCCGACGCCGCTGGTCGCGCCCGTCCTCGCGTTCGACCAGCTGCTGATCTTCTGGACGGAGCTGAAGGTCGTCGACGGCTCGCAGATCGCCTCCGGCACCGACCAGCAGCCGACCGCTCCGCACTCCAAGACGCTCACCAGCCACTCCGCGGCGGTGCGCTTCTCGTATCTGGGCGCGGACGGGACGTGGTCGGCGCCGCAGACGGCGGCAGAGAACGTCGTCTTCGACTACCAGCAAGACTACGCGTCGGTCGCCTACCTCGACGACGTCCTGGGCGGCTGGATCCCGTATCTCGACGGCTCGCTCGTCGTGTGGCGCAAGGTCTACCCGCTGCAGGTGCCGGGCCGGAAGGTCACCGAGCCGCGCAGCGTGCTCCGCGGCGAGCAGGTCATCGTCAACCACGGCTTCGCCGCGCCGTGGGCGCCCGACCAGCCGTGGCCGGATCCCGACGAGCCGGATCGGCGCGTCAACCCGGACCGGCGCCAGCTGGAGACGAGCGCCTACGAGCTGGCGCTGCGCAACATCGCGCTAGCCGACGCGCCGTTGTACCCCAACTCGGGATCGCTGCCGCTCGTGCCGTCCGTCGCGGTCGACACGGCGCGCAACCGGGCCGCCTTGGACACCGCGCTGTTCCGCTACCTGCCCGACGCGCCGCAGCCCTACATCCCGATCCTCGGTCGCTCGACGGGGACGCTGGGCATCGCGCCGTCGGCGACCGGAAACGTCTTCCTCGACGACTTCTACGCCGACGACTACCCGGGCGCGTCGATGCCCGACCGCCCGGCACCGGAGGTGCCGCTGCTGGCCGGGGCCGCCGGCCGGCTCGCGTCGGTCACCACGGTCACCAACCGGCCGGGGAGCTTCGTCTTCGACAACGGCGACGAGGCGTTCCTGGTGCGCGCGAGCGACCCGGGGCTGCTGACGGTCTCCGAGAGCCTGCTCGCCCAGGCGGCGACGCCGCCGATGCCGGCCCAGAACTTCTACCTGACGTCGCAGCAGCTCACCACGACCCATCCGGCCCCGCCGCTGAAGGACCTGACGTGGCGCTTTGAGCGCATCAGCACCGACGCGGGTCGGCGCCTCGCCGAGCGCCTCGCCGGCGGCGGCCTCGCGAGCCTGCTCGGCGTCGAGGCGCAGCGCACGCCGGAGGCGCCGTTCAGCCGCCTGCGCCCGGCGGTCTCGGCGATCGGCCCGGAGACCGATCAGCTCGACTTCCGCGGCGCCTATGGGACCTACTTCTGGGAGCTCTTCTTCCACGCGCCGTTCCTGGTCGCCGACACGCTCGGCAGCCAGCAGCGCTTCGCCGAGGCCCAGGCCTGGCTGCAGTACATCTTCGACCCGACCCAGCAGCCCGACCCCGACGACGCGGTCGGCAAGGAGCGGTTCTGGCGCTTCCTGCCGTTCCGCGACATGACGCTGCAGTCGCTGGCGCAGACGCTCGCCGACCCCGCGCAGGTCCAGGCATACGACGACGACCCGCTGGACCCCGACGCGATCGCGCGGCTGCGCATCGGGGCCTACGCCAAGGCGGTCGTCCTGCGCTACGTCACCAACCTGCTGGACTGGGCGGACTTCCTGTTCACCCAGGACACGCGCGAGTCGATCGACCAGGCCACCAACCTGTACGTGTTGGCCGGCGACCTGCTCGGGCCGTGTCCGGAGATCCTCGGCAGCGCGAAGCCCCCGGCGCCCGCGTCGTTCGACGACGTCCAGGCCGCCTACGACGGGCGCACGATCCAGTCCGGCACGGTGGCGTCGGCAACGGCCACGACGATCGTGCTCGACCAGGCCGCGTCGGGACGCGACGACGCCTACACCGGGTTCTACATCACGTTGACCGCCGGACCGGGCGCGGGCGACCCGCCGGCCTATGTGCTGGCCTACGACGGCGCAACCCGCACCGCCACGCTCGCGACGCCGTGGGGCACCGTGCCGACGACGCAGTCCAGCTACAGCGTCTTCGCCTCCGGCATCCCGCAGTTCCTGATCCGGATGGAGAGCAGCAGGATCGTGCACGAGGCGCTGGCCGGCGGCGCGACGCTCGACGCCGTCCCGTTCAACGACGTCGGCACGTACTTCTGTGTGCCCGAGAACGACCAGCTGGTCGGGATGTGGGATCGCGTCGACGACCGGCTCTACAAGATCCGCCACTGCATGAACATCGCGGGCCAGGTCCGGCCGCTGGCGCTGTTCGCGCCGCCGCTGAACCCGGCCGACCTGATCGCCGGCCGCCGCGCTGACGGCACCGCGCTGGCCGTCGCCGCCCACGCGCAGATGCCGGTGCCGAAGTACCGCTTCACCGCGCTGCTGGAGCGTGCCCGTGGCATGGCGGCCGCGGTCTCCCAGCTGGGCGGAGCGCTGCTCGGGGCGCTGGAGCGCCGTGACGGCGAGGCGCTGGCGCTGCTGCAGAGCTCCCAGCAGCGCCAGCTGCTGGAGCTCACGACGCTGATCAAGCAGCAGCAGGTCGAGGACGCGGTCCAGACCGGCGTCGGGCTGGACGCGAGCCTGGCCGCCGCGCAGGCGCGGCAGGAGTACTACAATGGGTTGGTCGCCGGCGGCATGTCGCCGGCGGAGGTGGCGAACATCGCCACGATGACGCTGGCCACCGTGTTCAACGTGGTGGGGTCGAGCCTGCGGACGGCGTCGTCGATCGCCTACGCGGCCCCGCAGGTGGGCTCGCCGTTCGCCATGACCTACGGCGGCCAGCAGCTCGGTTCGTCGCTGGCCACGGCGTCGGCCGTCTTCGACGGGCTGGCGCTGCTGTCCAACTTCGGCGCGCAGCTGAGCGCGACGCTGGCCCAGTACCAGCGCCGCGAGGCCGAATGGGCGATGCAGGCGACGCTCGCCACGCGCGACATCGAGCAGATCGTCGCGCAGCAGGCGGGCAACGTTGCGCGGCTGAAGATGGCCGAGCGCGACCTCGTCGCGCACCGCGCGTCGTTGGAGCAGAACGTGGCCATGGACCAGTTCCTGAAAGCCAAGTTCACCAGCCAGGAGCTCTACCAGTGGATGGCGACGCGGCTGTCGACGCTGCACTTCCAGACCTACGCGATTGCGCTCGACCTCGCGCGCTCGGTCCAGCGCGCCTACCAGTACGAGCTGGGCACCGACGACACGTTCGTCAGCTTCGGCTACTGGGACGACGGGCGCCGCGGGCTGCTCGCCGGCGAGGGTCTGACGCTCGCGCTGCACCAGATGGAGCAGGCATACCTGGAGCGCAACGGACGCGCGCTGGAGATCGAGAAGACGATCTCGCTCCTGCAGGTCAACCCGCGCGCGGTGCTCGACCTGATCGCCACCGGCGAGTGCACGTTCGAGCTGCCCGAGAAGCTGTTCGACGACGACTTCCCGGGCCACTACGCGCGCCGGGTGAAGTCGCTGGCGGTGTCGCTGCCCGCGATCACCGGCCCGTACCAGAACATCCACGCGACGCTGACGCAGCTGACCAACCAGCTCGTCGTCGCGCCCGACCCCGACACGGTGAGCTTCCTGCTCGGCACGCCCGACGCGCCGATCCCCGGCGCCGACACGCTGCGCTCGAACTGGTGGGCCAACCAGCAGATCGCGCTCTCCAGCGGCGTCTCGGACTCCGGCGTCTTCGAGCTGTCGCCCGCCGACGAGCGCTACCTGCCGTTCGAGGGGACGGGCGCGGTGTCGACCTGGCGGCTGAGCATGCCCAAGCAGACCAACCGCATCGACTTCGGGACGATCTCCGACGTCGTGCTGACGCTGCGCTACACGGCCCACGACGGCGGCGCGCGGTTCCGCGACCAGGTCGTCCGCCTCGGCCCGATGCGGACGACCAGCGGCAGCGCCTTCCTGCCGCTGGCGCAGCGCTACTCGACCGACTGGTACGCCTTCCTGCACCAGCCGCCGGAGGGCACGCGGCAGGTGCTCGACCTCAACTTGGAGGACCTGATCCCGGCGCACGTCGAGCGCGCCACGATCACGGGGTTCTTCTTCCACCTCGACGTCGCGGCCGGCGTGTCGGCCAGCGCCGGCAAGCCGTACCTGCACCTGCGGCTGGGCGGCGCCGCCGACGTCGCGTTCGACCTCGACGCCGGCGCCAGCCACACGCACATGTTCGCCTCGCCGCCGGCGGCCGGCGATCTCGAGGGCCCCGCGTCGCTGCAGGTCGTCCTGGCCGACACGCCGCCCGGGCTGCTGACCACCGGTCCCGCGCTGGACCCGAAGGTGGTCGAGAACGCCGTCCTCGTCTTGTTCTACGAAGGGCGGGTCGCGTGGTGACGCGTCGACCCGCCGACTGCCGCGCCGAATCGGCGCCCTTCCGAAGGAGCAGCAACTGATGTCCCCCGTGATCAGCCCCGAGCGCATCCAGGACGAACCCTGGTGGTACGGGCCGTGCCGTGACGCCATCCAGCAGATGGGCGCCAAGATGTGCGACGAGGTCCACTGCGCCGAGGCCGAGCAGCAGAACCACAAGATCTGTTACTGCGAGTCGCCGTGGCTGGACGGCTGCAAGAAGCTCGGCCACGGCGATCCCTCGTGCTGCAGCTACGACGCGACGTCGCCGGTGTTCGTCTCCGGTCCCAGCCCGTGCTACTGCTGCTGCGGGTGCTTCGCGGACGAGACGCACATCGCCACGACGAGCGTGACCGAGACCAGGCAGATCGGCGACTTCGTCGTCGGCGACCCGGTGTGGGTCGCGATGGATGCCGACCTGAAGTCCTGGGCCGAGGTGCCGGTCGCCTTCAGCGCCGGCACGGGCAAGACGGCGGGCGTCAACTCGCTGATCCGGATCCGGTACGGATCGGCCGAGCAGCCCGAGAGCGTGTACGCCAATCGCGACCAGTTGTTCATGCTGGCCGACCACAAGCTCAAGCGGACGGTCAAGCTGGTGCCGGGCGTCGACGAGCTCGTTCGACCGGACGGCTCGACCGTGCCGGTGCTGGACATGGCCGCGGGCCGCTACCGCAAGGGCGTCCACCACATCTCGACGACGACCGACCCGGGCAAGGGGGTCGCCGGGCACCTGCTCGTCGCCAACGGCCTGGTCGGCGGCGACTACGCGCTCCAGCTACAGGACCTCGAGCTCGACGCCCCGGACGTGCTGGTCGACGGGCATGCCGAGCTGCCGGACTTCGGCACCGCCGCGTACGTGGAGGCCTATCCGCAGCTGGCCGCCGACGAGCACGGCGCGGCGCCCGAGGGGCGCGATGCGACTGAAGTCTCCGCCGGGTTCGTCCCGTTCGGCGTGGCCGAGGTGGTCCCGGTGCCGGAGGACGCGCGGTCGTTCGTCACGCACGAGCAGGCACTCGACATCCAGAAGAACGGCAAGGCCTACCCGGTGTACACGGGCTCGGCGCAGGCGATGCTCGAGTACCTGTTCTCGGTGTACAGCGGCTTCAACCCGTCGGTGATGTTTAGGGTCGACGACGGCAACGAGATTCCCAATGCCTATGCCTTCCGGCAGTTCGACGTGCCGTTCGTGGTGATCAACGGCGGGCTGGCGCGGCAGACCGTGCTGAGCCTCGAGGGGCTGGCGCTGATCATCGGCCAGGCGCTCGGGCACCTGTACGGCGGTGACCCCTACAACGACCAGGGGTACTCGTGCACCGGTGTCGCCGACTTCGCGGCGACGGGCGCGTTCATCCCCGAGACCTTCTTCGGGTCCCGCTCGCGGCCGATCGTCGAGGCCGGGATGGTCCAGGTGCGCGAGCTGTTCAACCTGATCGACATCGATCACCGCGGCGGGGTTCCGGGCGACACCTGCACGTACATCAGCATCGACTGCCGCCTGGCGGCGCTGGAGGCGGGGGCCGACAGCAAGCTGCTGCCGGAGTGCGCGGGCGGGCCGCCGACGGCCACGCTGGAGGTCGTCGGCGCCGAGCTGCTGGCCGACGAGACCGGGGTGGCGGTGTCGTTCAACGAGACGCTAGACCCGGCCACCGTGACCGTCGCCGCGTTCGACTTCGCGCCGCCTGAGCCGGCGACCAAGGCGACGCTGGACGCCACCGGCAAGGTCGTGACGATCGAGGTGGCGCTCGAGCTGGACACGTCCTACAAGGTGACCGCGGTCACCGTGCTCAGCGCGGCGGGCCATGGCCTGGTGCCGGACAAGGACTGGGCGCGGTTCAAGACGCCGAAGGGCGACGGCGCGGAGCACGGCGGATGAGCGCGGCGATCGAGGCGCTGGTTGGCGCCGGGGAGGAGGGTGCGGAGCCCAGCGTGGAGGATCTGCGCGCGCGGCTCGGCGTCGCGCTGGAGCTCGACGCGCCCGCGCCGGAGGAGGTGTTCCGGCGCGCGGTCGACGACCCCGCGTTCGCGGAGGACCTGCTGACCTGCCGTGGCGCGCGGGGGTTCCTGCAGGCGCTGTTCGAGGCACCGGCGACGCGGGCATATGCCCGCGTCGCCGAGGGCGCGGGCGACGGCGGCGAGACGGCGGCGGGCGCGTCGCCGGAGGCGGGCAACCGCGAGCTGGTCGCCCGCGCCGCGGACGCCTTCGTGCGCTGGGGCCGAGCCGGGTTCTCGACCGTCGAGGAGGCCGTCCTGGCGCGCCGCGAGGCCGCGTGCCTCGCCTGCCCGCACCTCAGGGAGCCGACGGCCACCGTCCAGCGTCTCGTGCCTGGCCGGGAAGCCGACCGCCTCGGCGCGCGCACGGGCCGCCGCGTCTGCGACCTCTGCGGCTGCACGACCTCCCGCAAGATCCGCCTGCCGACCGAATCCTGCCCGGGTCGCGACCCGGCGGACGCCTCGCTCACGCGCTGGGGGGAGCCGGTGGCGTGAAGCGTGCGCGGAGCGGCGCCGAGTGGGTATTCCGCTGACTATGCGGTTCGCCGGTCCTACTGGTCGCGCTCGCCGGGCTCGTCGCGATCGCAGGGTGCGGCGGGGGCGACGACGAGCCGGCAGCCAACGCCCGGACCACGGCGGTGGCGGCTCCCGCCTACCGTTTGGCGCTCACCGCGCTGAGGCAGACGATTACGCGCGGACGTACCGTCGTGCTGTGCGCGCGCATCGGCGGCATCGCGGGCGGCGCGATTCCCGTCGAGCTGTGGTCTTACGTCCCCGGCCACCCGGACGCCGCGCGACGGGGGCGTCCAAGACCGGCGGCCTTCACCGTCCGTCCGGATCGCACGCTCGCCTACGAGCTGCGCGCCGACCACGGCCGACAGCACAGCAGCCCGGAGCTCATCGGCGTCAACCTGCCGGGACGCCTCCAGGCGGGTCTCATCAGCGCCGGCGGTGCACGGTTCACACTCCGGCTCCGCGCACCGTCCGGCACCCGGCCCAACCGCGCCGCCAGAGTCTTCCTCTACATCGCGCCGGCCGGGGGCGGCGCCGTGCGGATGCTTCCGAGCACGCGGCTGCGCCTCGTCGCACCAGGCGACATCCGCGCCACCTGGACGGCCCGCGTCGCGCACCCCAACAACGGGGACCGGTTCTATTCGTGCGCGCGCGAGCCGTTCGTCGTCGGCTTCGGGCTCAGCGACGCGCGCGACACGCGCTGCGGGAACGCCAACCGGACGGCGATCGACATCCGCGACGCGATCGCCGGGCGCAACTAAGAAGGTCTTTCAGAATAAGAAGGCGAGGCTCAGCGTGGCCGGATCGTGGATGCCGGGGTCGCGAGACGGTTCGCTGAGTCCGGCCTCTTTCTGAAAGACCTTCTAAGCCCCGGCCCGTCCCGAGTTCACGCGGGCGCATGCCACCCGCAGGCACCGTTCTCCTCTGTGTCTGCCGCGCTGCTGCCTGCGACCATGCGGTGCGGCTTCCGGCTGCCACGCGGTGGCGACAGCGTTGCGCCCGCGTACACCGTCGCGACCCTGGCGACGGCGCTGGATGTCTCAGAGCGCGTCGTTCGCAACGCGATCGCTCGCGGTGAACTCCGCGCGGTCAAGCGCGGTTCGCGCTGGTACATCGCCCCCGACGCCGTCGAGGCGTGGACGCACGACGGCGCCGACGTGTCACGAGCGACCCGTCGATTCGGTCGGGACCGTTCCCCCCTTGCCACGACCTTCGCCCAGATCGACGACCGGCCCCAGCGGTCGGCGTAGCATCGGCGGCTGTCGTGAGCGTGCATCGCAAAGGTGCGAAGTGGGTGGTCCGGTAGACGGTCGTCTCGTTGCCAGTCGCGCCGCCGGCCCGGTCAGCGGTTCAGCAGCCCCAGCTCCGACGCGCGCCGCGCGGCCTCCGTGCGTGTGCGGCAGCGCAGCTTGGCGAGGATGTTGCGCATGTGCATGTCGACCGTGCGGGTGCTGAGCACGAGGCGCTCGGCGATTTCGCGGTTGGTCAGTCCGCTCGCGGCGAGCCGCATCACCTCGAGCTCGCGGCGCGAGAGGCCGCCCTGCTCATGGGTGGCGGCGGCTCGCCGGCCGAGCTGGTCCTCAAGCGACGCGCCGAGCGCGACGACCTCGGCGGCGATGGCGGCGGCGAGCGGTGCCGCGCCCAGCATGCCGGCCGTGCGATGGGCCGCGGACAGGCGCTCTAGCGCGGTCTCGCGCTCGCCGGCCGCGGCCAGCGCCACACCGGCCCGCAGCAGGATCTGCGCCCGCTCGTACGGGATGTCGAGTCCCTCATGGAGCTCGACCGCACGGCTCAGCTGCTGGGCGGCTGCTCCTCCGTCACCCTCGGCGAGCGCGATCTCGCCCAGCGCGTGGGCCAGGGCGGCGAGCGCCTCGTGGTGGCCCGCCGCGGCGATGGCCGACAGCGCCTCGGCGCATGCCCGGGCATCGGCGGCCTCGCCGTTGCAGGCCAGCCAGGACGCCGACCAGCGCAGGCCCCAGACCGCGTAGTGACGATCCTGGCTGCGCGACCAGCGGTCGAGCACCAGTCGGCACAGCTCGTGCGTGCGACCGCGGTCGCCCTCGGCGTCTGCGAGCCAGGCGAGGGCCGCCGCGCTGTCACAGAGCATCGAGACGACGTCGAGGCGGGTCGCCGTTTCCAGGCAGCGGACCAGCAGCCGCCGCGCCTCGTCGCTGTGACCGCGCCAGGCGAGGACCGCGCCAAGCACGCCGTCGGCGACGAGCGTCGCGTCCGGCGTCTCGCCCTCCGCAATCAAGTTCCCGCACAACTGCTCGACCTGGTCCCAGTCGCCGAGCTCGCGGAGCACGTAGGCCATGCAGCTCAGGCACGTCTGCTCGAGGCCCTCGCCGCCGCGCAGCTCGCACAGCCCGATCGCCGTCCCGAGCGCCTCGCGCGCGCTGGCGTAGTCGCCGGTCACCTCGTGCGCCGTGCCGAGCCGCTGGTAGACCTCGGCGGCCTCGAGCGTGAGCCCGTGCTCGAGGGCGAGCGCGAGCCCGGCGCGGATGGTCGCGATCCCCTCGTCGAAAGCGCCGAGCTTGGCCCGGGCGACGCCCTCCAGGCCCATCGCCCGCGCGCGCAGGTCGGTCCGCTCGGCGCGGATCGCCTCCTCGCCGGCCTGGCGCGCCGTCGCCGCGGCCTCGTCATGGCGGCCGGCGCTCTGGAGATAGGCGGCGGCGACGAGCCGCTCGGCCGCCGCCTCGCCCGGCAGGCCGTTGGCCGCATAGGCCTCGGCGGCCACGCGGCGGGCGGCCAGCGCCGACGGCCGATCGCCCTGCAGCGCGTAGATCCCGGCGATGCGGCGCTCGGCGTCGGCCAGCGCTCGCCCGGCCCCGTCGGCGCGGCGCGCCGCCACGACCTCGCGCTGCGCTCGCGCAGCCTCGCTGAAGTCGCCGGCGAGTTCGGCGTGGACTGCGTACTGCTCGACGACCGCGAGGCGCTCCGGGCCGCGCTCGCCTTCGGGCCACAGCTCGAGGACCTGCAGCCCGAGGCGCGCCGCGTCGCGATGCGCGTGGACGGCGACGCGGCCGTCGATCGCATCGAGGAGCGCCTCGAGAGCGCGCGGGGTGTCGCGTGCGGCGAGCCAGTGGGTCGCGACCTCGGCGGGATCGTGGCCGCGATCCGCGAGAGCCTCGGCAAACCGGCGGTGCAGGGTGCGCCGGCGCAGCCACGGCACGTCGTCGTAGATCGCCTCGCGCGTCAGCGGCTGGCGGAACCGCGCGCGCCCCGGCTCGGTCTCGACCAGCCGCCTGTCAGCCAGCAGCTCGGCGAGGCCCTGCTCGCCCTCCATGCCGGCGAGGAGGTCGAGGTCGACGACCGGGCCCGCGACCGCCGCGACCTCCGCCGCGGACCGCGCGCCGTCCGACATCTCCGTCAGGTGGACGAGCACCGCGTCGCGCACCGTCTGGGGCAGGGGCACGTCGAGGTCGAGGTCGAGATCGGTGCCGTCAGGCGCGTCGCGCAGCCGGTCGGAGGTGCGCAGGGCGGCGGTGAACTCCTCCACGAGGAACGGCACGCCGCCGGACCGCTCGTGCAACGTGCCGGCGAGTCGCGCGGACGGCGCCGTCCCGAGCACGTGCTCCACCAGCGCGGCGGTCTCCTCCAAGCTCAGCGGCTCGAGCGCGATCTCGTCCAGCACGCGCTCGCGGCGCAGGTCGTGACGCAGCCGGCGAAGCGGGTGAGAGCGAGCCAGCTCGTCGGACCGGTACGCGGCGACGACGAGCAGCGGCAGCTCAGCCAGCGTCGGGGCGACCATGGCCAGGAACTCGAGGGTGGCGGCGTCTGACCACTGAAGGTCGTCGAGCAGGATCGCGACCGGGCCGCGGCCGGCCATCGCAATCAGGCCGCAGCGGATCGCCTCGTAGAGCGTGGCACGATCGTCGCTGGCCCGCGCCTCGCCGAGCTCGGGCAGCAGCACCGCGAGATGGGCCTTCAGCGGGCCGCAGGCGCTCAGCGCGCCGGGCTCGAGGCGCAGGAACCCCCGGATCGCGGTCGTCAGCGGCCCGAATGGCGAGCCCCCCGGCATCGCCACCCCGCGCACGAACGTCGCATCGGGCGCGGCCGCGAGGACCTCCTCCGCCAGCCGCGTCTTGCCCGACCCGGCCTCGCCGGAGAGGAGGATCAGCGAACCGTGCCCGGCGAGCGCGTCGGCGAGCGCGGCCTGAAGCCGCGCTCGCTCGCTGCGCCGGCCGATCAGACCGTCGGTCACGGCGCGAGTCTAATCCGGTGATCGGGGCGCGTCAGCCTCAGACGGGCAGGTCGCGCGGGCCCGACGCGTCGAAGGTCGCCGAGACCTCGGCGACGAGATTGGCGGGAAACCCGCCGCAGCGGGCGTGCTCGAGGACGTCCTCGATGTTCTCGGCGTCGTGCACGCAGTAGATCTTGTCGCCGGCAACATAGCTGTGCCGCCACGTGTACGGCCGGCTCAGACCGGCGACGACGTCGTTGGACGTCGCGGTGATTCCGCGCAGTTCCTCCTCGGTGAGGGAGCTCGCGCCGGGGATCTCGCGTTCGATGAGGTAGGTGGGCATAAGGGCCTCCTGGAGGTCGGGGGTTGGTGTCGAGACCGACCGTACGGCGTGTTGTGGCGGGCGTCATCCGCAGGACTGCCGTAGTGCGGGCGAGGCGTTGCCGTATTGCGTGACGCCATCAGCACCGAGGACCCGGACCACCCAGGAGCTTCACGCACGCCGATGAGCAGCCGGCCTCCGAGGGTGTTGACGAACGACGCGACTCGAACCCCCGACCTCCACGAGCGATGAGTTCACGCGAGAGGGCAGGTCTCTACCGTCATGAGCGAGCGAAAAGTAGTACTCAAGATGGTCCTGTCCCTCGACGGTTTTGCCACGTCCCTCGACGGGACCCATGAATGGATGTTCGAGTGGTTTGGCGACGACTCGAACGAGCGAAGCCTCCGGGCGCTCCAGGAGGCCGGCGTCCACGCGATGGGCCGCCGCAGCTACGAGATCATGGGCCCGCACTGGGCCGCGTCGGCGGGGCCGATCGCCACGGCGATGAACGACAAGCCGAAGGCCGTCTTCTCCCACACCCTCGAAAAGGCGAATTGGGGACCGGCCGAGATCTTCGGCGGGGACCTGAGCGCGGGCATCGCGGACCTGAAGGCCCGGGACGACGAAGGGACGGTCCTGGTCCATGGTGGTCCTGACTTCGGCAAGTCGCTGACGCGCCTGGGCCTCGTCGACGAGTTCCAGCTGTCGACGGTCCCGATTGCGATCGGCGCAGGCCGCAGCCCATTCGCGGACCTCAACGAGCACCTCAAGCTCGAGGTCGTCGATGAGCAACGCTTCCGAAGCGGAGCCCTCGCGCAGATCCTGGTGCCGAAGCGATGACCGACAGCCCGCGCGCGAGTGGCAGCGACGCGGGCGTAGATCGGTCGGATCGCTCTCTGTCGCGTGCCTCGAGGCGAAACTACGCGTGCCGCTTCTCCTCTCGCGTGCACGCGGATGCAGAAGCGGGGGGAAGCGATCGGTCGGTCGGTGCGATGGCGCGGGCGCTGTCGTCGTCGGTTGCTGGGGTAGCCTCGGGCGCGTGGAAGCCGGCGCGCGCGAATGGGAGTTGGACGTGCGCGCACCAGAGGCCCGTCCGATCTTCGCGCAGGTGCCGCGCGCCGTCGCCCAGGCAGAGGCGCTGAATCGTCTTCCCTACGCCGATCAGGACGCGATCCGGGCCGCGTGGGCGGAACTGACGAACAGCGAGCCCGACCCGACGTTCCGGCTGATTCCGCCGGTCTACTCAGACCAGGGCATCAACATTCGCGTCGGCCGCGACGTCTTCATCAACCACAACTGCACGCTCAACGACATCGGCGGCATCACCATCGGCGACGAGGTGTTCATCGGGCCCCGTGTCAGCCTCATCAGCTCGGGCCACCCCATCGACCCGGCGCGGCGACGGAGTCACATCACAGCTGGCCCGATCGTCATCGAGCGCGGCGTGTGGCTGTGCGCAGGCGCGACCGTCCTGCAAGGTGTGACCGTCGGGGAGGACACGGTCGTCGCCGCGGGTGCGGTGGTGACGAGCGACGTCCCGGCCGGCGTGGTGGCCGGCGGCGTCCCCGCGAAGGTCCTTCGACCTGTCGCGGCCGATGACCGCGCCTGACGCGCCAGTGGCCCGCCTCTGGATCGCGGCTGGCGAGCAATGTGACCCGGGGCGGTTGAACCATGTTCTCCGAGGGAGCGATGAGTTCACGCGAATCGAGCACCTCGGCGCCCATCGACTCGCACCGTTCCGGTCGCTTCGTCGCCCCCGATTCAGCGAGCTGTCAGGACAGGCACACACTTGCACCCGCTTGAATGCGGCCCTGGCGGCGCGATCGGGCGAGGGGGTTTGGGCCGTCTCGTCGACTAGGATGCGTGCCCTTCGACCGTCCGAGCGCGACCGAGCTCCTGTCGCAGATCGCGTCTGATCCCGACGCGCTGGCCGCACTCCGGCGGCTCGTGGACTTGGAGACTGACCGGACCGCGCCCGCGTATCGGGAGGGAGATCGGAACCGGTCGCGCAGCTTCGGCCGCAAGGGCGATGCGGAGCGTTTCGACATCGAGGTCTCGCGCCGGAGGGAACTTGGTGTTCTTGGTTCCCTCGACGGTGGGCGGAAGACGCTCGACGAGTTCGTCACCCAGACCTGGGCGCCGAGCCACGGCGTGACGCTCGCGCCGAACGCGCAAGCACTACGCGAGCCTGTACGACAATCACATCGCGCCGACGCTCGGCCCGCTGCAGCTCCGCGAGATCCGTGCCGAGACGATCGCGCTGGCAGGCCGACCGGCTCGCCGCCGGCGCCGGGCCCACGGCGGTCCGCCAGGCGCTCGACCTCTCCTAGGCTCGGTCCTCCAACGCGCCGTCGAAGCCGAGCGCATCGCCGCGAACCCCGTCCGGCTCGTTCGCCGTGCGCGCCTTCCTCGCCGCGAGGAGGTCCGGCCGCTTGGCGCCGACCGCCGTCGAGCGGATGCGCGCGCTCCGGCCCGGCGACGCTCGCGCTCCGGTGGGACGACATTCGCGACAACACGCTCCTCATCGAGCGCGCGCTCTCCGTCGGCGAGGACGCCGACACCAAGACCACCGCGCACCGCACCGTCCGGCTCCTCGCGCCCCTCCGCTCCGATCTCACCGCGTGGCGACGCGCCTGCGGCCGTCCGCCGGGGACGCGCTCGTGTTCCCCAACCACCGCCGCGGCGCGTGGACCGAGCCGGCCTACCAGTCCTGGCGCCGCCGCTCCTTCGACCGAGCACGCAACGCGGCCGACATCGACCAGGCCACGCCCTACACGCTGCGCCACAGCTTCGCGAGCCTGCTCCTGCACGAGGGCCACAGCGTCATCTACGTTGCCCGCCAGCTCGGCCACGACGCCCGCAGCGTCATCTACGTTGCCCGCCAGCTCGGCCACGACGCCCGCCTCACGCTCATGCGGTACCGGCACGTCATCGACGAGCTCGAAGACCAGCCCCAGATCCCCGCCGCGTAGGCGATCCGCGAAGCCCGTTCCCGCTCCGTTGCCCACCGCGCGTCCGAGCCGACCACCAACAGCACTCTGGAAACGAAGAAACCCCGCAACGGCGGGGCTTCAACGCGAGTGGAGCTAGGGGGACTCGAACCCCCGACCTCCTGGGTGCGATGCAAGGAGACTGCGCGCCCAGAATCGCCTATTTGCAGGGCTTTTAGAGGTGCTCGTCGGCGGTTGAGAAGCGGCGTATTGCCGCGGATTACCGCCGATTCTCGGGGTTCCAGGCACTCGCGGCGTTCCAGTGCCTGGGCGCCCAGTGCCTGACGGAACCGCGACCGCGGGGCCAGAGCGGGTCGCCAGGTTCGGCAGGCTGCGCCTAGGGTACTTCCGAACTGTATAAGCGCGACTCGCAAGCAGAATGCAACAGTGGTGATGTACCATCATGGTATACTTCCTATGCGGAAACTCACTTTCTGAGCCGAGGTCTGCGTGCCTGATGTACCGAGACTGAAGGGACTTGGCCCCAGGAATCGGGAGCGTCTGGTGGTATTGCATCGCGCGCTCTCAGGCCCGTTCACGGCGGAGGACGCCGCTGCGGTGCTGGAGGTTCCTCGAGCTGAGGCGGCCCGTATTGCGGGGTACCTCGCGTCGAAGGGCTGGTTGAGTCGCGTACGCCGAGGCCTGTTCACCGTGGTTCCGCTCGAGGCCGAGGTCCCCGAGGCTTGGCGTGCCGACCCCTGGCTGGTGGCCGCTCGCGTGTTCGCACCGTGCTACATCGGCGGTTGGAGCGCCTGCGAGCACTGGGGTCTGACGGAGCAGCTGTTTCGCTCGGTGCTCGTCGTGTCGGCCACGCCGCAGCGTCGCGCTCGGGTGGCCGTTCAGGGCACCGAGTTCCGGGTCGTGACCCGCCGGCCGGAGGTGCTCTTCGGCACACGCAAGGTCTGGCGTGGCCGCGAGCGAGTCGACGTGTCCGACCCGACCAGGACGATCGTCGACGTGCTGGACGATCCGTCAATCGGAGGCGGCATCCGAAACGTCGCCGACATTCTCGATGAGTACCTCTCGGGAGAGCACCGGGACGACAAGCTGCTGATCAGCTACGCCGACCAGTTGGGTAATCGGACCGTGTTCAAGCGCCTCGGCTATCTCCTCGAGGCGCTCGGGAGCGACGCGTCCGATCTCATCGAAACCTCCCTAGCGCGCCGGAGCGCCGGCCTCGCCAAGCTCGATCCCTCGATCGACAGCGCTGGGCGGATCACCAAGCGGTGGGGCCTCCGCGTCAACGCGCAGATCCGGACTGTGGCCAGCGCATGATCCCGCGCGCCGCGATCGACCAGCGCGTGCGCGAGTGGGGCTTGCGGCATGGCGTCGTCGAGAAGGACTACGTGCTGGGCTGGTTGCTGTGGGGCATCGGCGGCCATCCGGTGCTCGGCCGGTCATGGATCTTCAAAGGCGGCACCTGCCTGAAGAAGTGCTACATCGAGACCTACCGCTTTTCCGAGGATCTCGATTTCACGATCATCGACGGCGGTCCCATCGACCCGGCCGACGTGGCACCCCTGCTCGCCGAGGTGCTCGCCAGCGTGTCCGATGGGTCGGGCATCGACTTTTCGGATCGGCAGCCGACGCTCAAGGCGCGCAGGCAGCCAGGATCGGTCGAGGGTCGCGTCTACTATCGCGGACCGCTCGCGGCGCCGGCGGTCGCCTCGGTCAAGCTCGACCTCTCCGCCACTGAGCTCCTTGCGCGCGAGCCGGAACGGCGGCCGATCGCACATCCGTATGCGCCCGACGAATCGCTGCCCGAACCGGCCGATGTCGCCTGCTACGCCTTCGAGGAGGTCTTCGCCGAGAAGCTCCGCGCGATGGGCGAGCGATCCCGACCACGAGACCTCTACGACATCGTCAATCTCTACCGGCGCGACGACCTGCGCATCCGAAGAGACGACATCCACGCGATCCTCGTCGAGAAGTGCGCGCACAAGGGCATCGGCGTCCCGACGCTCGCAAGCATCGACGCCTCCGGCCTCGTGCCCGAGCTTGAGTCCGAGTGGGAGAACATGCTCGGTCACCAGCTACCGGCGCTGCCGCCGTTCGAGCAGTTCTGGGACGCCTTGGGCGACCTCTTCCGCTGGCTGGACGGTGCCGAGATCGCGCCGGCGCTAGCGCCGCTCGGCACCGCTGCTAACGAGGACGTGCTCTGGACCCCGCCCCCAACGGTTGGCGTCTGGGGAACCGACATCCCGCTCGAAGAGATCCGCTTCGCAGCCGTCAACCATCTCTGTGTCGAGCTCGGCTACCAAGGGAGCACGCGCCTCATCGAGCCGTACTCCCTGCGCCGCACCCGTGACGGGAACCTCGTCCTGCATGCGCTTCGGCATGAGTCGGGGGAGCACAGGTCCTATCGCGTCGACCGGATCCAAAGCGCGCACGCGACGAGCGTCCCGTTCACGCCGACCTACGCCGTCGAGTTCAGCTCAGCAGGCCCACTCGCCGCGCCGCCATCGACGCGCCGATCGACGACGGCGACCCGTGCTCCACGTCATCGACGAACGACCCGAACTGGCCCCGTCTACGTGATCGAGTGCCCCCTCTGCGGCAAGCGCTTTGACCGCACGACCCATAGCCGGAAGCTCAACGCCCACAAGAATCCGTACGGGACTCGATGCCCGGGACAGGGCCGAACCGGCTACCTCGTCGACACGCGTTGGTAGCGACGCTGCTCCATTCCCGCATCCTCGAGAGCCCTAGTAGGCCAGCAGCGAGGCGCCAGGGAATGGATCGGCGCGCGGGGGCACGACGTAGAATCCGCCCGCGCGCAGGCTCATCAGCTGGATCGCCGACGGACCTCCCGGCCCGCCGAAGTTGACGTCGCCGAGCCACCCCGCTAGTCCGAGCACCTGCTGGAGCTGCTCGAGATCGTTCTGGAAACTGACGAAGTTCAGTCCGAGCCGCGCGCCGTCGGCAGTGATGTCCTCCAGGTACTCGTAGCCCTGGCGGAAAATCCGGTGACCCGCGTGGGTGGAACCGGCCGCGCGGTTCTGGTTTACGCGATGGATGTGCGACATCTCGATCACGGGTTCGCCCGTCTCGGGCGGGTTGAAGAACGCGTCGCGGTCTGCCCAGGACGCGTCGTCGCCGGGCGGGTGGTCTAGACCGCTGCCCAGCGGGCAGCCGGTCAGTTTGGCGCGGCCGACGATCGCCTCCTGTTCGGCGACGCCGAGCGCGCGCCAGGCGCCTAGGTCGACTTGCAGGCGCAGGAACGCTAGGTACGTCCCGCCGCGATTCCAGTCCGGATCGCCTGGGCAGGAGACGGCGGCGAGCCGCTGGCTGGGCTCGATGTTGCTGACGCCATCGTGAAAGCCGATCCAGCTGCGGCCGTCGTCGCGCTGGAACCCGTCGTAGGTGCCGACGGCGTGCAGCGGCAGGAGGACGTCGCCGATCAGCTTGGTGATCTCGACCGCCGCCCGGTCGACTGCTTGCCGGCTGATGCCCGTCAGCTGCACGAGCAGGTCGCTCTCGCCGCCGTGTCCAGTGGGGCTCTCTCCGTTCCAGGTCAGCGACGGGAACGCCGGGCCGTCGCGGCGCAGCGCGACGAGGTGGCGTGGCCGCGTGGCGGTGATCCATGTGGTGAAGAACGACGCGCCGTAGCCGAGCAGGAACGTGAACGTGTTGGCAGGGACGGTCGCGTGGCCGGCGAGGTCGCGCATGCGACCCTGCTGGAGGTCGCGGAGCATCTCCGTCACCCGGGCGAGTGCGTCGTGCGCGGCGCCGCGCGGCGCCCCCTCGTCGAGGTCGAGGAAAACCACTCGCCAGGCGGGCGGCGGCGGGACATCGCGCTCGAGATAGATGCCCTCCTGCAAAGTCACGGCGCGCTTCCCGGCAGGCCCGTGCGCAGGTAGACGGTCAGCTGGACCAGCGCGGCGAGCTGCCCGCCATGGCGCAACCGCTCGCCAGTGCGCCGCACGACGAGATCACTCAGCGCGAAGTCGGCGTCGGGCGGAAGCGCGAACGTCAGGCGCTGGTGACGCGGTAGGCCGTCGGGCGCGTCTTCTGCGGTCACGCCGCGACCGAACTCGAACCACGACGCCGGGATGTCGGTGCCGTCGGGCTGAGCGAGTGCATGGTGCTCGACGCTGTGGATCACAATGCCGACCGGGTCGTCGATGCCGATCGCCCGCCGCTCCGTTGCCAACCGCGTTACGCGCTCGACGACCAGCGGATCACTGTTGCGGCCATCGGTGGCGCTCGCGTGCAGCTCCCGGATCGCCTCCGAGCCCGACGGGTAGCGCGTACGCCCGGTAAGGGCGTCCTCAACCAGCAGCGGGCGGGCCGCGCTGAGTACCAGGTTGACCAGCGCGGCCAGCGTGTTGTCGCGGTGGATCAAGCAGCAAACGGCGTCGGTCCCGTTGTTGTAGGGGCTGACCGGCGCGGCGTCCTCAACGGGCAGCATCGTCCGCGCGAACGCCGCCGCCCGCGCCTCTGCAGTCGCGGCAGACGGGTCCCCCAGCGCACCGTACACGTGCTCAGGCGCCACCTCGTCGATGCCCGCGAACCCGGCGATCAGCGCCCGCGAGCGATCCGGCTCGTGTGCGGCCAGCACCTGCCAGTACTCCCGCAGCTCGGTCGTCAGCTCGATCCGGCAGATGGCGTCGCCCTCCCTCACCACGCGCCACTCCAAGTACTCCTCCTGGTGACGCAGTCGCCCCTCCGGGAGGTCCATCTGGACCAGCGCCTCGCCGGTCCCTAGTTCGGCTGCGATCCGTGCAGGGAACGACGGCCAATCGGGGGCCCGGATCTCGGTCGCGACGGCCGGATCGGTGGTCAGCCCTTGCGGGACGTGCGCCTCGACGCCGCGCTTGAGCGTGTCGGCGACAACCGCGTCCCACGCCGCGCGCCCGGCCGCGCCCAGCTCGTCGAGCCGTCCCGGCGCTTCCATGCCCTATCTACACGGCTTGGTGATCGGCTCTACCGTGCCCGGCAGCACCGCAGCGACGATGCGCACTCGCACGTGCTCGGCCAACTGCCCGCCCGTGGTGATCTTGTGGCCCTGCTTGACGATGTCGCCCACCACGTAGCCCCGCTCCTTCGGCACTTCGAAGACCGCCCGCACCGACCGCTCCGCGGTGCCGCGCGTCACCGTCCAGAACTGCTTGGCGTCGGCGTGGTCAGGCGTCTGGAGCCCCGCGCTCAGGAAGTCCCCCAAGAACAGGCCGGGCGGATCGGCCAGCGAGACTTCGGCGCCATCCGCCGCCTGGTTGTTGATGGCCATCGCGATCTGCGGGTCGCTGTTGCGATCGGGCCCACCCAATTGTCCGCAGCGCACCAGCTGCTTCTTATTGGTCACGCGGTGGCCATCGTCGTCCACGCGCACGACCGTCGCCTGCCCCGCGAGCGTGACCGCGGCGCCGAGGGTGTTACTGCCCTGAGAGAGGTGGACGATCGTGCCGTCGCCGGCCCGGTTGAAGGGGTTGAGCGGGTTGAGGTTGCCGTCCTGACCGCGTACTCGGGCGAGGTCGATCGGACGGCCGGCCAACTCCGCGTAGAGCTGCTCGAACCGCGCCGTGTCGGCTTGCAGCAAGTGGTCATAGTAGTCCGGCGTCTCGGTCGTAAATGTGACGCGGATCACGCGCCCGGCGTCGTCACGTGTGACCGCCCACTCGCAGTACTCGTCCTGCGCCTCGCGGTCGTCGGCGGCCTGCCAGCGCTGCTCGTCCGTGCCACCCTGCTGGTCCAGCGTCCCCGGGAACGCCGGCCAGGGGACGACAGCGCTCGTCGCGTCCGATGCCGTGGACTTCTCGGTGGGGTCGTAGAACTGCGGCAGCGGGCCAGACCCGTCCTGGACCTCTTGAAAGAGGCCCGACACGCGAGGGCTCCACTGCTTGCGCGCGTCTGCGGACAGGTCGTCCGGGCCGGCTGGCGGGCTGAACGTGGTGAGCTTGGCCATGGGTGCCTCCGTCAGGCTTCGAGAACGGTCCCGTCGAGACGCATGCTGCGCGCAGCGTCGGGGACGTTTGTGCGGGGGAACAGCAGCGGGAACTCGCGGACGATCGGCGTTGCCACCTTCGCTCGGCGCCGGCGGGTCTCGGCCAGGCGCATGTAGGCGTCGAAGCCATCCTGCGTTGTCACCCGCCCGACGACCGCCGCGTAGTAGGACACCAACAACGTATTGAACGGAGCGGTAAAGACCTCGCCGACCGCCCAGCGGTCGGCGAACTCGCGCTCGGGACTGCCCTCGGGCGTACCCGGCGCGGCGCCGAGGATCGCGTTGGCCATGTCCTGTGAGAACGTGCTCGCCCCACCCGCGACAACAGCCTGCGTGGGCACGTGGTCCAACAGCCTGCGGCGGCGGTCGGAGTAGATCGGGTTTGGGAAGTCCACCATCAACAGCGCGGCCGCCAGGCGCGGCGTTAGCAGACCGATCCGCAGCGCCTCGCGAAGCGCGACATCGTCCTCGAGCGCGCGCTCGGGGACGAAGAAGGCGAAGTGCGTGTCGCCCGCCTGGTGAAAGCGGTTGCCGTCGTCGAGGGCGAACTCGAACCTCCTCAAGCTCTCCTTGTAGATGTCTGTCGGGACGGTGAACGCAGGCGGTCCCTGGAGACCGACCGCATTGGCGAGCGCCTCCTCACTGACAAAGAAGCTCGCTGGAAGCGTCACGCCGCCGGTACCCGGGTCCTGGCTCTCGGCGCGGCTGGAGACGAGGTTGACCGTCGGCGTGTCGAGCACCTGCAGCAGGATGCGACCGGGGTCCGCGACGGTGCCGCCGTCGGCGAGGATCTGGTCGAAGCGCGCGCGGCCCCAACGCTCGATGGCGGGTATCGCGACGTTGACCTCACAGTTCTCGGCGCCCTGGGCGCCGGTGAACCACGGGTGGTCGCGCCGCGGATCGCCCGCGCCGAACACAATCGTGCCGTCGATGTCAGCCTCGAACGACTTCCAGTTGTTCCAGGGGATCCGCAGCTCCTTCATAAGCATCGTCCCGCTGGCATGGCTCTCGAACGGGCCCTTGCCCTGGGTCGGGTCGGCCAGTGCGTGGCGCGAGTTGCCCGCATGCACCCACGCAGCCTCGTCCCCGACGGTGCGGTAGTAGTTGAACCCGCCCCGTACGCGGTCCCATGCCATCAGCTCGACGTCGCCGCCGGCTGGATCGAACACGCTGATGATCACGTCAGGCCCGTCGGGCCCGGCGCCGCCGGTTGCTACGACGAAGCGCATGTCGCGGTCGGCAGAGGCCCCGGACGGCAGCTGACTGCCCTCGCCGAGCACGAACGGCTGGACATCGGCGCCGAGCGGGTCGCCGGCCGGCGCGGCGGCCTTTAGTGCCGCCATCACCGCCTCGCCCGTGCGCGGAAGGGTCCCCTTCAGCAGCACGAGCGTCGCGAACGGATCGCCCAACTCGGCCGTCGCCTCCGTCGTCGTGAGGGTCCGCGGCTCGGTGTCCTCTCCCACGATGAAGCGGTTGATCGCGTCGGGGTCGAGGCCTCCGAGGCCAAAGAACACTCCACAGCTGGTGTCCGTCACGGTCCCGCTCACGTCCGTACTCCTTTATCGCCTCGTGCCTCGCCGAGCGCGAGATGCGGCGTCAGCTTATGCGCATTTAGTTATCGATGGGGAAATTTTCTCGCGCACGATCGTAATGTCAGCGCGTGGGAGGCCGGCGGTGTGCTCGGCGCGATAAGCGAGTAGCTCGTCAAGCGGCACAGAAGCGCGTCAAACGTCCTATTCATCAATCAGTGATGGATCGCAGACGGATGGCCTATACCTCGCCGACCGGCAGCGTTGTCAACCTCGTCACCTGCTCCGCCGACTCAGCGCGCGACATCGCCGTCGCGATCATGCGTCCTGCGTCAACATCCTTCCGCCCGTGCATTCGGTCTATCGCTGGGCGGCAAGACCGAAGTCGACGAGGAATCCCTGTTGGCCGACGGTGGTGACCGCTGCAATCGCGGACCCTCGCACACGACCGCGCGTAGCCTCCAAGGCGGCGAGGGCGTAGCCGCGATGCGCGCATGCCCGGTCGTGGACTCAGCGAGCATCCCCTTCGACAAGTGGTCACCGAAGAAGGGAGAGCGGTATGTCCACCAACGTGAAGGCGCGGCCCGGTCGTCGTCGGGTCGAGCGCGGGATCTACGAAATACCCAATGGCAAGTACATGGTCTGCTTCATGGTCGCCGGCAAGCCGAGATTTCGCGTCGTGGGCCTCGACTTAAAGGAGGCCCGCGGTCAACGCGAGGCGCTGATGCAGGCTGCCAAGCGAGGGGAGGTCCCGGTCGCGACGAGCCTCCGTCTCAGCACGGTCGTCGATCGCTGGCTGGTGCGCTACGAGACGCGCGTCGCTGCCGACCTACGCCGGTCGCGCACTTTGGAAGCTCATCGCTACTACCTCGACCGGCACCTACTCCCGCGTCTCGGCCGCCGCAGGGTGTCGGCGATCACCGTCGATGACACCTGCGACGTGATCGACAGCATGCGGGTGGCTGGCTGTTCGGAGAGGCCGACTGGCAACGCGCTCGCGATGCTGCACAGCGCCCTGCGCTTCGCCAAGCGCCACGGGTGGATCGTCGACGACCCGATCGCCAAGCTCGAAGCAGACGAGCGACCGCATCCCCAGCCTCGGCGCCAACGGGTGCTGGGTCGTGAGGAAGTCGTCCGGTTGCTGGCCTGTACCGCCGACCAGTATCGACCGTTGGTCGCGACGGCGTTGTTCACCGGGATGCGTATCTCGGAGCTGTTGGGTCTGCTTTGGGAGAACGTCGACTTCGGCGCGGCGACCATCCATGTACGCGCACATTGCGGAGTTCAAGCTTGCCGACTGGGCGCCGCGAGGGAACGCCATGCGTCAACGCCAGGCCTTCAAGGACTACCTCGCCGCAGACCGATCTGGTCGCATTGCGGAGCTGTACGTCCTTGGGCCGCGGCCCATCCGCTTCTTGACCCGGACAAAGGCAAAGGCCGGATGGGGGCTGGATCGGGCGCCGGCCGTGCGGGAGCTCTTTGAGGAGCGTTTCGGGTCCTTGGACCAATCGATCGGCGAGTTCGTCCAAGGCGCAGGTTCCCACGTTGACATCATCGACTTGGAACAGCGTCTGCCGGCGACGTTCACCCAAAAACTGACCCGGTGCTTCTAGCTGACCGGGCGGTGCTCGAGAACTGCCTGTCCGGTCTGGTTCAGGGCGGCCAAGCCCTCCGGGGTCGCCAATACGACGGCGACACCCAGCCGCTCGAGGATGTCTGATCGACGGGAACCGACCTCGTTGTCGACGACCACCACTAGTCGGTCGTCTGGCTGGCCGTACTCAAGGCGGTACTCGAGGAGCTGGGCGAGCGCGCCACGGCACTGAGACGTCTCGTTGCTTTCGTTGATGGTCTTGGCCTCGAAGATCACGCTCTCGCCGACCGGGCTTTGTCCGCGTAGATCGATCGCGGCGGGAATCTCCTCGAGCGCGCTCCATCCTCGACGGTCCAAGGCCGTGTGGAGATGCGCCAGGAGTTGATGGTGTCCTTGTTGCGCCTTCTCTCGAAGCGCCCGCGCCTCGGAGTCATCGCCACCGAACCCAGATGCTGACGTCGCCGGCGCTCGCGAGAGATCGAACGGTCGCGCGCGCCGCGCGACCACACGTGGATCGCGGCTACCGCCGAAGGCTCCGCCCTCATCAGCCACCGCGAACTCCCTAACGACGGCGTACAGCGCATCGCGCGTCGCCTTCTCACCGACGGCGTTAGCGGTGCCCCGGGGCGCGGTGAGGCCGGGCACCGCGTGCGCGATCGGCGGCGGAACTGCGGCCAACGGCCGGACCGCGATTGCCCACGGCCAGCGCGTTGGGTCCCAAGGGTTGACAGGCGTACGCTCCGTTCCGCCCGAGGTCACCTCGAACAGACCAAGAACGACACTCTTGCGCCCGGCGCCGAGGGCGAAGACGTGGTCGCCACGACTCAGCGTCAACGACCGCTGGGTGAACCAGAGGTGCTGGGAATCGGCGGCGTTCCAATCGTCGCCGACCGGCTCGGTGCCGAGCCCTACCCCAGCCGTGAACACGCGCCCGTGCGGGTGTGAAGCGACGCCGAGCGGACCAGCTAGCCGCCATCGTCCCTTGCCGTCGACCTCGACGAGGTTGCCTCGCTCCTTGCACGTCGTGACCGCATAGTCGGCAAGCGTGCGGAGGTGGTAAGTCCGCGACGGCTTGACATACCGGGACACGACCGCGCGCTCTTCGTTGGTCCAGCCGCCTACCTCGAGCGCTCGATCGATGATGTCCACCCGTTGGGCCTCGCCGCCGAGCGCAGCCACGGCGCGCGTGACGTCGTCCGCCAAGTCTGACGGCTTGAGCGGCAGGATCCGAGCAGACACGTCATCGGAAGGGACGAGCATGACCGTACTCGAGCAGGTCGAGCGCCTCGACGACGAACCACCCCCCCGCCGCACCGCTGACCGGTCCCCCTGCGCCCGGCCAACTCGACGACCTCGTCCTCACCTACATCCGCTTCGTCAACGAGCCCGCCGGCCCGGTCGCCGTCAGCCGCGCGCTGGACCGCTCCTCCGGCGCAGGACCGCTCCTTCGGCGCTGGACCCCTCCTCCGGCGCGGTGGCCAACTGCCTCGCCCTCCGTGGGAAGGGCGAGAGATCAATCAAGTGCCGGGTCGCCAGGCCAGATCGCTCAGTCTCAACCCCGGGCCGGCGTCACACTGCAGCGATGATGTCGCAGCGTGCAGCAGAGACGGTGGCCGAGCTCGACGAGTGGGCGGCGGCACACCTCGCGTTCCTCGAGACGATCTGGCGTGAGTTCGCCGTGGACGCCAGCTGGCCTGAGGCGCCGAAGCTGACGCGACGGCTGTTCGGCACGGGGGTGCGGATGGACCTCGAGCAGACGGGGCGAGACATGCCGCCAGCGCTCGGGCGGTTCGATCCGCAGCATCAGCAGTTGATGCTCACCGTTCGCGGGCTCGCCTACCTAGCCGACGCCCGCTCTCTATGTGATCAATTCGTGCTGGTGCTCGCCGAGGCAGTCCGCCGCTATGGCACACCCGACGAAGAAGCCGTCGTCAGCTCTCAGGAGTTCGTCGATTTGTTGGCTATCGAGCCGGCTGACGCCCGGCGGCTCGAGGAGCTGTGCCGCATGGAGAGTTGGGCGCTGCTGGCGCAGGGCGGCGAGCTAGGCACGATGCGCTTCGGTCTGAGCGAGGCAGTGATCTTCGAGGTCGCCGACGCGAGCACGTTGGAGAACTACCTGGAAGCCCAAGCCGACGCATGGTGGCCAGATCTCGACGGGACGACGATAGGACGCTGGCAACCAGCCCAGTCATCCAGTAACGCCTCGCTCGCCGACCTCCAACGGCCAGAACGAGCGGCCTACGTCACCGATCATCTGCACCCACTCATCGCGTCCGCCGCAGCCGAGCTACTAGCTGGCGATCATCGCCGTGAGGCCGTCGAGCGTGCGGGCGTAGCACTGCAGGACGCTGTCCGTGAACGGGCCGGTCTCCCCGACGCCGACGGGGAACATCTGATGAACCTCGCCTTCACTCCAAAGCGACCGCGGCTCAGTGTCGGTGACCTGGAGACAGCAAGTGGCGCCAACGTCCAGCGCGGCGTCCATCTGCTGGCCCAGGGCATCATCGCGGCTATCCGCAACCCCACCGCCCATCGCCTCGTGGATCCCGGCCCGGCGGAGACGATGGAGCAACTAGCCATCCTGAGCTTCGTCGCCCGCCGACTTGAGCACGCGACTCTCATCGTTGAGCAGGATGGGTGATCTCAGCGAGAGTCAAAGCGAGTCCAGCCGACGGCAGTGAAGGCCGGGTACCCGCGGCTTCGACTCCGTACGGACGGGCCGGTCGGGTGCCTGCGTCTCCCGTGTGACACCTGGCAGCGAACCGGCCGATGGTTCGGTGGGGGCTCCAGGGTCCGCCACGGGCCTACCGAAGCTGGGGGACGGAGCCGGTCGTCGAGTCGGGGATCGCACGTGGCGCCTGCAGCGCGATCTGCTTGAGCAGAGCGATCTGTCCCTCTAGGTATCCGGCACGCCCGAGATCCTCAAGCTTCGTCGTGAACCCCATACCGAAGTATGCCGGCCCAAGCGTGAAGTCCTCACCGAAGAAGTCGTCAGCGTATCCGGGGAAGTGCTTCCGCAGGAGATCATGCGTGCGCTTCGCCCAGCAAAAGAGCGGGTCCTCGTCGAACGGCGGTCCCTCGTCGGGACGAAGCGTCACTCTCGTGCGCGGTACGATGCCGTCGCTCAGTGCTGCATTCAGCCGCTCGGACGGGGTGGACTGCCCTGGGCGCTCAAGCTCATGTGCGATCTCGCGGAGCACCCTCAGGCGCGCCTTGACACGGTTGTGGACCGCATAGAAGCCCGGTGCCGGGAATCCGTGCGCCTCGCAAAACCGATCGAGCTCTGGACGGTTGGCGAGGAAGTTCTCCACGGCGTTGGTCCATTCGGCCTCACGGTCGCGGACGGCATCTAGACCCTTCCGAGCCTGCTCGTCGCTCGGTGCGCCCAAGCTGGCCGCGGCCTGGCTCGCTTCCATGTTCGCCTCGCTCATGATCTCCGTCCCTAACCGGATCAAGCGGGTGAGGGTCTGCCGCTCGGGTAGGGGCTGTGCGGCGAACTGCTGGTCGGCGCGGCGCGCTGAGGTCACCTGACGCCAACCCAACAGAATGACGACCGACGCGGTGAGCCAAACGGCGAAAGGCCACCATTGTGAGGTGAGGATCGGAGCGATCGTCGCCAGCACCCCTAAGGCCAGTAAACCCAGGAGCCCGGCCAGCCGCAGCAAGATCTCCGCGTTTCCGACCCGCGACAGGAACCGCGAGTCCAGCAGCTTGAAGATGCGGTGAACCACGGAGAAAGTGTAGTCCCGCGCCAGGCGGTCACGGGCATCGCGACAAGGCTCGAAGCCCTGTCTCTGACATCGGAGAGCCGGTCGAGATGTTCGCGGACGTGCGAGATAACGTCAGGCGCCGTCTGTCGTTCGTGGCTGGGGATGGCTAAGGTCGCCGATCGTGCTCGACTCGCACCTCAACGGCTACCACCGACTCGGGTTCTACGCCCATGGTCCCGAATGGGCCTTCGTCGTTCCGCATGGAGATTGGGAAGCGTTGACGGATGTCATCCGCGTCTGCTCGCGCGTCTGGAATGGATCCGGAGCGCTCATCCTGACTTGCGATCAACGCGGCCGACTCCGGGGGAACTGGAAGCCGCTTGTGGATTCGCGAGCGCTCGACCTCACATGGTTGCACCCGTCCCTCGGGGCAGACACAAGAGCGGCGCTCGTCGAGACCCAGGCGGCTCTGAGCCCCGTCGAGTGGGGCAGCGGCTTCGGCTTTCGCGCTTTGCATCCAGCCGAGCTGATCGACGCTCCGGCACAGGAAAACCTCCGGCACGCTATGACGATTCCGAGGTTCGCATCTGCTGCGTTGCAGCGCGTTGCCGAGGTGTCCTGGGGTGTAGTCGAGCACGAAGATGAATGGGCTGACCGCTTCGATGTCGGAGCGGTGGATGGCGATCTCGCCTTCATGGCGCTGCTAGGCGGCCAGTTGGGCTTCAACATGGTGTCGCCGCTGCTGGTGTCTCAGATTTCCATGCCGGTGCTTGGACGGTGGGACGGAGAACCGTGGCCGTATCTCTGGATCTTCGAGACCGGATCGTTTGACGAGCTAGTTGCGTTCTGGAACTTTCGAACCGCCGCCGACGCCAACAACCGGTTCGCCTCAGTTATCGGCGTTCCGCGGGAGGCGCTGCTGGCACCTGAGAGTCTCGAGGCGCTTCGCGTCTGGAGCGAAGCGAGCACGGGCCCGGCACGGCGACCGACGTTCCTCGTCAAGGTTGCGGCGCGGCGTGAACCGGTGGTCGACGCTGCGCTGGCCACCCTGGGCATCGAGCGCGCGGCGGTCGACAGGCTTCAGTCTCACGCGGAGGTGACCGAGGACGAGCCGCCCACGTGGCTCCCGCGGAGGCCGGTAGTGAAGGGTCGGTTCATCAGAGGTGTCCGTCACGACGGTGAGTTGTATGTGAAGGACGGGCGCGGGGATGCTCAGCTACCGAAGCCGCGAGGCTACCGGCCCGGTGGCGGCGCCAGCCTCGTGATTCAGACGATGCCGGTCCCGTTGCCGATCACGCCGACGGCCGCCACGCGCATGATGCATGGGAGCTTCGCTCACCCCAGGGGCTTGGGGATCAACATGGGGTCAGCGTCGCCGTGGTCGCTGGCCGTCTCGCTTCCGGACAGCGACACCGCATTGCGCGACTGGGCCACCGACCACGGGTACGGGCCCGAGGAGCCTCGCGCAGGAAAGGACGCTCGAGCGCTGCTGCAGCGCCTCGGTGATCTTGACCGCCTTGACGCGCTAGTCGATGAGACACGCATCGAAGTGCTGGCCCACCTGGCTCCGCTCTCCCGAGATCAGCTGGTCAAGCGGCTCGCCAAGCGCTTTGCGACCCGACAGCGAGAGGCCGACCTGGCAACAGACCTGGCCGAGACGTTGCGCGAGGACGAATTGCTCATGGAGCTCCCGAGCAAGACCGCCGCGCAGCTCGCGAGCGCGACCGCCCGCAAAGTGCAGCAGGTCGTTGCGGCGCTGGGTCCACTCGTCGAAGTGGGGTTCGTGCACCGCGGCCGCAACGTGGCCTGTCCACAGTGCCGGTTCCCCACGTTTCTCGCACTGCGCGAGCTCGACGAGCGCGTGCGGTGCCGCGCGTGCGGGCACGATCAGGTCCTGCCTGTGATGGCGCGCGACGGGGGTGAGGCGCCGCTTGCCTACCGGGTCGACGGACTGATGGCCCGCGTCATGGACCAGCACGTGCTCCCCGTCGTCCTGGCCCTGCGTGCACTTCGTGACCCGTCTCGCTTTGGCCGACCGGACTATGCGTGGCCGGGGATGCTGTTCCGTGAGGCAGACCAGAACCCGTTCGACATTGACCTGCTAACCAGCGATGGCACAACGGTGCACGCTGCGGAATGCAAGCTCGACGCCCGCGGACTGGGCAGGCCCCAACTTCGCACGCTGCTGCGCTTCACCGACCGCGTCGGCGCTCGACCAGTCGTCGCCGCTATGGCCGGGGAGTTCGCTGCCGAGACTCGCCGAGCAATCGAACGACGCGACGGCCTTGTCCTGCAGCGTTCCGACATGCTCACCATCGGCGAGCGGCCAGACTTCGCCTAGTCTGGCAACCGGCTGCCGAGCCCTCCTGGCCGAATGCGCGTCTAGTGCCGGCCTTCCCCAGGCTGCCCGTGCGGTGATGGTCCCGTCACATCGTCAAGCAACCGCTCGGCAGGAGCGTCTGGCTAGGCGGCTTCGGCGCCTTCGGAGAACCAGAGTTCGGGGAACTCGAGGAACCGATCACCGCGCAGCACGATCCGGACGCGCTCCTCGCGGGCAACCGCCCCGGCCCACTTCATGAATCGGCGCTCGATCGCCTCGACCAACTCTAGATCGACGATCTCTGCCCGGGGCACGCCGACCATCGCGTGGCGGATCCGGATCGCCTGGCCATCGGTGACCAGGAGCGTGAACTGGATGCCGTCGTAGCTGCCGACACGAGCCTCGGAGTGCAGCACCGCGACGCCGACACCGATCTGACGGCGCTCGAACAAGTCGAGGGCTCGGCGGTCGGCTTCCATCCGCGTGCGCAGTTGCATGCCTGCAGGGTGCCGACTGCACCGGCGGAATCGCGGTCACCCCGATGTGGAGGTCGATCTATCTGTATGGCCAGGCCGTGGCGCTTGGCCTTGGATGGCGGCAGGCGCCGGACACGGCCGTATGTTGCTCTTCGTCATGGACCCCAACGACCGGCTGAAACTGGTTCTAGCTGGGATCGCTGAACTTGGCTGGAAGAACAGCATCGACTTGGCCGCCACGGCTGACGCGAGCACCCGGTTCTCAGTCCCTGGGCTCAGTGCCGACGAGGTTCACGAGGCGCTCAAGGACGCCGCCTACGCCGGCCTATTTGCTGGCGAGCCCTCCGAGGGCGATGGGTCGATGCGGACATGGCATCGCCCATACCTGAGCCTGTCGGGCTTGCAGAGCGTCGGCGCGTGGCCCACGGCCGACCGGCCTGCGGTGACCACCCGCTGGTGGGACCGCGCGCTCGCCGCCCTCGTTCACCTGCGCGACAACCCACCGCATGCCGGACATATTTCAGGACCACGAGGCACCGACGAGCCAACCTCGCCGGTGCCGGATACCGACGAACACACCTACTGGCTGTTGCTGTCCTACCTGCTCGACGCCCGGCTGCTGCGAGCGATCAAACAGCAGGGCAGCCTCGAGGAGGTCGCGCTCACGCCCGCGGGAAGCTCGGTCCTCGGCTCAGGCGCCCGCGGTGATGGACCATTGACGAGCTTCTCAGCTGCGCAGCGTGAGTTGTTCGACCGCATCGCGGGCCTCGCCCACGAACTGCCAGCACACGACCGCGAGTTCCTCTTCGCCCACCGGGCCGACCCCGCCCGCGTCGTCGGCGCCAACAACATTGACTTTCCCGTCGTCGGCGATGACGTCTCCCAGCTCGAAAAGGCCGGACTGCTCAAATGGACCAGCCAGAACTACGTGACTGGCCTCAACTTCGTGGTCACTCCACGAGGGTTCGAGGTCTACGAACTCGCTCGTCGCCGTATGGCCGACCGGCTGGCCGCGGTCGAGCGTGACGTCTTGACCTACCTGCGCGGAGACGAAATGGCCCAGCGCTTCCCCCAGGCCTTCCGACTGTGGCTGCAAGCCGACCAGCAGCACGCGTCCCGATCGGTCAACGCAACCGTCGTCGGTCACACCATCCGCGAAGCAATGCAGATGTTCGCCACAGAGCTACTTGATCGACATCGCGTCGATAGCTCCGAGTCGCCCACGCAAACCGTTGCCCGCGTTCGTGCCGTCATCAACGCTCGCAGGGACGATCTCGGCGAGGCCCGAAGCGAGGTCCTCGATGCGCTGCTCGCCTACTGGGGCACAGTCTCGGACCTGACCCAGCGGCTAGAACATGGTGCCCAGAAGGAAGGCGAGCCGGTCAATTCGGAGGACGCCCGCCAACTCGTCTATCTCACGGCCCAGGTCATGTTCGAGCTCAGCCGCACACTCGGCTGACGCGGATTGCGACGGGACTCGGAGCCGGTGACGGGCTAGGACTGACCCGCGGCGTCCGCGTTAGCGCGCCACGAATCGCCGGCAATCCGCTGCGAACAAGTCACATATCGCCGTTTTCAGGCACTAGTGCCTGAAAACGCCGGCCAAGCGGGTGTCAAACGGCCCGCCCCCAGAACGACGAAACCCCCGCGATAGCAGGGGCTTCATCCGAGTGGAGCTAGGGGGACTCGAACCCCCGACCTCCTGGGTGCGATCCAGGCGCTCTCCCAACTGAGCTATAGCCCCGGGTGGAATCGCCGATTGTAGCCGCCCCTCATCGGTCCACGCCGTGCGGACGTGCCCGTGGGCCGGAGTACGCTGCGCGGCGGGAGATGTCCGACCGCGGCCCCTTCGGCGATCTGCGTGATCGCCTGTCCAGTTTCCGTACCCGTCTGCGGCTGTTCTTCGTGCTGATCGTGATCGTTCCGATGGTCGCGGTCACGCTCGTCGTCTTCCGGCTGATCGCCGAGAGCGAGCACGGCCAGGCCGACGCGCGCGTCGCCGCTCGGCAGGAGGCCGCGATCAGCCTCTATTACGACGCGCGCGCGAACGCCGACCGGCTCGCCGCCCAGCTCGGGCGCGACCAGGCGCTGGCAGCGGCCCTGCGCGGCCGCGATCCGCAGCGGATCCGGACCGTCGCGCGCCGGCTGCTGGCGAAGACGACCGCCGACCGCATCGTGCTGTCGAGCAACGGCAAGGTCTGGGCCGACGTCGGCGATCCCCGCGCGTCCTTCCCCGCCACGCGCAGCCTCGTCGCCGACGGACGCCCGGTCGCCGAACTCCAGGTCTCGGTCCTCGACGCGCAGGAGTATGCGCGGCTGGTCAAGCGCGTCACGCAGCTCGAGACCATCGTGCGCCGCGGTGGGCGCGTCATCGCCTCGACGATCCCCTCGGCCGGCGGCGCGTCGCTGCCGTCGCAGACGGGCAAGGTGACCGTCGGCGGGCGGGAGTACCGCGCCGCCTCGTTCGGCGCGCCGGGCTTCCTCGGCGAGCACGTGCAGGTCTCGGTCCTCGAGCCCGAGGCGGCGACCGCCGGCGACATCCGCAACGGCCGCCTCGTCGCGGGCCTGGTGCTCGCGGGGTTCTTCCTGCTGGCGCTCGTCGCCGCGGTCGTCGTCTCCCGGTCGCTGAACCGCCAGATCGAGGAGTTCCTGGCGGCCGCCCGCCGGCTCGGCGGCGGCGACTTCTCCGCGAAGGCACCGACGCGCGGCCGCGACCAGTTCGCGCAGCTCGGCGAGGAGTTCAACAAGATGTCGCGCGAGCTCGAGGGGCGCCTGGAGGAGCTCGGCGAGGAGCGCCAGCGCCTGGAGTCGTCATTGCGGCGGATCGGCGAGACGTTCGCCTCCAACCTCGACCGCGACGGCCTGCTGGAGATCGTCGTTCGAACCGCGGTCGACGCCCTCGACGCGCGCGGCGGCCACGCGCTGACGCGGCGCGGGCCGGACGGCGAGCTCGGGCCCGTCGCGTCGGTCGGCAGCGGCGACGAACGCCCCGCCGCGGCGGTCGAGGCCGAGCGCCGCGTCCTGGCGGTCGGCGAGCCGGGGTTCGCGAGCGTCGACGGCGGCCACGCGCTCGCACATCCGCTGCGCGCCGGCCCGGCCGCGGGCGCCCGCGCCGACACGGTCACCGGCCTGATCGCCGTGTGGCGTACCGGCCGTCCGTTCTCGCACCGCGAGAGCGAGCTCTTCCACTACCTCGCGGGCCAGGCGGCCGTGTCGATCGAGAACGTCGGGCTGCACGAGACCGTCGAGCGCCAGGCGGTCACCGACGAGCTCACCGGCCTGTCGAACCGCCGGCGGTTCCAGGAGACGATGACCGCCGAGGTCGAGCGCTCCAAGCGCTTCGGGCAGGACCTCGGCCTCGTGATGCTCGACATCGACGACTTCAAGGCCGTCAACGACACCTACGGCCATCAGCAGGGCGACATCGTCCTGCGTGAGGTCGCCCGGATCCTGCGCGCGTCGTCGCGCGAGATCGACGAGCCGGCACGCTACGGCGGCGAGGAGCTGGCCGTCGTGCTGCCGGGCACCAACCTCGAGGGCGCCTACAACCTGGCCGAGCGCGTACGCGAGGGGATCGAGGCGCTGCGGCTGCCGATCGTCGGCGACGAGGGCGGCGAGCCGCTGCGCGTCACCGCGAGCTTCGGGGCCGCGGCACTGCCCGCCTGCGCCGACAGCGTGCGCGGCTTGGTGGCCGCCGCGGACGAGGCGCTCTATCAGGCCAAGCGCGGCGGCAAGAACCGAACCGTCGGCGCGGGGTGACCTCGGCCGGGGCCCTTCGGCCTGCGGCCTCGTTACGCTAACGGGACCATGGGCCTGTTGGATGACGCCATCCGGGAGCACCTCGACCTCAAGCGCCGTCGGGGCGCTGACCCGTCCGAGATCGCACGTGAGGAGAACGAGGCCCTCGGGCCGGTTCGCCGGACCGAGCCGACGGCGCAAGCCGATGCGGCAGCGAATGGCGACGAGTCCTTCGAACGTCCGCCTGCGGACGAGTCGCTGAGCGCCGGAGGCGGCTCGGGCGCCGCGCTGGACGAGCCGGGCGAGGCGTACGCCGACGATGACTTCGGCTACGAGCCGGCCCCGGTCGCCGACGACCACCCGCTGCCGGACGAGCCGCCACGGACCCACGCCGATCCGTATGCCGAGCGTGAGGAGGAGAGCGCGACGCCGCCGCACGGCGACCCGCTGCTGCATCAGCCGACGCGCGAGTTCTCCGCCTTCGAGGTCGACGAGGCCCTGGGCGAGGAGGAGCCGCCTGCGGCTGAGCCGGAGGCCGAGGGCGAGACCGCGCCGGCGGATCGCGCCGACGGCGACGACGAAGACGTGCTCGAGGAGACCCCGGACTTCCTCCAGGAGACGCCGGAGCACGACCGGCTGTGGTTCGAGCAGAAGCCGCCGAAGGACTTCGACTTCTGACGCACTGCCGCTGATGGCCTGACGCCATCGGCTCGCGCGTCGATCACGCGTCCACGACGGCGCGCAACCGCTTGGGGTGCCTGGCGAGCGGGTCGACACCCTTCTCGACACAGGCAGCGCGCCGGCATCGGGGAACAATTCCGGCGCGCCGTCCCTCCGGTGAAACGGGGGGCAAAGGACGCCGCGAGCGCGCCGATCGGCCTCAGCCACGGCGCGCTCGCGTCCCCTTTCGCGCCTCCGTTCGGTCGGTCCGCGCCGGCCCGCCGGTCCGTAGCGCCGCGGCCACGCGGGCAGCAGGCTCTGTGGGAGCCGATGCCAAGCTCCTACAACCACCGCGGCGCGCCACCGCGGGTCGCCCTCGTGCTGCCGGGCGGTGGAGCGCGCGGCGCGTACGAGGTGGGCGCGCTGTCGGTGCTGCTGCCGCTGCTGGAGGAGCGCGGCGAGCGACCCGTGATCCTGTGCGGGACGAGCGTCGGCGCGATCAACGCGACGGCGCTGGGCGCGACGGCCGACCGGCCCGCAGCCGAGGCGGTCGCCTCGCTGATCGAGCACTGGCGCGGCCTGCGCAAGGCCGACGTGATCCGTCCGGTCGTCGGGCTCGGGCTGCCGCTCACGGCGCTGCGGATGCTCGGCGAGGCGCTCGAGGTGCCGGGCGTCCGGCTCGCCGGGCTGCTGGATCCGGCGCCGTTGCGGCGCAGCTTGAACCGCTGGATCGACTGGGACGCGCTGCACCGCAACGTGCGCACGGGCGTGATCGAGGCCGCATGCGTCGTCGCGACGTCGTTGGACCGCGCAGGACCGGTCGCGTTCGTGGACTCGGTCGGGCGGGTGCCGGCATCGCGCGCGGCCGACTCGCTGCAGTACGTCCCGGCGCGGCTGGGCGACGAGCACGTGCGGGCCTCGGCGGCGATCCCCGTGCTGTTCCCGCCCGTCGAGATAGCGCACCCGGCGGCGTTGGCGGGGTACTACGTCGACGGCGGCACCCGCCTGAACAGCCCGGTCGCGCCGGCGCTCGCCCTCGGTGCTGACCGGGTCGTCGTCATCGGCTTCCAGCCGTTCCGGGCGCAGGTGGAGCCGCCGACCAAGGCCAACGGGTCGCCGCGGCTGGCCGACGTCGCCGCCAACATCATCGACGGGCTGCTGGTGGACCAGGTCGCCGACGACCTGCGGCGGTTGGCCACCATCAACTCGTTCGTGGTCGACGCGCACGGGCCCGGCCCGCGCGGCGCCGCCGACGCCTACCGCGCCGCCCGCGGCCGCAAGCCCTACCGGCGCATCTCCTACGCCTTGGTCGCTCCCGAGCGCCGCGGCGAGCTGGCCGCGGTCGCCGACGAGGTCTTCGACGACCGCTACGCCGGCCTGCAGGGCTGGCTACGCCCTGATTACCCGTTCATGTCGCGCTTGCTCGGCGGCGGCCGCTCACCCTCGCGCGGCGAGTTGTTGTCGTTCCTGCTCTTCGACGAGGACCACATCGACCGCCTGATCGAGCTCGGCCGCGCCGACGCGCGCCGCTGGCTCGACCGCCATCCCTCCTTGTGGTGCTCGGACGCCGCCCACGACTTCGACATCGACGCCACCGCCGTCGCATCCCTCCGCGAACGCGAAGCCCTCGACGAGTGGCGCAACCTCCGCCGCCGCCCGTGACGCCTGCCCTTCATCGAGCTAGACTCCGGCCCCTTGGGGCCATAGCTCAGCTGGGAGAGCGCCTGCTTTGCAAGCAGGAGGTCGTCGGTTCGATCCCGTCTGGCTCCATCGTGGTGGAACCCGCGACTTGGCTGCAATCACTAGGAGATTGGTCGTGGCCTCCAACGGGCCGGTCGCGTCGCCGCTCTCGCGGCACCTGTCCCCGTTCGTTCACTATTCGCACGGTTAGGGCGGCGGCAGCTGGCGTGAGGCGCTGCACCGCCCCGACGGCCGGTGAGGGCTCGCGAGCAGCTCGATGGCCGGCGTCCCAACGCGGACACCGCTTGCTGCCGTGGGCGTCTGTGCTGCTCGCCTTGCCAGCGTCGTGGCGCCTAGCGGGGCGTTCTCCGCGGCGAGCCAGCGCTACTGCCCGCCGACGAGCGGGGACGGCTAGACGGCCGCACCCCCGCAGCCGTCATCCATGAACGTCGTGGAGAACAAGGTCGCCAGCGCCATGTCTCCCGCCGAGAGCGCGCGTGCTTCTTGCTCGGCCAGCATGGTGCACAAGTGGGCGGATGGCCTGGAGATGGGCCCGGCGATTGGGGGTGTGGCAACGGCGGGCGCGGTCGTTACGGCGCTCGCGCTCGCCGCCGGGACAGCGACAGCGAGTGCGGCCGTGACGGCCGCGAACGCGGCCAAGGGCGTTCGTCGAGACATGGTTGGTCGAGCCTCCTAGGTGTCGGACGGCCCGGGCGGCGCCCGACGATTGTTGAGTGCGTGCCGTGGCGAGCGCTCCCGGTCGGTGATGCGGTCGATGGTCTCCCCGCCGGCGTCCGAGGCCAACTGTGCCGGTGGATGGCGTCCGCTGTCCCGAAGGATTGTGTCCGCTGTCCCCGCGGCACGGTTCGCTGGAAATCCGGGGCTTTGCGTCGCTACTCGCGGGTTTCGTCCAAGGCGGCAGTGCCGTTCAGCTGCGCGCCTGCTTCCACTCTTGCCTCGATGCGATAGCGCGGCCGCGCGTGGTTCGGCGCCTCGCCCGGGCCGTCCCTGATGGCAGTGCTTTCGAGCGAACCGCTTCCATCCCCACGCTGCCAAGCCTGTTCGCCAGACGCCGTCGACGTTCGGCGGTGTTAGGCGGGCCGGGCGGGGGCGAAGAAGTCGACGAGCAGCTGGTTGACGCGCTCGGCCTCGTCGTGGTGGACCCAGTGCGACGCGTCGGGCAGGCGCTCGACGCGGTCGAGGTTGGGCACGTCCTCGTGGTGGGGCTCGGCGAGATCCCGGCCGAGGTAGCGATCCTTCTCACCCCAGATGACCAGGGTGGGCGCCGAGATCGAGTGAAGCTCCGTCTTGGTGCCCTTCGGCGGTCGCACCGCGGCGCGGTAGTAGTCGATCATCGCGGCCGCCGCGCCTTCCTGCGACCACGCCTCGATGTAGCGATCGGTCTCCTGCTCCGTGTACGGCGGCTGGGCGTCGCGCAGGAAGTGCTGGAAGAACTCCCAATCCTTCGCGCGCACGTGGTGCTCGGGCAGATCCGGCAGCGCGAAGTAGAAGAAGTACCAGGACCGCGCGAGCTGGCTCGGGTGGCGCAATCCCTCGTTGAGCTTGCGCGGATGGGCCGAGTTGAGGATGGCCAGACGGTCGACGACCTCAGGGTGGTCCATCGCCGCAGTCCAGGCGGCGGTTCCGCCCCAGTCGTGGCCGACCAGCAGCGCGGACTTGCCACCGCGTTCGCGGATGAGATCGCGCACATCGGCGGCCAGCTTGCCGGCGCTGTACGCCGCGACGCCGTCGGGCTTCGACGACAGGTTGTAGCCGCGCAGATCGGGCGCGACCACGCGGAAACCGGCCGCCGCGAGCGGCGCGATCTGCCGCCGCCAGCCGAACCAGAACTCCGGGAAGCCGTGCAGCAGCACGACCAGCGGCCCGTCACCCGCCTCGACGTAATGGAGCCTCACCTCGTCTCCGACCTCGGCGTAGCCCTCCCGAAGCTCGATCCCGACGTCAGGCAGCGTGCTGGTGGTAGTCATGAGAACCTCCGTGGGCAGGGGGACTTGGGCACTCAGCGAACCGACGCGAACGCGGCGCGTAGCTCCTCGGAGAAGAGCTCCGGCTCCTCCCAGGCGGCGAAGTGGCCGCCCCTGTCGACCTCGTTGAAGTAGGTGAGGTTGGGATAGGCCTTCTCGGCCCAGCTGCGCGGAGTCCGCCAGATCTCGCCGGGGAAGGTGGTGAACCCGACCGGGATCGACGGCGGCGGCAGAGGCTCGCGGCCCGCGGCCGGTGCGTCCGGCCCGTAGGCCTCCCAGTACGACCGGGCCGCGGAGGTGCCGGTGCCGGTCAGCCAGTACACCGTGATGTTGTCCAGGACATTGTCCCGGGTGAGGTTGCCCGAGGGCTGCCCGTCGACGAAGGCGCCGGAGATCTTGTAGTAACTGTCCGTGTCGTGATCGACCATCCAGGCCGCGAGGGCCACGGGTGAATCCAGCAGGGCGTAGCCGATCGTCTGCGGCCGGGTGGCCATCTCGACGAAGTAGCCGTTTCCGGACTGCTGGAAAGTGGCGATCTGCGCGGCCGCGGCGCGTTCCTCGTCGGTGTCCGTCGGCATGGCGCCGCCAAGCGCCGGCACGAGCAGGTTCGTGTGGATGCCGATCAGCCCCTCGGGTGCCTGGCGGCCCATCGCGTCGGTGACACCAGCGCCCACGTCGCCGCCCTGGGCCACGTAGCGGGTGTAGCCGAGGCGGCGCATGAGCTCCGCCCAGGCTCGTGCGGTCCGGCCCAGGTCCCAGCCGACCTCGACCGGCTCGCCCGAGAAGCCGTACCCGGGCAGGGAGGGCAGCACGAGGTGGAAGGCATCCTCGGAGCTGCCGCCGTGCGCGGTGGGGTCCGTCAGCGGGCCGACGGAGTCGATCATCTCCATGACGGAGCCCGGCCAGCCGTGCGTCATGACCAGCGGCAGCGCGTTCTCGTGCGGCGAGCGCACGTGGATGAAGTGGATGTTCACGCCGTCGATCTCCGTCGTGAACTGCGGGAGTGCGTTCAGCCTCGCTTCGACCCGTCCCAAGTCGTAGTCCGTCGCCCAGTAGCGGGCGAGCAGCTGGATCGTCGCCAGTTGCACGCCCTGCGACCGATCGGCGACGAGCTCACTGGAGGGCCAGCGCGTCGCGGCGAGTCGACGGCGCAGCTCAGCGAGCTGCTCCTCCGGAACCTCGATCCGGAACGGGCGGCTGGTCGCCATGACGGCCATAGCGGCGCTCCTTCGTTCGCTTACGACGGACTCGGGGAGCGTCTTATACGGCTCCGAGGCGAGCATCACCCGATGCGGGTGATATGCGACGGCGGCCAGCCACCGCTGTGCGCCTGCGCCAGCACATGCCCGCTGCGAGCGAGGACGGCCCCCGCCTAGACCGCTTCCATTCCATGCGACTCGGCACTCGGACTTCGTGCAGGAGCATCGTCCGTCGCGCTGCTGCTTTCGCCTGGGACCGGCAGCGCCTCGGGAGCTGCGACGGATTGCTGCTTTCCATGCGCTGCGAGCGTCGGCCGGCGCTGCTCCATGTCGCCCAATGCAGAAGCGCTACGGGACCAGAGGCGGCGATGGGAGAAGCGGTGTGTGGCGACGGCCTCCGGGAGAGCGGCGATGCCTTGGCCGGCGAGGTGGCCGACGCTGCTGTCTCCCGAGCACCTGCCGCTGCTGCGCAGGGCTAGACGCCCGAGTTCGGGCGGAGCGCCCTGCGCGCCATGTGGCGCGCCACGAGACCGCCGATTGCTGTGAGCGCCGCCACCGGAACGGACAAGATGAGGAGGCTCCATGCAGTCCAGCCGAGGTCGTCGCGGAGTCGGCCAAGCTCGTTGCACTGGGCTGTGCCGTCGAGGCGCATTGGCGTGTTCGGGTAAGTGCAGTGCGCACCCAGCGCGTCCAGCGCCATGAAGCTGACGAGCGCGAGCGCGACGAGGAGAAGCGGAGCCGCGCAGACCATCCAGAAGAGCAGTCGTCGACCGTGTACGGCGCTCACGTCGCCGAAGGGTATCCACTCCAATCGAGTTGGCTCAGGCGTTCCGACTCGATTGTCCGGGTGTCGGGAACCTTCTTGCCGTCCAGATACGCAGCCAGAGCGCGCCCGAGAAGGTCACCACCAACGCGACGCCTCGCTCGGCCGTAGTCGGTACCGCGGGCAGTCCACCGCTCACCCCGGTTCAGGATCGGTCGTATCCAGCGAAATCGAGTAATCACATACGTTCACACTCGACTGGCGTGGAGACAAGACGGAAGGAGGTGAAATAAGGCCGTCCTTTGCACCACAGGCATGCAACCTGTGGCGAGGTCGCAAGCAGCGCGATCGGTCGGTCGTGTCCGCGAGCAGCGATCGCTAACCGGTCGGGGGCACGCCAGGCGCGATCGGTAGGGGCGTCGGCGTGGGTGGGAGCGGCACTGGCGTCGGCGGCAGCGGCTCAGGAGTGGGCGGCTCCGGCGCGGGCGGCGTCGGCACCGGCACCGGCACCGGCGCCCCTGCGTAGCTCACCGTGAAGGCGTCGCCGTTCGCCGAAAGGGCGCCCGGCGTCGCGCTGGCGGCGGGGCCTCCGACGGCGAGGTTCGCGGGCGAGGAGTCGCCGGCTTCGGGTGAGAGGGAGACCGCCGTCGCCGACCACGCCGGGTCGGCGATGGGGCCGGTGCGCCCGGCGGTGTTGGTGGCCCTGGCGTTGGCGAAGCCTGCCGTGCCGAAGTCGGCCAGGGGGAGCGTGTGGCAGGCGCCGGTGCCGCAGTTCGACGGTGCCTCGACGATCCACTCCGCCGTCTTGACGTCGAGATGCCGGGCGGGCTCTCGCGCGGTGAAGACGGTGCCGAGGGTGAGGTTGGCGAGGCGGAACCTGACCGTCCCGTGCGAGACCGTCACGTGCGCCGACATCTTGTCGCCCGGGCGCACCTTGAGATGGACGTCCACGGGGCCGGCGGGGACCAACTCGTACCACGCCGAATAGAACGGCTCGCCCGTCGAGCTGCAGTCCGCCTGAGTCCCGATCTGCTCGAGCGCGTGCGTCTTGGCGTGGTAGCCCCCGATGCCGATCCAGTAGGCCGAGTATCGGCGCGCGCCCGGCGTGCAGGTGGCCGCCGGCTGTACCCAGGTGCCGGCGACGCTGTGGAACCGGACGCCCGGCTTGCCGACCACGTAGCCGGCCCAGTTCGAGCTGGTGGCGTAGTGCGTGGCGGCCCCCGCTTCGGCCGGCACCGCGAATGCGAGAAGCGCGGCGAGCGTGATCAGGAGGGTGGTGGTTCGGCGGATCATGGGCGTACAGCGGCCCGCAGTCAGGAGCCCGCTGCCACCATCGTGGGACGCTTGCCACCCGAAGGGGACTGAACGTGGGGCCAGCGTCCCGCGCCCATTCGACCGACGGCATCACGCGCCGATTTGACTGGCCGGTGGGCGCGGACTAGCTTCGATGCAGGCTGATGTCCACGGCCGCCCCGGCGAGCGGAGACGGCGAGGAGTCATGCGCGAGGTGGTGCCGTCAGGTGTTGCAGGACCGGCGTAGCGAGTGCGCGACGCTGGATCGTCTGCTGGACGCCGTTCGGGCGGGTGAGAGCCGGGCGCTGGTGGTCCGCGGCGAGCCCGGGGTCGGCAAGTCGGCGCTGCTGGACTATCTGCTCGAGCGCGCCGCGGGATGTCGTGCGGTGCGTGCCGCGGGCGTCCAATCCGAGATGGAGCTTGCGTTCGCCGGGCTGCACCAGCTGTGCGCGCCGATGCTGCATCGGCTCGGGCGTCTCCCCGCGCCGCAGCGCGATGCGCTCGGCACGGCGTTCGGGTTGCGTGCGGGCGCCACGCCGGACCGCTTCCTGGTCGGCCTGGCGGCGCTGAGCCTGTTCTCCGAGGTTGCCGACGAGCGGCCGCTCGTCTGCGTCGTGGACGATGCGCAGTGGCTGGATCGGGCGTCGATGGACGCGCTGGCGTTCGTGGCGCGCCGGCTGGTGGCGGAGTCGGTCGGCGTCGTCTTCGCGGCGCGCGAGTCCGGCACCGAGCAGGAGCTGACGGGCCTGCCCGAGCTGGTCGTCGATGGTCTGCGCGCCGCCGATGCCCGCGCGCTGCTGGGTTCGGTGATCGCCGGGCCGTTGGATGAGCGGGTGCGCGATCGGATCGTCGCGGAGACCGGCGGCAATCCGCTGGCGTTGCTGGAGTTGCCCCGGGGGTTGACGGCGGCGGAGCTGGCGGGCGGGTTCGGGCTTCCGCACGCGCCTTCCCTGGCGGGCCGGATCGAGGAGAGCTTCCGGCGGCGGGTCGAGGCGCTCCCAGCGCACACGCGGCAGCTGTTGGTGGTCGCGGCGGCCGAGCCGGTCGGCGACCCGGTGCTGGTATGGCGGGCGGCCGAGCGGCTGGGGATCGGGGTCGACGCCGCGGCGCCCGCCGCGGCCGCGGGCGTCGCCGAGTTCGGCGCCCGCATCCTGTTTCGTCATCCCCTGGCGCGCTCGTCGGTCTACCGGGCGGCGTCGTCGCCGGAGCGCCAGAGCGCCCATCGCGCGCTGGCGGAGGCCACCGATCCGCGGATCGATCCCGATCGCTGTGCGTGGCACCGCGCCCACGCGACCCGAGTGCCCGACGAGGACGTCGCGGCCGACTTGGAGCGGTCCGCCGGCCGCGCGGAGGCGCGCGGAGGGCTGGCCGCGGCGGCCGCGTTCCTGGAACGCGCCGCCGAGCTGACGCCTGACGCGGAGCGCCGGGCGCAGCGCGCGCTGGCCGCGGCGCAGGCCAAGCACCAGGCGGGAGCGCCCGACGCCGCGCTGGAGCTGCTGGCCACCGCGCAGGCCGGCCCGCTCGACGAGCTCCAGCGTGCCCGCGTGGAGCTGCTGCGCGGCCAGATCGCGTTCACGTCGAGCCGCGGCGGGGACGCTCCGCGGCTGCTGCTCACGGCCGCCACACGCCTCGAACCGCTCGACGTGAGGCTGGCACGCGAGACCTATCTTGACGCGCTGTGGGCGGCGTGGTTCGTCGGCCGTCTGGCTGGCGGCGTCGGCTTGTCGGAAGTGGCCGAGGCGGCGGGGCGGGCGGGATCCTCACCGCAGCACCCGCGCGCGGCCGACCTCCTGCTGGACGGGTTGGTGCTGTTGATCACTGAGGGCTACCCGGCAGGCGCGCCGACGTTGCGGCGCGCGCTGAGCGCCTTCCGCAGCAACGACATCTCCAGGGACGAGGAGATCCGCTGGCTCGCGTTCGCGGGCCACGTCGCCGCGACGCTGTGGGACGACGAGAGCCGGCTCGTGCTCGCCAGCCGCCACGTCCAGCTGGCGCGCGATGCCGGGGCCCTCTCCGTGCTTCCCGTCGCGCTGAGCGCGCGTGCCGGTGTGCACCTCAACGCGGGCGAGCTCGCCGCGGCTGCGGCGCTGATCGAGGAGGCCGAGGCGGTCACCGAAGCGACGGGGAGCCACGTCGTGTCGTACGGACTCCTGATGCTCGCCGCGTTGCGCGGCCGCGAAGCCGAGGCCTCCGCGCTGTTCGAGGCCACCGCGAAGGAGGTGACGCCCCGGGGAGAGGGCGTGGGGCTGACCGCCATTCAGTGGGCGAGCGCCGTGCTCTACAACGGCCTCGGCCGCTATCAGGATGCGCTGGCCGCGGCCGAGAAGGCCGCCGAGCACCCCGAGGAGCTGCGGTTCTCCACCTGGGCGCTGGTCGAGCTGATCGAGGCGGCCGCACGCAGCGGGCAGCCGCAGCGCGGCGCCGACGCTCTCCGGCGCCTCTCGGAGACGACCCGCCCCAGCGGCACCGAGTGGGCGCTGGGGATCGAGGCGCGCTCGCGCGCGCTGCTGAGCGAGAGCGACGTTGCAGAGCGCCTCTACCGCGAGGCGATCGACCGGCTCGGCCGTACCCGCCAGCGCGTGGACCTCGCGCGCGCCCACCTCGTCTACGGCGAATGGCTGCGCCGCGAGAGCCGGCGCGGAGACGCGCGCGAGCAGTTGCGCACCGCCCACGAGCTGCTGACGGCGACGGGCGTCGAGGCGTTTGCCGCGCGCGCCGCGCGGGAGCTGCTCGCCACCGGCGAGACCGCACGCAAGCGCACGGCCGAGACCAGTGGCCAGCTCACCGCTCGGGAGGCGCAGATCGCACGACTCGCCGGCGACGGCCTCTCCAACCCCGAGATCGGCGCGCGACTGTTCATCAGCCGCCGCACCGTCGAGTACCACCTGCGAAAGATCTTCGCCAAGCTCGACATCACCTCACGCAACCAGCTGCACCGCGTCCTCGCAAGCGACCCCGACACGGTCCAGCCCGCCTGACCGGAGCTCAGCGCTCGCCGGCGAGACGCTTGAGCAGACGGCGGAGCCGGTCGCGCTCGGTCGCGCTCAGGTCGCCGAGGAACTCGTCCTCCATCGCTCGGACGTCGGCCCGTGCGGCCGCGTGGCGCTGCTTGCCGGCCCGGGTCAGCTCGACGGTGCGCGCACGGCGGTCCGTCGGGTCGGGCACGCGGGTGATCAGGCCCTCGCGCTCGAGCTCGTCGAGCAGTCCGATCAGGCGGGTCTTGTCGTAGCGGATGGCCTGGGCGAGAGCGAGCTGCGTGCCTGCCGGCTCACGCGCGAGGTGCGACAGCGCGATGTAGCCCCACATCGACAGACCGTGCGCCGCGAGCAGCGGGCGCTCGGCGTCGACCAGCCGGCGGGTGACGCGCGCCGACAGCGCGCCGAGATCCTCACGATCCATGCCGGCGATCTTACGGCTTGACAGATGATCAGCAGATGCGGATGATATGCACATGCTTACGACCAAGACGAGCCGCGCCGAGACCCGCAGCATCTCCATCGCCGCGCCGCCGGCGGCCGTCCTCGCGCTGGTGGCCGACCCGCGGCGATTGCCGGAATGGGCGCCGGCCTTCGCTCGCGGCGTTCAGCCTGACGGCGACGACTGGCTGATCGACACCGGCGAGGCGCAGGCGCGCATTACCGTCCGCGTGTCGCCCGAGCACGGCACCGTCGACCTGCTGAGCGCGACCGACCCGACGCGTGGCGCCTTCTCGCGCGTCGTCCACAACCACGACGGAAGCGAGTACCTGTTCACCCTCTTCTTCCCGGACGGCACCCCGGAGACCGCGATCTCCCGGCAGATGGCCACCGTCGAGGACGAGCTCCAGGCCGTGCGCGCCCTGACCGAGGAGGCCGCGGCGCGGGGCATCGCATGAGAGGACGGATGACGCCCGGGCCGGTGCCACCGACCGACGGGGCGGTCGTCGTGAGCCTCACCGAGTTCAAGGCGCGCCGCTTCCGGGACCTGCCGGGCATCGTCTGCGAGGGCGTGGGGCTCAGCCGAGGTTGGTGGGCCATGCCGGGCGCCGTCGGCGTGCTCTTGTACCTGGATCCCGCGCGGAAGACGGGAGGGTCGCTGTCGGTCTGGGCCAGCGAGGACGATCTCCGTCGCTTCGTCGCGCTCCCGCGACACGTCGCGGTCATGCGGAGATACCGCAGCCGCGTCCGCGTCCGATCCGCGCTGTGGCAGACCGCCGATTTCCGCACAGCAGACGCATGGGCGCAGCGTCACGAGCGCCTGGCCGCCGCCGAGGACCGGTAGGCCGCGCTCCGGCGGACGCTTCGCGCCCGCCGGAGCCCCCGCCTACGGCAGCGTCACGTACGTCTTGAGGAAGGACCGGGCGGACGCGGTGTCCAGCCGGTAGTCGACGTTCGTCGCGCGGCAGACGTAGTCGCCGGTGATGGTCGTCGCGGCGACGATGTCGGTCGTCCCGAGGAAGTTCGGGCCGCCGGAGTCCCCGTAGCACGTGCCGCCGTTGCCGGTGGCCGGGTTCATCGAGATCCGCAGCCATGAGGGGTTGATGGCGTTCAGCGTGCCGGTGGCCACGCCACGGACGTCGTCGTAGAGGAACTGGTGTCCGCCGGGGCCGTTGGTGACCTCGTAGGCGCCGTATCCCACCGAGGTGAACCGCTGCGACGAGGAGAGGTTCGCAAGCGAGCCGGCCGCCGGCAGGCGCGCCGGGGTGATGCTCTTGATCGGCTTGGGGAACACGACCACGGCGATGTCGTGCGGATCGGTCTGGGACTTGCGGTACAGCGGGTCGGCGTGCCAGGTGCCGTAGGACACGGCATCGCCCGCCTGGTAGGCGGGGTCGAAGCTCACGCCGACGCGATCACCCTCCGCGCAATGGGCGGCGGTCAGGAAGACCGTGGGGGAGATCAGCGTCCCGCTGCAGTACAGCCACGTGCCGTCGCCGTACTGGGTCGGCGAGACGAGTCCGCCGACGTTCGGATGACCGTTGCCGTCGGGCGCTCCGTACGTGATGGCCCCAGCCGAGCTCGGCAGGACCGCCAGTGCCGCCAGTGCCGCCGCCGCAGTGATGAGTCGTCGCATCGATCTCCCCTTCTAGAATGCTGAAACCGCTGGCCGCATCCTACGCGCAGCGCCCGATCGTCTGCCCGAGCACGTCCGGGGGTCGGAGATTCGGCCAGTACAGCCTCGCGGCAGTCCTCGCTCTGGCGCTCGCCGCCGCGCCGGCCACCCACGCCGCTCCCTCGGTCTCCGACGTCCCCGATGTCCTGCGCCGGACGGCGCAGAGGGCCTTCGCGGGTGCGCAACCCGCCTGAACTGTGACCAAGTCGTTGCCATCCCGGTTTCCGGGTTGACAGGTCGCAGCCGCCCGGCGAAGGTGGCCCCAGGGCGCGGCGGCTGGGGCCTTCGAGACCGCGTCATCCGTTCTAGGGGGATGCCGTGCTTCGTCTCAAGCGGTCGCTGATCGCTGTCCTGATCTCCGTGGTCGCCGTGTCGGCGGCCTCCGCCGTCGCCGTCTCGGCGGCGTCGGCCGCGTCGGCCGACGTGGTCGTCAGCGAGTTCCGGGTGCGAGGGCCCAGCGGCGGCTCCGACGAGTTCGTCGAGCTCTACAACGCCTCTGCCGCGCCGGTCGACATCGGCGGGTGGAAGCTCAACGCCTCCAACAACGCCGGGACGACGTCGACCCGCTCGACGATCCCCACCGGTACGACGATCCCCGGCCACGCGCACTACCTGCTCACGAACTCCGCGACGAGCGGCGGCCCCTACAGCGGCGCGGTCCCCGGCGACCGCACCTACGCCAGCGGGATCACCGACGACGGCGGCCTGGCGGTCCTGGGGCCCGACAACTCGATCGTCGACCAGGTGGGGCTCTCCAGCGGCTCGGCCTACCGCGAGGGGACGCCGCTCGCGAGCCTGGGCTCGACGAACGCGGATCGCAGCTATGAGCGCAAGCCGGGCGCCGGCGCGGGCAGCGGCACCGACACGGATGACAACAGCGCCGACTTCCGGCTGATCACGCCGAGCGACCCACAGGATCTCGCGTCGGCGCCGACGCCGCCGCTGGACGGGTCGACGAGCCCGTCGGTCTCCGCGTCGGCCAGCCCGTCGGCCGCCGACGCCGGCGACGCCACGCTGCTCACCGCGGTCGTGACGCCGGGCACCGGTCCCGACAGCACCTTCCTCAGCGTCGCCGGCGACCTCGCCTCCATCGGCGGCTCGACGACCCAGAGCTTCTACGACGACGGCACGCACGGCGACGTGACCCCGAGCGACGACACGTTCTCCTACCAGGCGACCGTGGCCGCGGGCACGACGGTCGGCGCCAAGAGCCTGCCGGTCACGGCCGGTGACCTGCAGGGGCGCACCGGGACGGACGCGATCGCCTTCACCGTGACCGCGCCCGTCGCGATGGTGGCGATCCACGACATCCAGGGCGCGGCGCACCTCTCGCCCTACTCCGGCCAGACCGTGGCGACGACCGGCATCGTCACCGCCGTGCGCTCCAACGGCTTCAACCTCCAGGATCCGGATCCGGACGGCGACCCGGCCACGTCGGAGGCCGTCTTCGTCTTCACGAGCTCGGCGCCGCCGGCCGTGGGTGACGCCGTGCGGGTGCGCGCCCGCGTGAGCGAGTTCCGGCCCGGGGGCGCGTCGACCGGCAACCTGACGACCACCGAGCTCGCGGGCACGCCGGTGGTCACCGTGCTCTCCTCGGGCAACGCGCTGCCGGCGGCGACGGTCGTCGGCACCGGCGGCCGCGTGCCGCCGGGTGCGGTGATCGACGACGACGCGGCGGGCGACGTCGAGACCAGCGGCACCTTCGACCCGGCCGCCGACGGGCTCGACTTCTGGGAGAGCCTCGAGGCCATGCGCGTCGAGATCGGCGACGCCGTCGCCGTCGGCCCGACCGAGACGGCCTTCGGCGAGACGCCCGTGGTCTCCGCCGGCAGCGCGTCGGTGCGCACGCCGCGCGGCGGCGTCGTGGCCCGGCCCGGCGACTTCAACCCCGAGCGCGTCATCGTCGGCGACGCGATCGTGTCGACGCCGACGTTGAACGTCGGCGACACGTACTCCGGCCCGCTCGTCGGCGTGCTCGACTACAACTTCGGCAACTTCTTCCTCGAGGCGACGCAGACGGTGTCGGCGGTCTCCGGCGGCATCACGCGCGAGACCACGTCGGCCGCGGGGGCGGGCGAGCTCGCGGTCGCGACGTTCAACGTCGAGAACCTCGACCCGACGGACGGCGCCGCGAAGTTCGGCCGGCTCGCGGGCATCGTGGTCGACAACCTCCGCTCGCCCGACGTGATCGCGGTCGAGGAGGTGCAGGACGACGACGGGGCGGCCAGCGACGGCACCACCGACCCGTCGCTCACGCTGAGCACGCTGACCGCGGCGATCGAGGCGGCGGGCGGACCGCACTACGAGTACCGCCAGATCGATCCGGTCGACGGCGAGGACGGCGGCGAGCCCGGCGGCAACATCCGCACGGTCTTCCTCTACCGCACCGACCGCGGGCTTTCGTTCGTCGACCGCCCCGGTGCGACGTCGACGACGCCCAACGCGGTCGCCGGCAGCGGCGACACGACGCACCTGGAGTACAGCCCGGGTCGCGTCGATCCCGAGAACCCCGCGTGGACCACGAGCCGCAAGCCGCTGGCCGGCGAGTTCTCCTACCGCGGGCGCAAGCTGTTCGTGATCGCCAACCACTTCAACTCGAAGGGCGGCGACGACCCGCTCATGGGACACCGGCAGCCGCCGGAGTTCGCCTCCGAGGCCCAGCGCCACCGGCAGGCGACGGTCCTCCACGACTTCGTGGAGTCGATCCACTCGGCCGACCCGCACGCCGACACGATCGTTCTGGGCGACCTGAACGACTTCCAGTTCTCGCAGACGCTCAAGCTCCTCGAGGGCGACGGGCTGCTGCACGACCTGGTCGACACGCTGCCGGCGAACGAGCAGTACACGTATGACTACGAGGGCAACTCGGAGGTCCTCGACCACCTCCTCGTCAGCGGCGACCTCTTCGCCCGGCCGTTCGAGTACGACGTCGTCCACGTCAACTCCGAGTTCGCCGACCAGGCCTCCGACCACGACCCGCAGGTGGTGCGCCTCACCGGCAACCGGGCGCCGACCGCCTCGGCCGGCGGGCCCTACACGGTCGACGAGGGTGGATCGGCGTCGCTGACGGCCTCGGGCACCGACCCCGACGACGACAGCCTGACCTACGCGTGGGACCTCGACGGGGACGGCACGTTCGAGCAGGCCGCGCAGACCGTGACGTTCGACGCCGGCGACGGTCCCGCGACCAGGACGGTCGGGGTGCGCGTCACGGATCCCTCGGGCGAGAGCGCCACCGACACGGCGACGATCACCGTGCGCAACGTGGCGCCGACCGCGACGTTCTCCGCGCCGGGCGAGGCGCCCGCCGGCCAGCCGTTCGCGCTGGCGCTGCACGACCCCAAGGATCCGTCGGCCGCCGACACGGCCGCCGGGTTCACGTACGCCTTCGACTGCGGCGACGGCTCCGGGTTCGGCGCCTACTCGTCGGCCTCGAGCCGCACCTGCCCGACGGCCGACGCCGGCACGCGGGCCGTGGGCGGACGCATCCGCGACGCCGACGGCGGGGTCACCGAGTACCACGCGACCGTTCGCCTGACGGCGACCTACGACAGCGTCTGCGCGCTGGCGCGCCAGTACTCCGCACGTCCGCACGGCGCGGACGCGGTCTGCGCGACGCTGGCCGTCGCCAAGCGCCAGGCAGCGGCCGGTCATCACCCGGCCGCGCGCGCCGCGCTGGCCGCGGCACAGATCACGGTCCTCGCGGGCCGGCTCACCGGCAACTTCACCGCGCAGGAGGCCGCCACGCTGGCCCGCTTGATCGGCACGTTGCCTGCCTGAGGCGATCCACGTCCGCCTGCGCCGCGTCCTTGAAGCGCAAGGACGCCGGCGCAGGGCGCGACCTCATGGCTTGAAAAGTTGGGTATTGCCTTCTGCCGCGGGTTCAGGCAGGCTGGCGCCGCCGGGGGCGGAGGCACGCCGGCGCCGCGCGACGTAGGGCACAGGGTGCCGCGGCATGTCCCGAAGTCTGTCCCGAAGGTCATGGAGGAGTTCCAGATGTCGCCATCCACCCCGGCGCGGGCGCGGTTGCGCCTGCTCGCGCCGCTCGCCGCAGCTCTCTGCCTGTCGGCAGTCGCTGCCGCCCCCGCTCTCGCCAGTCCGGCCAAGGTCGGCCCGCCGACCTCGATCGACGCCCTGGGTGACTCGATCACCCGCGGCTTCAACTCCCAGGGCCCCGGCTGCGGCGCGCTCGCCGACTGCCCCGCGAACTCCTGGGCCACCGGCACCAACGCCGCGATCAACAGCTACTACTCGCGCGTCAAGGCGCTCAACCCCTCCGTCCTGCTCGCCCGACCGGTGACCAGCGCGACGGTGGGTGGCAACAGCGCGGTGACCGGCGCCAAGATGGCCGGGCTGCCCGGCCAGGCCGCCAACGCGGTCAACGCCCCCAACAAGCCGGACCAGGTCCTGATCCTGCTGGGCGCCAACGACGTGTGCACCTCGTCGGAGGCCACGATGACCTCGGTCGACAGCTTCCGGACGAACCTCACCAACGGGCTCAACATCCTCAGCGCCGGCCTGCCCGACGCCCGGATCGACGTGTCGTCGATCCCCAACATCTTCAACCTCTGGAACGTGCTTCGCACCAACGTGGCCGCCCAGCTCACGTGGACCTTCGGCGGCATCTGCCAGTCGATGCTCGCCAGCCCGACGTCGATGACGCAGGCCAACGTCGACCGGCGCGCGCGGGTGCAGCAGCGCAACATCGCGTTCAACACCACGTTGCGCGATGTGTGTGCCCAGTACATCCACTGCCACTACGACGGTGGCGCCGCCTACGCGATCCAGTTCGCCGCCAGCGACGTCGGCACGCTGGACTACTTCCACCCCAACAGCAACGGTCAGGCCAAGGCGGCAGCGACCGCATGGGCGGTCGGCCCCAACTTCGCCGACCTCACGGCGCCGACGACGACGATCACCCGTGACCACCCGTCGGCGGGCGTCGACGACTGGTACCGCGACGACGTCACGGTCACGCTGAGCGCGGCCGACGCCGACGATCCCGTGGCGGGCACCGAGTACTTCTACAAGCTGGACGGCGCCGCCGATGCGCCGTGGACGAAGTACACGGCGCCGATCACGGTCTCCGCCGAGGGCCAGACGACGATCACCGCCCGCTCGGTGGACGCCAACGGCAACATCGAGGCGTCCAGGAGCGACGTCATCAAGGTCGACAAGACGCCGCCGTCGTTCACCCTGAGCTGCCCGGCCACCGTGCCGCTCAACAGCGAGGCGCACTACACCGTCTCCGGCGCGGTGGACGACCGCTCCGGCCTGGCGTTCGACCCTGAAGGCGACTACGCCTTCAGCACGGCCGTGCCGGGCGCGCTGCCCAACTCGGTGGAGATCGCCGACCGGGCCGGCAACACGTCCACGCAGGCCTGCAGCGTGCAGGTCGTCTACGCCTACGGCGGGCTGCAGCAGCCGGTCAACCCCGATGGGTCGAGCATCTTCAAGCTCAACTCCGCGGTGCCGCTGAAGTTCGCGCTCGCCGACGCCGGCGGCCAGCCGGTCTCGGGCGTCGTCGCGAAGCTGACCGTCGCGAAGCTGTCCGGGACGGTCGAGGGAACCTACGCCGAGGCCGAGGCCAAGGGCAACTCCAGCACCGGCAACGTCTTCTCCGAGAGCGGAGACGGTCAGTACCACTACAACCTGGACAGCAAGACGCTGTCGGTCGGCACCTGGTCGGTGCGGATCACGCTCGACGACGGGACGAGCCGCAGCACCAGGATCTCCCTGCAATAGCTACGGCGTGCGGCGCCCGGCGACGGTTGCCGGGCGCCGCGCGTTGCCGCCCCCATCGGTGAGCACGCCCGCCGATCGGTAACCAGACGTGCACATGCGCGTCACGCACAAGACACAAGTCGGCGTTCAGGAACTATTCAGAATCGGGGTATCCAAGGAGCCACATCGAGGAGAGACATGTTCCGCAGATCATCCGCAGCGCTCGGCGCCGCGGCAGTGCTTGCGACGATCGCCGCTGCTCCGGCGTCCGCGGCGCTCCCGCCCATCAGCAAGGCCCCGAGCACGACGACGGACCCGTACGTGCTCCCGGTCGCGCCGGGCGTCCACACGCAGTCGCTGTTGACCACCGGCGACAGCGTCGGCGGCGTGAAGATGGCCGGCATCCCCGACGGCCTCGGTGCCTTCGCGCAAGACGGCGGCAGCTTCGGCCTGCTCATGAACCACGAGCTCCCCAACACGGCCGGCAACGTCCGTGCTCACGGCCAGAACGGCGCGTTCGTGTCCAAGTGGTCGATCGACCGGCGGTCGCACGCGGTCACGGCCGGCTCTGACCTGATCCAGCCGGGCGTCAAGTACTGGGACTACCGGAGCCGGGCCTACGTCGCGTCGAGCGACCTTCTGCCCGGCCTGGTCAACCCGGATGGCTCGTTCAACACCTTTTCGCCCGCCTTCGCCCGCTTCTGCTCCGCGACCCTGTCGGCGCCGGGCCAGTTCTACAACCGCCGGTCGGGCCGCGGCACGGAGTCGCCGCTGTACTTCGCCAATGAGGAGAACGGCGACGAGGGCCGCGTCTTCGGCGTCACGCTCGACGGACAGGCGCAGCAGCTGCCGCGCCTGGGGCTGTTCTCGTGGGAGAACAGCGTGCCCGCGGACACGCGGTCCGACAGGACCCTGGTCGTCGGCAACGAGGACGGCGGGGCCGGTCAGCTGTGGATCTACCGCGGCACCAAGCGCGCGACGGGCAACGACTTCGACAAGGCCGGGCTGACCAACGGCAGCAGCTACGTCGTCAACGTCCCGGGCGCCCCGAACGACGCCAAGTTCCGCCAGGACCACCCCAAGGGCCAGGAAGTCCCGTTCGACATCAACCAGATCGACTGGAACTCGTCGGGCAAGCAGCAGAACGCCGAGGCCGTTGCGGATGGCATCGCCCTCAACCGCGTCGAGGACGGGGCCTGGGATCCGCGGCACGCCAACGACTTCTACTTCGTCACGACGGAGGGCGCCCCGCGGCCCGACGGCTCCGACGGTGGCGGTCTCTGGCGGCTGCGGTTCGAGGACCTCAACGAGCCCGAGCTGGGCGGCACGCTCACGCGGCTGCTCGACGGCAACGAGTCCTGGGGGACCGGCCAGCCGGGCGCGTACAAGCCCGACAACCTCGAAATCGACCGCGACGGCAACCTCCTGATCCAGGAGGACCCGGGCGGGGCCGACCACGTGGCGCGCATCCTGGCGTACGACATCAGCACCGGCGCGCGTGGCGTCGTGGCCAAGTTCGACCCCAAGCAGTTCACGCCGGGTCAGCCGAAGTTCATCACGAACGACGAGGAGTCCAGCGGCATCATCGACGCGCGCAGCTTCCTCGGCCGCGGCTGGTACGTCTTCGACGCGCAGGTCCACAAGACCATCAGCCCGGACCCGGACGGTCTCGTGCAGATGGGCCAGCTGATGCTGCTCAAGGTCGACGACTTCGACTACATCTACGGCAACAGCGGTGCCAAGGATCGGCACGTCGACGATGAGTCCGACGACGAGGGCCGTGGCGGAGACTCCTAGCCACAGGGCTCGAACGTGGCGGGCCGGTCGCTGAGCGACCGGCCCGCCGTCGTTCTCCGGCGCGGCGGTAAGGCAACGGCCCGGGCGCCTTGCAACTCGTCGCCGGCGGGCGGACACTGAGCAACCCTCAGCCTTCTCGTCCCAGCGGCGAGCAGGTGGTGCCGCGCTCGTGCGCGAGCGCAGCGCTCCGGACTCCCATCAGCTCGAAGCTCGGAAGGAGGGAGCCGTGCACCGCGATGGTGCAGGGCGCCGTCTACGACGCGGTCGACGCGGTCGACGCGATCGCCGGGGGCTACGGGTCCTATCTCCCGACGCCCGCGGCCGGCCCGACGTACTCGCAGGACGCAGCGGCCGCGACGGCCGCCTTCCGCGCCGCCGTGGCGCTGCAACGAGTCGACGCGGTGTGCATCGGGATGGGCTAGACGAGCGGGATCCTGGCCGCCGAGCTCACGCAGGCGGGCATGACGGTCGTCGGGCCGGAGCGCGGCGGCGGCCAGCGCAACACCGAGGACTTCCAGCAGGACCACGACGAGCTGCGCTACTCCTCGACGGCCCCGCGGCCGACGACGTCGCGGCCTTCGTCGCCCGGGTCGCCGGGCGGTGAGCCGGCTCCCTGGCGCTGCGACGTCACGCGCGCGACGCCGGACCTCTACCGTTGGGGCCTTGGAAGCGCACGCTCCGAACCCGCGGGCCCCCCGCCGGCGCACCAGCGCCGACCTCGCCCGCTCGGTCCGGGCCGGGCGGCACTTCGCCGAGGCGCTGCGCGCGCTCGGGCTCCGCGCCGGGGACCCGGACGTCGACGACCGCGCGCTGGCCGACGAGCTCGCGCGCGTCCTGGTGCGCCGGGCCGACACCCGCCACGACGGCTGGAAGTACCTGCGCCAGGCCCTGCAGCATGCCGGGGCGCAGGCGCCCTGGGCCCGCTGCGAGCGCCAGGCCATCGGGCCGACCTCCGCGCGGGTCCTGCTCGACTGCGCCGCTCCGGGACGCACGTCGCTCGTGCACGTCCAGCACGCGGCCGCGCAGGAGCTCGCCCGCACGCTGGCCGACCACACCGATCGCGAGACCATCCTCCCGCGCCTCCTCGCCGATGCGCCCGGGCCGGTCAGCGACCTCGACTGGGAGCGGGCGCTCGTCGCGGCCGTCACCGCCCGGTCGCAGGGTCGCGCCGCGGCGCTCATCGCCGACTCGCTCGCCGCCGCCACGACCTGAGGGGTTGCCGCTCGCGGCAGGCGGAGCTATCTTGCTCGCGGGCGCCGTCCTGCGCCCCGATGTCGGACGCCACGATCCGGCGCCGGACGGGGCGGGGATGGGAGGAGTGGTTCGACCTCCTCGACGCCTGGGGCGCGGCCGACCGGCCGCAGAAGGAGGCCTCGCGCTGGGTGACCGAGGAGCACGGGATCGAGGGCTGGGGAGCGCAGGCGGTGACCATCACCTACGCGCAGCACCGTGGCGCTCCAGCACGAGCGTCTGGCCGACGCCGAGGAGGCCGAGCGCATGAAGGCCTACTGGCGCGACCGGGTCGCCGCGCTGAAGGAGCTGCTGGAGGCATCGGACGACCGATGAGTTCGCGCCTCCGGAACCGTCCTTTGACCATGCCCGACCGTGAACCCACCGACACGAAGAACCTCGATCGCTACGGCTTCGACGCGCTGCCCTGGAGCCGGCCGCGCGACCAGCTTGCGGTCGGCTCGCGCGGGCCCGGAACGACGTTCTTCCTGGCCACCGTGCGTCCGGACGGCCGGCCGCATGCCGCGGGGCTCGGAGCGGTCTGGCACGACGGCGATCTCTACTTCACCAGCGGACCCGGCACCCGCAAGGCGCGGAACCTCGCGGAGAACCCGGCGTGCACGATCTCGGTGCGGCTCGACGGGATCGACCTCAGCCTCGAAGGCGATGCGCATCGGACGACCGAGCCGGCGATGCTCGAGCAGGTCGCCGCGGTGTATCGCGACGGCGGCTGGCCGGCCCAGGTCGAGGTCGACGCGTTCACGGCGCCCTACAGCGCGCCCAGCGCGGGCCCGCCGCCGTGGCACCTCTACCGCTTCACGCTCCGGACCGCCTTCGGGGTCGCGACCGCAGAGCCCTACGGCGCGACCCGCTGGCGCTTCGAAGCCTGAAGGCGTCGCCGGCTCAGCCGTGCTCCCCCTGAAGGAAGCGCTTGACCGTGCTCTGCCCCAGAACGCAGACGACCTCCTGCGACGAGGATGGGTCGCAGGAGGTCGGTACGGGTCCGGCCCAGCCTTAAGGAAGCCGGACCGCTGGGTAGATTAGACCGGCGGTGCTGTCCTCCGCAAGAGGTCTGCGCCTTCCATTCAGGATATTTCCCCCGATCGGGTGATTTGGGGCGCCTGAGTCGGCGTCTGCCTGCCTGTCAGCGCGGCGGCGGGCGACGAGCCCGTGCCGTCGCGGCAAGCAGGCCCATGTGGCTGCTCGGCGGCGTCTAGGGTCTGGCCATGTCGGTGGCTCATCGCAGGCTTCGCGCGCTGACCGGCTCTCGGCTGGTCAATGCCGAGATGCTGCGCTATGCGGTCGGCGGCTCCTTCACCACGGTCTGGTACGTCGGCCTGACGCTGACGCTGTCGGGCCCGGTGGGACTGCCGATTCAGATCGCGATCCCCTGCGGCTACAGCACGGCGCTGGTGCTCCACTTCCTCCTCCAACGTCGGTTCGTGTTCCGGCGGGAGGAGGGCTTCGCGCTCGCGCCCCACCGGCAACTGCGCCGCTACCTGTCCACGGCGTTCACCCAGTACTCCCTTGCGGCTCTGTCGACCGCTGTCGTGCCGGGGCTCCTGGGCGTGCCGGAGCGGATCGTCTACACCGTCACCGCCCTCAGCTTCGCCGCGATCACGTTCCTCGTCCTGCGCGCGCACGTGTTCCACTGAGTGCGTGCGCCAGGCGCGCCTCCCGCTCGGACGGGGTCCCGCTGCGGTGTCCGAGCTCCAGCAGCCACCGCCCCAACGCGTACAGGTAGTCACCCATCGTCCGGTCGTAGAGCGGGGCCATGTTGATGAACACCAGCGCATCAATCGTGCCGAGGGCCCGAACCTCGACGCCACGGGCTCCGCACCAGCGCCAGAGCGCCCCGCGCGCGCCCCGGCGTTCCGGCGTGTCCGGGTGCGCGAGCGTCCAGCTGCCGTCCTCGTCCGCCAGGTTGTAGGCGTGCCCGCTCATGACCGACTCCGGCAGCTCGAGGGTGTGCAGCAGCTTGGCGAGGTCGTAGAGCTGATCCCCGCGGTCGCTCACGCCCCCGAAGTCGTCGCGCCAGTCGATGAGGCGGTAACCGGCCGACGCCGTGATGATGTTGCCCTCGTGCAGGTCGCCATGGAAGCCGGTCGGTCGGGCTGCTGCGACGAGCCCATCGATCTCCCGCGCCAGCGCCTCGGCGACGGTGGGCGTCGCGATCCCGTTGATGATCAAGCCGCGACCGGGTTCGCAGCCCTCGCGCACGCCCACGAACGCCGCCAGCCGCGCGAGCGTCTTGTCGTGGTAGAACCGCCGGACGGCGTCGTCGAAGGCGGCTCCGCCGGTGTGCGCGCGCCAGACTGCCGTCTGCGCCCAGTCCAGGAACCGCGACACTTCGTCGGCATCGAGCCGGTCGCGCAGCGTCTCGCCGGCGACGCGCTCGTAGGCCAGCCAACCGGCGGGCGCCGGGATCGTGGACGGCACCGCCATGCCAAGGTCGCGTCCGCGCGCCTCACGGCGCTCGGCGCCGAGCGGATCGCGGAACCACTTCACGACGCGGCGGCCGAGCAGGTAGGTGACATCGGTCGGCGCGCGGCCGCCGGAGGGCTCCTCGGCGAAGCGGCGCCGCGCCTGCGTGTAGGTGGCCGTGGTCCCCGTGTCCAGCCACTCGCACGGCTCGACGTGGATCGGCAGACCCGCGTTCAGCAGCCCCGCGAACCCAGGCGTGACCTGGAGCTCGCCCAGGGCGGTCGCCGCGCGTATCGCGGCGAAGAACGGCACGGGATCGGCGATCCAGGCGACCCCCACGAACGCCAGCGCCGACGGTCCCGTTCGCTCCTGGAAGCCGATCACGGCGCCGTCCGCGGCGGTGTCCAGCGTCATGTAGGCCGTGGGGTCGTCGACGGACGCGACGCCCATCCACGACGTGCCCGCCAGGGCGGGTAGCCCGGAGACGACCGCGTCGGCCGCGCTCAGCGCGAACGGCTCGGTCAGGTGCTCGGCGCATGCCAGCAGCGAGCGACCCGGGCCCGAGCCGGGCCCCTCGTAGTTCGGGACGCGCACCGTCGTGATGTCGCGGTCTCCGTGCGCCATCTCCAGGTACGCGCGGATCTGATCGGCGCGGTGGCCGACCGCCACGACGAACCGGGCGTCCGCGGGGAAGCCCTCGATCACGTGGGTCAGCACCGCCCGGTTGCCGAGCGGCACAAGCGCCTTGTGCAGCGCTCCGTCGGCAAAGCTCATGCGCGTCCCACGCCCCGCCGCAAGGATGCAGACCGGCGGCGCTGCGCGCGGCCCGGCGGCGCTCACCAGATCTCGGCGGTCGGGGCCAACGCGCGCAGCTGCTGCGTGATCTCGGCCGTGTAGTGGGCTGCCCGCACGATCACCGCGGCGGGGCCCGGGGTCGCGCCGACGACCGCGGGCGGCACGACCGTGAGGTCCGTGCCGTACAGCCGCAGCCCGTCTTTGGCCGGGTCGTTGTCGAGCACGGCGGTGACCCGGCCCTCGGGGAAGCCACAACCGAGCAGGAACTGCGAGAAGACGTGGCCGCCGAAGAGGTACACGTCGCCGGTGAACGCCTCGGCGCGCGCCGTCAGGGCGACCGCGTCGCGTCGGCTCTGCGCGATGAAGCGGGCGAAGGCGTGGGCGCCGGGGTCCGCGTCGGGCGGATGGCCGGCCCGGCCGGGATCGCCCTCGGCGACGGCGGTGACGAAGACGCTGTGTCGCTCGAAGCGCGTCATCGCCTCTACGGCGAAGCCGGCGTCTTGCAGCATCCAGAGCAGGGTCGGGATCCCGAAGTAGTACGTGTGCTCGAAGTTCAGGGCGTTCGCGCCCGCGCGATCCAGCAGCGCTGCGAGATCGGGGACGGAGAGCACCATCAGCGTGCCGGTGCGCGCGTGCGCCCGCATGGTCGTCAGGAACGCGCGAGGCAGGTAGAGGTGCTCCAGGAGGTGGCTGTGGACGATCATGTCGGCGGGGCGCACGGTCTCGACGGCGTCCTCGACGAAGGCGGTGACCAGCCGGACCGGCTGCTGGGGCACGAACGTCGGGTTGGGCTCCACGACGGTCCACGCCACCGCGCCGTGGGCGTCGACGTACCGTCGGGCCAGCGCGCCGCTCGCGCCGCCCACCTCCACGACCTGGCGCGGCCCGTGGCTGGCCAGCAGCGCGACCAGCGCTTCGTGGTGGCGCGCCCACACGCCTCCGACCGCTCCGTTGTGCTGGGACTGGTAGACGAGGTCCAGCGGCGCCAGCGCGCTGAGCTGCAGACAGCCGCAGTGCCGGCAGCGGGCCCAGCGCTGGTCGGCGAAGGCGTCGTCGTCGGCGGGTCGATGCGTGCAGCCCATGTGCACCGGGACCCGGGGCAGCTCGAGCATCGGGCGCAGCCGCCGGTCGCCGCACACCGCGCACGACTCGCGCCGCTCGCACGCGGCCACCGGTCGTCCGCGCCGGTCGACAACAGCCGCCGTCATCGGAGCGGCGGCTCGTCCGGCAGCAGCCGGTATTGCGCCAAGGAGGGGTGCAGGACGAAGAAGCGGTCGTACCACAGGCGTGCGTACTCCTGGAACTGCAGCCGTGTCGTGAACCCATACTTGCGCCGCATCCATTGGAAGCCCTCATCGAAGACCTTGCGTGCGTTGATGTCATACGGGTCCGTCCGGATCAGGTCGGCCCGGGACTTGAGCAGTTCGTGGTCCTCGCGCAAGGTGCACGCCGTGCTCAGCGCCGTGGCGTAGTCATTGATGTAGCCCTTGACGATCAGCTCGGTGTCGGTGCCGTAGCTCCGGAAGTTGCTGCCGTCGAAGATCGGCCCGTGGTCTGTGCCCTGGTGGTCGACGATCAGGTCGACGAAGCAGCGGCGCAGCATCCACGCGTGGTGGTTGATGTGCCACACGTAGCGCAGCGAGTCCGGCCCCACGAGCTCCTGCTCGGGCCAGCTTTCGCCGCAGGGCGAGATGATTCCGACGTGCGGGTGCATCTCCAGCTGATCCAGGAGCCGCGTGACGATCGGGCCGTCGATGTGGACCGTCGCGCGCAGCAGGAACAGGAAGTCGTACTCGTGCAGGCGGCCGCTGCGAATGAGCTCCAGGACGCCGAGGTTGAAGCCGCGAGCCGGGCGCAATCCCTCGCGCATGGCCTCATCCCAGCTGGCCCAGGTGGTGTGGTGCTCGGACAGCTTGTCGCGATCGGTGCCGGCCTCGACGACGTAGATGTCCGTCTCCTCGAGGTCGTAGCGGCGGAAGGTACCGACCAGCCGGTCGACCGCCTCCGGCAGATTGCGCGAAAGGATCACGATGGCGACGCGGCGTCTCATGCGATCACCCGGAAGGCTCGGAGGTGGCGCAGGATCGCGGCCTTGATCCGCGCGACCAGGAGTCGGTCGAGCTCCTCACGGGTCAGGCCGACGCGTGCCAGGAGTTCGGCGCGGAGCTCGGCGAACTCAGGGGTCGAGAAGACGTAGTGGCCTGCCCAGATCGCGCGCTCTCTGTCCGTGCCGGCACTGCCCTCGAGCTGCCACTTCTCCCACTTGCGGGTGTCGAACGCGAGCGTCAGGAATCGCTCGCTCAGGTCGGCCGCGCCGCGCCCCTCCATCACCGCCAGCAGCCCAAGCGTCTCCTCGATGCCGTACTCGGGCGCGATGTTGGCGGCGTGGATGCCGAGCAGCGGATGCCACCGCAGGATCTCGGTCGGAAGGTAGTCGGTGTTGTGCTGACGTAGGTGGGCGCCGTACGCGCGCACCAACGCCATCACTTGGGGCAGGTGGATCTGCGGCGGCATCTGGCCGTCGATGCGATACGGCGCCGAGAGCGATCCGACGTTGCGGCGCTCCATGACCTTGGTGCCGGTCTGGATCACGACGAACAGCGGCGGCGGCGCGCCGGTGTCGCGACGGAACTCTCGTAGGGTCTCCAGCAACCGGCGCGGCTGGTCGAGCCCGTCGGTCACGCTGGACTGCTCCTCGTCGCCGACTTCGAAGGCGATGACGCGCCCGCCTTCGCGCGCGGCGGTCCAGCACGCGTCATAGAGCTCCAACAGCCGCCGCTGCGGACCGTCGCCGGACTCGTGGCCCGCCGGGCACGCGCTGGTGTCGATGTGCAGGATGTCGAAGCCCGCCTCGAGGTCGGCGAGGAACGACGCCTGGGCCTCCTCCATCGCACGCTCCGGCGTGCCGGTCGTCCCGCCGTTGCCCTGCCACGGGCCACCGTGATCCCGGCAGACGAGGACGCGGTTGCGCCGGTCGCGGGCGCGGACGTGCGTCGCGAGGGCCTGCGGTGTGAGCCCGGCCACGTACCCGCCGCCGAGCTCCGCCATCTCGACCTGCCGCCGGCTGGCGATCAGCATGAGGGACACGTCGTGGTGGCCGGCGATCTCCACGGCGGCGTCCACCACGTTGAGGCTCACGACGCCCACGCCGATCTGCGTGCTGGGCCACGCGTTGGCCTGCGCGGCCAGCGCCGCCAGGCGCGGATTGCGCTCGGCGCCTGCGGGTAGGGCGATCACGCGATCCCCGCCCATCGCCGATGGCCCAGGCAGTCGGCCAGCAGGAAGAAGCAGGCTTCGGCGACCGCGCGGTCGCCGCCGCGGCGCTTGGTCACGTAGCTCGCGCAGCGCCGGACACCTGGGAGGGCGTCGGCGGTCGTGATGCTCACGCCGACGCGCTCCAGCACGGGGATGTCGGTGAAGCTGTCACCCATGTACGCGACCCGTTCCAGCGGGGCGCGCGCGGCGATCCACGCGAGGCGCTCGCCGCCGGGGACCAGCGACACGTCGTAGCCCATGTCGTTCGCGATGCGCCGCTCGGTGATCGCGAAGCCGCGCCGGTCGGCCGACACGAAGGCGACCGGAACCTCGGCTCGGAGGACGCCGAGCGCGTCGGCATCGTCGGGGCCGAAGGTCTTCAGCTGCTTGCCGTCGCGGGAGTAGGTGAAGCGCCCGTCGGTCATCACTCCGTCGACGTCGAAGACGATCAGCTGCACGTCGGTCCGGCGGCTCATCCGAGGACGCTCCCGGCGAGCCAGTCCGCGTTCTTGACCAGCTGGAGCGGGACGAGGTTGACGACCACCGGGATCACGGTCCATAGCACGAGGACGCCCGACCCCACGATCAACGTGATGCGGTTGCGCGAGGCGGCGAACGCCATCGCCGCGAGCGCCAGCAGGCCGTAGTAGGGGACCTCGATGAACCGCGTGAGGATCCACGCCGTGGCCAACGGCGCGCCGGTGAAGTCAACCAGGACGAACGACAGCCCGAGCGCGCCGGCCATCAGCAGCCAGGCGGCGCGGCACCGGCTCGCCGACGCTTCGGCGGTGACCGGACCGAGGGCGAGCCAGCTCGCCAGCGCGACGACGGTGAGGAACCCGTAGGCGGCCAGGAAGTAGCCGCCGCTCAGGCAATGCCCGGAGATGTTGCACTCCTCGCCCGAGAAGCGGAAAAGCGAGAGGCCGCTCATCGGCGTGTCGCCCAGGAGCGAGCGCGAGACGAGCGGCACGTCGTAGCCCGGCAGCACCGCGCCAAGGACGGTGCGTAGATGGCCGCCGGCCAAGCCATCGGTCAGGTTGTTGGACAACGAGAATCCAAGGGCGAGCGTCGCTCCCCATGCGAAGGTCCAGGCCACGACCGGTCCGAGGCGGCCGCGCGTCACGTGCCGGGTGGTCCCGACGCCGATGAGCACGGCGGCAACGGTGGCGACGGCGGCGCCGGCGACGAGCCACCACGCCACGTCGGTCGGCCGTGTGACGCGGTGCAGGAACCAGTAGGCGAGGATCGGCGCCCCGATCGCTGCCGCCGCAAGCAGGTGGACGGTCGCCCGCGCTACGGCATACCCGGTGAGCTCCGTCCGGCGCCCGCGCATCGCCGTCCACGCCAGCGCCGCGGTCAGCGCGGCGAGCACGTAGGCCGCCACGTGGACGCTGCCGAAGCCGAGGCCGAGCGTGGCGAAGCCGATCGCGATCATCGCGCGTGGGCGGTGCCGGCCGAACAGCAGCAGGGCGAGCCACGGGGCGACGATCCCGGCGTACCGGCCGGGATGGCCGAGCCAGATGGTCGGGTTTTGCCCGCCTACGAGCGAGATGTAGTACCACGGGTAGATGGCTGGGGTGGACGCGAGCACGGCCGCGGTCGCTACGCCCGCGGCGAGCTTCTGGCGCCGCCACGCGAACGACTGGACGATGCCGAAGACGAGGCAGGCGAACGATGCCATGCCCAGGCACTGGGCAGCGTAGAGCGGGAACATGAAGTCCTGGCCCGCGTGGGACGTGAACATCAGCGGCGCGCTGAACAGCCACTCGTCGGACTGCTGATCCCACTGCAGGAGGTGGGATCCGGCGCCGCCGGAGAGCTGGGCGCCGGCCGCGTCCAGGAGCACCGAGACCGAGTCGGTCACCATGAAGTTGCGGCCGGCTTGCAGCCGCTGCACGGCGACCAGCACCACGAGGACCAGCACTCCGCCGGCCGTGATCGCCGACCCGCGCCGGGTGCGCGGGTCCACGACCAGGCTGACCGCCCCCGAGGCGATCGTCCGGCGTTGCGCGATCAGCGCCGCGAGGATCACCGCGACGATGGAGATCCAGGCGGCCGCCACCAGCGGCACCGCGGCGAACAGCAGCTGCAGCGGGGCGAGCACCATCATGTAGCCGGGAAGGAACCCCGCCAGCAACCGCACCGTGCGCGGCCATTGCTCGCTCCCGCGGATCGCCTCCACGACGGTGCCGCCGATCGCAGTGACCGACGCGATGTACGCGACCGTCAGCACGAGCGTCAGGGCCCGGAGGCGATGGTCGACGAACGGGCTGAAGGCCGGGCTCGACCAGCCGTCGACGTAGGTCTTGCCGACATCGTGCAACGACGCTGCGTCGGCGTGGATCTGGTGCAGGGCCGAGACCGACACCTCCGACGCCGAGGCCACCACCCATGCCGTCAGGCCGAGCCCGGCCACGAGCAGGGCCGCCGGGACCCAACCGCCGGAGATCCCGCGGCGCCGCGGCGCCGCGGGGTCGCTCGCGGGCGAGGGCGGCGCGTCGGTGTGAGCCAGGGCGCTCACGTCCCGCGCCCGTAGTCGTCGTCGAGTCGGACGATGTCGTCGTCGCCCGGTGTGGCGATCTCCAGGATCGTCGCGTCATCGACCGCGAGGACGCGGTGCACGGTGCCGGGCGGGACCCGGTAGACGCCGCCAGCCTGCAAGGTACGGACTTCGAGCGCCTGCGGATCGGCGCCGATCGTCAGCTCGACCTGCCCGGCCTCGACGATCACCCACTCCCGCTTGCGAACGTGGAGCTGGAGGCTTGACCGGTGGCCCGCCCGCAGGAGGATGCGCTTGACGACGAAGTCGTCGTTTCGCTCCATGATGAGTTCGTGGCCCCACGGCTTCTCGACCCGTACCGGCTCGGAGGTCACGCGCCCGCTCCGCGGGAGGCGGCGACCACCGCCTCCCCGATGGGGCGGCGTCGTACCCGCCGGTGCCATGCGAACGCCAGCAGCATCCGCGTCAGCACCAACGCGTAGCCGGTGAGGCTGAAGCGCACCCCCACGGTCGCGTCGCGCCAGCACAGCGGCACCTCGGCCACGACCAGGTCCGGATCCCCGTAGATGATGAGGTTGAGCTGGGGGTGGAATTGATAGCCGCTGGTGAGCTCGTCGAACGGCATCTGTGCCAGCGCGCTGGAGCGCGCGAGCATGATCCCGGTTCCGGCGTCCGACATCCGCAGACCCGAGAGGAACCGGGTGAAGGCATTGAAGAAGTGGTTGGCCAACCGGCGGGCGAGGCTGTAGCCGTCGGTCTGGGCACCTGTCCGGAAGCGCGACGCCAGAACGACGTCCGGCTCCGGCTCCAGCGCGAAGGCTGCGGCCAGGTCGACCAACGTGGCGGCGGCGTCGCACTGCTGGTCGGAGTGCACCACGGCGACGAACGGGCTGGTCCCCATGAGCTCGGCGAAGCCGCGCTTGATGCTGCCGCCGTAGCCTAGGTTCACCGGGTTCTGCAGCACCCGGACCATGGCGCCGATCGTCGGATCCTCGGCCATGAGCAGCCTGACCACGTCGGGCGTCCCGTCCGTGCTGGCGTTGTCGATGACCACCACCTCGGCCACCACGCCAGCGGTCTCATGCACGAGCGAGCGGACCACGGCCGGCAGCGCTGGAGCCGTGTTGTACGCCGGCACGATGACCGCGACCGCGCCCTGTAGCGGGTAGGGGACGCGGCTTTCGCGGACGGTCCCGGTCAGGACGGTCGCCTGGCGGGCGAAGCGGCGGCCCGGGCGCGGCGGGGCGCCGGGGTGGACGGCGCTCATTTCGACGCCACCACCGAGACGCGCTTGAACGGGAACGCCTCGAGACCGGCCAGGAGCTGGAAGTCCTCCTGCCACTCCGCCAGTGCTTCGGCGGGCGTGCCGACTGCGATGCTCGGCGTGAGGTTGATGCGCCGCAGGAACGCGTCGTACTCCGACACCGCCATGTACTCGTGGACCTCCATCTGCTCCACCGCCCACCGCGCCTCGTTTCCGGCCTTCGGCTTGTTGTAGTGGGTGAGCAGCGTGATGAAGGTCCGGGCTGGGATCTCGAACACTTGCTCGTCGAGCCAGCGGATCTCCAGCGTGCGCGAGCGGTACTCGCGCTCGATCCGGCGGACGACCGCCACGATGTCCGGTCGCCGGCAGGCGACGCGGACTGCCGTCTCCTCCTCGGGAAGGACGTCGTCGGTGATGATCAACACCCCTCCCGGCGCGAGCAGGGAGGCGGCCGCCGAAAGGGCCTCCTCCACCGCCGCGCGCCCGAGCTGATGGTCCACGGCGGCCTCCCCGCCGGCGCGGCCCACGAAGGAGTAGAGCTCGTGCAGGATGTCGAAGAACGTGACTGCGCCGACCCGGTCGCTCCACCCGCCGAGCTCCCGCGCGTCGGCCGCGCGCCACTCGACGCGCGGGTCGCTCTCGGCGCTGGCCCCGTTGCGGACGATCGTCTCGTCGTAGTCGACGCAGATGATGCGTGACGCACCGCCGATCTCGGCAACCATCTTGGCCAGATCGCTGGTCCCGGCGCCGACGTCCACCACGGCGGAGTCGGCGGGAAGGCGGCGGCCTGCGAGCTGCCGGATGACCTGCTCGGTCTTGTACCGGCCGGTGACGCCGCCGACGAGATCGGACCAGTACGCGTCGCGCTTGCGGCGCATGTGCTCTTGGGGTTCGGCCTTGGCGATCACGAGGGAGGACGTCTACACCCCGCGCCGAGATGGCCGCCAGAGCCAGCGCGGCAAGGCCGACTGCTGGGGGGTGCTCATCGTGCACCGACCGAAATCCGGATTTCTAGGAGCGCGTCGTGGATACCTAGGCGCAGAGGACCAGGTGCACAGCTGTTCCCGCGCTGGGCCGTCTGGCTTACGCGGTCAACGCGTGCGTCAGCGCGAACAGCAGCCGCGACCCGCGCGCGCTGATGTCGTCGCCGTCGTCGAACACGGCGACGACCGCGTCGGCCTCGCAGTGGTCCAGCGGCACGCCCGAGAACTTCCGCATCCGGCGCCCGAGCTCGTAGCCGGTCAGGCCCGTGCCACGCACGCCGATGCGCAGGTGCAACGGACCCTGCGCGGACGTGCGGGCGCGGCCGATCGGCGGCGGGTCGAGCAGCTCGACGCCCGGCAGGGTGCGGACCCGGGCCCGCAGGAGCGTCAGCGAGGCGGACCGCTCGCTCGCCGTTGGCGCCCATCCGCGGCGGCCGACCATGAAGCGGGCGGCGGCGTCCGGATGAGCGAGGGAGGTCATGCCCGGTGGGCGTGACATCTCGGAGAACGATGGTCGCTGCCGCGGCACAACCGATGAACGGCCGGTCGAACGACGCCTTACGTGTGCGGGGGAGCGGCAACGCGCCGGGTGTAGAGGCGCACGGTCAGGTCGCCGAACCGCTGGGTCTGCGACGCGGTGAAGGACCGGCGCAGGATCGCCGGCCCGACGGCCAGCACCGGCTCGGGCGTCGGGTGCCATACGACGTTCGGGACCGAGATCAACCAGATGCGCGGCGCGCCGGCCATCCGCCGAGCGACGTCGGCGGCAGGCGCCTCGCGGGCGAACAGGTCGCCCTCCGTCTGGGGCGTCGAGCCGGGCAGCACGTCCAGATCGACCGGCACGACCGCCCCCGGGCGTCCCGGGGCCAGCCGGCGCAGGTACCAGTCGAACTCCACGCGCGTGAACGCGGGCCCGTAGGCGACGCCGTCGCCGGGGCGGGCCCGCTCGAGCACGTACTGCGCGGCCGCCTTCCCGGTGGCGGACTTGGGGAACGGAGGGCCGTGCCGCGCCGCCGACACGGCGGTGAGCGCCAGGACGAGCGCACCGGCGCCCAGCGCGAGGCGCGGCGGGCGCAGCCGCGCGACTGCCAGGCCGAGCAGCAGCGCCACACCCGGCACGACGCCGGTCAGGTACTGCGTGGTGAACAGCGGCTTGACGACCGAGATGATCGCCAGCGCGGCCGGCGGCAGCACCACCCACAGCAGGACCAGCGCCTCCAGCCACGTCTCGCGGGACCGGCCGCTCGTGCGCAGCCGGGACACGAGTCCGGCCGCCACCGCGGCGAACAGCAGGGCGTACAGCGCGATGAGCGCGTCGCCGCCCGTGGCAGACCGCGCGAAGCCGCCGACCGCATAGGCGTCGACCGCCGGGATCCAGCTCGTCTGGCCCGAGTCCTTGGTCAGCGCGTAGAACGCCATGGGGGCCACGCCGACCGCCAGGACGACCACGCCGATGCGGAGCTCGCGGAACGGGATCTCTGCACGGGGCAGGAACAGCAGCGACGCGAGCTGGGCGACGATCACCAGCGACGACAGCATGTGGCAGTGCACCATCAGCGCGGCCACGAGCCCGTAGGCCACCCAGAGCCCGGTGCGCGGGCGCCGGACGCCCTCGACGAGCAGGAGCGTCGAGGCCACCGCGAGCAGCGCGACGAGCGCGTAGGCCCGGGCCTCCTGCCCCGCGTCCAGGAGCATGGTGCTGAGCGCCAGGCCCAGGCCGCAGGCGACGGCCGCCGCGTCGCCGAACGTCCGCCGGGCCAGGACCATCGCCAGCGGCACGGTGGCGACCGCGAACAGCGCGGTGGGCAGGCGCACGAACGTCTCGCCGGTCCCGAGCCGCGTCCACCCGTTGAGCAGCAGGTAGTAGGGCCACATGTTGGCCTCGCGGTGGCGCACGACGTCCCAGGTGCCGCCGAGGGAGCGGTGCGCGTCGGTGATGCTCGCCACCTCGTCGCGCGAGAACGGCATCTCGCCGAGCCCGGGCACGGTCAGCAGCGCGGCAAGTCCCGTCATGACCAACAGCGCGCCGACCCACAGGCCACGCGACAGCTTCGTGGCGGCGGCCCCGTCAGCGATCCTCACGGGTCGTGACCCAACAGCATGCCTGAGCATGAGTCAAGGAACTGGGCGAATGGCGGACGGGCTACGGTCACACCATGCCCGAGACCGTCACCGTTCCGGACCTCCCGGTCCACGACCGGGTCGTGCTCGATCCGCGCGCCTCCGCGCTGGTCGTCGTCGACATGCAGAACGACTTCGTCAGCGAGGGCGGCTCGCTGCTCGTGCCCGACGCCGCCGCGACCGTGCCGGTCGTCGCGGGGCTGGTCGAGCGGGCGCGGGGCGCCGGGATGCACGTCGTCTTCACCCAGGGACACGCACCGCGACGGCGATCCGGAGTTCGCCATCTGGCCCGTCCACGCGCTGGAGGGCAGCCTCGGGTGGGAGATCGTCGAGGCGCTGCAGCCGCTCCCCGACGACACCGTGCTGCGCAAGCCCCGCTACGACGCGTTCTACGGCACGCCCCTGGACCACCTGCTGCGTCAGTGGGGCGTCACGACGCTCGTGATCTGCGGGACGGTCGCCAACATCTGCGTGCACTACACCGCCGCCAGCGCGGCGCTGCGCTGGTACGACGTCGTGATCCCGCGGGACGCCGTCTCGGCCCTGGAGCCGTTCGACATGGCCGCCTCGCTGCGCCAGACCGCGGGCCTGTTCTCGGGCCGCGTCACCACGGCGGGCGCCATCGAGCTGACGTCCCAGCCGCGTCCCGTGCCTACCCGGTGACGAGCGGGCCCTCGCCGGACGGGTCGATCACGCCTTCCTCGACCCAGCTGAACTTCCCCGCCAGGACGTCCTGGGCCAGGGCGTAGCCGGCGTCGTCGTCGTTGTCGAACAGCTCGTCGAACAGGACGTCCGCGCGGCGCCGGGCCTGGCGGCAGAACAGGTCGGCCAGCTGCGTGGCCTCCGCGGCGCGCTCGGGGTGCTCGGTGCGCAGCGTCGTGGCGTAGACCACCGCGGAGGAGATCGCGAACAGCTCGGCGCCGACGTCCACGATCCGGCCGAGGACCGACTGCTTGCGCTCGAGCTTGGCCTGCCAGCGGCCCATCGCGTAGAACGTCGAGCGGGCGAGCTTGCGCGACGCCTTCTCGACATAGCGTAGGTGTCGGGCCAGCTCGCCGAACTCGTCACCGAAGGCGCCCGGCTTCTGCCCCTCGCCGACGGCGAGCTGAGGGAACCACCTGGCGTAGAACCTGCCGGCCTCGATCGCGGCGCGGGCCTTGTCCTTGAGCGGCATCTCGCCCTCGAGGATGTCGCCGGCGACCGCGAGGTGCTGGTCGACGGCCTCGCGCGCGATCAGCAGGTGCATGATCTCGGTCGAGCCCTCGAAGATGCGGTTGATGCGCATGTCGCGCATCACCTGCTCCACCGGGACCGGCTTCTCGCCGCGCGCCCGCAGCGAGTCGGCCGTCTCGTAGCCGCGGCCGCCCCGGACCTGCATCAGCTCGTCGATCACGCGCCATCCGAGCTCCGAGGCGTACAGCTTGCCGATGGCGGCCTCGATGCGGATGTCGCGCTGCTGGTCGTCGGCCATGCGGCTGGCGACGTCGAGCATCGCCTCGATGCCGAACGCCGAGGCGGCGATGAACGCGATCTTCTGGGCGACCGCGTCATGCCTGCCGACGGGCTGGCCCCACTGGACGCGCTGCGCCGACCACTCGCGGGCGATCTTGGTCGCCCACTTCGCCGTCCCGAGGCAGATCGCGGGAAGCGCGAGGCGACCGGTGTTGAGGGTCGTCAGGGCGATCTTCAGGCCGTCGCCCTCACGACCGATCAGGTTCTCCTTGGGCACGACGACGTCCGCGAGCAGCGTCACCGAGTTCTCGATCCCGCGCAGGCCCATGAAGGCGTTGCGGTGCTCGACGGTCACGCCGGGGGTGTCGTAGGGCAGCACGAACGCGCTGATGCCGCCCCGGTGGCCGTCGCCCTTGGGCACCTTGGCCATGACGACGACGACGTCGGCGATCGCGCCGTTGGTGGCCCACAGCTTGCGGCCGCTGAGCGTGTAGCCGGAGCCGTCCCGCGCCGGCGTCGCCGTGGTGCCCAGCCGGGCCGGATCGGACCCCACGTCGGGCTCGGTCAGCAGGAACGCGGAGATGTGGGTGCGCGCGACCTTGGGCAACCACTCCCGCTTCTGCTCCTCGGAGCCGAAGAGCAGCAGCGGCTCGGCCACGCCGATCGACTGGTGGGCGCTGAGCAGCGCTCCGAGCGACGCGTGCCAGGAGCCCACGAGCGTCAGCGCGCGGTTGTAGTACACCTGCGAGAGCCCCAGGCCGCCGTACTGCTCGGGGACCTTCATGCCGAGCGCGCCGAGCTCCTTGAGCCCGTCGATGACGGCCTCGGGGATCTTCGCGTCGCGCTCGATCTGGTGCGGGTCGACGTGGTCGGTCAGGAAGGACCGCAAGTCCTTCAGGAACGCGTCGCCCTTGCGCACCGCCGCGGGATCGAGCTTCGGCTGGGGGTGGATGAGGTCGAGGTTCAGGCGCCCGAGGAAGAGGTCCTTGCCGAAGCTCGGCAGCTTCCACTCGCCCTCGCGGGCCTCCTCGGCGACCTGCCGTGCTTCGCGTTCGCTGACGTCGCTGGCCATACCGCCGCTGTACCCCGCGGGTACGCGCCGCGAACGGTCAGGGGGCGGTGGGTGCGCCCGCGATCACGACCGCGCCCGGCTCGACGATCCGGGCCGGCACGCCGAGCGCGGCCGCCTCGCGCAGGAACGTACCCGCGGGATCGTCGGCCTGCGCGTAGATCGGGGGGTTGTGGATCGCGTCGTAGTGGATCGGGATGGCCTCGCCGGCCTGCAGGACGTGCGCCGCTGCGGCGGCCTCGGCGGCGCTCATGACCGCGGGGCGCGGCGAGCCCGGCTGGCGGTGGGGAAGGCTGACGAGCGGGCCGTTGACGGGCAGGAAGGCGTGGTCGACGTCGCCCAGGCGCATCCGCGCGCGCCACCACCAGCCGTGGAAGAGCGTGTCCCCGGCGTGCAGGATGCGCGTGCCCGCGGCCTCGACCACCCAGGACACCTGCGGGTCGCCGAAGCCGTCGACGGCGGGGATCGCCGTCGCGCGGAACGGTCCCACCTGCGCCGTCTCCCACGGCGCGACGACCTGCTGGGCGACGCCGAGCTCAGCCAGGCCCTGCTCGGCCGCCGCGGTGGCGGCCACCTCCAGGAACTCGCCCTCGGCGGCGGCGGGGCGCAGCAGCACGCCACCGGGCGCCAGCGCCGCCGCGATCGCCGCGGGATCGGCGTGGTCCTGATGCAGGTGGGTCACGAGGGCCAGCACGGCGGCGCCGGGCCGCGACGGGCCGGGCAGCGGCGTGTGCGGCACGCCCATGTACAGCTCCATCGGAGCGGCGTCCTGCAGCAGGTCGATGACGGCCGTGGCGCCGGAGGCCTCGAGCTCCAGGCCGGCCCAGCCGAGGCGGGTGATCTTCATGGCCGGGACTTATAGCGATCGACCGGTCGCTATGTCAATGGCGACCGAGCGATCGCTAAAGTCCGCTCGATGGCCCGCCGCTCCGTCGCCGACACCGCTCGCACCCACGCCGCGATCCTGGAGCGCTCGGTCGACGTCGCGTCGATCGAGGGCCTGGAGGGCCTGACGATCGGCCGCCTGGCGGCCGACCTGCAGATGAGCAAGGCCGGCCTCCTCGGGCACTTCGGCACCAAGGAGGAGCTGCAGCTGGCGGCGCTGGCCGCCGCCGTGCAGGTCTACCGGCGCGAGATCTGGGAGCCCGCGCAGTCCGCCGCCCCCGGGCGCGCGCGGCTGCTGGCCATCGCCGACGCGTGGCTGGACTACCTCGCCCGCGACGTCTTCCCGGGCGGCTGCTTCGTCACGGCGGCCTCGGCGGAGTTCGACGACCGGCCCGGCCGGGTGCGCGACGCGGTGGCCTCGGCCCACCGGCGCTGGATGGCCGTGCTGGCCGACGAGGCCCGCACGGCCATCCGGGCGGGCGAGCTCCCGCGCACGACCGATCCCGAGGACGTGGCGTTCGGGCTCAACGCCATCGCGATGGGCGTCAACCAGGCACGGCGCCTGCTGGGCGACGCCGCGGCGCCGGACCGCGGCTGGCGCGCGATGCGGACGCTACTGGGCTCGCCCCGCGCGAGACGGCGGCGCACTGCTGCGACGACGGGGCGCGCCCCCGCAGGGAGACGCGCCCTGTCCGACGCCTAGGGGTGCCGCAGGCGGCCAGCGAGCCCGATGCCCACGATGACCAGCCGTCGCCGCCGGAGGTGGGTCCCCAGTCGCGATAGCGACACAGTCTCCTAGACCGTGCGGACGTTGACCGCCTTGGGGCCCTTGGCCCCGGCCTCGGTGTCGTACTCGACGCGCGCGCCCTCGGCCAGGGAGCGGAAGCCGTCCGACTGGATGTCCCCGTGGTGGACGAACAGGTCTTTGCCCGACTCGTCCGGGGTGATGAACCCGAAGCCCTTCTCGTCACTGAACCACTTCACAACGCCCTGAGCCATCTGTCTGCTCCCACCCTCTCCGTGCCGGACGCGATCGCCCGGCTCTGATGGGCGGCAACCTAGCAGTATCAAGGGGTCCGCCGGAAGAGCTCCGGCGGACCCCGCCCGAATCGGGGGCTCAGATGAGCTCAGCCGGCGAGCAGCCGCTCGGCCACGCGGTCGGTCGCGTCGCCGTGTCCGCCGATCAGCCGGCGGGTCAGCTGCGCCCGGCGGAAGTACAGCGGGGCGTCGTGCTCCCACGTCGCGCCGATGCCGCCGTGGACGTTGATGACCGAGCGCGCGGCGGTGTCCAGCGCCGCCCCGGCCGCCGACCGCGCCGCGCTGGCGGCCAGCGGGAACTCGTCCGGCCCGTCGGTGCGCGCCCACCCGGCGTAGTACAGCAGCGAACGCGCGTTCTCCATGCGCCGCAGCACCTCGGTGAGCTCGTGCTTGATCGACTGGTACGAGCCGATCGCCCGACCGAACGTGAACCGCTCCTTCGCGTACCGGACGCTCATCTCCAGCGTGGTCTGCACCGTGCCGACGGCCTCGGCGGCCAGGAGCGCCTGCGCGACGTACCACGCATCGGCGGCGACGGCGTTGGCGGTCCCCGCAGCGTCTGTCGCCGATGTGGCCGCATCGGCGGCCACGGCCGCATCCACGGCCAGGGCCGTGCCGGGCGCGTTGTCCAGCGTCACGTTGGCCAGCGAGCGCGTGACGTCATAGCGCACGACCTGCTCGACGGTCACGCCCGCGGCGTGCGCGTCGACCACCGCGACCGTGCCGTCGGCGCCGACGACGACGAGCAGATCGGCGCCCGGCGCGTCGGGGACGAACGCGGCGTGCCCGGTGACCCGGACGCCGTCGCCGTCGCCGTCGCGCTCGATCCGCGGCGCCTCGTCGCGGGCGGAGCCCGGCGTGTCGACGGTCCAGCGGGTCTCGAGGTCGCCCGGCGGCCGCGTGGGGATCCACACCGGCCGGACCTCGCCGGCGGCGATCGCGGCCAGCTGGTCGTGCCCGGCGGCGTCGAGGATGGCCGTGGCGGGCAGCAGCCCGAGGAACGGCACGGGCGCGATCACACGGCCGAGCTCCTCGGCTACGAGCATCGCGTCGAACACGTCGAGCCCGGCGCCGCCCTGCGCGTCGCTGATCAGCAGCCCGGCCCAGCCGGCCTCGCGGGCGGCGGGCCAGAGGTCGGGCAGCTCGCCCAGGCCCTTGTCGAGCGCCTCGCGGGCGGCCTCGACGATCTTGTAGCGCGACAGCGTGCCGCGGGCGGCCTCGCGCAGGAACTCCTGCTCGTCGGTCAGCGAGAGGTTCATGCGGCTGAGCCCTCCTTCTCCTTGGCCCGCAGCTCGCTGAACGGGATGCCCTTGTCGAGCCGGGGCTCGGGCGGGAGGCCCAGGACGCGCTCGCCGATCGTGTTGCGCAGGATCGCCTCGGTGCCGCCGGCCGACTTCAGCCCCGGCAGGAAGGAGATCATGTAGGACCACTCGTTGTCCTCGTCCAGGGCGTCGGGCCCGAGGACGTCGGCGATCAGGTCGCCCGCGGCGATGGCCGCGTTGACGGTCGTCACCTTGGCCAGCCCGGCCTCGGGACCGGGGATCTGGCCCTGCGCGAGCGCCGAGAGCGTGCGGTAGCTGGCGAAGCGCAGCGCGAGCAGCTCGGTGCCGATCTCGCCCAGCGCCTTGCGCACCGACTTGTCCTTGACGGCGGACGGGTCGGAGGCCAGCGCCTTGGCGAAGCGGTCGGGCCGGTAGCCCATGCCCTCGGAGCCCAGGCCGATCGTCACGCGCTCGTACATGAGCACGGTCAGCGCGGTGCCCCAGCCGTTGTCGACGCCGCCGACGACGTACTCGGCCGGGACGCGCACGTCGTCGAAGAAGACCTCGTTGAACTCGGCCTCGCCGGAGATCTGGCGCAGCCCGCGGACCGTGATGCCCGGCGCGTCCATCGGCACCAGGAACATGGTCATGCCCTTGTGCTTGGGGACGTCGGGGTTCGTGCGGGCCAGCAGCAGGCCGTAGGAGGCGAACTGCGCGTTGGTCGTCCACACCTTCTGGCCGTTGAGGACGAACGCGCCGTCGTCCTCGCGGCGCGCGCGGGTCTGGACTGCGGCGAGGTCCGAGCCGGCGGCCGGCTCGGAGAAGAGCTGGCACCACACCTCGTCGCCGTGGAGCATCGGCCCCAGGTAGCGGCCCTTCTGCTCGTCGGTGCCGTGCGCGATGAGGCACGGGCCGAGCATGCCGATCCCGATGACGTCGAGGATGCCCGGCACGCCGGCGCGGGCGAGCTCCTGGTTGACGATGACCTGCTCGATCGGCCCGAGGCCCTGGCCGCCGAACTCCTCGGGCCAGGTGACGCCGGCCAGGCCGCCCTCGGCGAGCCTGCCCTGCCACGCGCGCCGCGCGGCCAGGTACTCGGCGTCCTCGGCCCCGGCGCGGGTGGCCCGCGCCTCGGGCGCGTCGGCCCTGTGCTGCTCGAGCCAGCCGCGCACCTTCTCGCGGTATGCGGCCTGCTCGGGCGTGTCGTTGAGATCCACGCTCGCCTCCTCTTTGGCTGGCTGGCCAGTCGGTTGGCGAGCAACTCTAAGGCACCGCCGAAGCTCAGGCGGACACGCAGACCACGTCGCGGCCCTGGGCCTTGGCGCGGCGCAGCGCCTGGCCGGCGCGCTCCAGCAGCTCGGAGACCGGCTCGTCGCCGTCCCAGCCCGCCACGCCGGCCGAGCAGGTCTGCCCGGAAGGGGTGCAGCGGCGCAGGCGGTCGACGAGCGCGTGCGCATCCGCCAGGGCGCAACCGGGGAGCAGCACCACGAACTCCTCGCCCCCGTAGCGGGCCAGGACGTCGCCGCTGCGCAGCTGGCTCGACCACGACGCGCAGGACGCCTTGAGCAGCGAGTCGCCGGCGGTGTGGCCGTAGGTGTCGTTGTAGGCCTTGAAGTGGTCGAGGTCCAGGATCGCGACCGCGACGGCCGTCAGGTCGCCGCGCGCGTTGAGCAGCGCGAGGTGCAGCTCGTCGTCCAGCGCCCGGCGGTTCAGCACGCCGGTCAGCGCGTCGGCGCGCGAGTGCTCGGCCAGGCGCGCGACGGTCTCCTGCTCGCGTTCACGTTCGCGCTCGACGTGCACGCTGACCAAGGCGGCCAGCGCGCGCAGCAGGTCGCGCGCGTCCTCGTCCATCGCGCGCGGCTGCGAGTCCATGACGCAGAGCGTGCCGATCTTGTGGCCGCCGGGCGTGCGGACGGGTGCGCCGGCGTAGAACCCGACGCGGCCGGCGGTGACGAGCGCGTGGTCGGCGAAGCGCGGGTCCGCGGCGGCGTCGGTGACGACCCACGGGTCGTCGTCGCCACCGACGACGTGCGCGCAGAAGGAGCTGTCGCGCGGCTCCGCGTCGCCGTGGTCGCACCCGACGCCGGCCTTCGTCCACCGGCGGTCGGCGTCGACGAGGTTGATCGCCGCGACCGGGGTGCGCAGCACGCGCGCGGTGAGCTCCACGAGCGCCTGGCAGGCCGGGTCCGCCGGCGAGTCGAGGAGCGTCAGACGCCGCAGGGCGGCGACGCGCTCGTGCTCGTCGGAGGGAATCGGCGGGAGGACGGCCATCGTTCGAGCGGATCGGCAGGCGGGCGCCGGTCTTCAGCGCAACGGACCGATCTCCGATGCGGCGCCGGCGATCAGGAGCTGGCGCGGAAGCCGCGGTCGAACAGCTTGATGGCCTGGCCGCCCGGGTCGGGCGAGTGCAGCAGCACGACGCCGAGGCGGTGGCCGTCGCGCCGGACGGCGGCGACCAGGCAGCGGCCCGCGGCGTCGGTGAACCCGGTCTTGATGCCCAGCGTGCCGGGATAGCGGCGCTGCAGCAGCGGGTTGTGGTTGTACAGGTACAGCTTGCCGCCCTTGATCGGGAACGGCAGGATGGCCTGGCGCCGCTTGACGACGCGCGCGATCCGCGGCTCGTCGAGCACCGCGCGCGCCTCGACCGCGAGGTCGGCCGCGCACGAGTGGTTGCCGCGGTCGGTGAAGCCGCTGGGCGTGGAGTAGCGCGTGCACGACAGGCCCATCGCCGTCGCGCGCTCGTTCATCTGCGCGACGAAGTGGTCGACCGTGCCGCTGGCGCGCTGGGCCAGCGCGATCGCCGCGTCGTTGCCCGAGGGCAGCAGCAGGCCGTGGAGCATCGCCGACAGGCCGACCCATTTGTTCTTGGGCAGCACCCCGACGCCGGAGCCCTGGTAGTGCAGCGCCTCCTTGGTGACCCGGACCTTCGCGCCGTCCGGCACGCGGTCGACCACCACGAGCGCGGTCATCATCTTGGTCACCGAGGCGATCGGCAGCACGCGCGTCGGGTCCTTGCGCCACAGGACGCGGCCGGTGTCGAGGTCGAAGAGCAGGCCGGCGCGCGGTGGGTGGCCGAACGTGATCTGCACCGGGTCGGGCGCGCCGGTCAGCGCCAGGGTGAGCGGCGAGGTCGCGGGCGACGGCGCGACCGGGCCGTTGGCGACCTGCAGCGGCTGCTGCGGCCCCGGGTCGAGCTCGCTGGTCGGGGTGCGGTCCTCGCTGCCGGCACAGCCCGCGCCGAGCAGCGCCGCGGCCAGCGCGGCGACGACCGTCTGGCGGCGCATCAGTGCGGCGGCTCCCGCAGCGCCCCGAAGATGCCGAAGCCGAGCATCGCGAGCACGAGGAGCGACAGGACGGTCAGCACGTCAGGGCCCTGGACGACGGCGACGTAGACCGTCAGGGCGAGCAGGACGGAGACGAGCACGAACGCGGCCACGAGGATGGGATGGGGCTGCACGAGCCGCCGCTCAGGTCGCCACGCGGGGCGGGCCGCCGGCGAGGTAGGCGGGGTTGCGGCGGGTGGCGAACAGCCTGATGAGCAGCAGGCCCGCGACGAACCCGCCGATATGCGCGAAGTACGCCACGCCGCCGCCGGAGCCGGTCGGGTCACTGAGCCCGTAGGCGCCGAACGCCACCTGCTCGACGATCCAGATCCCGAGCACGACGAGCGCGGGCACCTCGATGACCGTGAAGAACAGGATGATGAAGACGACCGTCAGGACGCGGGCGCGCGGGTAGAGCAGGATGTAGCCGCCCAGCACCGCCGCGATGGCGCCCGAGGCGCCGAGGGTCGGTCCCGTCGAGCTCGGGTCGACGGCGATCTGCAGCCCCAGCGCCGCGAGCCCGCCGAGCAGGTAGAAGATGATGAACTTGAGCTTGCCCATCGAGTCCTCGACGTTGTTGCCGAAGATCCACAGGAAGAGCATGTTGCCGGCCAGGTGCAGCAGGCCGCCGTGGGTGAACATCGAGGTGAAGACGGTAAAGGGCGTGCTGAGTTGCGCCTCGGGCCGGCCGGTGGTCCCCGGCTGGCCCTGGCAGGCGACCTGCCCCGACCCCGGGTCGAAGTCGCAGTGCTTGCCCCAGTGCGTGATCTCGTAGGGCACGACGCTGTAGTGCGTGAGGCTCGACTGGTCCAGGCTGTTGCCGCTGAAGTCGACGCCGCTCTTCTTCTGCAGGAACAGGTAGACGACGCAGTTGATGATGATGAGCGCGACCGTGACCAGCGGGAACCGCTCGGTCGGGATGTTGTCCTTGATCGGGAACACGCGCTCGGGGCGACGCGGGCGCTGCGGGCTACCCGGCGGCGAGCGGCCCGACGCCCGGCTCGGGCTGGGGGACGTGCTCGTCGGCGTGGTAGGAGCTGCGCACCAGCGGGCCGGCGGCGACGTGGTCGAAGCCCATCGCCATGCCGGCGGCCGCGAGGGCGTCGAACTCGTCGGGGTGCCAGTAGCGCACGAGCGGCAGGTGGCGCTCGGTCGGCCGCAGGTACTGGCCGATGGTGATGACCTGGACGCCACGGTCGCGGAGCTGGCCGAGCGCGTCGACCATCTCGTCGTGCGTCTCGCCGAGGCCGACCATCAGGCCGGACTTCGTCACGACCTCGTCGCCGCCCATGTCCTTCGCGGTCTCCAGGACGCGCAGCGAACGCTGCCACGTCGAGCCGCGGCGCGCGATCGAGTACAGGCGCGGGACGACCTCGACGTTGTGGTTGAAGACGTCGGGGCGCTCGGCGATGACCTTCGCGAGCGGCATGTCGAGGCCTTGGAAGTCGGGCGTGAGGACCTCGACCTTGCACTTGGGCGCCTGGCGGCGGATCTGGCGGATGACGCCGACGAACGCGTGGGCGCCCTTGTCGGGCATGTCATCGCGGTCGACGGAGGTGATGACCGCGTGGCGCAGGCCCATGCGCGCGACCTGGCGGGCGACGCGCGCGGGCTCCAGCGGGTCGTTCCAGGTCGGCTTGCCGGTCTTGACGTGGCAGAACCCGCAGCGGCGGGTGCACGTGTCGCCGAGGATCATGAACGTCGCGGTGCCGCGCTCCCAGCACTCGCCGATGTTCGGGCAGGCGGCCTCCTGGCACACCGTGTGCAGGTTGTCGTCCTCGATGCGGCTCTTGAGCTCGCGGTACGTCGGCCCGCCGGGCATCGGCACCTTGAACCACTTCGGCTTGCGCGCCTTGATGTCGAGCACGTCGGGGCCCAGGACCTTCAGGACGTCCATGCCGCCCGGGTTGGACCGGGATCGGGTCTTGTGCTCGCGCTGCTGCGTCGTCGGTTCGGCGGCCATCGCCGCTCGTAGGCTACCGAGCGGCCGTCGCGACCCGGTGGCCGCTCGCGCGGATCAGGTCCATGCTGGAGCGCACGAGCGCGACGAGGGCGAAGACGAAGAGCGCGAGCTGCAGCGAGGCGTGGTCCGTCGGCCCGCCCCGCCAGGTGATCGCGGCGGCGCCTGCAGTCAGGAAGCAGAGGTCGCCGGCCAGCGGACCGGTCAGGAGGATCGCGGTGCTGCGGCGGCGCGAGGCGGTGGGGGCGTGCAGGCACTCGCCGCCCCACGGCCAGCGCGTCGTCGCGCCGATGAGCAGGCGCCCGACGCGTACGGAGAACAGCGGCCGGCCCGAGCCGAGCAGGACGCACACCCGCCCGCGCGTCAGGGCGAGCGCCGCGACGGCACGGCCGAGCTCATGGACGAGGGTCGCCGGGACCGAGGCGACGAAGGCGACGAGGAGGATCTGCAGCAGCGTGCGGTCCATGGCTGCCCCAGGACATCGGCCGCGGCGGGGCGCACCTTGACCGGCCGGCGTGCAACTCAGCCGACGGGCAGCCCGGCGAGCTCGCGCTCCAGCCGCGCGGGCGTCACGATCCGCTGGCGCCGGCCCATGCCTTCGGCGAGCCGGTGCGCGAGGCGCTTGCGGAAGCAGTCCATGACGTCGGCGCCGACCGCGACCTCCTCCGCGATCGACGTCATCGCCACGCCGCCGAGGCCGCACGGGACGATCCACTCGAAGGGCGTGAGGTCGCCGTCGACGTTGACCGACAGGCCGTGGGTCGTCACGCCGTGGGAGATGTGCAGGCCGATGCTGCCGATCTTGCGCTCGCCGACCCAGACGCCGGTGAAGTCGCGGCCGTCGGCGGCGCGGCCGCGGCCGGCGACGCCCGCCTGCGCCAGCGCCTCGACCATCGCCTGCTCCAGCAGGCCGACGAAGCCCATGACGTCGCCCACGCGCACGACCGGGTAGGCGACGAGCTGGCCCGGGCCGTGGAAGGTGACCTTGCCGCCGCGGTCGACGTCGACGATCTCGATCCCGCGCTCGGCGTAGAACGCCTCGCCGAGCGGCAGCTCGCCGGGCGCGGCGCGGCGCCCACGCGTGTAGACGGGCGGGTGCTCGAGCAGCAGCACGGTGTCGGGGATGGCGTCGGCCTGGCGCGCGGCGCGCACGCGCTCCTGCAGGGCGAGGGCCTCGCCGTAGGGCACGGTGCCGAGGTGCACGGTCCAGAGATCCACGCACACGATGGTGCCACATGGGGTAACCGGGCCCCATGGCTTCCACGATCACGCTGATTCCCAAGGACGACGACGGCGAGACGATCCTCGACCAGTTCGAGGAACGCACCGGCCTGGAGCCCGAGGACAAGGGCGACGAGGACGAGCGCATCTACCCGCTCGAGGGTGACGACCACCAGATCGAGATCGTCGAGACGCTCGACGACATCGACGTCGACTGGACCAAGCACGTCGCGCTCGGGCAGCCGGGCTGACGGCTCGGCGCGGAGGGATGGACCGGCCCTGCGACACTCGGCACGATGCCCGACCGCGAGGCGACCGCGATGTGGCGCTCCCGGCTGCGCTGGCGGCTCACCGGCGCCTGGCAGTGGCCGGCGTTCGCCGTCCTCACCGCGGTCGACGCCGTGGTGCTCGCCCGGTTGCCGTTCGCCGGCGGGAAGTCCGACCTGCTCGGGTGCGTCCTGGCCGCGGGCTTCCTGAACCTCATCGTGGTCGCGGTGGTGCCGCACGCCGGGGGCGCGCTCCTGCGCCGCCGGCGCACCCACCTGCCGCGCGAGGTGGCCGGCGACCAGGCGGCGACGTTCGGGCTCGTCGGGCTGGCGGCGCTGCTGCTCGTCGGCGGGCTGGTCCACCGCCCGGCGCTGCGCGAGCGCGAGGGAGAGTCCGCGCGCGGCGTGTCGGCGGCCACGGTGTTCGCCGGCCACCACGCGCCTCGCGCGTACCTGCCGCTGCACGGCGGCGACACCGTCCAGAACGGCGACCACCTGTTCCGCACGTGCTTCGAAGGACCCGATCCGCGGCGCGACTACTGCGTGTTCGTGCGCACCGACGAGGGGGCGCCGGTCCTGCGGCGCGACCCGGACCAATCGCCGAACTCGGCGATCTCCGGGGCCGGCGACCCGGGCCGCTCGGGTGCCTGACGGCGTATGTCGGCGATCTGACCTCAAGCACATCGGACCGATGACCGATATCGCTCTGGAATGCGGTCTCTGCGCACAGCGATCGGCGGCCTGAGGGCGTCCGCGGCGCTGGTCGCGGCGGCCGCGGTCTCGCTCGCCGTCCTGAGCGGCGGGCTCGCGTTCCACGCGTGGACCCACGGGCCGGGCGGCGGCGCCTCGCTCGATCAGGAGATCCCTGGCGCCGGTGACCGCCGCGCGGCGGCGCGACCGATCACGCTGACGTCCGCGGCATCCGCTTCAGCTTCCGGGCAGGACACGGCGGGCCGGCGTGCGGGGGCCGGTCCGCGCGCCGGCGTGCGCGACCGCTCCGGCACGCCCCGGCGGCGCGCCGAGGCGGCGCCGGGCGGCCCGCCCGCCGCGGGCGCGCCCACGGTGGGAACGGCGGCGCCGGTCGCCGGCGCTGCGCCGTCGCCGGGTGGCGCGACGGCGCCGAGCGGCTCGTCGGGCTCCTCGGGCTCGGGCGCCTCGGGCGCCGGGTCGGGCGCGGGCGGGGGCGGCGCCGCGCCGGCTCCGTCGGCCCCAGGCGCTCCGCTGCCGGTGCCGTCCACGCCGGCCGCCCCAAGTACGCCGGCTCAGGCCGCGCAGGACACCACCGCCGCGGTCGGCGCCACCGTCACGAACGTCACCGGGGCCGCGGGCGCGGCGCTGCGGCCCGTCGCGCCGCCGGTCGCCGACACGGTCGAGCGGGCCGGCCAGGCCGCCGACGACGCGGTGACGCAGGTCGGGCAGGTCGTCGGGGGCATCCTCGGCGGCGGTCCCCCGCGCAAGTAGGCCTACAGGTACAGCGACGCGGGCTGCTCCAGCAGCTCGCGGATCCGCGCGAGGAGCTGCGCGGCACCCGCGCCGAAGAGGATCCGGCTGTCGCACACCAGCGTCGCGTGCAGCACGTGGCGGACGGCCACCTCGCCGTCGACCACGGTCGGCCGTTGCACCGGCGCGCCGACCGCGAGGACCGCGGCCTGCGGCGTGGTGATGATCGGGGCGAACGCGGTGGTGCCGTAGGCGCCGAGGCTCGACACGGTGAACGTGCCGCCGCTGACCTCGGGGGGCGTGATCGTGCCCGCCCGGACCTTCTCGGCGGCGGCGCGCGTCTCGCGGGCGATCTGGCGCAGCGCCTTGTCGTCGGCGTCGAAGACCGTGGGGAAGACGAGGTTGTCCTCCGTCGCCACCGCGACGGAGACGTTGACGCGCGAGTAGAGCTCGAAGTGCCCGTCCTTGTAGCTGCCGTTGGCGCGCGGGAGCTCGCGCAGGGCCAGGCCGGCGGCCTTGATGACCATGTCGTCGATCGTCGGCGTGACGTCGAGGCCCATCGCGTCGAGCTGCGCCCGCGTCCGCACGCAGCCCTCCACGTCGATCTCGGTGGTCAGCGTGAGCTCGGGGACCGTGGCCTTGGCCTCCGCCATCCGCCGCGCGAGGGACCGCTGCGCGCGCGTGGGCTCCAGGATCGAGACGTCGCCCTTCGACGTGCCGGTCTCGGCGAGGGTGGGGACCTCCGGCGTGGCCGCGGCCTCGACGTCGGCGCGCACGATCCGGCCGCCCGGGCCCGTGCCCTCGACGCCCTGCAGGTCGACGCCCTGCTCGCGGGCGATCGCGCGCGCCAGCGGCGAGGCCATCACGCGCCCGGCGTCCTGCGCGCCGTCGACCGCGATCCGGGCGATCACGGCGCCGACCGGCAGCGTCTCGCCCTCCGCGGCGACCGGCTCCAGCACGCCGTCGGCGTCGGCCTCGAAGGTCGTCGTCGCCTTGTCGGTCTCGATCTCGGCGAGCGGCTCGCCGCGGCGCACGACGTCGCCGGCGTGCCTGAGCCAGCGCAGGATCGTCCCCTCTTGCATCGAGTCGGTCAGGCGGGGCATGGTGACGTCGGGCACGGGACGCCTAAATATCGCGGAACGTCGCCAGCGCCGCCGTCACGACGTCGTGCTCGTGCGGGAAGGCGACCTGCTCGAGGCTCTTGGCGTAGGGCGTCGGCACGTCGGCGCCCGTGACGCGGCCGACCGGCGCGTCGAGCCAGTCGAAGGCCTGCTCGGTGATCTGCACCGCGAGGTCGGCGGCCACGCCGCCGCGCGGCCACCCCTCCTCGACGATCACGCAGCGGTTGGTCTTGCGCACCGAGGCGAGGATCGTCTCGAGGTCCAGCGGGCGCAGCGTGCGCGGGTCGATCACCTCGGCGGAGATGCCGTGCTCTGCGTGCAGCAGGTCGGCCGCGCGCCACGCGGTCATCGCCTGGCGCGAGATGCCGACGAGCGTGACGTCGGTCCCTTCGCGACGGATGGCGGCGCGGCCGAAGGCGACGACGTGATCCACGTCGAGGTCCGGCACCTCGCCGCGCTGCCCGTAGAGATGCTCGTGCTCGATGAAGACGACCGGATCATCGCTGCGGATCGCGGCCTTCAGCAGGCCCTTGGCGTCCGCCGGGGTGGACGGCGCGGCGACGAGCAGGCCGGGGACGTGCACGAAGAACGCCTCCCACGAGTGCGAGTGCGTCGGCCCGAGCTGGTGGCCGGCGCCCTGCGGCATCCGGATCACCAGCGGGACGCGCGCCTGCCCGCCGAACATGTAGTGGATCTGCGCCGCGTGGTTGACGATCTGGTCCATCGCCAGCAGCGAGAAGTTGATGGTCATCATCTCGACCACCGGCCGCAGCCCGGCCATCGCGGCGCCGACGCCCATGCCGACGGTCGTGTTCTCCGAGATCGGCGTGTCGCGCACGCGCCGCTCGCCGAACTCGGAGAGCAGGCCCTCGGTGACGCCGAACGCGCCGTCGAAGAGCCCGATGTCCTGGCCCATCAGCAGCACGGTCTCGTCGCGCCGCAGCTCCTCGCGCAGCGCCTCGTTGAGCGCCTCGCGGTAGCGGATCGTGCGGCTCACGCGACGTGGACGTCGTCGTGGAGCGACTCGGGCCGCGGCTCCGGCGACGCTTCGGCGAACGCCACCGCCGCATCGACGCGCGCGGCCGCCTCGGCCTGCAGCGCCCCGCGGGCCTCCTGGGTGATGGCGCCCTCGGCCACCAGGCGGCGGGCGAAGGTCAGCAGCGGGTCGCGGCGCCGCCACTCCTCGCGCTCCCCGTCGGAGCGCTGCGCGTCGGGATCGGCCGCGGAGTGGCCGCGGAAGCGCTGGGTCGCTGCCTCGACGAGGATCGGCCGGCGCTCCTCGCGGGCGAGCCGCAGCGCGTCGCCGACCACGTTGTAGGCGTCGATGACGTCCATGCCGTCGCAGCGCAGGCCCGCGACGCCGAAGCCCTCCGCGCGGCGCAGCAGGTCCTCGACGGCCGAGTGGCGCGCCGGAGTGGCGCCCGGCCCCGACCGGTTGTTGGTGACCAGGAACACGACCGGCAGCTTCCACAGCGCCGCGAGGTTCAGGGTCTCGCTGAAGGTGCCCTGGTTGGACGCCCCGTCGCCGAACTGGCAGAGCGTCACGTCGTCGCGGCCGAGCTGGTCGGAGGCCAGCGCGATGCCGGCGGCGATCGGCAGGTTGCCGCCGACGATGCCGAAGCCGCCCATGAACCGCCGCGACACGTCGGCCATGTGCATCGATCCGCCGCGGCCCCGGGAGACGCCGTCGACCCGGCCGAGCAGCTCGGCCATCACGTGGTCGGGGCTGGTGCCGCGGGCGAGCGCGTGCCCGTGCGAGCGGTAGGTCGAGACGAGGAAGTCGGTGTCGCGCAGGGCCCTCACGGTCCCGACGATCACGGCCTCCTCGCCGATCGACTGGTGCAGGAAGCCGCCGATGGCGCCCTTGGCGTACAGGTCGCCCGCGCGCTCCTCGAAGCGCCGGATCAGGAGCATGGCCCGCAGCCACTCCTTGGCCACGCCGGCGTCGGGCAGCGGATGGTCGGCCATGGTGGCGCGAGCGTACCGCAGGGCCGCGACCCCGCTTGCGGAGTCGCGGCCGGCAGCACTGCAACGGGGGAGGGCGGGTCAGAGCAGCGTCACGACCGACTTGACCTCGGTGTAGAGCTCGAGGGCCTCGGCGCCCATCTCCCGGCCCCAGCCAGACTCCTTGTAGCCGCCGAAGGGGAGGGCCGCGTCGAACACGTTGTAGCAGTTGATCCACACCGTTCCGGCGCGCAGCTTCTTGGCCGTGCGGTGGGCCTTGCTGAGGTCGCTGGTCCAGACGCCGGAGGCGAGGCCGAACGAGGTCCCGTTGGCCTGGCCGACCAGTTCGGACGGATCCTTGAACGGCCGCACGGTGACGACCGGGCCGAAGATCTCCTCGGCCTCGACCTTCATCTGCGGGTTGGTGCCGGCCAGGACGGTCGGCTCGACGAAGTAGCCGCGGTCGCCGCGGCGCTTGCCGCCCGCGACGGTCTCGGCGCCCTCGGTCTCGCCGGAGGCGAGGAAGCCGCAGACGCGGTCGAGCTGCTCCTGGGAGACCAGCGGGCCCATCTGCGTGTTGGGGTCGATGCCCGGGCCGACCTGGATCGAGCGCGCGTGGTCGGCGACGCCGGAGACGACGTCGTCGTAGACCGACTGCTCGACGAACAGCCGCGAGCCCGCCGCGCAGCACTGGCCGTGGTTGAAGAAGATCGCGTTGGCGGCGCCGGGGATCGCGGTCTCCAGATCGGCGTCGGCGTACACGACGTTCGGCGACTTGCCGCCGAGCTCGAGCGAGACCTTCTTCAGGTTGCCGGCCGCGGCCTGCAGGATCAGCCGGCCGACCTCCGTCGAGCCGGTGAACGCGACCTTGTCGACGTCCGGGTGGGCGGCCAGCGGGGCGCCGGTCTCCTCGCCGTAGCCGGTGACGACGTTGACGACGCCGGGCGGGATCCCGGCCTCCAGGCAGAGCTCGCCGAGGCGCAGCGCGCTGAGCGGCGTCTGCTCGGCGGGCTTGAGGATCACCGTGCAGCCGGTGGCCAGCGCGGGGCCGAGCTTCCACGCGGCCATCAGCAGCGGGAAGTTCCACGGGATGATCTGGCCCACGACGCCGACGGGATCGTGCAGCGTGTAGGCGTGCCACTCGGCACCCGGCATGTACGGCACGGAGATCTGCAGGGTCGAGCCCCCGCTCTTGGTGGTCCAGCCCGACATGTAGTGGAACAGGTCGGCGGCCAGCGGGACGTCGGCGGCCTTGGCGACGCTCAGCGGCTTGCCGTTGTCCAGCGTCTCCAGCGTGGCGATCTCGTCGCGGTTCTCGAGGATCAGGTCGCCGAGGCGATGGATCACGCGGCCGCGCTCCGAGGGCGACATGCGCCGCCACGGGGAGTCGTCGTCGAACGCCGCGCGCGCGGTCTTGACCGCGCGGTCGATGTCCTCGCTGCTGCCCCGCGGGACGGTGGCCAGCACGTCGCCGGTCGCGGGGTCGTAGGTCTCGAAGGTCTGTCCGGACGCCGCCGGCACCCACTCGCCGCCGATGAGCATCGAATGCTCCCGGCCGATGAAGTCACGGGCGTGCTGATCGATCTGTGCGTCGAGGGCCATGGGGTCTCCTCCTGCGTTGCCGACAGTTGGCGCGACCGTAGGCGGCAGGGGGTTGCAACCCCGTTGCACGAGGCGTAGAAGAGGAGGCGGGCCTATGAATCCGTGGGTGGCGATCTCCTCGACGGGCGACCGGCGCGGGCGTGCGTTGCGGCTGGCGCGAGCGCACGACGCGGTGCTGCGCGAGCTGCTGGAGGACGTGCGCTCCGAGGGCCAGCAGGTGCTGCTCGTGTGCGACACCGACGGCACGCTGCTGTGGATCGACGGCGACCAGCAGATGCTCGACGACGCGACGGGCGTCCACCTGCAGCGCGGCGCGAGGTGGAGCGAGGCCGCGGCGGGCACCAACGCGATGCACGACCCGGTGACCGGTGAGCTGCTCGGCGTGCTGGACCTGTCGGGCCCGCTGCAGACCGCCCACCCGCACTCGCTGGCGCTGGTGACCGCCGCGGCGCGCATGGTCGAGGGCATGCTGGCGTGGCGCTCGGCCGAGCGCGTGGCGCGGCAGGCCGAGCCCGCGCCGTCGGCGTTCGCGATCGCCCCTGCGGCCGCGGGGCTGCGGATCGCGGTGCTCGGACGTGACCGTGCCGTGCTGGGCGGCGTAGGCCTGGCGGGCGACGTCGTGCTGTCGCGGCGCCACAGCGAGTTGTTGGTGTTGCTGGCCCTGCGGCCGGAGGGGATGACCGCCGAGGAGATCGCGATCGCGCTCTACGGTGACTTCGGCAAGCCGGTGACCGCGCGCGCCGAGCTGTCGCGCCTGCGTCGCGTGCTGGGCCCGCGGCTGCTGGCCGAGCCCTACCGGCTGGCGGCGCGGCCGCGCGCCGACTTCCTCGCCGCGGGCGAGCTCGCCGGCGCCGGCCGCCTCGGCGCAGCGCTGGACGCCTACCCGGGGCCGCTGCTGCCCCGCTCGGAGGTGGAGCTGGTCGTCGAGGCGCGGGAGGCGCTGGACCACCGCGTGCGCTCGGGCATCCTGCGGACCGCCGACCCGGCGCTGCTGCACCGCTGGATCGAGCACCCGGCGGGCCGCGACGACCTCGAGGCCTGCCGGCTCCTCCTGGCGCTCCTGCCACCGCACGACGACCGTCGCTCCTCGGCCCTGTCGCACCTCCGCCGCCTGGCGAAGAGCTGACGCAGGTCAGTCGAAGTGCTGTGGCTCCGCCACGGCCCACTGGTACAGGAACTCCTGCGGGCTGAGCCGGTCGAGGTCGCGGATCAGCGCCTCGTGCATGCGGCGGCGCTGGCGCGGCGTGCAGTCCCAGAACAAGATGCCCTCGCCCTCGGCGAGGTCGACGACCTCGATCGAGTCGCGGCCCACCTTGATCTCGTAGCGGGTCCGGGCGGTCATGCGTGCACGCTCTCCAGCGCCGCGTCACCGGCCAGGATCCGGCCGTCCGGGATCCACACCGACGGCACGTCGAGGACGCCGCGGGCGACGGCCTGGGCGGTCGCCTCGTCCAGCGCTCGGGTGATCGCGTCGCGCTCCAGCGCCTGCAGCACGGCCCGCGGGTGCATCTCGCACGCCGATGCGGCGATCAGCACCACGTCGGTGTCGCCGAGGTCGGCGCCGCCGGCGTAGGCCTGGCGGAACGCCGCCAGCGAGAACGCGACCGCGCGGCCGATCTGCTTGGCGAAGGTGGCGGCGCGCAGCGCCAGCTCGCTGTCGAACTCCGGCGGCCAGCGCACGCCCTGAAGGGTGCGCTCCGCGGCGGTGCGCTCGATCGCGGCGCGCGCGATGCCGGCCTCCTCGGCGCAGCGGAAGCCGTCGCTCCACCCGCGTGGCGAGCGGATCGGGACCCACTCCGCGGCGAACGGCAGCAGCCCGATGACCCGCTCGGCGGCGAGGTAGGCCTCCGGCGAGCCGAAGTCGAAGTAGAAGGCCGCCCGCTCGGACGGCGCCTCGGAGGCGCCGCCGTGCTGGGTGACCTCGACGCCCATGGTCTAAGTCCGGCTCAGCCGTGGATGAGCCAGCCGTCGGCGGCGCGGGCGGCTTCCATGACGCCTTCCGACAGGGTCGGGTGGCCGTGGATGATGCGGGCGACCTCGGGGTAGCCGCCCTCGAGGAGCTTGACGTTGACGAGCTCCTGGATGAGCTCGGTGGCGCGGGTGCCGACGATGTGGCCGCCGAGCATCTCGCCGTAGGTCTTGTCGCCGACGATCTTGATCACCCCGGTGCGATCGCCGTAGACGGTGCCGGCGCCGACCGCCCCGTACTGGATCTTGCCGACCGTGACGTCGTGACCGGCGTCGCGGGCCTGCTGCTCGGTCAACCCGAAGGAGCCGACGTTGGGGGTGCAGAACGTCGCGCGGGGGATGTCGATGTAGCTGATCGGATGGGTGGTGTGGCCGGCGGCGTCCTCGACGGCGATGATCCCCTCGTCCGACGCCTTGTGGGCCAGCGCCGGCCCGGGAACGAGATCGCCGATCGCATACACCTTGGCCTTGGAGGTGCGCAGCGCGCCGTCGACCTTGATCAGCCCCTGGTCGGTCAGCTCGATCCCCGCCGCCTCCAGGCCGAGGGCGTCGATGTCGGGGCCGCGGCCGGCGGCGATGACCACCCAGTCGGCCTCCTGGCCCGCGTAGAAGGTGTTGACCTTGACCTCGATGCCCTGCTTCTTGAAGCCCCGCGCGGCGGCCTTGGAGATGTCGGCGTCCTCGGACGGCAACACGCGCTCCAGGCCCTCATACAACGTGACCTGGGTGCCCAGGCGCTGGTAGGCCGAGGCGATCTCGGTCCCCGACGCCCCCGCGCCGATGACGATCATCGACGCCGGCAACTCCGACAGCGCCCACGCCTCCTCGGTCCCGATCACCTTGCCACCGAACGACAACCCCGGCACCGGCCGCTTCACGCTGCCCGTGGCCAGGATCACGGCCTTGCCGGCCCGATAGACGGTGTCGCCGACCTTGACGCCACCGTCGGGGGTCAGCGACGCCTCACCGGAGATGACCTCGATCTCGTTCTTCTTGAACAACCCCGACACGCCGCCGGTCAACGTCGAGACGACCTTCGCCCGCCGCTCGCCGACCGCGGCGAAGTCGACCGTCGGCGCCGCCCCGTTGAGCACGATCCCGAACTCGCCCGCGTCACGCACCTCAGACAGGATGTCGGCGCTGCGCAACACCGCCTTGGCCGGGATGCACGCATAGTTCAAACACCGCCCGCCGACCACGTCGTCACGCTCGATCACCGCCGTCGTCATCCCGAGCTGAGCTGCCCGGACCGCCGCGACGTAGCCGCCGGGACCCGAGCCGATGACGATGCAATCGAACGTGTCGGCCATGGCCCGCAATGTAGCGGACAGGTGGTGGCGCCCTACCTGTGGTCGACGGGTGTCTGGAGCCGCGCGAGCACGCGCACCAACTTCCAGAACAGCCAGCCCGTCGGGACGATCAGGGCGAAGCAGATCAGCAGGTCCAGCAGCGACGACGCGCGCAGCAGGAACAGAAAGCCGATGACGACCGCGATCGCCAGCAGCACCTGGAACGCGAGCACTGCGCCGTAGCGCTTGGTCCACATGCCGTAGGCCGCGCCGAGCACCAGCACGCAGTAGACGATCAGCTGGGCCGGCTGCCCGCTCTGGCCGGCGAGCAGGAGCACGATGTTGGTCAGCCCGAGCGCGACGGCGACGACCGTCGCGATCACCAGCGGCAGCGGACGCTCGTCGGGGCCGATCGGCTCCAGCCCCGCGCGGATCTCCTCGTTGCGCTCCGCCGAGCTCTGGCGCGGCGGCCGCTCGGGGCTAGACGGTCGCGCCACGGACGTCCTCGGAGTGGGGCTCGGGCAGCGCGACGGCGTCGATCCGGGCGCGCAGGGCGCGCGCCGCCGCCTCGGGGTCGGCCGCCTCGGCGATGGCGCGCACGATCGCGACGCGGGTGGCCCCGGCGTCCAGAGCGGCGCCGACCGTCGCCGCGTCGAGGCCGCCGATGGCGAAGAACGGGATCGCGGCGTGGGCGGCCGCGTAGGCGACCAGGTCGAGCCCGACGGCCGCGCGTCCCGGCTTGGTCGGCGTCGCGTGGACCGGTCCGACGCCGAGGTAGTCCGCGCCCGCGCCCGCCTCGACCTGGGCCGGGGAGTGCGTCGACCGGCCGATCAGGCGGTCGGGGCCCGCCAGCTCGCGGGCGCGCGCCACGGGCAGGTCGTCCTGGCCGACGTGCGCGCCGTCGGCGCCCGCGGCGGCCGCGAGGTCGGGCCGGTCGTTGAGGACGAACAGCGCGCCCGCGGCGGCGCAGGCCTCGCGGGCGACCGCGGCGGCGGCGAGCACCGTCGCGTCGTCGGCGCCCTTCATCCGCAGCTGGAACAGGTCGACGCCGCCGCGCAGGGCGGGCACCAGCACGTCCGCCAGCGGCCGGCCGCCGGGCGCGGCGTCGCAGATGAGGTACAGGCGCGCCCGAGCCAGTCGCGCGCGTCGCTCCGAGAGATCCATCTCGCCTCAGTGTGGCAGTCCGGAGCGCGGGTGAGAGCGGTACCCTCGGGACGCGTGACGACCCAGCTTCCGCACGCGGACGTCGCCGTCGTGGGTGGCGGCGTGATCGGCCTGGCGGCCGCGTGGCGCGCGCGACAGCGCGGGCTCGAGGTCGTCGTGCTCGATCGCGGAGACCTCGGCGCCGGCACGTCGCGGGCCGCGGCCGGGATGCTCGCGCCCGTCGGCGAGGCCGATGCGCAGGAGCGCGGCCTGCTCGCCTGCAACCTCGAGAGCGCGCGGCGCTGGCCGGCCTTCGCGCAGGAGCTCGCCGACGTCACCGGCGTCGACGTCGGCTACCGCGCCTGCGGCACCCTGCTGCTCGCCCGCGACCGCGACGAGGCCGAGCACGTCGAGCGCGAGCGCGCGCTGCGCGAGCGCCTCGGGCTCCGTGTCGAGCGGCTGCTCGGCTCGCAGGCGCGGCGGCGCGAGAGCGCGCTGGCGCCGACGCTGCGCCTCGCGCTCGCGCTGCCCGACGACCACGCGGTCGAGCCGGTGCGCGTGGTCGCCGCGCTGATCGAGGCCTGCACCCGCGCCGGCGTCCACCTCCATCCGCAGACGCCGGTGGACGATCTGAGCGCCCTCGACGCCGACCGCGTCGTGATCGCCGCGGGCGCCTGGTCGGGCCGGCTGGGCGCCGGCGTGCCCGTCCGTCCGGTCAAGGGCCAGGCCCTGCGCCTCCGCGATCCCGCGGGGCCGGGCCTCTGCGAGCACGTGCTGCGCTTCGAAGGCGGCTACCTCGTCCCGCGCGGCGACGGCCGCTACTACCTCGGCGCGACGATGGAGGAGCGCGGCTTCGACACCGCCGTCACCGCGCTCGGCGTCTACGAGCTGCTGCGCGAGGCCGCCGAGCTGCTGCCCGGCGTGCTCGAGCTGGAGCTCGACGAGGCCTTCGCCGGGCTGCGCCCCGGCACGCCCGACAACGCGCCGATCGTCGGCACCGACCCGCGCGACGAGCGCGTCGTCTGGGCCACGGGGCACTTCCGCAACGGCATCCTGCTGTGCCCGGTCACCGCCGACCTCGTCGCCGACGAGCTCACCGGCGCCCGCCCCGAGCACGCGTTCCGGCCGGAGCGCTTCATGAACGACAGCACCGACACCACCGCCACGGAGAGCGCGCGAGCATGATCATCATCAACGGCGAGCCGTCCGATCTCGCACCCGGGGCGACGCTCAGCGAGCTGCTGGACCACCTCGGCGCGCCTGACCGCGGCGTGGCCGTCGCAGTCGACGCGGAGGTCGTGCCGCGCGGCGCCTGGGGCACGTTCGCGCTCGCCGACGGCGCCCGGGTGGAAGTCCTGACCGCCGTCCAGGGAGGATGAGCACCATGCGCATCGCCGGCCAGCAGTTCGAGTCACGCCTGATCCTCGGCACGGGAGGCTTCCCGCGCCTCGAGACGCTCGCCGCGGCGATCCGCGCGTCGGGGACCGAGATGGTGACCGTCGCGCTGCGCCGGATCGATCCGGCGGCGCGAGGATCGCTCGTGGACGTCCTCGACGAGTGCCGCGTGCGCCTGCTCCCGAACACCGCGGGGTGCTACACCGCCCGCGACGCGGTGCTGACGGCGCGGCTCGCCCGCGATGCGTTCGAGACCGACTGGGTCAAGCTGGAGGTCATCGGCGACGAGCGCACGCTGCTGCCTGACGCGGTGGAGCTGGTGCTCGCCGCCGAGCAGCTCGTCGACGACGGCTTCGTGGTGCTGCCCTACACGACCGACGATCCCGTGCTCGCCCGCCGCCTGGAGGACGTCGGCTGCGCGGCGATCATGCCGCTCGGCTCGCCCATCGGCTCCGGCATGGGGATCAACAACACCTACAACCTGCGGCTCATCCGCGAGCAGACCGCGCTGCCGGTGATCCTCGACGCGGGCGTCGGCACGGCGTCCGACGCGGCGCTCGCGCTCGAGCTGGGCTGCGACGCGGTCCTGTGCGCCAGCGCGATCTCGCGCGCGGAGGACCCCGTCGCGATGGCGCGCGCGATCCGCCTCGCGGTGGAGGCGGGCCTGCTGGCCCGCAGCGCCGGCCGCATCCCGCAGCGGCTGCACGCCACGGCGAGCACCGCCGAGGCCGGCGCCGCCGAGTTCGTCCATCCCTCCGACCCTGCGCGTCCCGTGCCGTGATCGACGAGCTCGTCGACGGCTTCCAGTCGGCGCTCGTCGGCCGCGACCGCTCCGCGTTCGCCGCCGTGTGCGCGCTGGACGTCCATTACGAGGATCCGCTCACCGGTCCGGCGCTGCGCGGCTGCGACGCGCTGGGCGACCACGCCGCGCGGCTGTGGGTCGCGGCACCCGACGCCAAGATCGAGCGGGCGGGGGAGCGGCTGAGCGACGGGCGCTTCCTCGCGGCGCCGGTCCGCCTGACCGGCACGCACACCGGCGAGCTGCCGGGCATGCCGCCGACCCGCCGGGCGTTCAGCGTGCACGCCGTCCTCTATTGCGAGCTGGACCCGCCGCGCGAGCGCCTGTGGCGCGTCCGCGCCTTCCTCGACCTCTACGACGCCTCCGTGCAGCTCGGCGTCCTGCCGGCCCACGGCGGCGTGGGCGAGCGGGCCCTCATGCTGCTGCGCGGCTTCGGCCTGCGTGCGCGGTCGTGACCGCCCGGCGCGACCTGTACGACACGATCGGCGCCGGCTACGCCACCGGCCGGCGCACCGACCCACGGATCGCCGAGGCCATCGCGGAGGCGCTCGGCGACGCCGAGACGGTGCTGAACGTCGGCGCGGGAACGGGCTCCTACGAGCCGCCGGACCGCGACGTCACGGCCGTCGAGCCCAGCGCCGTGATGCGCGCGCAGCGCCCGGCCGGCGCCGCACCGTGCGTCGCGGCCTACGCCGAGGCGCTGCCGTTCGACGACAGCGCGTTCGACGTCGCGATGGCCGTGCTGTCGGACCACCACTGGCGCGACAACGCGGCCGGCCTCCGCGAGCTGCGGCGGGTCGCCCGGCGCGTGGTGTTGTTCCAGTGGGACAACGTCGGCGTCGACCGCTTCTGGCTCGTGCGCGACTACGTGCCCGAGTTCGTCGCCTACGCGGACGGCCCGTCGCTGGCCGACCGCGCCCGCCTCCTGGCGCCCGACGCGCGGATCGACCCCGTGCCGATCCCGTGGGACTGCGTCGACGGGTTCTTCCACGCCCATTGGCGCCGTCCCGAGGCCTACCTGCGCGAGGACGTGCGACGCGTGACGTCGGTCTGGTCGCAGGTCGGTCGGGCCGTCGAGGCGCGCGCGGTGGCGGCGCTCGGCGACGACCTGGCCTCGGGCGCGTGGCAGGAGCGCAACGCGGAGCTGCTGCACCTCGAGGCCTCCGATCAGGGCGCGCGGCTCGTGGTGGCGGAGACGCCGTGAGCGCCGCGCGCGCCGAGGCCGCGACGCGGGGATCCGCCGGACCCCGCTCGGGCGGGCTGTACGGGGCGGTCCTCGTCCTGGCCGTGATCACGGCGCTGACCAAGGGCGACCACGACCACACCGACGTCGCCGTCGTGCTCGGCGGCGTGCTCGTGACGACGATCGTGTTCTGGATCGTCCACGTCTACGCCGACACGCTCGCCGCGCGCGTCGCCGAGCCCGGCCGCCGCTGGCGCGACCTCGCCGTGGAGCACGGCCGCCACGACATCACGATCGTCGAGGCGGCGATCCCGCCCGGGCTGCCGCTCCTGCTGGGCACGCTCGGCGTGCTGTCACGGTCGGTGGCGATCTGGGGCGCGATCGCCATCGGCCTGCTCGACCTCTTCGCCTGGGGCGTGCTGCTCGGCCGCGCGCTGGCCTACGGGGTGTCGCGCACGATCGCGATCGGGCTCCTCAACGTCGCCCTGGGTGGCGTGATGGTGGGACTGAAGGTGCTCGTGCACTGAGGCCGTGCCGGGCCTCAGTGCAGGACGACGCAGCCGCGCTCGCGCAGCGCGGCCGCGGCCGGCGGCAGATCCGGGAAGAACGGCGTCCAGCGGAGGTCGAGCTTGTCCAGCGCGGGCAGCGAGGCCAGCGCTTCGGGCAGCGCCCGCAGCGGGTTGGCGCGGAGGTCGAGCGTGCGGAGGCGCTCGAGGCGGCCGAGGGACGCGGGAAGCTCGGTCAGGGCGTTGTCGCGCAGGTCGAGCACCCGCAGCTCCCGGAGGTCGCCGGCGGCGTCCGGAAGGGCCGTCAGGCCGTTGCCGCGGGCGTGCAGCTCGCGCAGCGCGCCCAGGCGGCCGATGGTCGCCGGCAGCGACCCAATCGCATTGCCTTGGATCCGGAGCTCGACGAGCGCCCCCAGCTCCCCGATCCACTCCGGCAGCGCCGTCAGCCGGTTGGCGTCGATGCCCAGGTACCGCAGCGCCGTCAGCGCGCGCACGCCCTCGGGCACCGCCTCCAGCCGGTTCTCGCCGAGGTAGAGGATCTCCAGCGCGCCGAGCCGTCCGACCTCGTCGGGCACGGTGGCGAGCCGGTTGTGCGCCACGTCGAGCGTGTGCAGGCGCGTGAGCGCGCCGACGGCGGCGGGCAGCTCCGCCAGCTCCATGGATGCCGCGACGAGCCGCAGCAGGTCGGTCCGCTCCCACGTGTCCTGCGGGATCGCCCGCGCGTCGCGGAGGTCCAGCGCGGCGCCGTCGCTCACTTCGCGACGACGTCGATGGTGCCGTCCATCCCCGGATGCAGCGTGCACTCGTACTTCACGGTCCCGGCCGTCGCCGGCGTCCACTCGAAGGTGGCGCCCTTGCCGAACGTCTTTGACGCGAAGTCCGCGCCGCTGTCGGCCTTGACGTCGTGCGGGATGGACTCGTCGTTGTGCCAGACGATCTTCTGGCCGACGCGCACCTGCACCCGGTCGGGATGGAACTTCAGCGACTTCATCCCGATCGGCTCGCCCGGCTTCAGCGCCTGGGCGGAGCCGCCACCGCCGTCGTCACTGCCGCAGCCGGCGGCGAGGGTGACGAGCGCGATCGCGACGGTGAGGACGGGCAGACGGCGGCGCATGCCCCCGAGCCTACGAGGTGCGTACCTCGACGATCACCGGCGCGTGGTCGGAGAGCCCGTCGCTGCGCAGCGTCCGCGGCGCCACTCCGGCCCGCAGCCCGCCCCGTACGAAGAAGCGGTCGATGCCGTGGCCGCCGATGTCGTTGAAGCCCGCGACGGCCGGGTCGGCGACGTTGGCGTCGCCCCCCAGGAGCGCGGGCGCGTCACCCGCCCAGCGGGCGACGGTCTCGCCCGCCTGCGTCATGTCGGCCCGCGCCAGCGGCTTGGGGTTGGCCTGCGCGTGCACGTTGGCGATCCACGTGCCGTCGCCGAGGCGCACCGCGTGCGCGAAGCGCCGCTCGGGCCGGACGCGCAGCCGCCGGGTGCGGTGCTCGGCGATCCCGGCGCCGCGCACGAGGATCGCGTTGGCCCCGCCGCCGTTGGACTTGACGAGGTCGGGGCGCCGCTCGGCGATGAAGCGGCGGACCGGCAGCAGCGCGTTGCGCGACGTCAGCACGGTGCGCTGCTCGGCGCTCGCGGCGCGGGCCAGCGGCTCGGGCCACCACGGCGGGACCTCCTGCAGCAGCGCGACGTCCCACGGCCAGCTGGAGATCATGTCCGTGAACTCGTCCAACAACGAGTGCTTGATCTCCGGAACCGCTCGGCCGTGGAAGAGGTTCCAGGTCAGGACGTGCATCGGCGCCTATGATGCCCCGCTCGCCATGAGACATCTCCTGACCGGCCTGGAACTCACCCCGGACGACCTGCACGCGATCCTCGATCGCGCCGCGGCGCTGAAGCTGGCGCCGCTCAGCTCGCGCGTGCTCGAGGGTCGGTCGGTCGCGCTGATCTTCCAGAAGCCGAGCACGCGGACGCGCGTCAGCTTCGAGGCGGGCATCGCCGAGCTGGGCGGCCATCCGATGGTCCTGCGTCCCGGCGACATGCAGCTCGGCCGCGGCGAGTCGCTGCGCGACACCGCGCGCGTGCTCGGGCGCCACGTGGCCGCGGTCGGCGTGCGCACCCACGCCGACGCCGAGCTCGAAGGCCTCGCCGCCGAGGACCAGCTGCCGGTGTTCAACATGCTCACCCAGGGCCACCACCCGTGCCAGGTCCTCGCCGACCTGCTCACGCTGCGCGAGGCGTTCGGGTCGCTCGAGGGGCTGAAGCTCGCCTACGTCGGCGACGGCAACAACATGGCCAACTCGCTCGTCGGCATGGGCGCGATCGCCGGCCTGGAGGTCGTCGTCAGCACGCCGCCGGAGTTCGCGCTCGACGGTGTCGCGTCGATCACCGATCCGCGCGAGGCGGTGGCCGGGGCCAACGCGATCTACACCGACGTGTGGGTCTCGATGGGCGACGAGGACACCGCCGACGCGCGGCGTGCGGCGCTACGGCCCTACCGGATCGACGACGAGCTGCTGGACGCCGCGGGCGGGCGGGGCGACGTCATCGCGCTGCACTGCCTGCCCGCGCACCCCGGCGAGGAGATCACCGAGTCGGTGCTCTACGGCCATCGTCAGCACATCTGGGACCAGGCGGAGAACCGCCGCCACGCCCAGAAGGCGATGCTCGAGTGGCTGCTGGCCGGGTGACGCCGCGGCCGGGCCGCGCACGCGACACGGAAGCGGGCCGGCACCGGTGGGTCAGGTGCCCGGCGCCGGCCCGCTGGTCCGTGTTGCTGGACCCGTGTGTGGGGGTGCTGCACACCCGTCAACGCGGGCGCGGAGCGGAACTTGCGGTCGCGCTGAGCGGATAGGGTCGCGGCCAGGAACGACCGAGCTCGAAGGGATCACCCATGCCGCAGCCCAAGAAGCCGGGCACGTCGCCCGCCTCCCGCAAGCCCGCCGCATCGCGCAAGCCCGCGGCGGCGAAGAAGCCGGCCGCGGCGAAGAAGCCCGCGGCCGCGAGGAAGCCGGCGGCGAAGAAGGCGACGACGGCGAGCGCCCCGCGCGCCACGCCCGCGCCCGCCAAGCCGGCCGCGGTTCCGAGCTCGCCCGACGAGCTCGTCGCCCACCTCGGCGCGCTGCGCGAGCGGCTGATCAGCTCGGTCATGCTCACGACCGAGCGCCTCCAGGACGCGGTCGACGACGCCGTTCGCCGCGGCCGCCTGACGCGCCGCGACGCCGAGGAGCTCCTCACGACGCTGGTCACCGCGGGGCGCGCCCAGTCCGAGGCCCTGCTGGCCGACGTCGAGCAGCTCCTCGGCCGCGGCAACGGGGTGCGCGCCCGCGCCGCCGGCTCCGGCGACGCCGTCCTGCGCACCGTCGATCGTGCCCGCCGCCGCGTCGGCGTCGGCGCGTTCCCGATCCTCGGCTACGACGACCTGACCGCCGCGCAGGTCGTCCGGCGCCTCGCCGACCTCACGCCCGCCCAGCTGCGCAAGGTCCGCGACCACGAGCGGCAGGGCGCCAACCGCAAGTCGGTCCTGGCCGCGATCGAGCGCAAGCTGGCGTGAGTGGCTACGCCAGCAGCGCGCGATGCAGCGCGTCGGTGCCCAGCGCCTGGGCCCGGCCGAGCGCGCGGAGGTAGTCGGCGCTGCGCAGCAGCGGGTCGGCGGCCGTCAGCCAGGGCGCCGACGGCCACGTGAGCCCGGTTGCGCCGGCCATGCGGCGGGCGTAGCGCTCGCGCAGCGCGGGGTGCGGGCCGGCGTCGAGGAGATCGAGGTCGTGCAGCAGCGCGGCGGCTCGGTGGCGGGCGCGGAGCGTGGCCATGGTCGCGCGGTGGCCGGCGAGCGCGCCGTCGGGGTCGGCGAGCCCGTCGGTCGCGTGCGCCTCGAAGGCGAACGCGAGCGCCTCGCTGTCGGCGCGGTCGAGCAGGTGGCGGTCCTCGAACGGGGCGGTGGGGTCGCGCGCGGTGAGGTGGACGGCGTGGCCGGCCTCGTGGAAGAGCGCCTCCAGATCGTGCAGGCCGCCGCGTGGCGCGACGACGAGGTGGACGTCGTCGGGCACGTGGATCGCGGCGCAGAACGCGCGCGCCGACTTGCCGGCGCGGACTGCGCCGTCGATCGCGAAGCGCTCCGGCAGGCCCAGGTGCTGCAGGGTGGTCCGCAGCTGCGCGACGGGGTCGGCGGGCAGCAGCGGGTCGGCCCACGCGGCGCGGTGCAGGCGTGGCAGGTCGAAGCGCGCGGCGGCGCCGTGCTCTTCGAGCGCGGGCGCGTCGGTGGCGCGCAGCAGCGCCTCGGCCTCGGCGGCCAGCGCACCGAGGTCGAGGTCCTGCAGCGCCGAGAACATCGCGCGCGCCGACGGCCAGCCCAGGGTGCGGGCCTCGGCGCGCACGCGCTCCAGCCCTTCGGCCGCGGGCGCGCTCAGGCGCCGCGTGACGACGTCCAGCCGCTGCGCCTCGAGGGCGATGCGGGCGCTCAGGGCGGCGTCGGCGTTCGCGAGCTGCGCCGTCAGGTCGGCGAGCCCCTCGTCGGCCTCGGCGCGCGCCCGGTCGGCGTCGACGGCGGCGGTCGCGGCGCCCAGCCGCGCCTCGACGGCGAAGCGCAGCAGGCGGCGCAGCGGCTGCGTCGGATCCGGGTCGGCCGCGGCGGCGTCGCGCAGCGCGTCGATGGCTCGGTCGTCGAACAGCCCGGGGGCGTGGCGAGCGTGGAGCGCGGCGGGATCCCAGGCGCCGTCCAGGCCGGCGAAGCGCCGGTGGTGGGCGCGGTTGAGGTCGGTGGCGAACGCCTGCGCCCGCGCCCGGTAGGCGTCGAGATCCATGCCGGTGCCATCCTAGGTGCGTGACCCCCGACGCACCGACTCCCACCACGCCCCGCCCGCCGCGCCCCGAGCGCGGGCAGGAGCTCGAGCTCCACATCGACTCGCTGGCCTTCGGCGGCGCCGGCGTCGCCCGCTTCGGCCCGGACACCCACGGGTGGGTCGTGTTCGTCCGCGACGCGCTGCCGGGCGACACCGTCCGCGCGGTCGTGACCAAGCGCAAGCGCCACTACGGCGAGGCGCGCCTCGTCGAGGTCGTCACGCCGTCGCCTGACCGCGTGGAGCCCAAGGCCGACCATCCGGGCGCGCCGTGGCAGGTGCTCCCGTACGAGCGCCAGCTCGAGATCAAGGCCGAGCAGGTCGAGGACGCGCTGCGCCGTCTCGGCCACCTCGACGGCTTCGAGATGCTGCCGATCGTGCCCGCCGTCGAGCAGTGGCGCTACCGCAACAAGCTGGAGTTCTCGTTCGGCACCGATGAGACGGACCCCGCCCGCCCGCTGATCTGCGGCTTCCACGCCCCCGGGTCCTGGGAGGACATCGTGCACGTGGAGGACTGCCTGCTGCAGTCCGAGCGGGGCAACCGCGCCCGGCGCGAGGTGCTCGAGTGGGCCCGTTCGCAGAACCTCACGGCCTATGACCGCCGCTCGCAGCTCGGCGCGCTGCGCAACCTCGTCGTCCGCGAGGGCCGGCGCACCGGCGAGGTGCAGGTGCGCCTGGTCGTCAGCGACGGCGTCGAGCTCGACGTGCACTCGCTCAACGCCGCGGTCGAGTCCGACAGCCTGCTGATCACCAGCATCGAGACGGCCGGCGAGACGACCATGGGCGGCGACACCGAGCTGGTCTCGGGCTCGCCGACGATCGCCGAGGAGCTCGGCGGCCTGCGCTTCGCCCTGTCGTCGCAGGCGTTCTTCCAGACGAACACCGAGATGGCCGAGAAGCTCTACGCGGTCGCCGCCGAGACCGCGGGCCTGCAGGGCTGGGAGCGCGTCTACGACCTCTTCTGCGGCATCGGCACCATCGGCCTGTCGCTCGCGTCGAAGTCCGGCGAGGTGTGGGGCCTGGAGATGGTCGAGGAGGCGATCTCCGACGCCATCAACAACGCCAAGGCCAATGAGATCTCCAACGTGCGGTTCTTCGCCGGCGACGTTCGCCTGGCGCTGCGCGAGCTCGTCGAGAAGGCCGGACGGCCGGACGTCGTGGTCGTCGACCCGCCGCGCGCGGGGCTCTCCCAGAAGGTCGTCCGCCGGATCCTCGAGGCCTCGCCCAAGCGCATCGTCTACGTCTCCTGCAACCCGACGACCCTCGCGCCCAACGCCGCCCAGATGGTCGAGGCGGGCTACGTGCTGAAGAGCGTCCGGCCGGTCGACATGTTCCCCCAGACGCCGCACATCGAGTGCGTGGCGCTGCTGGAGCGCGGGCCGCAGGCCAACCAGCTGGCGGCCGGCGAAGCGCCCTCGGAGGGCTAGATCGAGCACCCGAGTCGGGCGACGTCCGCGCCGTGCGTCGGCTACGGGGCAGCGGGCGGGCTGATGCCGAAGTCGGCCGTGTCCGACTCGGACGGCAACGGCTCGCGCACGAGCGTCGCCCGCAGCTCGGTCGTCCACGTCGCCGCCGACGACGCCAGCGCCGCCACGTCCGCGCGATCCAACTCATTGACGCCCGAGGCTGTGATCTCGACGATCTGAGCCGGCCAGCCCACGTCGTCAGTGCCGGCGGATACGTCGGCGATCACCTTCGTCGCGACGGTCTTGGCCTCCTCGATGCCGACGTCGCGGAAGTCACCGAAGCCGAGCGTCCGCAGCGAGTGCTCGGCGAGCTGTCGCGCGAACGGCGAGCCGATCATCTCGACGTTCGTGCGGTCGTCCACGAAGGTGGAACGCACGGTGGGCTTGAGCCCGTTGAGCGAGAGCATGAGCGCCTTGCCGGCCCGTGCCGACCACCACGCGGCGAGGACGTGAAGCTCCACGGCGTCTGAGTCCGGGATCTTCGCCAAGGCGGATCGAAGGCCACCCTCCAGCCCGTCCTGAATCGTCGGTCGACTCTGTGTCGATGCCGTGTCCTGCTCGTCGACCAACTGGACGCCGAAGCGCTGCTGCGCGTCCTCGTAGCCCGCCCAGCCCCACGCGATTCCGCGCACGTGCAACAGCTTGGTGGCATGGGTTCTGCGAACCACTTGGTTGTTGCGAGGGGGACTTGCGCGCCTCACGACCAGGTCATCGGCCGCCAAGATGGCACCTTCGTCGCAGCGCAGGCCGATGACCAGCGTCACCTCTGCTTGGGCCTGCGGAAGATGGTCCGCTCCTCGTATTCGGGCCAGCGGTCGTAGACGTATTCGACCAACTCGGCGAACGTCATCCCAGCGACGCGGTGCTTGATGCCGTAGAGGTCCTGCGCAGCGGCGGCGTGCGCGTAATCGAGCGTGCCCACCAGCGCCTCGGCGGTGAGCAGTCCCTTGGGCGAAGCCTTGACACTTGACCAGTTCTGCCCCGAGACCGGTTCGCGGCGGGCCAGGCCCTGCTCGACGAGCTCGTCGAGATCGGCGTAGATGTCCTTGGACATCGGCCCGTAGTTATAGGCGACGAAGTCGTAGAGCTCCTCGGACGCTAGGCCGCCGCCGGCTTCCTTCCAGAGCAGGAACATGCTCTTCTGCACGCGGACGGGGTCCAAGCCATCCGGGGCGCCTCGGTATGCGAGCAGGAGAAGAAGCCAGTCGCGCCTAGTCATCGAGCAAATCGGGGAATCTTTGGCGCACCATCGCACAAGACTCGCAGGATCGTCAGACGGGTTGCGAAACAGCCCGAACGATAGACGTGTCGCCCGCCGCGCTGGGCTAATACCCGAGCGTCTTGTACGAGATCCGCTCGCAGTGGCGGATCGTGTAGCCCTTGCGGCCCTTGTGCGAGACGTAGGCGATGTCGTTGCCGGAGCCGCAGTCGATGACGCCACGGCCGAAGTGGGCGTGGATCGTGTCGTTGCCCGCGCCGGCGCGGATGACGTTGCGGCCGTGGCTCGCGTAGATGAACTCGTTGCCGGCGCCGCCGTTGAGGTGGTCGACCTGCGTCTCGTTCTGGCCGGAGGGCTTGTAGTCGCCCCAGATGACGTCATGACCGTCGCGGCCCCAGATCGTGTCCGAGCCGTGGCCGCCGAGCAGCTCGTCGTTGCGTGCGGTCCCGTGCATCTGAGCGCTCTGGTCCTGCTTGTGCATCTTCAGCACGCCGTCGATCTCCGGCCATCCGGCGTGGCTGGTCTTGGCCGCGGCGACGCCGGTGAGCGCGGCGGTGGCGAGGATCGGGAGACAGAAGATGGGCAGCAGACGCGTCATGGAGCGGGTCCCTCCCGTGGGATCGGAAGCGCGGGAAGCTAGCGGTACCGGGCCGTCAGGGGCCTGACGGCGAGGAGGTCTGGGCACCTTCGAGGCAGGATCGCCACGCCGTCAGCGGTCCTTGCGCAGCCAATCGGCGAGCTGCTCGGTCGCCGACCCGACCGCGTCGCCGGCGTCCTTGAACACTGTGCGGAAGCGGTCGGCGTAGTGCGCGGCGGCGTCGCCGGCCTCCTCGCGCATGCCGGCCTCGTCGCCGCGCCGGACGTACTCGCCGTCCACGATCCGGTCGTAGTCGCCCGACCGGACCCAGGCCATCAGCTCCCGGGCGCGGCGGACCGGCATGGGGTGCGTGACGTTGAGGTCGATCAGCATCCGCGACAGGCGGTCGAGGCCCGGGCCGGCGCTGTCATAGTCCTGGGCCTGGGCCATGAACTGGTCGAGGTCGAGGTCCTCGGCGGCATTGCCGGCGGCGACGATCATGAGCGTCCGGCAGACGACCTCGGGGTCCCGCGTCACCAGCGCCGCGGCGCGATCGCACGACAGCTCCGCTGCCCGCGCCCACTCCAGCAGCGCGGTGCGGACGGCCATCAGCGGCAGGCCGGCGACGACCGGCAGCCGGACCGAGTTGCCCATCCGCAGCAGGATGTTCAGCGCCGTGAAGTAGAGGACGTGGTCGGCGAGCACGTGCGCCGCCTCGTGGGCCAGGACGGCACGGCGCTCCTGGACGCCCAGCAGCCGCACGAGCTCGGAGTTGACCACCACGATCGGCCGGCCCGCGCCGATCGTCTGCGCGTTGGCCACCGGGATCTGCGTGATGTACAGCTCGCAGACCTCGTCGAGGTCCAGCGTGCGGGAGACCTGGTTGTGCAGGTTCCACGTCTCGGGCAGCTGCGCCGGGCCGAGCCGGACCGACGCGCCGAGATAGGCCGCGCGCAGCGCTCGCTCGTAGCCCAGCTCGATGAGCTTGCGCACGACCTGGTCCAGCCCGGGGATCGAGGCGAGCGCCGCCGTGGCCGCGCGATCGGCGGGATGCTCGAACGCGCGCGCCGAGATCCCCTTGAGCTGGTAGCCGTCGACTGGAAGCGTCATGCGACGATCCTGTCATGCGCATCGCCGTGCTGTGCGACGTACACGGAAACCTCACCGCTCTGGACGCCGTTCTGGACGAATTGGCCCACGAAGGGTTCGACCTGATCGTCTCCGGCGGCGACGTCGCGGCGGGACCGCAGCCGCGCGAGTGCCTGGAGCGGCTGGCCGCCCTGGGCGACCGCATCCGCTGGGTGATGGGCAACGCCGACCGCGAGGTCGTCTCCGCGTTCGACGGGGCGCTGGCCGAGGATCCGGACGATCCCGCGTCGCGCTCGGCGCACTTCGCGGCGCGCCGGGTGCACCGCGCGCACCGCGACCTGCTCGCCTCCTTCGCGCCGACCGTCTCGGCCGGCGGCGTGCTCGTCTGCCACGGCACGCCGGCCTCCGACACGGCGATCGTCACGCCGCGCACCGATCCCGACCGGCTGGCCGAGGCGGTGCGCGACGTGCGGGAGCCGACCGTCGTCGGCGGGCATGTGCACCTGCAGTTCCTGCAGCGCTCCGGCACGGTGCAGTGGGTCAACGCCGGGAGCGTCGGCATGCCCTACGAGGGCGCGCCGGGGGCCTACTGGCTGGCGCTCACCAGCGAGGCGCCCGACCTGCGCCGCACCGCCTACGACGTCGGCGCCGCCGAGGCGGCGATCCGCGCCACGGGCTACCCCGACGCCGACGACGTGGTCGCCGCCATCGCCGGCGCCGTCTCCAGGGAGGAGGCGCTCGACGCCTTCTCACCGCTCTGAGCCCGGCTCTCGGCCCGCGTCAGCGCGAGCACGAGCGCCACGCCGGCCAGCGACAGCGCGCCGCAGCCGAGCGCCACGGTCTCGAACGCGCCGCCGGTGACGTCCGCGGCCGCGCCGCGCCCGCCGTCGACCTCCGACAGGAACGCGCTGCCCAGCGTCGCCACGCCGAGCGCGAAGCCCAGCATGTTGATGGTGTTGAACAGGCCGCTGGCCTCGTGCGCCTGGTCGGCCGGCACGTCGGAGATCGCGCGGGTGATCACCTGGCTGTAGCCGGCGCCGAAGCCCGCCCCGGCGAGCAGCAGGAGGGGCAGCGCCTCGGCGTCGCTCCAGGCCCGGCCGCTGCCGGTGAGCAGGCCGAGGCCGACGTAGCCGGCGGCCGCGAGGGCGAGGCCCAGCGGCGCGAGCCGGCGCCCGAGCGGCGGCGCGAGCATCGGCACGCCCAGGCTCGTGATCGCGAACCCGACGGCGTACGGCGCGAACGTCAGGCCGGCGCGCAGCGGGCTGTCGGCCAGGCCCTGCTGGAGGTACAGCGTGAAGGTGAACAGGAAGCCGCCGTAGGCGATCATCACGGCGGTCGTGCTCGCCATGCCGAGGCCGAACCGCGCGCGGCCCAGCAGCGCGAAGTCGACGACGGGGGCGCCGCCGCGGGCGCGGGTCCGGCGCAGGTGCGCGGCGAGCAGCAGCGCGGTCGGCACGGCGGCGGCGAGGCACGCCCAGGTCCACCACGCCCAGCCGACCTCGTGGCCGAAGACGAGCGGGACCATCACGAGCGCGATCACGTCGGTCATCAGCGCGACGCCGATCCAGTCCATCGCCCGCCCGCGGGGCCGGCGGGTCTGCGGCAGCAGGCGGGCGCCGGCGGCGAGCAGCGCGACGCCGACGGGCACGTTGATGAGGAACACGGGACGCCACGAGGTGCCGAGCAGATCGGCGTCGACCAGCGCGCCGCCCAGGACCTGGCCGACGACGACGCCGGCGGAGACGACGGTGGCCAGCAACGCCATGGCCTTCATCCGCGCCGCGCCGTCGTACTGCAGCTGGATGACGGTCATCACCTGCGGACCCATGGCCGCGGCGGCGACGCCCTGGCCGATGCGGGCGGCGATCAGCACCTCGGTCGACCAGGCCACGCCGGCCAGCAGCGAGGTGGCGGTGAAGCCGGCCAGGCCGGCGAGGAACAGGCGCCGGTGGCCGTGGTCGTCGCCGAGCCGGGCGCCGGTGATGAGCAGGGCGGCGTACGCGAGGGCGTAGCCGGAGAGCACGAGCTGCAGGGCGGCGCCGGAGACGCCGACGTCGCGCTGGATCGCGGGACCGGCGACGTTGACGATCGCCGTGTCGAGGCTGGCCATGAACGTCCCGCAGAGCAGGACGGCGAGGACCGCGGGGCTGGGGGTCCGGACGGAGGAGGTCATGGCCGCCACGATGCCTCGACCCCCACCGCCCGTCGATTCCCCCCGACGTAAAGGGGTCAGACCCCTTGACCTGCGCGACGTAAAGGGGTCAGACCCCTTCATCTGCGCTCAACATGGCGTTTCTCGTCAATTGCAGCGGTTCCGCCGCAGTGGGGTCAGACCCCTTCATGTGGGCAACATGAAGGGGTCAGACCCCCGGGGGGAGGCGGCGGGAC
>NZ_DATHDY010000019.1:0-41384 GCF_035318805.1 Baekduia sp.
TGCCCTGCGCGGCAAGCGCAAGCCCGAGTACACCCCCCACGTCGACACCGGTGACTTCGTCATCGTCGTCAACGCGGAGAAGATCTCGGTCACCGGCAACAAGCGCGCCGAGAAGCGCTACTACCGCCACTCCGGCTACCCCGGCGGGATCAAGTCCCGCACGCTGGAGGAGATGCTGGAGCGGCGCCCAGAAGAGGTCATCCGGCTCGCGGTCAAGGGCATGCTGCCCCGCAACCGCCTCGCCCGCAAGCAGCTCACGAAGCTGAAGGTCTACGCCGGCCCGGATCATCCGCACGTCGCGCAGCAGCCTCAGCCCCTGGAGATCAAGTCTTAGGCATGTCCGACCAGACGCCGCAGGATCCGCAGGACGAGCAGCCGACGACGCCCGAGGGCGCGGCTGCCGACAACCAGGCCGAGGAGACGCCCGCCGAGGCGGCTCCGGCTCCGGCCGCCGAGGAGGCGCCGGCTGCCGACGAGGCGCCCGCCGCCGAGGAGGCGCCCGTCGCCGCCGAGGCTCCGGCCGAGGAGGCCGCCCCGGCTCCGGCCGTGCCGCAGGCCGCCGACGCCGAGCAGGTCGACGAGCACCTGGAGGACGACGAGGACGAGGCGCCCGCCGCTCCGCGCGTCAAGCCCGCGATCCCCGGCGCCGACCTCGAGGTCGACATCGTCGTGGACGGCGACGATCGGGCGGCCGGGTCCTGGTCCGAGGACCACGATCCGGACGGCGACGAGCCGGTCGTGACGTCCGACGACGAGCACGACGTCGTCGACGAGCAGCCGATCACGGCGCAGATCCAGCTGGCCGACGACGCGCGCTACCGCGCGACGGGCAAGCGCAAGACCGCCATCGCGCGCGTCATCCTCAAGCCGGGCACCGGGGTCTACACGATCAACGGCCGGACGATGGACGAGTTCTTCCCACGCGCCACGCTCCAGCGCACGATCCGCCAGCCCCTGGAGACGGTGGGCTACGAGGACCGCATGGACGTCGTGGCTCGCATGCACGGCGGCGGGGTGTCGGCCCAGGCCGGCGCGCTGCGCCACGGCATCTCCCGCGCGCTGCTGGAGGCCGATCCCAACCTGCGCACCGAGCTCAAGCGCCGCGGCTTCCTGACGCGTGACGCGCGCGCCAAGGAGCGCAAGAAGGCCGGCCTCAAGAAGGCGCGCAAGAAGCCGCAGTTCAGCAAGCGCTAGCGATGGCGGTGCCACCGGCCCGCCGGCTCTTCGGAACCGACGGCGTCCGCGGCGTCGCCGGCGAGGTCCTGACCGCGGAGCTCGCGCTCGCGCTGGGTCGTGCGGTCGCGACCCAGTCGCCGGTCGACCGGCCGCGCGTGCTGGTCATCCGCGACACGCGCGAGTCGGGCGAGATGCTGGAGGCCGCGCTGGCGGCGGGGATCACCTCCGCCGGCGGCGACGTGCTCCTCGGTGGCGTGCTGCCGACGCCGGCCGCGCCGCTGCTGCTCGGGCGCTACAAGCTCGACCTCGCGGCGGTCATCTCCGCGTCGCACAACCCGTACGCCGACAACGGCATCAAGTTCTTCGGCCCGGACGGCTTCAAGCTCTCCGACGCCGACGAGTCCGCGATCGAGCGTCTGCTCGACGAGCAGGCCGACGTGGGTGGCGGAGCGGCCATCGGCCGCGTCAGCGAGCTGCACGGCACGCTGGAGGACTACCTCCGCGAGCTGCAGACGCGCTTCGCCGAGCTCGACCTCACCGGCGTCAACGTCCTCCTGGACTGCGCCCACGGCGCGACGTACCGCGCCGCGCCCGAGATCTTCCGGCGCCTCGGCGCCGACGTGAGCGTCCTGGCCGACGCGCCCGACGGGCGCAACATCAACGCCGGCTGCGGCTCGACGCACATCGCCGCGCTGGCGCAGGCCGTCGTCGACGGCGGCCACGACCTCGGCTTCGCCTTCGACGGCGACGGCGACCGCGTGCTCGCCGCCGACCGCCACGGCACCGTGGTCGACGGCGACGAGCTGATCGCACTCGCCGCGCTGAGCCTGCGCGAGCGGGGCCGGCTGTCGGGCGGCGTGGCCGTCACGGTCATGACGAACTACGGCTTCCACCAGGGCATGCGCGAGGCGGGCGTCGAGGTCGCGATCACCTCCGTCGGCGACCGCTACGTGCTCGAGGAGCTGCGCGGCCGCGGCTGGTCGCTGGGCGGCGAGCAGTCGGGCCACATCATCGACATGAACTTCGTGCCGTCGGGCGACGGCATCGCCAGCGCGCTGCTGACGCTGGAGGCCCTCGCCGGGCGCGACCTCGCGGAGCGCGCCAGCATGCAGAAGCTGCCCCAGCGGCTGGTCAACGTGCCCGTCGGCGACCGCGACGCCGCGATGGCGAGCGCCGAGCTGACCGAGGCGGTCACCCGTGAGAGCGAGGCGCTCGAGGGCCGCGGCCGCGTGCTGGTGCGCCCGTCGGGGACCGAGCAGCTGGTGCGCGTGATGGTCGAGGCGCCGACCGAGGACGAGGCGGACGCCACCTGCGATCGGCTCGTGTCGATCGTGCAGGGCTCCGCGAGCACCGCCTAGCCGCGTGGGTCCCTAGCCCGCCGCGGGTTTCGCCCCCTGGGCGAAGACCCGCAGGGAACCTGGCCCTCTGAGCCAGTGTTCCCCTAGCCCCCGCCCGGACGGCCAGGGTGGCGTGGGCTGTCGTTGGTACCCTCGACATCCCTCCGGCGGGCGGTCCAAGCCCGGTCGGGCGCAGCATCCGGACCCGTACCTGATCCGAAAGAGGAGGCCCCGTATGTGCGGCATCGTCGGCTACGTCGGCAAGCGCCCCGCGCAGGAGATCCTGCTCGCCGGCCTGCAGAAGCTCGAGTACCGCGGGTACGACTCCGCGGGGATCTCGGTGATCGACCAGGACGAGATCGAGTCGGTCCGCGCCGTGGGCAACCTGGCCAACCTCCGGGCCGCCGTCGAGGCGCAGGAGGCCACCGAGGCCGGAGGCGGCACCGCCGTCGCCACGCGCGCCGGCACCACGGGCATCGGCCACACGCGCTGGGCGACGCACGGGCGCGTCAACGAGGAGAACGCCCACCCGCACTTCGACACGACCAACCGCGTGCACGTGGTCGTCAACGGCATCGTCGAGAACTACCTGGCGCTCAAGCAGCGCCTGGCCGGCCTCGGGGCGCGCTTCACGAGCGAGACCGACGCCGAGGTCATCGCGCACCTGATCTCCCACCACCTGGGCGCGCGCGGGTCGGCGTCGCTGATCGACGCCGTGCGTGGCGCCTATGCCGAGCTGCAGGGCCACTTCGCGTTCGTCGCGATGTCCATCGAGGAGCCCGAGACGCTCGTCGGCGCCCGTCGCGAGTGCCCGCTGATCGTCGGCCGCGGCGAGGGCGAGACCTTCCTGGCCTCCGCGATCCCCGCCTTCCTGGCGAGCACGCACCGGGTGCAGTACATCGAGAACGGCGAGATCGTCGTGGTCACGCCTGAGGGCACGACGTTCCTGCTGCCCGACGGCACCGTGCTGGACCGCGAGGTCGTCGAGATCGACTGGGACGAGGAGACCGCCGAGAAGGGCGGCTTCGAGACGTTCATGCTCAAGGAGATCCACGAGCAGGCCGACGCCGTCGCCGAAACCATCGCGGACCGCACCGTGCGCGCCGACGGCGTGGACCTCGCCGAGGAGGCGAGCTTCGACGAGGAGCTGCTGCGCGACGTCAACCGCATCATCGTCGTGGCGTGCGGCACCTCCTACCACGCGGGCCTCATCGGCCGGTACGCGATCGAGGAGTGGGCGCGGATCCCGGTCGAGATGGACGTCGCCTCCGAGTACCGCTACCGCAACCCGGTCGTGGGCCCCGGCGACCTCGTCATCGGCATCACGCAGTCGGGCGAGACCGCCGACACGCTGGCCGCGATGCGCCTGGCCCGCGAGCGCGGCGCCAAGGTGATCGCCATCACCAACGTCATGGGCTCGCAGGCCACGCGCGACGCCGACGGCGTGCTCTACACGCGGGCCGGCCTGGAGATCGGCGTCGCCGCGACCAAGACGTTCGTGTGCCAGGTCGCCGTCGTCTACCTGCTGGCGCTGCGCCTGGCCGAGCTGCGCGGCACGCTGGACGCCGAGCAGCGCACGCGCCTGGTCGCCGAGCTCAAGCGCGTCCCGCACGAGATCGACGAGCTGCTGCAGGGGCTCGACCTCGACGCCGTCGCCCAGAAGCACTTCGGCCGCGAGTTCTTCCTGTACCTGGGCCGGCACGTCGGCCTGCCGGTCGCGCTGGAGGGCGCGCTGAAGCTCAAGGAGATCTCCTACATCCCGACCGACGCCTACGCGGCGGGCGAGATGAAGCACGGGCCGATCGCCCTGCTGGACGAGTCGACGCCGGTCGTGTGCATCGCCACCGACTCGCCGATCCTCGACAAGGTGGTGTCCAACGTGCAGGAGGTGCGCGCGCGCGGGGCGCACGTCATCGCGATCGCCAGCGAGGGCAACATCGAGATCGGCGAGCATGCCGACGAGGTCGTCCGGATCCCGGCGATGGACTGGATGCTGCAGCCGCTGCTGGCGGTCATCCCACTGCAGGTGCTGGCTTACAAGATCGCGCGCCTGCGCGGGCTGAACGTCGACCAGCCGCGCAACCTCGCCAAGACCGTCACGGTCGAGTAGGGGTGCCGGCCCGCCCGCCCGGCGGCGTCGGGCTCGACCTCCTGGAGATCGACCGGCTCGAGGCGGCGCTCGCGCGCCGGCCGGCGCTGGCGCAGCGGCTGTTCACCGACGGCGAGCGGGCGTACGCCGCGGGGCGATCGCGGCCGGGGCAGCACCTGGCGGCGCGCTTCTGCGCCAAGGAGGCCGTCGCCAAGGCGCTCGAGCTCGACGCGTGGTCGTGGCAGGACATCGAGGTCGTCAGCGATGGCGGCCCGCCCCGGATCGTGCTGCACGGACCGCTCGCGGGGCTGGTCGGCGAGGTGGCCGTGTCGCTGACGCACTCGCGGGAGACGGCGGGAGCGGTGGCGATGGTGCGCGCGTGACGCCGGCCGACCCGCTTCCGGCGTGGATGCAGCCGCTGCTCGACGTCGAGCAGCTGCGCGCCACCGACGCCTGGGCGATCGAGGAGCTCGGCATCCCGGGCGTCGTGCTGATGGAGCGCGCGGGCGAGGGCCTGGCGCGCGCGGTGGCCGACGTCGCGCCCGGGGGCGACGTGGTCGTCGTGTGCGGCGCCGGGAACAACGGCGGCGACGGATACGTCGTGGCACGGCTGCTGCGCGAGGCCGGGCGGGCCGTGCGGGTGCTGACGACGGCGGACCTGTCGCGGCTCAAGGGCGACGCCCGGATCCAGCTCGAGCGGCTGCCGGGCGACGCGCCCGCGGCCTTCGCGCCGCGCGCGCTGGAGGGCGCGGCCGTGATCGTGGACGCCATCCTCGGCACCGGCTTCACCGGGGTGCCGCGCGACGACGTCGCGGGCGCGATCGCGGCCATCAACGCGTCCGGCGCGCCGGTGGTCGCGGCGGACGTGCCGAGCGGCGTGGACGCGGCGACGGGCGCCGTCGAGGGCGAGGCCGTGCACGCCGCGGTGACCGCGACGTTCCACGCCGCGATGCCCGGCCTGTGGATCCTGCCCGGCAAGGCGCACGCGGGCGAGGTCACGGTGGTCGACATCGGGATCCCGCACGAGGGCGCGCCCGTGCAGCCGTACATCGGGCTGATCGGCCCGGGCGTCCTGGACACCTACCCGCGCCGCGGGCAGGACTCGACGAAGTTCGCGTCCGGCCATGTCCTCGTCGCGGGCGGCTCGCGCGGCATGACGGGCGCGGTCTGCCTGTCGTCGTCGGCGGCGATGCGGGCCGGCGCGGGCTACGTCACGGCGTGCGTGCCCGACTCGCTGAACGACATCTTCGAGATCAAGCTCACCGAGGTGATGAGCGCGCCGCTGCCCGACGACGGCGGCGCCCACACCGCGGCCGGAGCGCAGGACGTGCTGGACCGCGCCCGGACGCGTGGCGGGACGCTCGTGGTGGGGCCGGGGCTGGGCCGCACCGAGGGCGCGTTCGCGTTCGCACGGCGCCTCGCGCGCGAGGCGTCGGTGGCCCTCGTGCTCGACGCCGACGGGCTGAACGCGATCGCCGGTCACCTGGAGACGCTGCGCGACCGCGACGCGCCCGCCGTGCTCACGCCGCACGCGGGCGAGCTGGCGCGCCTGCTGGAGACCGCCTCCGACGCGGTCAACGCCCGGCGCCTGGACCACGTGCGCGAGGCCGCTCGGCGCGCGGGTTCGATCGTCCTGCTCAAGGGCGACGACACGATCGTCGCCGAGCCGGAGGGACGTGTCGCGATCTCGCGCGGGGGCAGCCCGGCGCTCGCGACCGCCGGCACCGGCGACGTCCTCTCCGGCGTGATCGCCGCCTTCCTCTCCCGCGGCATGACGCCGTTCGACGCGACCTGCGCGGCCGTCTTCGTCCACGCCGAGGCCGGCCGCCGCGCCGCCGCCGCGCTGTCGGGCCCCGACGGCGTCATCGCGTCGGACGTGATCGACGAGCTGCCGCACACGCTGGACTGACAAGCGCTCGACTAGAGTCCTCGCCGCATGGCCGCCACCGTCGCCGACATCATGGAGCGCGATGCGCCGTCCATCACCCTCGATGCCGGTGTGGAGGACGTCGTCGCCCGGTTCCGGGACGAGGACGTCTCGGCGCTGCCGGTCGTCAACGACGGAGGGCGCTGCGTCGGGATCGTCACCGAGCAGGATCTCGTCATCGCCGACGAGGAGGGCGACCTGCACATCCCGCACTACATCGAGCTGTTCGGCGGCCTGGTGTTCTTCCCGCCCGAGCTGCGCGTGTTCGAGCGCCGGCTCAGGAAGGCCGCCGCGGCGCGCGTCGCGGACCTGATGACCGAGCCGCCGGTGACCGTCGAGCCGTCGACCACGCTGCACGAGGCGGCGCACGCGATCGTCGAGCGTGGCCACAGCCGGCTTCCCGTCGTCGAGCACGGCCGCTACGTCGGGCTGGTCACCCGCGCCGACGTCCTGGCGGCGCTGAACGCCCTGGAGGCCTGAGCCGCGTGGCGGTGCGTGCGCTGGCCCGCGTCAACCTCGCCGCGATCGAGCGCAACGTCGCGCGGATCGCACGGGACGCCTCGGGGGCCGCGGTCTGCGCCGTGGTCAAGGCCGACGGCTACGGCCACGGCATGGTCCCCTCGGCCCGCGCGGCGCTGCGCGGCGGCGCGACCTGGCTGGCCGTCGCCACGGCGCTGGAGGCGCGCGAGCTGCGGGCGGCGGAGCTGGGCGACGACGTCCCCGTGCTGCTCCTCGGCGCCCTGAGCGACGAGGAGCTGCCGATCGCGCTGGAGTCCGGCGCCGACCTCTCGGTCTGGACCGTCGAGATGGTGCAGGCGCTGGTCGCGGCCGGCCGGCCGGTCCGCGTGCACGTCAAGCTCGACTCCGGGCTCGGCCGGCTCGGCACGCGGGACGCCGAGGAGGCCGACGCGGTCGCCGCGGCCGTGGCCGCCGCCGAGAACCTCGAGCTCGTCGGGGCCTGGACGCACTTCGCCACCGCCGACGAGCGTGGCGACGCGTTCATGGGCGAGCAGCTCGCGCGGTTCCGGGCGTGGGCGGAGCCGCTGCGCGCGCGCCACCCTGGCGTGCTCCTGCACGCCGCCAACAGCGCCGCGACGCTCCGCGACCCCGCCACGCACTTCGACCTCGTCCGCCCGGGCATCGCGATCTACGGCATGGACCCATTTGGCGAGGACCCGGCCGCGCGCGAGCTGGAGCCCGCACTCGAGTTGGTGTCCTACGTCGCGGCGGTCAAGACCACCGCCGCGGGGGACAGCGCGGGCTACGGGCGGCGCTTCGTGGCGGCGCGCGAGACGCTGCTGGCGACCGCGCCGATCGGGTACGGGGACGGCTACCGCCGTGGGCTCGGCGACAAGGCCGAGGCGCTCCTGCACGGCCGCCGCATCCCGCTGGTCGGCACCGTGTCGATGGACAACGTCACCTTCGACGTCGGCGCCGCGGGCCTCGGTCCCAAGGTGGGCGACGACGTCGTGCTGATCGGCGCCCAGGGCGGCGAGCAGGTCACGGCCGAGGACCTGGCCAGCTGGCTCAACACCATCAACTACGAGGTGACGTGCGGGATCTCGGCCCGCGTGCCGCGCCACCATCACCGCGACGGCGAGGTCGTCGACGAGTGAGCGCACCGGCTCTCGACGCCGCACGGGCCGCGCTGGCCGGCGGTGAGCTGGCCTGGGTCGTGGGCGGGGCGGTGCGCGACGCGCTGCTCGGACGGGCGACCGCCGACGTCGATCTCGTCGTCGCCGGCGACGCGCGCAGCGCCGCGCGCACGCTGGCCCGCGACGCCGGCGGCCCGGCCTTCGAGCTGTCGGGCGAGTTCGGCGCGTGGCGGGTCATCGGCCCCGAGCGCCGGTGGCAGGTGGACATCGCCCCGCTGCAGGGCGGCTCGCTGGACGAGGATCTCGCCCGACGCGACTTCACCATCAACGCGATGGCCGAGCCGCTGGCCGGCGGCGACGTGGTCGACCCGCACGGCGGCGCGCGGGACCTTGCGGCGCGCCGGTTGCGCATGGTGTCGCCGGCGAGCTTCGACGACGACCCCCTGCGCACCCTGCGCCTCGCGCGCTTCGCCTCCGAGCTGGACCTCGAGCCCGATCCCGACACGGTGGCGGCCGCGGCGCAGCGGGCGCCCCGGATCGCCGAGGTCGCCGCCGAGCGCGTCTTCGCCGAGCTCAAGCGCGTCGTCGCCGCCGACCGCGTCCTCGACGGCCTGGCGCTGATGGACCGCCTCCGGCTGACCGAGCACGTGCTCCCCGAGATCACGGCCCTGCGCGGAGTCGAGCAGAACCGCTACCACCACCTCGACGTCCACGACCACACGCTTGAAGTGCTGGCCGAGACGGTGGCGCTGGAGCGCGATCCGGGCGCCGTCCTCGGCGAGGAGCTCGCCGGGCCGATCCGCGCCTATCTGGCGCAGCCGCTGTCGGACGAGCTGACCCGCGGCGTGGCACTGCGCTTCGGCGCGTTGCTGCACGACGTCGCCAAGCCCGAGACGCAGACGCGCCACGAGGACGGCTCGATCCTCGGCTTCCCCGGCCACGCCGACCTCGGGGCCGAGCGCGCCCGCGCCGCGCTCACCCGCCTGCGCACCAGCGAACGGCTGCGCGCGCACGTCGCGCTGCTGGCGCGCCACCACCTGGGTCTCGGCTACCTGGTGCACCAGGCGCCGCTGGACCGCCGCGCCATTCACCAGTACCTGGTCAAGACGTCGCCCGTGGAGGTCGACGTGTCGCTGCTGTCGATCGCCGACCGCCTCGCGACGCGCGGCCGCAAGGCCGACGAGGCGATCGCCAAGCACCTCGAGATCGCGCGTGTCGTCCTGCCCGAGGCGCTGGCCTACGCCGACTTCGCCGCCCAGCCGCCGCTGGTACGCGGCGACGAGCTGGCCCGCGCCCTGGGCATCCGGCCCGGCCCGGCGCTCGGGACGCTGCTGGCCCAACTGGAGGAGGCACGCTTCGCCGGCGAGATCACCACGCCCGACGAGGCCATCGAGCTGGCGCGGAGGCTGGTGGGCTGAGGAGCGGGCGCGGTGCGGCCGGCGTCGGGGACTGGCGTCGTGGACGCCGGGGAGCCGCCGGCGTCTGTGCCGGCGCGTTCGAGCCTCCGGCGTCGGGGCGTTTCAGCTCGGCGCGCCGCCGAGGGGCCGGCCTGATCTGGCGATCAGCGACGACAACCCGCCCTTGGCCGCGCGCCGGCGTGGTCGGTCTCCGCGGGCGCCGCGGGCGGGGGTGGGCCTGTTGGGCGCGGTGTGGCCGCGGCGTCCGGGCCCACGTCGGGCTTGGGGTGTTCGGGCTGCCGGGTGGGCCTGTTGGCCGCGGTGTGGCCGCGGCGTCCGGGCCCACGTCGGCCCCGACGCCGATCGGGAGTCGTGTCGCGACGCCGGCGCCGCGCGCGGGGATCGTTCGGGCCTGAATTGCCACCGCCGCGCGATGCATGCTGGATAGACCCCGTGTATCGGGGTCTATCCGACGCGGATCCCCGCCGCTCGGCCCGCGGACGACCGGCGAGGCCGGGGGCTCGGCCGGCGCATGTTCCCGTCATCGACCCCCGGACCCCGCTCCGCCGACCCTGAGCGCCCGAGCGGAACGCCCCGGCGCCGGCAGCTCGGCGGCGCCGGCACACCACGCCCGCGCCACGACGGCGTACACGACGCCAGTCCCCGACGCTCGCGCCCCGGCCCCCGACGCTCGCGCCCTGAGCCCGCCCTACGCCGCCGCCGTCGCCTCCGCGCTCCGTGCGATCGTCGCCATGACGACGTCGCCCGCGGCGGCGACCGTCGCGTAGTTGACGTTGTCGGCGGTGTCGGTCGGCCAGTGGTAGTTGGCCGGCACGAGGTGCTCGGTGACCGAGCCGAGGGAGGCGACCTCGTAGCCGCGGCGCAGCGGGACCAGGCCGTCGGTCGCGAACGTGAGGCGCATGCCGCGCCGCAGCCGGACGCCGGCGTCGCGGGCGGCGGCCGCCACGCGCTGCTTCTGGGCCGACGGGTACTCGTACATCCGCAGGAAGCCCTCGCCCTCGATCAGCACCAGCTCGGGCGAGCCTACGGTGTCCAGGCACAGGAAGCTCGTGCGCTCCACCGGCAGGCGGCCGAAGTGGCGGCGGGCGAAGGCGAGCATGCCCTCCTGGTTGGCCTCCTCGGCGCCGGCCGACAGCAGGATCACGCGGACGCCGGGCGGTGGTGGGCTCGCCTGCAGGCGACGGCCGACCTCGAGGAGCACCGCGACGCCGCTGAGGTTGTCGTTGGCGCCCGGCACGACGGGCTCGCGGCTCATGTGCGCCATGACGGCCGCGGTTCCCGCGGCGAACGCGCCGCCGAGCGCCGCAGCGCGGCGGCCACCCGTGAGCCCGCCGACGGCGACCGCGACCGGCCCGCCGATGACGAGGCCCATCAACGGCGGCCAGCGGTCGATGCGGTCCATGACCGCGGGCACCTTCTCCACCAGGAACTTCGCGGCGCTCTGGTCGAAGATGAAGCTCGTGCGCGCTGCGTCGTGGTGGGCGTGGATGACGAGGGTGTGCGCGGCTTCGGGGTCGCCGAGCTCGGCGACGACGTTCGTCGTCGTCTGGCGCTTGAGGAAGCGCCGCAGCGTGCGCTTGCGCCCGCCGGTCAGGTCCTGCCAGATCCCCGCCGCGGCGAGCGCGCCCAGCACCGTTCCCAGACCGCGCCGGCCCGTCAGCACCGCCACGCCGCCCGCGGCGCCGACGCCGTTGAGCACGCCCAGCGGCGTGAAGTAGGTGCCGTGGACCGTCTCCTCGTCGACGGCGACGCGCGCGCCGCAGGCCTGCAGGCGCTCCGCGATCCACTGCGCGGCCTCGGCTTCGCCGGCGGAGCAGGGGAGGCGGTCGAGGGCCGACAGCGCCGCCACGTCGGCGTGCAGCGCCGCCTCCGTCGCGGTGGGGGCCACATCGGACATTCTGCCCCTGAGACTACTGCGGCACGTTCGGGGCACGACTGAACCGAACCTGAACGCAAAGCCCCGGCGGATAAGGTGCCGCCCATGCCCGCCACCGATCCCGACTGCCTGTTCTGCAAGATCATCGCCGGTGAGATCCCGTCGACGATCGTGGACTCCGACGACCGCACGTTGGCCTTCATGGACATCAACCCGGCGACCCGCGGCCACGCCCTCGTCGTGCCGCGCAACCACAGCGCCGACCTGCTGTCGGTCGACCCCGAGGACCTCGCGGCGACCGCGGTCGCCGCGCAGCGCCTGGCGGGCACCGCCAAGGAGGCGCTCGGCGCCGACGGCGTCAACCTCCTCAACTGCTGCGGCGAGGTCGCCTGGCAGACCGTCTTCCACTTCCACATGCACGTCATCCCGCGCTACACCGACGACGCGGTCCGGCTGCCGTGGATCCCGGCCCCCGGCGACACGGACGAGATCTCGGCCGCCGGCCAGCAGATCAAGGAGCAGTCATGAGCGCCGTCGTCCGCCTCGACCAGGACGGTCCCCTCGCCGTCCTGACCTTCGACAGCCCGCCGCTGAACCTCTTCGACGACGCGATGTTCGACGGCCTGCGCGGCGCGATCGACCAGGTCGCGGCCGACCCGCCACGCGGGCTGCTGATCCGCGCCGAGGGCAAGGTCGTCAGCGGCGGGGTGGACGTCGGCAAGGTCTTCGACGGCATGTCGCCCGAGCGCGGGGGCGCGCTGTGGGACGAGCTGCTCGAGGTCATCCACATCATCGAGGAGCTGCCGCTGCCCACGGTGTTCGCCGCGCACGGCCTCTGCCTCACCGCCGCCTTCGAGATCGCGCTCGGGTGCGACATCCTGCTGGCCTCCGAGAAGGCGAGGTTCGGGCTGGTGGAGATCGTCGTCGGCCTGACGCCCTCGATGGGCGGCCCGCAGCGGCTGGCCGAGCGGGCAGGCCCGGCGCGGGCCAAGGAGCTCATCTACACGGGCGAGCTCTACGACGCCGCGACGCTCGAGCGCTGGAACGTCGTCAACCGCGTCTACGCGCCCGACGCCTTCGAGGCGTCCGCGCGCGCGTTCGCCACCAAGATCGCCAACGGTCCCACGCGCGCGCACGCGGCGACCAAGGCGATCGTCCGCGCCCAGAAGGAGGGCGGCGCCCGCGCCGCCGACGCGATCGTGGGGGAGGTGTCCGGCGCGCTCTTCGCGACCGAGGACCTCAAGAACGCCGTGCGCTCGTTCCTGGAGGACGGGCCCGGCCGCGCGACCTACGAGGGGCGCTGAGCGGTGCGTCGCCGGACGGTCGGCCTCGCGGTGGCCACGGCGCTCGTCGCGACCGGCGCGGTCGGCGCCTCGGCGGCGACGGCGCCCGCGCCCACGCTCGTGAAGACGAGCGATCCCAAGGGCGACGTCAGCGCCGCGCCGGACCTCACGCGCGTCTCGTTGACGCGCGGCAGCGACGGGCGGCTGCGCACGTCGCTGACGCTCGCGGCCGCGTGGGACGGCAAGGCGCTGCTGGCCGACAGCGGCCCGCCCGGCTCGGTGTGCCTGAAGGCGTGGACGACGTCCGCGCCGCCCGACACGGTGCCCGACTACCTCGTCTGCGTGACCGCCGACGCCGACGGCGCCCTGCGCGGCTCGGTCCTGCACGAGCGCGCCAACAAGCTCCCCGAGCGCGTGTCCGGCGCCGACGTGTCGCGCCCGAGCACCCGCACGGTCACGCTGCGCTTCTCGCAGTCGGCGATCGGCAACCCGGCGACGCTGCACGTGGCCGGCGAGGCGACGCGCCCCGGCTGCCCGCGCGTCAGCTGCGTCGACCTCGCGCCGGACGCGCCCAAGACGCTGGCCTTCAAGCTGAAGACGGGATGAGCAAGCCTCACGCGCCGTCGCCGCGCAAGGCCTGGGCGACCAGCTTGGGAAACGGCGATGGACCGCTTTGGCGAGCCTTCGCTGCACGTAACAGCCGCAACTTCGCCGCCGGTTCGTGTTGAATGGCCGTGATGCCTCGCTTCCGTACCGTGCTGGCGGCCGTCGTGGGTGCCGGCCTCGCCCTTCCCGCCGTCGTCTTCGCGACGCTGGACAACGTGCCCGTCGTCGATCCCGGCGACGCCACCCCGAGCTGTCCCGACAAGCCCTGCTACGCCCTCGGCCGCACCACGGGCTACCAGGCCAAGGTCGGCACGAACCGCGGGCTCTACACCGTCCCCAAGGACGGCACGCTCGTGTCGTGGACGGTCAAGCTCTCCAAGCCCGGCGTCAAGCAGATCGACTTCTTCAACAAGTCGCTGGGCGGCGAGTCGCAGGCGGCGATCGCCGTGCTGCGCATGGGAACCAAGCTCCACGCGCGCCTGGTCGCCCAGGGCGAGGTCCAGAAGCTCGAGCCGTACTTCGGCCAGACCGTCGAGTTCCCGCTGCAGAAGACCATCCCGGTCAAGAAGGGCTGGGTCATCGGACTGACGGTGCCGACCTGGGCGCCGGCGCTGGCCGCGGGCCTCGGCGGCGACACGTCCTGGCGCGCGAGCCGCGCCAAGGGCACCTGCGACGACAGCCAGGCGCAGACCGCGCAGGCCGTCAACCAGATCGGCCGCTACTACTGCCTCTACCGCACCGCGCGCATCGTGTACTCCGCGCGGATCGTGTCGACGCCGTAGGGGTGCCGTAGGCGGCCAGCGAGGCCGAGGCCCACGACGGCCAGCCGTCGCCGCCGGAGGTGGGTCCCCAGTCGCGATAGCGACACAGTCTCCTAGCCGCCCGCATCCGGCGGCGCGGGCCGCCAGCCCGAATCGTGCCGGTTGGCTCTGGCACGCATCGGGGTCGACCATGAGAGTCGCGGCAGCTCATGGTCCTGACGTCCGATGTCCGGCGACGCGTCGCCACGGTGGTGCCACCCCTGCTCGTCGGGCTCCTCGCCCTTCCGTTCGTGCTCCATCAGAACTCGTGGTGGGAGTGGTCGACGCCGCTGTGGCTGCTGCAGCGCCAGACGGCGTACGTGTCGGCGCACGGAACGCCAACGTCCTTCCTGCACATCGCGGCGGGGGCCTTCTATCCGTTCTACGTGTTCTACGGGGGATTCACGCTCTCCGTCCTCGCCTATCCGTCCGCCGTGCTCGGTGCGTGGACGGTCTTTGCTGCCGTCAGCGTCGGTGCGCTCGTGTCCGGGTACCTCGGAATCTGGTGGGCCGCTCGCAACCTCGGACTATCGCCGGGGACGGCGGTGCTTCCGGCACTGACGTTCGTCACCACCCCCTACGTCCTGTCCGACCTCTATGGGCGCGGCGCATGGGCCGAGTTCGTCGGCGTCAACGCGGTCGCCGTCATGGTCGGCGGTCTGACATCGCTGATGCTGCATCCGGAGCGCCGTCCGACCAGGGCCTGTGCGGCGTTGGTCGGGTCGGCTGCGCTCGTCGCTGGAACGCACAACATCACCATGCTCCTGAGCACGCTCGCGTTGCCGCTCATCGTGGCGGCACTGCTTCCGTTGGCGCTGCACGCGAACGGCGCGTCGGACATCGCCCGACAGCTGGGGCGCGGCATCTTGGCGATCATGCTCGGAGTGGGGCTCACGGGAGCCTGGCTCGTTTCCGACTTGTGGCTGGGACCGCAGACCGATATCGCCGATCCGACGATCAGCGCGAGCGAGCTGTCGAACACCCTCCCACTTCTTCGTGTGGCCAATGTGCTGTCCCCATGGCCCAGCATTCCGGCGGAGTTCCGGCTTCCGATGAAGCCCATGGTCTTCGTTCAGCCTCCGGTACTGGCCATGGCGTTCGCGTCGACCGCCCTCGTGGCGGTCGCGTGGAGACGCCGACGTGGCGCGGACGGGGTCGCCGCCTCCGCGGCCGTGCTGGCGGCGCTCGGCACGTTGTTGCTTCTGGTGATCGTGGAGCCCGGATGGTGGGCAAGCTTTCCTGAATTCATCCGGGTGGTTCAGCATCCGATGAGAGTGGTTCCTTACTTGGCCATCGTGGTCGCGTTGGCGAGTGCCATGGCGTTCGCCGCGATGCCTTCTGGCCGTGGACGACGGATCATGACCGGCGGGCTCGTCATCGTCGCCGCCGCGCATTGCGCCATGGCCGCCTTCATCGTCATCGACTCCAAGGCGGGTCCGAGCTATCCGCCGCCTCAGGGCCACGCGAGCGTGCGCGCTGAAGTTGAGCCCCCGACCTTCGCATATCCACTACTGCCGGCCGTCCAGTTTCGCGTCAGCGACCGGCCGATCGGCATGGGTGCGACGAGATCCGCCTACACCGGTATCTGGAATGCCGAGACGTCAGAAGGCGCAACCCTCAAGGGCACGGGTCGGGTCGGCGAGCATCGCCGAACGGCGGTCGTCTGGTCGCCGTTGGTACGCGTCGATGGTGACGCACGCATCACGGGTCGCAGGGCGGACGGTAGTGCCGTCGTGACGATCACCCACACCGACGGCGCAGGGCGCTGGTCGGCGACCGCCCGGTCCCGGTGCGCGCTGTGCCTGGGCGCGCTGAGCGGTCGCGACCCATGGCAGCTGCTGGCCGGGCGGCTGATGACGCTGCTCAGCGGCATCGTCCTGGCGGGTGCGGTCGTCGTCGCGCTCCACCGCCGCCGGCGGCGCAGAGCCAATCGAGCCGTGGCCGTCGAGGAGAAGATCGACCCGGCCCCCGAGCGAGCGCCCGCGCCGGTCCGGTAGGGCGGGTGCGACGCCGGCGCCCTACGGCGACGCGCAGGCGCCCGGGTTCTGGGCGCAGAAGTCGCTGAAGCCGCCGGAGTCCGTCGTGCCGGTGCCCTGCGGGGTGGTCGCCGTGCCGGTGGCGGTTCCGCCGCTTCCCGTGCCGCCCGTGGCCGCGCCGGTCCCGCCGGTCGTCGCGCCCGTGCCGCCGGTGGTCGCGCCCGAGGTCCCCGAGGTCCCGGAGCCGGTGCCGGCGGTGCCCGAGGTGGACGGCGTGCTCGGCGGCGTCGTGCCGGTGCTCGTGTTCGACGGCGTCGAGCTTGAGGTGTTGCTCGGCGTCGAGCTCGAAGCCGAGCCGCTCGATGACGCGCGGGCGGTCCCGATGGACGCGTTCTCCGGCGCCACGAGATCGGGCGTCGACTTGGGCACGACGTCGTGGAGGGTGCTGCTCCCACCGCAGGCGCTCAGGCCGCCGGTCAGGACGAGCAGGAGAGCCAGGGCCGCGGCGGGACGGCGCATCAGGAGATCAGGCCGGCGACTTGGCGACGGGACCCATACGGCGGCCGCACGTCGAGCAGTCGTTGAGGTCCTTCTGCGCAAGCTGGTCGCACCAGTTGCAGAAGCGGAGGTTCTCGACCGCCCACGGCAGACGGGACGTGGTGGGGGCGAGCGGCAGGACCTTGCCGACGACCTCGAGCGGCTCGCCGGTCTCACGGTCGCGGTAGACCGTGTCGGGCTCCGCCTCGAGCAGGATCTCGCGCCCCGTCGAGGGGGTGCGCATGCGGTAGCGCTGCTTCAGGCTCACGCGGCGAAGCCTAGCGATCGGGGGCGTCGGAGGCAGGGCCAACGGGCATGATGGTCGGCCTTGCGCATCCTGATCTTCCACGGCTATCTGCTCCGCGGCACCGGGTCCAACGTCTACAACGCGCTGCTGGCCACCGCGCTGGCCCGCAACGGCCACGACGTGCACCTCCTCAGCCAGGAGCGCCACCCCGAGGACCTCGACGCGGTCGGCGCCTCGGGCGACTGGGACTCCGGCACGCTGCGGATCCGCCCGCTGCGCCCCGACCGGCGCGTCACCGTCTACCGCCCCGACATCGGCTCGGTGCTGCCCGTCTACGTCGCCGACCGCTACGAGGACCTCGAAGCGCGGACGTACGCCGAGCTCGACGACGCGCAGGTCGCCGACTACGTGGCGCGCAACGTGGCGGCCGCCCGCGAGGTCGCCGAGCTCGTCCAGCCCGACGTCGCTCTGGCCAACCACCTCGTGATGGGCCCGCTGATCGTCGCCCGCGCCCTCGGCGACACGGTGCCCTACGCGGTCAAGGTCCACGGCAGCGCGCTGGAGTACACGGTCAAGCCGCAGCCCGAGCGCTTCCTGCCCGCCGCCCGCGAAGGGTTGGTCCGGGCGCGGACGGTCCTCGTCGGCTCTCGCCACACCGCCGAGAGCCTGTGGGCGGCGATGGACGATCCGGGCCTGCCGGCCCGCACCCGCCTCGGCCCGCCGGGAGTGGACGTGGCCGAGTTCCGGCCGCGCTCGCGCGGCGAGGCCGCTGCGGACCTCCGCCGGCTCGTCGCCGACCTCGAGTCCCAGGCCGCCGCAGCCCCGGTCGCGACGGCGGGCGATCCGCCGGCCTCGGCCTTCAGCATCGACGCCGGCGCCGCCGCCCGCGCCATCGCGCGCCTCGATCCCGAGCGCGACCGCCACGTCGCGTTCGTCGGCAAGCTCATCGTCTCCAAGGGCGTGGACCTGCTGGCGGCCGCCTGGCCGCTCGTCCTGGCCGGGGTGCCCGAGGCCCGCCTGGTCGTCGTCGGATTCGGCGCCTACCGCGAGCCCTTCGAGCGCCTGCTCGCCGCGCTGGCCGCCGGCGATCTCGCCGCCGTCCGCGCGCTGGCCGCCGAGGGTCGCGCGGCCGAGGGCGGACCGCGGTCGGCACTGCAGCTGCTGGACGCCTTCCTGGACGACCTCGACGGCGCGCCCGACCGCGACGCCTACCTGGCCGCCGCGCGCGGCCTCGACGACCGCGTGGTGCTCACAGGCCGCCTGGAGCACGAAGAGCTCGCGCCGCTGCTGGCCGGATGCGAGGCGCAGGTCGTGCCCTCGACGTTCCCCGAGGCCTTCGGCATGGTCGCCGTGGAGGCCGCGGCGTGCGGCGCGCTGCCGGTCGTCGCCGACCACTCGGGCCTCGGCGAGGTTCGCGCGATCCTGGCCGGCGCCGTGCCCGAGGAGGCACGCGACTGGCTGGGCTTCGCCACCGGCCCGCGGGCGGTGCGCGACCTGGCCGAGCGGCTGATCGCGTGGCTGCAGGCGCCCGAGGAGCTGCGCGACGCGGTGCGGAGCGCGCTCGTCGCCACCGCGCGCGAGCGCTTCTCCTGGGACGGCGTGGCCGACGGGGTGATCGCCGCGGCGCGCGGCGAGCACGACGCGCTGCCCGCGCCCTGACCCGTCCGCGTGGACATCTGACCCCGACCTGGACATGTCCTCCGCGGTTGCGGATAGGATCCGCGACGATCATGGGGAAGAGGATCATGCCGCGCGCGGCGCTCTGCGCTGCCCTTGTCACTGCCGTGCCGATGCTGTCTGCCTGTGGGGTCAAAGACCCGCAGGCCGACGTCGTCGCGGGCAAGAAGCTCTTCGTGCAGAAGTGCGGTGCGTGCCACACGCTCGGCCGCGCGGGCACCAAGGGCACGACGGGGCCGAACCTCGACGAGGCGTTCCAGGAGTCGCTGAAGGGGGGCTTCGGCCGCACGGCCGTGCGCGGGGTCATCTACAAGCAGATCCTGTTCCCGAACCGGCTCCCGAGCGCCGACGGCGTGAAGATGCCGGCCAAGCTGGTCGACGGCGACAACGCCCACGACGTGGCGGCCTACGTCGCGTCGGTGTCGGCCGTGGGAGGCAAGGACACGGGGCTGCTGGCCACCGCGGTCCAAGCGGCCGGCGGCGGCACCGCGACCGAGAAGAACGGCGTGATCAGCATCCCGGCCGACCCCAACGGCCAGCTGGCCTACGCCGACGCCAAGGCGATCGGCCAGCCCGGCCCGGTGACGGTCGAGATGCCCAACAAGTCGGGCGTCGGCCACGACATCGTCATCGACGGCCTCGGCAAGGGCCAGGTCGTCACGGAGGGCACGTCGTCGTTCAAGGCCGACCTCGCGGCGGGTCAGAAGTACACGTACTACTGCTCGGTGCCGGGGCACCGACAGGCCGGCATGCAGGGCACGCTGACGGTCAAGTAGCGCACGGGCGGTGCGGAGCCCGCGCCGTCGTCGGTCCCCCGGTAGGGGCACTGCCGCGCCTCAGAGCGCGCGGGCGAGCAGCACGACGGCGATCAGCACGCCGAAGATCGCCACGACGACCATCAGCACGCGGAACGCCGCGGCCTCGGTGCGAAACGGGGCCAGCACGCGCTCCAGCAGCGCGTTCCAGTCCCGGCCGCCGTCGTCGGTCGGCTCGTCGGCCGGGCCCATCAGATGACGTAGATCGTCGTGTACACGACGATCCACATGACGTCGACGAAGTGCCAGTAGATCCCGGGCACCTCGAGACCCTGGTGGTGCTCGGGGGAGAAGTGTCCCCTGAACGAGCGGACGGTCACCATCCCGAGGAGCAGCAGGCCGATCGTCACGTGCGCGCCGTGCAGGCCCGTGAGGCTGAAGAAGACCGTCGCCTGCGCGTTGTCCTGCGGCGCGAACCCGATGTGGACGTACTCGTTGATCTGGATGAACAGGAACGTCAGGCCGAGCAGGAACGTGGCCGTCATGCCGGCCTGCAGGCCGAAGCGGTTGCCGTTCTTGATGGACGTCTGTGCCCAGTGCAGCGTCAGCGAGGACGACACGAGGATCGCCGTGTTGACGCCGGCGACGGCGACCGGGAGGTCCTTGCCGTCGACCGGGAACCAGGTGTGCCCCTCCGCCACGACCCTGATGAAGAAGTAGGCCGTGAAGAAGGCCCCGAACACCATGATCTCGCTGATGATGAACAACATCATCCCGAGCAGCGCGGGCTCGACCCGCGAGCTGCGGTTGGCCGGCGGCGGCCCGTGATGGTGGTCGTCGTGGCCGTGGGCGGCCGGGATCGAGGCAGCTTCCATGGTCTCTCTCTAGGCGGCGTTGGCGGACGAGCGCTCGGCGGTCTCGACGTGCTCGACCGGCTTGTGGCTGGCCTTGCGCACGCGCTCGATCAGGTCGGCGCGCAGCCAGCCCGAGCGGGTCGCCGGAAGGGTCGAGATGACGATGTCGTCGACGCGGAAGAACTGCAGCGCGTTCATCGTCGCGGTGTACGGGTCGGGGTCGCCGATCATGCCCGCGGCGATCAGCCCCTCGGAGATCAGGCGGTCGACCACCTGGGCCATGCGCGCCCGGGCGCGGGCGGCGTGCTGGCCCTCGCCGCCGTCCTGCGGGACGATGACGATGAAGAGCGTGCCGCGCTTGTCCGCGGCGGCCTTCTCCTTCAGCGCGGACAGGAGCTCGTCGCCGCTGGCCGTCCGCGCCGCCACGACCAGCGTGACGTGGAACGGGATGCCCTCGGCGTCGATGTCCTGCACGACGTGCGTGACGGGCAGGCCGCTGGCCTGCTCGATGCGCTCGATGAGGTCGCGGCGCAGCCAGCCCGAGATGGTCGCCGGGTAGGTCGAGACGATGATCTCGTCCGGCTGGTGCTCGGCCACCGCGTCCATCGTCGCGGTGTACGGATCCGGATCGCCGATGTCGCCGATGGCCGTGATGCCCTGGTCGCGCAGGAAGCGGCGGGCCAGGTCGATGCGCACCTTGGCGGCGTCGAAGACGAAGTCGTCGTAGATGATGTTGCCGTGCTTGGGCCGGTTGCGCGGCACGCACACGACGACGCGCGTGCCGTCGCCGCTGTGCTCGGCACGGTCCTTGATGACGTCGAGCAGCTTGGCGCCCGCGAGCGTCTCGTTGGCGACCACCAGGATGGTTCTCATGGCGTGCGGCTCCTTCTCACTCGGTCGGCGGCTGGGCGTGGGTGCCCGCCGGTGTCGGCTTGGCCTCGGCCGCGGCGGGCGGCGCGAAGATGCCGTGCACCGCACCGGGGACGCCGTACTCGTACGGGCCGCCCACGACGGTGGGCACCTGGTCGAAGTTGAACACCGGCGGCGGCGAGGAGACCTGCCACTCCAGCGTCAGCGCCCGCCACGGGTTGGCGGGGGCGCGGGCGCCGCCGCGCCACGAGGCGATCATGTTGTAGGCGAAGATCAACGTGCTGATGCCCAGCGCGAACGACGCCAGCGAGATCACCAGGTTCCACGTGGCGAACTGGTCGGCGTAGTCGGCGACGCGCCGCGGCATGCCCTTGACGCCGATGAGGTGCATCGGCGCGAACGTCAGGTTGAAGAAGACGAACGTCAGCCAGAAGTGCAGCTTGCCGAGGCGCTCGTCGTACATCCGGCCCGTCATCTTCGGGAACCAGTAGTAGACGCCGGCGAAGATCGTGAACAGCGATCCGCCGAAGAGCACGTAGTGGATGTGGGCGACGATGAAGTAGGTGTCGCTGACGTGGATGTCGATGGGGATCATCGACAGCACCACGCCGGAGATGCCGCCGCAGGTGAACATCGTCAGGAAGCCGAGCGCGAAGAGCATCGGCGTGTCCAGGCGGATCACGCCCCGCCACAGCGTGGCGAGCCAGCTGAAGATCTTGATGCCCGTCGGCACCGCGATGATGGCCGTGGTGATCATCATCGGCACGCGGATCCACGACTGCATGCCCGAGACGAACATGTGGTGGGCCCAGACCGTGAACCCGAGGACCACGATCGCCAGCAGCGAGAAGGCCATCATCCGGTAGCCGAAGATCGGCTTGCGGGACTTGACCGACAGGACCTCGCTGACGATGCCGAAGCCCGGCAGCATCATGATGTACACGGCCGGGTGCGAGTAGAACCAGAAGACGTGCTGGTACATCAGCACGTCCCCGCCCTTGGCGGCGTTGAAGAAGTTGAAGCCCAGCGCGTAGTCCAGCAGCACGAAGAACTGCGAGGCGGCGATGAACGGCGTGGCGATCACCACGAGCAGCGAGGTCGAGAAGTTCGCCCAGGCCAGCAGCGGCATCCGGAAGAACGACATGCCCGGCGCGCGCATGGTGATGATGGTCACCAGGAAGTTCAGCGCCGTCGCGATCGACGACGCGCCGGCGAACTGCACGGCGATCGTGAAGAACATCTGCCCGAGCGGCGCCGATGTCGAGAGCGGGGCGTAGGCCGTCCAGCCGCTGGCGAACGAGCCGCCGGGGGCGAAGAAGGACGCCAGCATCATGACGCCGGCGATCGGCAGCAGCCAGAACGACAGCGCGTTGAGCCGCGGGAACGCCATGTCGGGCGCGCCGATCATCAGCGGCAGGACGTAGTTCGCCAGGCCCGCGAACACGGGGATGATGAACAGGAAGATCAGGATCGACGCGTGGACGCTGAAGAGCCCGTTGAACGTGTTGGAGTCCACGAACTGGCGGCCCGGCTGCGCGAGCTCGGCGCGCATCAGCATGGCCATCAGGCCGCCCACGAACAGGAAGAAGAACGAGTGGACGGTGTACTGGATCCCGATGACCTTGTGGTCGGTGTTCGGGTAGAAGTACGACTTCCACGACGTCGCGCCGTGGCCCGAGTGATCCTCGGGCCGCGTCGGCTTGCCGGCCGCCCAGTAGAACCAGTAGTCGAAGGCGCCGAGCCCGATCAGGAACGCGAAGGGCAGGACGAACATCGAGATGAGGACGAACGACTCGGCCTCGAGGTAATGGCTGTAGGTGCCGTGCCCGTAGAGCATCCGCACGAGCCAGCTGATGCCGACGCTGAACGCGGCGCCGCACAGCATGAACGCCGCGGCGCGGGTCCAGCCGGGCTGACGCACTCGGACGGTCACTTGGCCGCCACCTCCTCGAGGTACTTGACCAGGGCATCCACTTCGGGCTTGCTCAGCAGCTTGGCGTAGGTGGCGGGCATGATGCCCTTCGAGAAGCCCTGCGCGACCTCCGCGTCGGGCTGCAGGATCGACTGGCGGATGAACGCCTCGTCCTTGCCCTTCAGGACCGTGTCGAGATCGGGGCCGACGCCGCCGGCGGTGCCCGCGTCGGCCAGCTTGTGGCAGGCGCCGCACGCGGTCGCGCCGGTCTGCTGGTTGCCCTCGCTGAAGAGCTTCTTGGCGTCGACCGCGGGGGCCGCGCCGCCGGCGGCGGGCGCCGTGGCGGCGGGCGCCGTGGCGGCGGGCTTGGTCATCTTCGCGACCCAGGCGTCGAACTTCGGCTTGCTCAGGACGTGCGCCGTCTGGCGCATGAAGGCATGCCCGAGGCCGCAGAGCTCGGCGCAGACCACCGGATAGCCGTCAGTGGGGGTGAGCTTGGTCGGCGTGACGCGGTAGTGGGTCGTGAGGCCCGGGACGGCGTCGATCTTCATCCGCCAGGCCGGCACCCAGAAGTCGTGCAGGACGTCCTTGGTGGTGACGTTGAAGTGCACCGACTCACCCACGGGGACGTACAGCTGGGCGGAGGAGAACTTCTTGCCGCCCTCGTTGTAGTCGAAGGTCCAGGTGAACTGCTGGCCGTGGACGGCGATGTTGCGCTCGCTCCCGGCGGCGGGAGCCTTCTCGATGTCGTGCAGCACGAGGTAGGCGTAGGTGCAGAGCGATACGAGCATGATCGCCGGGATCGCCGTCCAGATCACCTCGAGCTTGGTGTTGCCGTGGATGGGCGGGCCGTCGAGGTGCTCCTCGCCCGGACGCATCCGGAAGTCCCGGGCGGCGAACAGCACCACCGTCGTCACGAGGACGAACACCGGGACCGAGCAGATGATCAGCACGTTCCACAACGTGTCGATCTTGTCGGCCTGCTTGCTCCCCTGAACGGGGAACCAATTGATTGCGAGCCCGAGGGCGATGCCTAGGGCTGACGCGATGAGGCCGACGATCGCCATCTGCTGAATGGCGCGCCGGCCCCCTCGTCCTCCCAGGGGATCCGCCTCGGCTCGAGTGCTCTCCTCACCCATAGCCCGGCGATCCTATGTGCAGGGCTAGACGGTGCGCAATGCGGATCCGCAGTTCGCGGACGTGAGTTGCCGTCGCAGGCGGCTAGAACACCGCGCCGCCGGCCGCCACGGAGGCCGTCTGCGGGGCTCCCAGGCGCCCCTGGGCGCGGAAGTCCGAGGGCGCGACCCCGTGGTGGCGCCGGAACGCCTTGGCGAACTGGGCGGGCTGGCGGTAGCCCACGCGGTGGGCGACGTCGCGCACCGTCAGGCCGCGGATGCGCAGCAGGTCGGCCGCCCGCTCCATGCGGACGCCGGTCAGGTGCTCGCGGAAGGTGGTGCTGCCGATCTCGCTGTAGGCCCGCTGGAGCTGGCGCCGGGACGACGCCACGCGGCGGGCGATGTCGTCCAGGGAGAGGTCGGAGGCGAACTCGGACTCGACGATCGCGACGGCGTCTTCGAAGAGGCTTGTCCGCAGGCGGATGGTGGCGGGTCGATGCATGGCGTCTGGTGGGGAGTACGTCCGGAGCTGCCGATCGGATCATCGAGCACGTTGGCGGATGCCCGCGCCGATGATAGATTGAAGCTTGAGGCAATCGTTGCAAGCTGATCGACGGAAGGGAACGAGCACGGCATGCAGGTTCGCGACGGAATGAGCAGCATGGTCCTCACCGTGGGACCGGGCCACACGCTCCGCGAGGCGGCGAGGCAGATGTCCTCGCGCCACGTCGGCGCCGCCGTGGTGCTCGATCCCGACGCCGCTGGCCCGGGCATCCTGACCGAGCGCGACGTGCTCGACTCGATCGGCCGCGGTCAGGACCCGGATACCGAGGTCGTGGCCGACCACCTGACCAGCGATGTCGTCTACGCGGCGCCGGAGTGGTCGCTCGAGGAGGCCGCCGTCGCGATGGTGCGCGGCAGCTTCCGCCACCTGATCGTCTACGACCAGGGGGAGATCGTCGGGGTCCTGTCGGTGCGCGACGTCGTGCGCTGCTGGACCGACGACGGAGCGATCTGCGACGTGCCGGAGAGCGCACCAGCCGGGGCACAGGTGCGCTGAAAGCGCCCGCTGGGCCGGGGGAGGCCCGGGCGCCGACGGAGGGCGGGGGCTTCTGGCGCCCGCCCTTCTGGCGCTAGTCCTCGCCGCCCTCGTGATGGGCGGGCAGCTCGGCGATGTCGCGACGCGTGTCCGCGATCCAGCGGATCAGCGTCCACACGGTCAGGATGAGGCCCGTGACGACGAGGACGGTCGAGACGGTCACGCCGACGAGCGCGATCGTGATGCCGACCGTCAGCAGCAGCGGCTGGATCGAGCCGCCCGGGAGGTGGATCTCCTCGCCGACGTCGGGGAGCTTCGGATCGACCGGGCTCACGAGACGTACACCGCGGCGGCGACGAAGGTCAGGCCGAACATGACGAAGCAGACGGCCCCCGCGATGAGGCCGGTGCGCACGTTCTTACGGGCGAGGTTGCGATCCATACGGCTTCGGATTCTCCCAGACGGGGCTACAGCTTGACGTCCGCCACCATCGCGACGAACAGCAGCGCGAGGTAGAGGAGCGAGAACAGGTAGAGGCGCAGAGCGGCCTTGCGGTCGGCCTGGCGCTTCAGGAGCGCGGCGAGGCCCACGAACACGACCCCGAGCACCAGTGACGCGACGAGGTAGATGGCGTCGAGCCCGCCGCCGCCGCAGAAGGGCAGCTGGGTCACGGCGTACAGCAGCACGCTGTAGAGCAGGATCTGGCGGCGCGTCTCGTCCTCGCCGCGCACGACCGGCAGCATCGGCACGCCGACCTTCGCGTACTCGTCCTTCATCAGGAGCGACAGCGCCCAGAAGTGCGGAGGCGTCCAGAAGAAGACGATCGCGAACAGGTAGATCGGCAGGCCCGTGAGCTCGCCGGTGACGGCGGCCCAGCCGACCAGCGGCGGCACGGCGCCCGCGGCGCCGCCCCACACGATGTTCTGCCACGTGCGGCGCTTGAGCCACACGGTGTACATCAGCGTGTAGCCCAGGAACCCGGAGAACGACAGGGCGGCCGCGAGGACGTTGGTCGTCAGCGTGAGCCAGACGAACGCCAGGATCGCCAGCCCGATGCCGAACCACAGCGCCGTCGCGGGGGCGATGCGCCCGGCCGGGATCGGCCGCGTGGCCGTGCGGGCCATCTGGGCGTCGATGTCGCGGTCGTACCAGTGGTTGACCGCCCCGGCCCCGCCGGCCGACAGGTAGCCGCCCAGGCACGTCGCCAGGATCAGCCCGATGGACGGGGTGCCGGCGACGAGCATGGTAATCACGGTCGTCAGCAGCAGCAGCGACTGGACCTTGGGCTTGGTCAGCGCCAGCAGGTCGGCGGCGACCTGACGGACACCCGATGCCGGCAGTGCGGCGGTGGTTGCGGGGGATGCCTCCATGGCGTGGCGAGCCTACCGCCCGGTCCTAGTGCTCGTCGCCGCCGTGGGCGGCGAGGCGACCTGCCTCGACCGGCGTGGGCGACGACGGGTCGACGTTGCCGCCGGTCTGCGCGAGCACCTGGCGACGGATGTCCTTCATCGGCTCGACGGAGCGGATGCGGGGCACGGCGTCGAAGTTGTTGACGGGCGGCGGCGAGGTGGTGAACCACTCGAGCGTGTTGCCCTTCCACGGGTCGGGCCCGGCGATCGGGCCCTTCTTGAGCGACACGAGCACGTTGATCGCGGTCACGAGGATGCCGAGGCCGAGGATGAAGGCGCCGATCGTCGAGATCAGGTTCAGGATCGCGAGGTCCTGGATGTCTGAGTACTCGTAGATCCGTCGCGGCATGCCCTCCATGCCCGCGGAGTGCTGCACCAGGAAGGTGGTGTGGAACCCGATGAGCATCAGCCAGAAGCTGGTCTTGCCCAGGCCCTCGCCCAGCATGCGGCCCGACATCTTCGGGAACCAGTAGTAGAGGCCCGCGAAGATCGCGAACACCGCGCCGCCCATGAGCACGTAATGGAAGTGCGCGACGATGAAGTAGGTGTCGTGCAGCTGCCAGTCGACGGGGAACACGGCGACGAAGATGCCGGTGATGCCGCCGATCAGGAACGTCCCGATGAAGCCGACCGCGAACAGCAGCGACGTCGTGTACTCGATCGTCCCTCGCCAGAGCGTCGCGATCCAGTTGAAGATCTTGACGCCCGTGGGCACCGCGATGAGGAACGAGCTCATCATGAAGAAGATCAGGACCAGCGACGGGCTCGGCGTCGTGAACATGTGGTGCGCCCACACGAGGAGGCCGAGGAAGGCGATGACCAGCGTCGCCGCGGCGATCGCCTTGTAGCCGAAGATCGGCTTGCGGGCGAAGACCGGCAGGACCTCGGAGATGATGCCGAAGCCCGGCAGCACCATGATGTACACCTCGGGGTGGCCGAAGAACCAGAAGAGGTGCTGCCACAGCAACGGCGAGCCGCCGTTGGTCGGGTCGTAGAAGTGCGTGCCGAAGTGGCGGTCGGTCAGCAGCAGCGTGACCGCGGCCGCGATGACCGGCAGCGCGAGGATCAGCAGTACCGCGTAGGTGAGGATCGCCCAGACGAACAGCGGCAGGCGGCCCCAGCCCATGCCGGGCGCGCGCATGTTCGCGATCGTCGCGTAGAAGTTGATCGCGCCGACCAGCGAGCTCAGGCCGGTGAGGTGGATGAGGAAGATCCACGCGTCGACGCCGCCGGAGGGCAGGTAGTCGGTGTCGCTCAGCGGCGAGTAGCAGGTCCAGCCGCACTCGGGCGGGCTGAAGAAGATCGAGGCGTAGAAGACGAGGCCACCGGCCGCCAGGAGCCAGAACGACAGCGCGTTGAGCTTCGGGAAGGCCATGTCGCGCGCGCCGATCATCAACGGCACGAAGTAGTTGCCGAACCCGGCCATGACCGGCACGACGAACAGGAAGATCATCGTCGTCCCGTGCATCGTGAACAGCTCGTTGTAGGTTTGCGGCGTCAGCAGGTCGTTGTTCGGGACCGCGAGCTGCAGGCGGATGAGCAGTGCCTCGACGCCGCCCAGGATGAAGAACCCGAACGTCAGGACCAAGTACATGATCCCGATGCGCTTGTGGTCGGTCGTGGTGACCCACGACGTCCAGCCGGTGGGGGCCGGCTCGACCCTGTGCGCGACGACCTGGGGAAGGGGCGCGACGGTGGTGGTGGGAGCTTCGACGGTGGCGGCCATGCGAGTCAGTCAGGTCCTCGGGACTACGGGGTCTGGGTGGTGGAGCTGTCCAGCTTCTTGCGCTCCGCGGCCGCGGCTTCCTCGGCGGCCTTGATGTCGGTCTTGCGCTGCTCGAGCCACCGCTGGTACTCGTCGACCGACACGGCGCGGACGCGGGCGGTCATGTTGGCGTGGTTGCGGCCGCAGAGCTCGGCGCACTGGCCGAAGAAGACGGTCCCGCCCGGCTTGAGGCCGAACTTGCCGGGGACCTTGAACCACGTGTGGTTGGTGTAGCCGGGGATGGCGTCGAACTTGCCGCCGAGCTTCGGGATCCACCAGGAGTGGGCGACGTCCTGGGAGCCGATGTCGAGCGTCACCGTCGTGTTGACCGGGACGACCATCTCCTCGTAGGCGAACGGCGCGCCGAGGTTCTTGCCCGTGCGGCAGTCGTCGGCGTACGTGTAGCGCCAGATGTACTGCTGGCCGTTGACGCAGATGTTCAGCGACTTGCCGTTGGGCGGCAGGCGACGGCTCGTGTCGGCCAGCTGCAGCCCGTCGGGGCCGCTGTCGGGCGGGTTGCGGATGTCGTCGAGCTTGACGAACGTCAGCGTGGCGAGGATCACGAGGATCACCGCGGCGCCGACGGTCCAGCCGATCTCCAGGCGCGTGTTGCCGCGGATCTGCGCGGCGACGGCGCCCTTGCGGGCCTTGAACTTGAAGACGGAGTAGAGGAGCACGCCCTCCACGCCCACGAAGACGATGATCGCGACGGCGAAGACGAACTTGTAGAGCCAGTCGATGTCGTCGGCGTTCGGCGATCCACCCGACTCGGGGGACCAGAGGTCGGCCGAAGCGATCGGGGCGAGCACGAGTGCGCCGGTCACTACGACGAGCAGGGTGAGGAGCAGTCGGCGCGAAGTCATGAGGTTGCGAAGGCGAGAGGTGTCCAAGGCGGCGGGGATTCTATTCATGAACCGGCACGGGGCGGCCGCTCGCCGACAGGGGCAGGCGCGGGCGGACTCGGTTCGGCACCGTACGGGTGTTCGATGTCGCCGGCCGGACGGTCATCGACCCTGGAACTCGGCCGGGCGCTTCTGCAGGAACGCCGACACGCCCTCCATGAAGTCGTCGGAGTGCGCCATCTCCTGCTGGATCCCGGCCTCGAGCTCGAGCTGCCCCTCCATGCGCGCGAAGAGCCAGGCGTTCAGCTGGCGCTTGATGGCGGCGTGGGCCGCGGTCGCGCCGGCGGCGAGGCGGTCCACCAGCGCCTCGACCTCGGCGTCGAAGGCGTCGTCGGCCACGGCGCGGTTGATCAGCCCCCATTCGGCGGCCTGCCGCGCGCCGACGCGCTCGCCGAGCATCGCCATCTCGGCCGCGCGTGTGAAACCAACCCGCTCCGGGACGAAGAGCGACGAGCCGCCGTCGGGGGCGAGCCCGATGTTCACGAACGCCAGCAGGAAGTACGCCGACTCCTTGGCGACGACGAGGTCGGCGGCCAGCGCGAGCGAGAGGCCGATGCCGACCGCCGGGCCGTTGACGGCGGCGACGACCGGCTTGGGCATGGTCCGCACGCCGGTGATGATCGGGTGGTAGCGCTCGGTCAGCGCCTTCTGCACGTCGGGCCGCCCCTGCGCGCTGAGCTCCTCGCCGCTGAGATCCTTGAGGTCGGCGCCCGACGAGAACCCGCGACCCGCGCCCGTGATGCAGACCGCGCGCACCGAGTCGTCCTGAGCGACCTGTTCCACGGCCGCGCGCAGGTCGAGGCCGAACTGCTTGTTCCACGCGTTCATCGACTCCGGGCGCGACAGCTCGATGGTGGCCGCGCCGCCGCGCCGGTGGACGTTGATCGTCGCGAACTCGCTCATGGCGCGGATCCTATGGGCGAGCCCGACGACGCACGTTCGTCGCGAAGCCGTTGCGGGGCCTGGCCCCGTTGCGGGGTTGCCGTTTCGTTGCGGGGCCTGGCCCCGTTAACGTGGGGGTATGGCCGACAGACCGGTGATCGGGTTGTGCGCCGCGATCGAGCGGGCGCGCTGGGCTGCGTGGGATCAGCCCGCGCACCTGCTGCCGCGCGAATACGGCGACGCCGTGCAGCGCGCCGGCGGCATCGCCCTGCTGCTGCCGCCTGACCCGCGCGCCGTCGACCATCCCGACGAGCTGCTGGACCTGCTCGACGGGCTGATCCTGGCCGGCGGCTCCGATGTCGACCCCGCCGCCTACGGCGCCGAGCGCCACCCCGAGACCGTGGGCACCAACCCCGAGCGCGACGCGTTCGAGCTGGCCCTGGCCGGCCGCGCGATCGAGCGCGACCTCCCGTTCCTCGGCATCTGCCGCGGGATGCAGGTGCTCAACGTCGCCCGTGGCGGCACGCTGCTGCAGCACCTGCCCGAGAGCCACGGCCACGACGACCACCGCCGCACCTCCGGCACCTTCGACGGCAATGACCACCTCGTGCGGCTGCAGTCCGCCTCGCTGGCGGCGCGGGCCGTGGGCGAGGAGTCGCACCGCACGCTCAGCCACCACCACCAGGCCGTCGACGCGGTGGGCGAGGGGCTGGTCGTGACCGGCCACTCCGCGCTGGACGACCTGCCCGAGGCGATCGAGCTGCCCGACCGCCGCTACGTCCTCGGCGTCCAGTGGCACCCGGAGGTCGACGAGACGAGCCGGCTCATCGGCTCGCTGGTCGACGAGGCGCGGGCGCGGGCCGTCGGAGCAGCCCGCGCCGCGTAGCGCCGAACGCGGCTACGCCAGCGAGCGGAGCAGCTCCTCGAGGCGCTCGTAGCCCTCGGTCATGCCGTCCTTCATGCCCGACGCGAGCGTGGCGTCGCGGGCCTCCGGGGAGTCGTAGAGGACCGTGACCGTCGCGGTCGTGCGGCCGTCCTGCTCGGTGAAGACGATCGTGTTGCGCGTCTCGCCCGGGAAGTCGTCGAACGACTCGACCGCCACGATTCGCTCGGGCGGCGACACCTCGAGGTACGTGCCGCCCATGGCCATCACCGCGCCGTCCGAGCCGCTCCAGGCCCAGCGATAGGTGCCGCCCACGCGCAGGTCGATCTCGCACGTGACCATGGTGAAGATGGCCGGGCCCATCCAGTTGGGCAGGTGCTCGGGCTGCGTGAACGCCGCGAACACGAGCTCGCGCGGGGCGTCGAAGCTGCGGGTGATGACGATCTCGCGATCGCTCGGCGTCGTGAACGTCGTGTCGCCGTTGCGGGTGGTGCTGCTCATGGCTTGCTCTCCTCGTCCTGCAGTCGTTTGAGGTAGTCGTCCAGGCGCTCGTAGCTCTCGTCCCAGAAGCGGCGGTACTCCTCCGCCCACTTCGAGACCTCCTTCAGCGGCGTCGCGTCGAGCCGGCACGGACGCCACTGCGCGTCGCGGCCGCGGGTGATGAGCCCGGCGCGCTCCAGCACCCGCAGGTGCTTGGAGATCGCGGGCCCGCTCATCGCGAACGGCGCCGACAGCTCCTTGACCGTGGCCTCGCCCGCCGTGAGGCGGGCGAGGATCGCGCGGCGGGTGGGGTCGGCGAGGGCGGAGAAGGTGGCGCTGAGGGGGTCGATGGCCATGAAGTTAACCTGGTGGTTAGATAACCAATTGGTTTTATACGCGAGGCGCCGCGGCGTGTCAAGGGGAGCCGGGAAGATCGACGCGCGCCAGCTCGGCGAGCGGGAACGGCGGCGGCTCGGTGCTCGCCCGGTAGCGCGCGAACTCGGCCGCCCCGAGCGACGCGAACGCGGCCTCGACGAGCTCGGCGTAGGCGCGCTGCACGACGACCTCAGCCGTTCCCGCGCGGCCCGCCGCCACGCGCGCCCGCCCCGGCGCCCGCCCGACGTAGGCCCACACCGGCCCGTCGCCGTCCGCGACCGCGGGGGCGACGGCGGCGGTCACGTCGAGGCGCTCGTACTGGCGCTCGCGCTCGTCGAGGCGGGCCAGCGCGGCGTCGGCGACGGGCAGCAGGCCGCCGTTGACCGCCGTCCCGGCGTCGGGCGCGAGGTCGAGGAACGCGACCGACACCGGCGGCCGCGTGCCGTCGGGCAACTCATACACCTTGTATCCCGGCACCGCGACGCGGTTGTCCATGGCCACGCCCCAGACGCGCCGGTGGCCGCGCAGCGTGACGATCCGCGCCGCGCCCGTCACCAGCGAGCCGTAGCCGAAGACCTGGGCGGGGGACACGACCGCGCGCGATCCTAGGTCAGCGGCACCGTCGTGCCGCCGCGCACCAGCGCGACCGACCGCACCTGCGGCGTGCCGGCGCTGGAGGTCCAGTCGTGCTGGGCGGTGAACTGCGAGTAGCCCGTGGCCGCCGGGAACCGCACCGTGGAGTCACGGCCGGCCGGGATGGTGTAGGCCTTGCCGGCGACGGTCACGGTCTGCGGCACGCGGCCGCCGCGGTAGCGGACCTGCACGGTCGCGGGCGCGTCGAGCCACAGCGCCCCGGTGAGCGCGGCGCGGCAGGTGATCGGCACGGTCGGCGGCGTGATGTCGGGAACGTCGGAGTGGTAGTCGGGCGTGCGCCGCGGGCACGGCAGGATCACGAGCGACTGCGCCCGCGGGATCGCCGCCGGGGCGACCTCGACCAGGCGGCCGACGTTCGGATGCGAGGCCGACCGGATCTCGTCGCGGAACGTCACGCGCGCCGACGGGTCGTTGATGAGGAAGCGGTGGGGAACCGGCCCGCAATCGGGCTGCACCTCGACCGCGCCGGACACCGCGAACTGGAACGTGCAGATCTTGCCCTCCACGCGGCGGCCGGCGAGCCCGGCCTTCGGGCCGTAGGCCTGCGTGATGGAGCGGTTGAAGAAGTCGAGGTCGTCGAACTGCGGGGCGTTCTGCGTGATGCCCAGCAAGGCGACGGGGCCGCCGGTGTGGTGGTCGACCCACTCGAGGTCGGCCGGCAGCGTGGTGCGAAACGAGGAGCCGGTCTTGTCCATCTGCCACCAGCTCGCCTGGCCCTGTACCGCGAAGACGGCGCCGAGCACCGCCGCCAGCACGAGCGCGGCACGCGCGCCGCCCCGGCGCCACAGCCCCGCCGCGACGGCGAGCGTCGCCAGCGCGACGACCGTCAGCGCGAGGCCCGTGCCGAGGCCGAGCACCTGGTGCACGCGGTAGGCCGTCGCCCACGTCGCGCGCTCCTCGCCCATCATCTCGATGCCCGGCCGGGCCAGCAGCGTGAGCGCCAGCAGCCCCGCGATGGCCAGCGACGCGCGCGTGAGTAGCTGCGGGCGCGTCATGAGCAGCGTGGCGAGGATCAGCGCGAGCGGCACGGCGTAGGTGACGTAGCGCCCGATGCCCGAGACCGCCGGCGGGTAGCCGGCGAGGAAGAAGCCGCTCTGCAGCGCGGTCGCCAGCGCCGCGGGCCAGAAGACCGCCAGCAGCGGGCCGGTCGCGTCGTCGCGCCACGCGCGCGGGGAGACGAGCGCGCCCGCAGCCAGCAGCACCGGCGCGAACGCGCCGAGCGCCACGAGCTCCAGCAGCTGCAGGCCGGTCTTCGACAGCACGCGGCCCAGCGAGGGCCGCAGGTCGAAGAACCCGGCGTAGTCGCCGGTCACCGACGGGACGACGAGCGCGACCAGGGCGAGGCCGAGGAACGCGGTCGCCGTCGTCAGCAGGTACGGGCGATGGGCCATCAGCCGCACCCGGCGCTGCGCGGGGTCGCGCAGCGCGTCGAGCAGGAACGCGGCCAGCAGGGCCGGCACGAGCACCGCGAGCTGGATGCGCGCCCACGTGGCGAGGACGAGGAGCCCGAGCGCCAGCCACCCGAGGCGGCTGCCGGGGCGTCGCAGCGCCATCACCGCGACGCACAGCGCCGCGGTGGCCAGCGGGAACGCGAGGACCTCGGTGACGGTCTCGGCGCTGGTCAGCATCCACGTGCCGGCGACCGAGAGCGCGGCCGGCACGAGCGCCAGGCGCGGGCCGACGAGCTCGCGCGCGAGGAGCCAGACGGGCACGACCTGGGCGCACAGCACGAGCGTGCCGAGCACCTTCGACGCGTGGTAGGCGTCGACGGTCGAGTGCAGGAGCGCGTACGCCGGAGCGAGGAAGTACACGTACAACGCCGCCGACTGGTCGACGTGCGCGCCACGCCAGTCGAAGCCCTGGCCGTCGGCCAGCGATCGTGCGAGGTGCGAGTACCGGAACTCGTCCGGGAACAGCACGGGCAGCGGCGAGTGCAGCGCCAGCACGACGTAGAGCGCGGCGGCCACGACGTACAGCCCGGCCAGCAGGAGCCAGGGAGACACGCCGCGGCCGGCCGATGGCGCCGGGGCGTCGCGGTCGCGCCGCGGCGCGGGTGGGGGCTCGGCGGCCCGCACGGTGCTCATCCCCAGGGACTGTAACCGGCCGACCTGCCGCTCCGGCACGGCCCGCAGGCGGGGCTCAGGCGGCGGCGCGGCCGACGGCCTGCGCGACGCCGGCCCGGGCGCGGCAGACCAGCGCCTTGCTGGCGCCGGCCGACACGCCGAGCACGCGGCCGATGTGCGAGTGCGAGCGGTCCTCGAGCTCGTGCATCACCAAGGCTCGGCGCTGGCGCTCGGGCAGGGCCTCCACGCCGCCGACGACCTCGTCGAGCCGCTCGCGGCGGGCGATCGTCGAGACCGGTCCCGGGCCGTGGTCGGCGAGGAACGCCTCGTGCGGGTCGAGGTCGGTCGTGCGGTTGGGCTTGCGGAGCTGGTCGAGGCAGCGGTTGCGCACGATGGCGTGCAGCCACGGACGCAGCGCGATCTCGGCGTCGCCGTGGGTGATCGAGCGCAGCGCGCGGACGAAGGCGTCCTGGACGCATTCCTCGGCGTCGTGGTGGCGGCCGCCGAGCACCTGGCGGGCGTAGGCCATCAGCTGCGGCTCGTAGCGGCGGACGATGGCGGAGAAGGCGGCATCCGAGCCTGCACGGACGGCGGCGACAAGGGCCTCGTCGGTGGCCGAGCCGGCGCGCGGGGCACGCGCCTTGGAGGTGGAGGTGAGGACCGGGTTCATGCTCACCATGGTCGCCCCGACGGCGCCGCGCGACCAGCGACCCCGGGGCTACACCTTGCACACCCCAGGTGAGGCCGGTCCACACCTAGGGGTCATCGGTCAGGGGCTGGGACTACCCTGGACGGCAGTGTCCGACGACTCCCCGCTCGCCGCCCACGCCGCGTCGCCCGCCGAGCTCCAGGAGCGCCTGAGCGCCGAGCGCGCCGGCGATCCGTACGTCGTGCTGCGCGACGGCGGCGGCCGCCAGCAGCTGCTGCGCCTCGCCGGCGAGCGGCTCAGCGTCGGCCGCGGCGAGACCAACGACGTCCCGCTGCCGTGGGACACGGAGGTCAGCCGGCTGCACGCCGAGCTCGAGTGCATCGCGGGCGAGTGGACGATCGTCGACGACGGGCTCAGCCGCAACGGGACGTTCGTCAACGGCACGCGCATCTCCGGGCGCGCGCGGCTGCGCGACGGCGACGTCGTGCGCATCGGCCGCACCACGCTCGGCTACCGGCGCCCGGACTCCGAGGAGACCGCCGAGCACACCGTCGTCGCCGGCGAGCCCGTCGCGCTGGCCGACCTGCCGCCGACCCAGCGCGCGGTGCTCGTCGCGCTCGCGCGACCCTACAAGCACGGCGAGTTCGCCGCGCCGGCGACCAACCAGGACATCGCCGGCGAGCTGCACCTCAGCGTCGACGCCGTGAAGGCCCACCTGCGCTCGCTCTTCCAGAAGTTCGGGATCGAATCGCTGCCGCAGAACCAGAAGCGCTCCCGCCTGGTCGCCGAGGCGTTCCAGCGCGGCATGCTCACGCAGCGCGACCTGTAGGAGGCGCGGCGCCTAGGAGCGCGGGTCGCTAACAGGCCGCGGGTTTCGCCCCCTGGGCGAACACCCGCAAGGGAACCTGGCCACCTGGGCCAGCGTTCCCCTAGGGCCGGTCGATCCGCGTCACGGTCCCGCTGCCCAGGTTCGTGACCCACGCGCTCGTGCCGTGGGCCGTGATGGCGAATGGGTTGCGACCCACCGGGATCGGGGCGCCGACGGGCCGGCCCTCGCGGTCGAGCCGGACCACCGTGTCGTCGAGGTTGCTGGCGACCCACACGGTGTCCTTCGACACGGCGATGCCGAGCGGTCCGCGCACCTCGAGCGGGTCGTTGATGCGGTTGGTCAGCGAGCGGTTGTTCTGGGAGACCGTGCCGTCGTCGAAGTTGGTGACCCACACCTGGTTCATGCCGAACGCCACGCGGTGCTGGCCCAGCCCGATGGTCGTGCTCCTGCGCTTGCCCGACGACGGGTCGATCCGGCTGAGGCGGTTGCGCCGCCGGTTGGGCACCCAGACGTAGCCGCCGCCGACGGCGATGTCGCTGATGCCCTCCTGGCCGAACTGGATGATCTGCGTCGCGCCGGTGGTGGGGGAGACCTTGACGATCGACGACGGCGGGTCCGTGCTCTTGATCGCGCGCCGGCCGACCCAGACCGCGCCCTCGCCGGTCGCGACGACGACGGTCTCGCCCGAGCCGAGCAGCCGGTCGCCCTGGACCTTGCCGCTGACCGGGTCGATCCGCACGAGCCGGCTCTGCTGGCCGTTGGTCACCCACAGCGAGCCGAAGCCCGACGCGACGCTCGTCGTGCCGCTGCTCCACGGGAGCCTGATCGTGCGGCGCGGGCCGTCGCCGTCGGCGGGCAGGCCGATCAGCCGGCCCGTCCGCACGCTGGTCACCCATACTCGCCCGCGCGCGTAGGCGATGGCATTCGGCCGCGGGTCGACCGGGACGGCCTTCCCGGCGCGAGCCGTGCCGGTGCCGGTCGGCGCGGTGGTCGTCGTGGTGGGCGCGCTTCCGGACCCGCCGCCGCCGTTCATGAGCAGCACCGTGACGACGACGATCGCCGCCCCCGCGGCCAGCGAGAGGATCGGGGCCAGCCACGAGCGCGGGCGCGCCGGGGTACGCCGGCGCGCCGGCAGCACCTCGGTCGGGGTGACCGAGGCCGGGACGGCGGTCTCCTCGTCGGCCGCGCCGCCGGGCGCCGCCGCGCCGCGGGCGACGACGCGCTCCGGCGGCGGCGGCGGGGCGTCGCCCACGGCCGCCAGCGCCGCGCGGCCGAGGTCGCCCGCCGACGGGAAGCGGTCGTCGGGGTCCTTGGCCAGCGCCCGTTCGACGACGGCGGCCAGTCCGTCGGGCACGCCGGTCTCCAGCGCCCGCGGGTCGGGCGCGGGGTCGTTGAGGTGCGCGTAGAGCGTGGCCTCGTCGGAGTCGCGGCGGTACGGCGCGACCCCGGTCAAGATGTAGAAGAGCAGGCAGCCGAGCGCGTAGACGTCGGCCCGCGCGTCGACCGGCACGCCGCGGATCTGCTCGGGCGCGATGTAGCCCAGCGTGCCGACCCAGCGGCCCGAGCCGGTCATGGTCGTCTCGCCGCTCAGGCGCTTGGTGAGCCCGAAGTCGGTGAGGTAGGCGTGGTCGCCGTCGAGCAGGACGTTGGCCGGCTTGATGTCGCGGTGGATGAGCCCCCGCGCGTGCGCGGCGTCGAGGGCGCCCGCGACCTGGGCGATGACGGCGGCCGCGTCGTGCGGGCTGAGCGGGCCGCCGCGCTGCACGCGCGTCCGCAGGTCCTCGCCGTCGACGTAGCGCATCGCGAGGAAGAGGCGGCCGTCTTCCTCGCCCGCGGAGTACACGGGGATGACGTTGGGGTGGTCGATCGCCGCCGCCGCGCGCGACTCGCGGACGAAGCGCTCGCGGAAGTCCTCGTCGCGGGCCAGCGGGGTGGCGATGAGCTTGAGCGCCACCGGCCGCTCGAGGTCGAGCTGCTCGGCGCGGTACACCACGCCCATGCCGCCGCGACCGGCCAGGCCGGTGATGCGGTGGCCGGCGAAGACGTCGCCGGCCTGCAGCTCTGTGTCGATCGGGCTCACGCAACGGGCGACGCTATCGCCTGCCTCGGCGATCACGCGTCGCCGTCGAGTCCGGCCGGCGCACTAGAGTGGCCTGCCTCGTGCGCCTCTCCTCTGCCGTCCGCACCGCCGCGTGGGGCGTCGTCGCGGTCGGTGTCGCGGTCCCGCTCGTCCGCCGGCGCGCACGGATCCGACCGCCGCTCGTGACGGCCGCCGCCGCCTCCGCGCCGTTCGCCCTGAGCGTGGCGCTGCCGCGCTCGCGCAAGCGCGACGTCGCGCTGTGCGCGCTGCAGATGTACGCGTACACGGTCACCTACCAGATGCCCAACGACGATCCGGAGGCCCTCGAGCGCCGGGTCCGCCTCGACTACCCGGTGCGGATCGACCGGCTCCTCGGGCTCGGCGAGATCCCGAACCTGCGCCTGCAGCGCTGGTTCGCCGCCCCGGGCCGGATCCGCAAGCGCGACCAGGTGCTCGTGTGGTCGCACTGGCTGTGGTTCCTCTTCCCGCACGGCACGGTCGCCTACGTCCTGGTCCGGCATCCCGACCGCTTCCCGCGCACCGCGGCGCTGACCTACGCCGTCTTCGACCTCGGCCTGATCGCCTACTGGAGCGCGCCGACCGCGCCGCCCTGGTACGCGTCGCTGCACGGCCGCCTCGGGGAGGGCGGGGACCTCGCGGTGCGCCGGATGATGGTCGAGCACGGCGAGGCGTTCTGGAAAGACGGGTGGGAGCCTCTTTACAGTGTCCTGGGAGGCAACCCCTTGGCCGCCATGCCCTCCCTGCACTTCGCGACGTCCCTGATGGCCGCCCACCTCCTGGCGGAGGCGGGCCCGGTCGAAGGCGCCATCGGCTGGACCTACGCCCTGACCCTGGGCTTCGCCCTCGTCTACCTCGGCGAGCACTACCTCGTCGACCTGCTCGCCGGCGCCGCGCTGACCGAGGGCATCCGCGCCGCGGCGCCCCACGCGTCGCCGGCCACGGCCGCCATCGGCCGCACGCTGCAGGAGCTGGAACGGCGGGCGCGCGCGTGAGCTCGTCGGAGCCACCCGTGCCCACGCCCCTGCCGCGTCCGCCGCGCGACGACCCGCGCGCCGCGCAGCTCATGGGCCCGCCCAGGCCCGACGACGACGAGGTCGACGACGACGAGGAGATGCCGCTCATCAAGGTGACGCGGCGCACCGTGGTGCTCGGTGGCCTCTTCGTCGTGCTGTGCATCATCTTCCTGGCGGCCGTCCTGCCGCAGTTGGCCGGTCTCGGCGACACGTGGAAGCAGGTCAAGCAGGGCGATCCGCTCTGGCTGCTGGTCGCCGGGATGTTCACCGCGCTGTCGTTCGCCGGCTACGTCCTGCTGTTCCAGGGCGTCTACGTGCGCGACGGCTTCCGGCTGAGCGCGGTCGAGAGCTACCAGATCACCATGGCCGGCCTGGCCGCCACGCGCGTGTTCGCCGCGGGCGGCGCCGGAGGGATCGCGCTGACCGCGTGGGCGCTGCGCCGTGCCGGGATGCCCAAGCGGGTGGTGGCCGACCAGACGCTGGCGTTCCTGGTGCTGACCTACGGCGTGTACATGGCGGCGGTGGTCGTCGGCGGGTTCGGGCTCTACTTCGGGATCCTGCCGGGCTCGCAGGACTGGGCGATCACGCTGCTGCCCGCGATCATCGGCGTCGTCGCGTTCGCGCTGGCGGTCCTGGCGTCGCTCACGCCGCCCGACCTGCAGAAGCGCCTGGACGGCTACGCGCGCCGGCACGGCCGCTGGGCGCGCATCGCCCAGAAGGCGTCCAACCTGCCCGCCGCGCTCTCCTCGGGCATCCGCATCTCGGTGAACCTCGTGCGCAGCGGCGACCCGGCCCTGGCCGGCTCGATCGCCTACTGGGGGTTCAACATCGCGATCCTCTGGGCGTCGTTCAAGGCGTTCGGCGAGGCGCCGCCCTGGGCCGTGATCGTCATGGGCTACTTCGTCGGGATGCTCGCCAACCTGCTGCCGTTGCCGGGCGGCGTCGGCGGGGTCGACGGCGGGATGATCGGTGCCTTCGTGGCGTTCGGCGGCGAGACCAAGGACTCGATCGTCGTCGCGGTCCTCACCTACCGGCTGTTCGCGTTCTACCTGCCGACGATCCCTGGCGCGGTGGCCTACTTCCAGTTGCGACGCACCGTGGCGCGCTGGAAGGAGGAGCGGGCGACGCGCAAGACGACCGTCCAGGCCGCGCAGGCCTAGGGCCGGACCGTCTGTAACGGACGTCCGGTAGTAGCTACTATACAAAGTAAAGTGACTGCAGATGGGAAGGACAACCGCATGGCCGACGTCGAGAACGTGATCATCATCGGAAGTGGACCGGCTGGGTACACGGCCGCGCTGTACACCTCCCGTGCGAACCTCAAGCCGCTCGTGATCGAGGGCTTCATGTGGGGCGGGCTGCTCCAGCAGACCACCGAGGTCGAGAACTACCCCGGCTTCCCGGCCGGCGGCATCGCCGGGCCCGAGCTGATGCAGAAGCTGCGCGACCAGGCCGAGGACTTCGGCACGCGCTACCTCACCGACCAGGCGACCTCCGTCGAGCTGGCCACCGAGCCCGGCGGCATCCACAAGGTCCACGTGGGCTCCGACGTCTACCAGGCCCGCTCGGTGATCCTCTCGATGGGCGCCGAGCACAAGAAGCTCGGCGTGCCGGGCGAGCAGGAGCTCGCCGGCGCCGGCGTCAGCTACTGCGCCACGTGTGACGCCGCGTTCTTCAAGGACCAGGTCATCATGGTCGTCGGCGGTGGCGACAGCGCCTTCGAGGAGGCGATGTTCCTCGCCAAGTTCGGCCGCAAGGTCCTGCTCGTGCACCGCCGCGACGAGTTCCGCGCGTCGAAGATCATGGTCGAGCGCGCTCGCGCGTTCGAGAACATCGAGTTCAAGACCCCGTACGCGCCGATCGAGTTCCACGAGGGCGACGGGCCGTTCAAGCGCATCGCGCGCCTGAAGCACGCCGGCACGGACGAGGTCGAGGACGTCGAGATCGGCGGCGCGTTCATCGCGATCGGCCACGAGCCGCAGTCCGAGATCGTCGAAGGCGTGATCGACGTCGACGACGAGGGTTACGTCAAGGTCGACGGGCGCTCCACGCGCACGAACCTCCCCGGCGTCTTCGCCGCCGGCGACCTGGTCGACCACACCTACCGCCAGGCCATCACCGCAGCCGGCTCCGGCTGTGCCGCGGCCCTGGACGCCGAGCGCTACCTCGCCGACCGCGAACACGCCGGCACACCCGCCACCGACGCCGCCCTCACCGAACCCGTGCGCACCGACGAACGCGCGCTCACCCAATGAGCGACGGCAGCTACCACACCGCCCCGCCCCGCCGC
>NZ_DATHDY010000020.1:0-43100 GCF_035318805.1 Baekduia sp.
TTCGCTGCCGCCGCTGACCGGCCCGGCCGGCGCCTGAGGCCACCCGATCCCTTGCCGATCCGACCAGGATCGGCTGCGAGATCGTGCGACCCCAGGCATCCGCCCGGACCAGCCATCGACGGGACCGCCTCGTGGAACAACTTATCTAGCGCGACCCCGCGGCCGCCGGGCGGCTGCGAGGACGCCAGTGCTCGGGCAGCTCGGAATGCTCGAGGAAGACGATGTGGTCGTCGGTGCCCGAGGCGGCCACGGCGTTCCAGACGGTGTGCAGCGCGCCCTCGAGGTCCTCGGCGTCGACATGGACGTCGAAGACGCCCAGCTCGTCCGGCTGGCCGACGTCGGCGCCGTCGGGCAGCGCTGCGCCGAGCTCCTCGCGCGCCTGCCGGTCGCGCGGCGTCCCGCCGTGGATCATCAGCATGGAGATGGTGAAGCGCTTGGCCATTGGGCGAACCCTAAGCCTTCGGCGCCGTCGCGCAACCCCCGTCGGACCGCGGCGCCGCGGCGGCGGCCTGAGCGCCGTCAGCCGTCGAGCTTCGGCGAGGTCCACGGCACGGCGAGGCGCGCCGACAGCAGGTCGGGCACGTCGGCGATCGGCACGCGCTCCTGGGCGAGGGTGTCGCGGTCGCGGATCGTGACGGTGCGGTCCTCGAGCGACTGGTGGTCGATCGTCACGCACCACGGCGTGCCGATCTCGTCCTGGCGGCGGTAGCGCTTGCCGATCGAGCCGCCCTCGTCGTACTCGGCCTGCATGCGCTTCTTCAGCGCGGTGTGCAGCTCGGCCGCCAGCTCGGGCTGGCCGTCCTTCTTGACCAGCGGCAGGACGGCGACCTTGACGGGCGACAGCCGCGGGTGCAGCTTGAGCACCGTGCGCGTCTCGCCGTCGAGGTCCTCCTCGTCGTAGGCGTCGGCGAGGAAGGCCAGGACCGAGCGGCCGACGCCGGCGGCGGGCTCGATGACGTGCGGGACGTAGCGGCGGCCGTCGGGCTCGACGACCTCCAGGTCCTTGCCGGAGCCGGCGGCGTGCGCCCTGAGGTCGAAGTCGCCGCGGTTGGCGATGCCCTCGAGCTCCGACCAGCCGATCGGGAAGCGGTACTCGACGTCGGCGGTGCCCGAGGAGTAGTGGCTGAGCTCGTCGGCGTCGTGCTCGCGCAGGCGCAGGTGGTCGGCACGCAGGCCGAGCTCCGTGTACCAGTTCAAGCGGGCCTGCTTCCAGTGCTCGTACCACTGCGGCGCCTGCTCGGGCGGCACGAAGAACTCCATCTCCATCTGCTCGAACTCCAGCGTGCGGAAGATGAAGTTGCCCGGCGTGATCTCGTTGCGGAACGACTTGCCGACCTGGGCGATGCCGAACGGCGGCCGGCGCCGCGCGAACGTCAGCACGGTCTTGAAGTCCAGGAAGATCCCCTGCGCGGTCTCGGGGCGCAGGAAGACGCGCTGGCCGCCGCCCTGCACCGGGCCGATCGCCGTCTCGAACATGAGGTTGAACTCGCGTGGCTCGGTGAGCTGGCACTCGTCGATCTCGCCCGGCAGCTTGGACGGCTTGCGCCCGCAGCGGATGTCGGGGTGGGAGTCCGGGTCGGCGCGGGCCTCCGCGAGATGGTCGGCGCGGAACCGGCGGTTGCAGGTCCTGCAGTCGATCAGCGGATCGGTGAAGCCGGCGAGGTGTCCCGACGACTCCCAGGTCTTGGGGTGCTGGATGATCGCGGAGTCGAGGGCGACCACGTCGTCGCGCTCCTGCAGCATCGCGTCCCACCAGGCGTCGACGACATTGCGCTTGAGCAGCACGCCGTAATGCCCGTAGTCGTAGGTGTTGGCGATGCCGCCGTAGATCTCCGAGGCGGGGAAGATCAATCCGCGGCGCTTGCACAGCGCCACGATCTTGTCCATCGTCACGACGTCTTCTGTTGGCACGCGCCGGACTCTAGCCACCTGTCGCGCCGGGTTCGACCAGCGCCCGGATGGCACTCGTATACTGAGAGTGCCAATGCCGATCTATGAATATCGACGCCCGGACGGCACCACGTTCGAGGTCATGCAGAGGATGACCGACGATCCGCTGACGCAGGATCCCGAGACCGGGGTGCCGCTCGAGCGCGTCTTCCATCCCGTCGCGGTCCACTTCAAGGGCAAGGGCTTCTACAACACCGACTACGGCACCAAGCGCCGCAACCGCGAGCTGCGGGAGTCGGCCGAGTCCGGCGCCGACAAGCACGAGGCCAAGCAGGCCGAGAAGAAGGCCGACGCGGCCAAGGACTCGTCGTCCTCCTCGTCCTCCGCCTCGGACGGCGCGAAGTCCGACGCCAAGCCGAAGGCCGAGAAGAAGCCGGCCGAGAAGAAGCCCAAGAAGTAGCTGGGAGCGCGGGTCGCTAACAGGCCGCGGGTTTCGCCCCCTGGGCGAACACCCGCAAGGGAACCTGGCTTCCTGGGCCAGCGTTCCCCTAGCCCTTCAGGAAGCGCGCCACGTCGCGCGCCTTCTCGGCGTCGGAGACGTGGAGGCCGGAGCCGCCGCCCGGGGCCGCCGCGAAGCCGTCGGGCTTGAGGATCTGGGTGGGCGGTGAGCCGCTGGTGGCGAGCGCGCCGAAGAGGCCGAGGAGCGTGGGGCCGCTCATGTCCGAGCGCAGCGCCTTCGGCGTGTTCCACGCGATGAGCGGCAGGCGCGGGAACGCGAACGGCGAGATCAGGCGCGACTTCATGGCCGACAGCAGCTTCTGCTGGCGCCGGGCGCGCGTCAGATCGGACTCGCTCTTGTTGCAGTCGTTGTGGCGGGTGCGCGCGAGGGCGAGGGCCTGCTTGCCATCGATGTGCGTCTTGCCCTTCTTCAGGCGCAGCGTGTACCCGCCGTTGTTGAAGCCGCCGTTGATGCGCGAGACGACGCAGCCGCCCTCGTAGGTGACGCCGCCCATCGCGTCGATCAGCTGCGGGAAGTTGTCGAAGTTGACCTCGATCAGGTGGTTGACCTTGATGCCGAGGTACTGCTCGATCGTCTGGACCGCCAGCGCCGGGCCGCCGTACGCGTAGGCCGCGTTGATCTTGTCCTTGCCATGGCCGGGGATGTCGACCACCGTGTCGCGAGGGATCGACAGGCGCGCGTTCTTGCCGCCGCCGACGCGCATCAACATGATGGAGTCCGACCGGCCGCGTCCGCTGGTGGCGGCGCCCGGCTCCTTGGAGCCCTTCGTCCGCGTGTCGGACCCGAGCACGAGCACGTTGTTCGGGCTGGTCAGCGGGAAGCCGGCGCCGCCCAGGGCGACCTGGCCGCTGAGGTCGCCCTGCTGGATCTGGGCGCTGACGAGGAACAGCACGAGCGAGAGCGCGATCCAGCCGACGACCGCGAGCACGAGCCACTTGACGACGCGGCCCACCGAGAGCGGGCCGCGAGGCAGGCGCGGGCCGCGGCGGCGGCCGGGCAGCGGCAGGCCGGGCAGCCGCCGGCGGCGCGCGCCGGGGCCGCGGCCGTCGCCGTCGTCGCCCGCCCCGGGGATCCCCGGAGCGCCGGGCGGGACCGCCGGCGGGGCGGCACGGCCGTTGGGCAGGACGTCCAGCAGCGGCTCGCCGGGGCGCGGGCCGCGGCGCCAGAACCGCGGGGCGGAGCGGTACTTCGTGTACTCGGGCGGCGGGTCGGAGGGAGGCGACATGCACCGGGTAGGGTGACGCGCATGGCCGCCGGGTGCGTGATCGGCGTCGACCTCGGGGGCACGAAGCTGCTGGCCGGGGTCGTCGACTCCGAGCTGAACGTTCGCCATCGGGCCTTCCGCAAGGCCCGCGAAGGGCACGACGCCGAAGGGCTCATCGACCTGCTCGTGTCCACCGTCGAGCAGGCGCGCGAGGCGGCCGGCGAGGAGATCCGGGCGGTCGGGTTCGGCATCCCGTCGCTGGTCGACGCGCAGACCGGCGTGGCCAACACGACCGTGCACCTCCCGCTGCGCGATGTCCCGTTCCGCGACGTGATGGCCGAGCGGCTCGGGCTGCCGGTGGCGGTGGACAACGACGCCAACGGGGCGATGGTCGCCGAGCACCGCCGGGGCGCCGCGCGCGGCGCGCGCACCGCCGCGCTGCTGACGCTCGGCACCGGCATCGGCGGCGGGATCATCGTCGACGACAAGATCGTCCACGGCGCCAGCGGCGCGGCGGGCGAATGGGGGCACATGGTCGTCGACGTCAACGGGCCGCTGTGCACCTGCGGCAACCGCGGTTGCCTGGAGACCGTGGTCTCCGGCACCGCGCTGGGGCGTGAAGCGGCGCGGATGGCGCACGAGCTGCCCGACTCGGGGTTCGGGCGCGCGCTGGCCGCCGGTCGCGAGATCAGCGGGATGCTCGCCACCGAGCTGGCGCACGACGGCGACCCCGTCGCGCGCGATGTCGTCGCGTCGGTCGGCCACTACCTCGGCGTCGGGATCGGCAACGTGGTCAACATCCTCAACCCGGAGGTGGTCGTCGTGGGCGGCGGAGTCATCGCGGCGGGTGAGCTGCTGCTGGAGCCGGCGCGGCGCGTCGTGGCCGAGCGCGCACTGGCGCCGTCGCGCGACCAGGTGCGGATCGTGCCGACGCGCTTCGGGGACGCCTCGGGCATGATCGGCGCCGCGCTGCTGGCGATGGACCTGGCCGACGGGCGGCAGGCGCCATGATCGGCCGGCTGGTGGTGTGCCCGACCCCGATCGGCAACCTCGAGGACGTGACGCTGCGTGTGCTGAGCGCGCTGCGCGACGCCGACCTCGTCGCCTGCGAGGACACGCGCCGCACGCGCGTGCTGCTCGACCGCTACGGCGTGAAGGCCAAGACCGTGAGCTACCACGAGCACAACGAGGCGGCGCGGTCGTCGGAGCTCGTGGCGCGGATGCAGGCCGGCGAGACCGTGGCGCTGGTCAGCGACGCGGGCATGCCGTTGGTCAGCGACCCGGGGTTCCTGCTGGTGCAGGCCTGCGTGGCGGCGGGGATCGGCGTCGAGGTCCTGCCCGGACCGAGCGCGGCGCTGGCGGCGCTGGTGGTGAGCGGGCTGCCGGCCACGACGTGGCGCTTCGCCGGGTTCCTGCCGCGCAAGCGCGGCGAGCTGGAGTCGCTGTTTCGCGCCACGACGGAGACGCTGGTGGCCTTCGAGTCGCCGCGGCGCGTCGGCGCCGCGATGGCGGCGCTGGCCGCCGTGGATCCGGAGCGGCCGGTGGCAGTCTGCCGCGAGCTGACGAAGGTCCACGAGGAGGTCGTGCGCGGCAGCGCGGGGGCGCTCGCGGAGCGCTACGCGAGCGAGGAGCCGCGGGGCGAGGTCGTGGTGGTGATCGGCGCGGCGCCCGAGGGCGAGGCCGATCTGGCGCCGGCGCTGGACGCGCTGGCGCGGCTGGTGGAGGCGGGCGCGCGGGCGCGCCCGGCGGCGGGCGTGGTGGCCGAGCTCACGGGCACGAGCGCCAACGCGCTGTACCGGGGGCTGATGGAGCGGTAGGGGCGCCGGGGGGACGGTCCCCACCCGGGCGCGGGGGGACGGCGCGGGGGGACAGTCCCCCACCCGGGCGCGGGGGGACAGTCCCCCCACCCGAACGGAGGGGGGACAGTCCCCATTGCGTCGCATGGCGTCGCATTGCGTCCGAACGGAGGGGGGACAATCCCCATTGCGTCGCTAGGGCGGGCGCGATGTGCGACGCGCCGCGCGCGATTTCGTGCCGGATATGCGCCGTGCGGGGGAGACGGTGCGCGGGGGCCGCAGGATGCGCCGGTGCCCTCCATCGCGATCGTGCTCCTCGCCGTGCTGACGCTCGCCGCCCCGGGTCGTGCGGCGGCGTCGGCGCCCGATCGCTGGCAGCGGCCGCTGCCGGGCGCGGCGGTGGCGCGGACGTTCTCGTTCGATCCCGCCGCGCCCTACCTGCGCGGTGGGCGCCGGGGCATCGACCTTCGTGGACGGCCGGGCGCGCGGGTGCTTGCCACGTGCTCCGGGACCGTCGCCTACGCCGGGCGCGTGCCGGGCTGGGGTCCGGGCGTGACGCTGCGCTGCGGCGACCTGGTGGCGACCGAGCTGGGGTTGGCGGGCCCGGCGGCCGTGCGGCGCGGCGCCCGCGTTGCCGCGGGCGCGGTGCTCGGGCGGCTGGGATCGCGAGGCGTGCTGCGCCTGGGCGCGCGGCGGGCCGGCGGTCGGCAGGCCTACGTCGATCCGCTCGCGCTGCTGGACGGCGACCCGTCGGGACCCGCGCCGCCGGTGCCGGTGGCGCCGCCGTCGCGACGGGTGCCCAGGCCGCCCGCGCCGCCGGCCGTGTCGCCCCGCGCGCCCGCCGCGGCCCAGGCCGACGACCCCGCGCCGGCCCGCCTGCCGTGGCCGATCTGGGTCGGGCTCGGCCTGCTCGCCGCGGGCGCCGGCGGCGGCACGGTGGCGCACCGGCGGCGTGGTCGCCGGGCCGTCACCGGCGCGGCGCTCGCGCACCGATACCGTTAGGCCTGAATGTCCTTCTACGTCACGACGCCCATCTACTACGTCAACGCGGCGCCGCACCTCGGCCACGCGTACACGACGATCGCCGCGGACGTCATGGCACGCCACCACCGCCAGCTCGGCGACGACGTCTTCTTCCTCACCGGCACCGACGAGCACGGCGAGCCCGTCGCGCTGGCCGCCGAGGCCGCGGGCGTCACGCCGCGCGCGCTGGCCGACAAGAACGCGGAGCGGTTCAAGGCGCTCGCCCCGCTGCTGAACGTGACGAACGACTTCTTCATCCGCACGTCGGACCCCGAGCACGTCAAGGCGGTGCAGGAGGTCCTCACACGGGTCAAGGACAACGGCTACGTCGAGCTCGGGGTGTACGAGGGCTGGTACTGCCCGCGCTGCGCGGACTTCAAGTCCGAGAGCGAGATCGAGGATGGCAACCGCTGTCCGATCCACAAGATCGAGCTGACCTGGGAGCAGGAGGAGAACTACTTCTTCCGGCTGTCGGCGCTGCAGGAGCGCCTCGAGCAGCACTACGCCGACCACCCCGACTTCGTCGCGCCCGGCTCGCGGTACAACGAGGCCCTCTCGTTCATCCGCGGCGGTCTGCAGGACGTGTCGCTCACGCGCGGCAAGCTGACGTGGGGCGTGCCGGTCCCGTGGGACGAGAGCCACGTCTTCTACGTGTGGTTCGACGCGCTGCTGAACTACTACACGGCGCTGACCTACGCCCGCCCCGGCGAGGACCTGACCGAGGAGTTCTGGCCGCCGAGCTACCACCTCATCGGCAAGGACATCCTCAAGTTCCACGCCGTCTTCTGGCCGGCGCTGCTCATGGCCGCCGACCTGCCGCTGCCCGAGCACCTCTACGTCCACGGGTACCTGCTGCTGGACGGGCACAAGATGTCCAAGTCGCTGGGCAACGTCCTCGACCCGTTCGAGATCATCGACAAGTACGGGTCCGACGCGCTGCGCTTCTACCTGCTGCGCGACGTGAGCTTCGGCCAGGACGGCTCCGTCTCGGCCGCGGACTTCGAGAAGCGCTACGAGGCCGAGCTGGCCAACGACTTCGGCAACCTCGCCAGCCGCACGATCAAGATGCTGCTGCGCTACCGCGACGGCGCGGTGCCGCAGGTCGCGGTCGACCCCGGGCTGGCGCCCGACTTCGACGGCCTGTGCGAGCGCGTCAGCGCACTCGTCGGGCGGGCCGAGCTGACGCCCGCGCTGGAGGAGATCTGGCAGCGCGTACGGCGCCTGAACCGCTACGTCGAGGAGAACGCGCCGTGGAAGCTCGCCAAGGAGGAGGGGCGCGAGGCTGACCTGGACCGCGTGCTCGCCACCCTGGCCGAGGGCCTGCGCACCGTCACCGTCCTGCTGCACGCCTACATCCCACAGCGCGCCGAGGTCCTCCTCGACGCGCTCGGCACGCCCGACCGCTCGATCGCCAACGCGCACTTCGGCGCGGCGCTGCCGACCCAGGTCAAGGACCTCGACCCGCTGTTTCCCAAGCAGCAGGCCTCCGAAGCCGCGTGATCGACTCCCACACCCACCTGGACTCCTGCGAGCCCAGCGACGCCGCGCTGGTCGCGGCCGCGACGCAGTCGGGCGTCAACCGCATCCTCACGATCGGCCAGGACGGCGACACGGGTCGCGCCGCGCTGGCCGCGGCCGAGGCGTTCCCCCAGGTCTTCGCGGCCATCGGCCACCACCCCAACAAGGCGACCGGGTTCGGCGACGAGCAGCTCGCCGAGCTCCGTGCGCTGGCGGCGCACGAGCGCTGCCGCGCGATCGGCGAGACGGGGCTGGACTACTTCCGCGACTACGCGCCGCCCGCCGACCAGCAGCGCGCGTTCCACGCCCAGATCGAGCTTGCGCGCGACACCGGCAAGCCGCTGGTCATCCACACGCGCGCGGCCGAGGACGACACGATCGCCACGCTGCGCTCGCGGGCGCAGGGCGTCGAGGTGGTCCTGCACTGCTTCTCGATGCCCGACCGGCTCGACGAGTGCCTCGCCGAGGGCTGGTGGATCTCGTTCGCGGGCAACGTCACCTACCCGAAGAACGAGGACCTGGCCGCGGCCGCGGCGCGCGTGCCCGACGACCGGATCCTCGTCGAGACCGACGCGCCGTACCTGACGCCGCAGCCGATGCGCAAGGAGCGCAACCAACCGGCCTACGTCACCGAGACGGCACGCTTCGTCGCCGAGCAGCGCGGTCAGGACTACGCGGCGTTCGAGACGATCGTGGAGCGCAACGCGGCCCAGCTGCTGAAGTGGTGACCGAGCAGCCGCCCCCCGACCTGCCGTCGCAGCCCAGCCTGCGCCGGATGCGCGCCTTCGCGGTGCGCCCGAAGCGCGACCTCGGCCAGAACTTCCTGATCGACTCCAACATCCTCGGCGTCATCGAGCGCGCCGCGGAGCTGACCGACCAGGACGTCGCGCTGGAGATCGGCGGTGGCCTGGGCGTGCTGTCGGAGCACCTGGCGCAGCGCACCGCGCACACGCACGTCGTCGAGCTGGACCGCTCGCTCGAGCCGGCGCTGCGCGAGGCGCTCGCGCCGCACCCGAACACCACGCTGCACCTCGCCGACGCGCTGCACCTCGACCTCGCCGCGCTGGACCCGCCGCCGACCAAGGTCGTCGCCAACCTGCCCTATGGGATCGCCGCGACCGCCATCCTGCGCACGGTGTTCGAGCTGCCCTCGGTCACGCTCTGGGTCGCGATGGTGCAGAAGGAGGTCGGCGAGCGCTTCGCCGCGTCGGCCGGCACGTCGGCCTACGGCGTGCCGAGCGTGCTGGCGCAGCTGGCCTGCGACGTGCGCGTCCACCGTCAGATCTCGCGCACCGTCTTCCACCCCGTCCCGAACGTCGACTCGGTGCTCGTCGTGCTGCACCGCACGCGCGCGGCGCCCGAGCCCGGCCTGCGCGCGCTCGTGCAGGGCGCGTTCGCGCACCGGCGCAAGGCCCTGGCACGGTCGCTGGAGCTCGCGGCGAAGGAGCAGCGTGGTCGCGACGGCGCGTCCAAGGGGCTGCAACTCCACACCGGCGACGAGGCCCTGCGTGACCGCGTGCGCGCCGGCCTGGCCGCCATCGGGGAGCCGCAGGACGCGCGCGCCGAGCGGCTGACGCCCGAGCAGTTCCGCGCGCTGTGGGAGCAGGTGCGCCCCGCGTGAGGCTCGAGACCCGGGCGCCCGGGAAGATCAACGTCTGCCTCTACCTCGGGCCGACGCGCGCGGACGGCCGCCACGAGCTCGTCTCGGTCATGCAGTCGGTGACGCTCGCCGACCGCCTGCGGCTCGAGGCCGGCGACGGCCGCGACGAGGTCGACTGCCCCGGCGTGGACGGCGACAACCTCGTGACCGCGGCGATGGAGCGGTTCCGCGCGGCGACCGGCTGGAGTGGGGAGGCCGTGCGGATCAGCATCGACAAGCGGATCCCGATCGCGGCGGGCATGGCGGGCGGCTCGGCCGACGCCGGCGCCGCGCTGCGCCTGCTCGCGCGCGCCTCCGGCATCGAGGACCGCGAGCTGCTGCACGAGATCGCCACCGCGCTCGGCGCCGACGTCCCCGCCCAGGTCCGGCCCGGCCGCGTGCTGGCCACCGGCGCGGGCGAGCAGATCGAGCGCGTGCCGGGCGTCGCGCGCTACGCGGTGCTCGTCGTGCCGGCCGAAGGACCGCTGCTGACCGCCGACGTCTTCCGCGAGGCCGACCGCCTCGGCCTGGCGCGCGACGCCGCCGGGCTGGACGCCGCGCTGCGCGACGTGCGCGCCGGCCTGCCCGACCTGCCCGACGCGCTGTGCGTCAACGAGCTCGAGCCGGCCGCGCTGTCGCTGCGTCCGGCGCTGGAGCAGACGCTCGCGCAGGTGCGCGAGGCGGGCGCCGACGTCGCGATGGTCAGCGGCAGCGGCCCGACCGTGCTCGGCCTGTTTCGCGACGTCAAGGCCGGCAAGGCCGCCAAGGCGCACTTCCCCGGGGCGAAGGTGGCCAAGCCCGTCGGCCCCCACGGCGGGGAGGTCCTGGCGGCGTGAAGATCGGCCCGATGGTCGCGGCGGCGTTCCTGGCCGCCTTCCTCGTCCTACGCCGGCGCAAGCTGGAGCCGACGCTGCTCATCGGCGGCGTCATCGTCGTCGTCGGACTGCTCGTCTACGGCAGCGGCCTCGTCAAGTTCCCCGACGTCAAGAAGCTCGTCGAGGACGCAGGCAACGCGCTGGGCCAGTGGACCTACGTCGTCGTGGGCGTCATGGCGTTCTTCGAGACCGGCGCCTTCGTCGGCCTCATCGCCCCCGGCGAGACGTTCCTCATCTTCGGCGGCGTGGTGGCGGGCCAGGGGACGATCTCCCTCGTCGCGCTCATCGCGATCGTGTGGACCTGTGCCGTCCTCGGAGACCTCGCCAGCTTCTACGCGGGACGTCGCCTCGGGCGGAAGTTCCTGGTCAAGCACGGCCCCAAGGTGTCCATCAACGAGGAGCGCCTGCACATGGTCGAGGCGTTCTTCGACCGCCACGGCGGCAAGGCGATCTTCCTCGGGCGCTTCGTCGGCGTCGTGCGCGCGGTCAACCCGTTCCTGGCGGGCTCGTCGGGCATGCCGCTCAAGCGCTTCCTGCCCTACGACGTCGTCGGCGCGGGCGCGTGGGCGACGCTGCTGCTGGTCCTCGGCTACGTCTTCTGGCAGAGCTTCGACCGCGTCCTGCACTACGCCGAGCAGGGCACCCTCGCGCTCGGCACGACGATCGTCGTGCTCACGCTCCTCGTGTGGCTCTACCGGTACTTCCGCGTCGAGGAGAACCGGCACAAGGCCGCGGCGTGGACCGACGAGCAGCTCGAGCGCCCCGCGCTGCGCCCGCCGGCCCGCGTGCTGCGCCCGCTGTGGCGCTGGAGCCGGCGCCCGCGCCGCTTCTTCTGGAACCGCATCACGCCCGGCGAGCTCGGGCTCGAGCTGACGACGCTGCTGGCCTTCGTCGCGGTCGGCTCGTTCGCGTTCGCCGCCGACGCGATCACGCTGCACCAGAAGGACCTGATCACCGGTGATCGCACGGCGTTCGACTGGGCCGACAAGGTGCGCAGCGACACGCTCGACGACGTCGCGCGCGCGCTCACGCACCTCGGGAGCCTCCCGTTGGTGGGCGGCGCCACCCTGCTGGCGGTCATCGCGCTCCTGGCCCGCCGGCGCGTGATCGAGGCCGCGGCGCTGACGAGCGGGCTCGTCCTCACCTGGGCGGCCGTGCACATCGCCAAGGTGGCCGTGGACCGCCCGCGGCCCTCGAACCCGCTGGTCGACACGGCCGGCCAGAGCTACCCGTCGGGTCACGCGGCGTACGCCGTGGCGTGGATCGCCATCGCGGTCGTGCTCAGCCGGACGGTCCCCGGCCTGGCCCGCACGACGATCCTCGTCATCGCCGCCATCGTGCTCACGGTGGTGGTCGGGGCGACCCGCGTCTACCTCCGCGCGCACTACCTCTCCGACGTGGTCGGGGGCATCGGCCTGGCCGCCGCGATCGTCGGCCTGTGCGGCATGGCCGGGCTCGTCGTCGCCCACCTGCGGCACAATGGCGGGCGATCGTGAGCAACCAGTCGGTCACCTACCTCGTCGCCGCGTGCTGCGGCGTCTTCGCCCTCTCGGCGTACGTGGCATTCATCCTCGTGCCGGCCTGGACCGCCTACTCGCGGATCTGGCAGCGCATGGCCGCGGCGGTCCTGAGCCTCTACGTGCTGGCCGCGTTCGCGGCCGTCGGCGTCGCCGGCGGCGCCGCGATCGTGTGGTTCTGGGACAGCATCGGCGTGTAGTGGGCCGCGCGGGTGCGCTGCCCGAGCGGCAGACACCAGCGTTTCGCCGCCTTTTCCACCTTTCGCGCCGTAGACTCTGCACCATGTCCAGCCCGGCTCCGAGGACGCCGGCCGGGATCGACCTCGACGCCCTGGATGGCATCACCGACGCCGTCGAGTCGGGCGCCGGCCTTCCCGAGGTCGTCCGTGCGGCGGCCCGCGCGCTCGACGCGAGCCTCGCGCTGACCGATCGGTCCGGCGCGGTGCTCGCCGTGGCCGCACGCTCGCCGGCCGACGAGCGCTCGCTGCTGGACGACGCCGACGGTGTCGAGCTGCTCGACCTGCGCGTCGCCGACGAGGCCGTCGGCCAGCTGCGGCTGCGCTCCCGCGCGGCGGGCGACGCGTCGCCCGTGGTGCTGCGCCTGGTCACGACGCTCATCGCGTCCGAGGTCCAGCGCGTCCGCGCGCCCGCCCGGGCCTCCGAGCAGGCCGTCGCCGGGTTCCTGCACGACCTCCTCGGCCGGCGGCTCAGCGACCGCGAGACGGTCCTCGCCCGCGCGGGCGAGCTCGGGCTCGACCTGACCCAGGGCGCGACGGTCGTCGTCGTCCGCGCCCAACTGCACGTGCCGTCCGAGGAGGGCTGGCGCGAGCGCGTCGTCACCGTCGCCGAGCGCGGCGGGCGCTCGGCCACCCCGGGCGCGATCGCCGCCTCCTCCGGCCGCCCCGACGCCGTCGGCGCCGAGGTGGTCGTCCTCGTCCCCGGCGCCGACCCCGCCGCGGGCGAGCGCGCCGCCGACGCGGTGCTGCGCGAGCTGCAGGCGTCGCTGACCGGTCACACCTTCGCGCTGGGCCGCAGCCGCGTCGCAGCCGACGCCGTCGATCTCGCGCGCGCCGCCAACGAGGCGCTGCTGGCGGCCAACGTCGCCGAGGGCGACACCGAGGGCGAGGAGGGCCACCGGATGCTGGCCTTCGACGACACCGGCGCCTACCGGCTGCTGCTGTCGGCCATGAGCGAGGACCCGGCGGAGCTCCAGCGCTTCTACGCCGAGACGATCGAGCCGCTGGTGGCCTACGACGAGCAGTACGAGACCGATCTCGTCGTGACCGTCGAGGCGTTCCTGGACGCCGACGGCAACGTCGCCGGGACCGCGCAGCGACTGTTCACCCACCGCCACACGATCCGCTACCGGCTCGAGCGGGTGCGCGAGCTGTCGGGCCTCGACGTCGGCTCCACCGACGGGCGCGAGAAGCTCAGCCTCGGGCTCAAGGCGATGCGCGTCCTCGGCATCGCCGCGCGGGGCGGCCCGGCCTCCGAGCAGGGCGCCGGCGGGGGCCGGGTGCCGCGCCGGGGCTGAGCCTTCGGGAGGTTTGCGCGAGTTGGGATGAGCGTCTACGCGCCAAGTCTCGGGTCGTGGAGGATGAGGAGGCGGTGTGGGCGCTGAAGTCCCCGGAATTCCGAGCGGACATGGGGTCCAGACCCCACTTGAGTCGCGGCCCCCACCCGCCGACACCTAGGAGTGGATGGACCGGTCCCTTCTCTCCAGCTTCCCCGCATGAGGCATCGCACCCACGACCAGCTCTTCGCCGCCGCCGGCGTGACGGCCGCGCTGTCGCTGATCGGCACCGGCGTGACGGTCCTCAAGGGCTCGGTCTTCCAGTTCGACCGCTGGCCCGACGTCGCCGGCGATCTGGCGCGCCGCGTGCAGCTGCCGGTCGCCCCGCTCACGCAGACCGAGCGTCGCAAGGACGCCGAGCGCCGCAGCCTGTTCGCGTCGGTCCTGCAGGCCGACGGCACCGTCGTCGTCCCGGGCCTCGGGACCGGCGACGGCATCACGAGCGTCGGCCTCAGCATCAACGGCGCCGGCACGACCGCCTCCCGCGCCGACGCCGTGGCCACCGGCACGACCTCCAGCGCCGGCGTCACGCTCGACGGTTACGCCGGATCCCTGGGATCCGCGCCGAGCTCGTCGGTCGACGGCATGGGCGATACCGCCAGCCCCGGCACGACCGGCGGCACCCGCGTCGCCTCCACCGCCGTCGACACCGACGGCGACGGCGTCCCGGACACGTGGCAGAGCGACCACGGCACGCCGGCCGCCGGCACCACCGACACGCCCGTCACGCCGAACACGACCAGCTCCGGCCGCGACGCCGCCGGCTCCGCCTTCCGCGCCGATCCGCCCGCCGACGAGCCGGTCACCGAGCCCACGCCGGCACCCACGCCCGTGCCGGTGCCCCCCGACACGACGACGCCCACCACCCCCGAGGGTCCGGCCACGACGCCCGAGCAGCCCGCTCCGACCGACGCCGCGACGACCCCGCCGGAGGCGACGACGCCGGCCGATTCGGCTCCGCCCGCCGATCCCGCTCCGGCCGAGCCGGCGCCGCCGGCCGACCCCGCCCCGAGCGACCCCGCGCCGCCGGCCGACCCGGCCCCGGCGGCTCCGGCCGCCCCGGTCGAGACGGCTCCGGCCGATCCGGCGCCGCCGGCCGACCCGCCGCCCGCGGCCGCCCCCACGCCCGCGCCCGTCGCCGCCCCGGCCCCGGCCGACCCGCAGCCCGCCGCGCCGCAGAGCGCCCCGGCCGACGACGCGTCCGCCGCCAACGCGGCGATCCCCTCCAGCGCCCGTTAGCGTCTCCTTCTGGATGGGTTGTTCCACGAGGCGGTCCCGTCGATGGCCGGCCGGGCCGGTCAGCGACGGCAGCGAACCCGTGGAACAGCCCATCTAGGATCCCGGTCCATGCGGATCGGGATCATCACCGGCTCGGGCACGTACGCGCTGCCGGACCTCGCGGGAGCCGTCAGCGAGGACGTCGAGACCGAGTTCGGGTCCGCGACCGTCACCCAGGGACGCTTCGCCGGCGCGGACGTGCTGCACGTCTCGCGCCACCTCGCCCGCCACCGGCGCCTGTCGCACCAGGTGACCCACCAGGCCAACATCGCCGCGCTGCGCGACCGTGGCGCCGACGCGATCCTCGCCGTCACCGTGTGCGGCGCCGTCGATCCCGCGGTGCCGCTCGGCAGCCTCGTCGTGTTCGACGACCTGCACTTCCTCGCCAACCGACTGCCCGACGGCTCGATCTGCACGTTGCACACCGAGCCGGGGCGCCCCGGGCGCGGGCACTGGATCTACGAGTCGCCGTTCAGCACGCCGCTGCGCGAGGCGCTGCTGGCGGGCGCGCGCTCCGCCGGGCTGGCCGTCCGCGACGGCGGCTGCTACGGGCACGTCGACGGGCCGCGGTTCAACACGAAGGCCGAGATCCGCGGGCTCGCGGCGTGCGGCGTGACGGCGGTGAGCCAGACGGCCGGACCCGAGACGGTGCTGGCGGGCGAGGCCGGGATCCCGTTCGCGCTGCTCGGGTACGCGACCGACTACGCCAACGGCGTGCAGGACGCGGCGACCCCTGTCGAGGAGCTGATCCGCCTGGTCGGCGCCAGCCCCGAGGCGTTCGCCGCAGCGCTCGCCGAGGCCGTGCCGCTCGTCCAGCGCGCCGACCTGGAGCCGGTGGGCACGTATTTCTCGTTCGACTGAGCCGGCGGGGAGCGCGGGGGTCGCGGTCGTGCTCGACGCCCTGGCGGGCGCGCGCGATCCGGAGCTGCGCGAGCGGCTGGGGCCGGCCGTCGACGACGAGCTGCAGCGGGTGCTGCGCGAGCGGGCGCACGCCTGGGCGCGGCGGGCGAGTGGTGCGGCGGGGGCGCTCGAGCTCGAGCGCACCGACCAGCTCGCGGCCGCGCTGGAGGGCCGCGACGGACCGGTGCTGCTGGTCGCGCCCGACGTGCCCGGGCTGTCGGACCAGCACCGGGTGGCGGCCTGCGACGACCTCGCTGCCGGGGTCCTGCTCAGCAGCGCGCCATCGGGGGACGGGACGCCGTTCCTGGTGGCGCTCGCGCGGCCGGAGCCGCAGCTGCTGGCGCTCGTCGGCGCACCGTTCGACCGGGTCGCGGGGGCCGCGATCGCGCTCGGCGGCTCGCTGGGCATGCTCCGGGCCGAACGTCGCCTCGCCACCCTCGCCGATGCTCGCGCGGTGCGCGCCGACCCGCTGGCGCCGCCCGAGCTGCGCGACCTGCTCGGCGCGCTCGGTCGGGAGTAGGCACCGCGGCGGCGGCCGGCCTACGGCTGGCGCGCGGCTGCAGGCGCTCAGCACGCGCTCGCAGTAACGGGTGCGGGGCCTGACGCGGCCGTAGAGGACGGTGTCGGCGCCCGGGCCGCGGTCGACGGAGGCCGGGCGGCGGGTGAATGCCGTGGAGCCAGGGCAGCTTGCTCGCCGACGGGCTGATCCCTAAGGTGCGCGCGTGCCTCTTCGCTCTCGGTCTCTCACCGCTCTCGTCGCTGCATGCGCGCTGGCGCTCTCCGCGGCCGGGTCGGCGCAGGCCGCCAGCCGGTTGGAGCCGGCGACCGCGCCGGCCTCGCACGAGCTGCCGACCGGCGGGACGCTGCTGACGTACACCGCGGACGCGGCGGAGGCGCCGCACGTCTCGCTGACCCAGAGCGCGACGGATCTGATCGTCTCCGCCCCGACGGCCGTCGGGCTCGTCGTGGGCACACCGTGCGCGCAGGACACCGCCACGACCGCGCACTGCTCGCTGACGTCTCTCGCCCTGCGCTGGGCACCGTTCGTGCTCGCCACGCCGACCGGCGAGGTTCCAAGGCCGATGACGCTCGACGTCGCGGCCGGCGTGACCGTGTCCGTCTTCGCGCAGGGCACGCCCGGCCAGCCGGACGTGCTGCACGGCGGCGATGGGCGCGACATCCTCATCGTGGGCGAGGGCGGGACGGCCGACGGCGGCGCGGGCGCCGACCACGTCACAGGGACCGAGTTGCAGCACGTCGGCACGCTGATCGGAGGCGACGGCGACGACCGGCTCGAGTGGGCGCCGACGCCCGCGGTGGAGCGGGCAACGACAGCATCCAGTCGTCGCTCGCCGCCGACGGCGGCCCGGGTGACGATCGCCTGATCTTCGTGCAGCAGGGCACGGGAGGGGACGGCAACGACACGATCGACGGCGCGTCCTACATCGGGCCGCCGCAGGTCGATGGCGGTCCAGGTTCCGACCGGCTGACGGCCACCGGCGGCGGTGCGGTCGTCCATGGCGGTGACGGCGACGACGAGCTCGGCGAATGCTCGTCCGATTGCGCGGGCGGCGCGGCCGCGTTCTTCGGCGACGCGGGGAACGACACCATGGTCGGGGCGTCGCGCGGCGCGACGCTCGATGGAGGTGAGGGCGACGACGCAATCACGCTCATCGCGGGCTTCCCGGGCGCGCCCGGCAACGGCGTCCGCGCGGGCGCCGGCGCCGACACGGTGAAGGCCAAGCAGGGAGCCGTCGACATCATCGACTGCGGGGACGGCGTCGACACGGTCGGCCACGACCAGGGCGACCATCTGACCGCCTGCGAGCGCGACCTCGATCCCGCACCGGTCCGGCCGGCGGCGGTGAAGCCGGCCGCGGCGGCCAAGCTGACGTTCCGCACGCCCCAGCGCGTGCGAGCCTCGGTCGCCGGCGCGGTGCGGCTCAAGCTCACCTGCGTCGGCGCGACGGCGTGTGCGGGCCGCTTGCGGTTGAAGCTGGGCAAGACGACGCTCGGCGACGCCACGTGCAAGCTCAAGGGAACCCGGACCGTGACGGTGATGCTGACGCGCCAAGGGCAGAAGCTGCTCCGTCGCCGCGCATCGCTGAAGGCGCGCCTGAGCTTCGTCGCAGCGAAGGGCACGGCCTCCACGCCCTCGCGCTCCATCACGCTGCTGGCTCCGCGGCGCCGCTGACGTACCTGCCGCTTACGCGGCGGCATCGCCCTCCGTCTCTGCCTCCCGCTCGTACTGCGCCACCCATTTGCGGACGGCGTTGTCGCTCACGCCATACCGCCGACCCACGGCCGACCACCCCATCGCGTGGACCTCGCGGACGAGGCGCGCGTGGGGCGGGCGAGCCACCTTGCGGATGCTCGGCCGCGGGCCGTGGCCTGACGACGCGCGCAGACCGCACTCCTTCGAGCAATGCCGTTGCGCCGTGCTCCTCGGCCGATAGGCCTCCCCGCAGCGCACGCACGCGCGCTCCCACTGGTTTTGCCGTCCGCAATGGGTGTCGAACGTCGCGGCGCAGTTGGGGCAGACGATGCGGAGGTTCTCGAGCCGGTTGTCGTCGCCGATGCCATTGATGTGGTCCAGGATCAGCGACATGTGCCCGCCACGCCACTCCTCGTCCTGGCCGCACAGCTCGCAGACCCGGGTCTTCAGCCCCTCGCGGTACAGCCGCTCCTTGAGGTGTCCGCGGCTGTAGGTCGAGTGCTGGACGAGGATCTGCTCGATGGGCTGACGGCGGGTGGACTCGGCGAGCCGGACGCGCTGCGTCGCGTACGGGTCGAAGTGGTCCGTCGAGATCTGCCACTGCGCGACGTACTTCTTCAACGTCGCGTGGTTGCCACCCGCGGCTCGCAGACCGAGGCGCCGCAGCGCCTCGCTGTAGGACAGCGACGCCGCGACCGCCGCACATGCCTCCTCCTCGGTGAACCGCACCCTGCGCGCCATGAGACGAACATACGTTCGTGTCCGGACGGAACTGGGGAGCAGGGATTTGAACCCCGACTTGGCCGGCCAAAGCGGCCCGTGCTGCCCTTACACCACTCCCCAAGGTCTAGGTCCCGCGACCACATTCTGCCCTACCACGAAACCAGATTCGCCGCCCGCCTCTAGCCTTCCGCCCCGTGACCTCCTTCAGCGCTGTCGTCATGGCCGCCGGACAGGGCACGCGGATGCGGTCCGCGCTGCCGAAGGTGCTGCATGAGCTGTGTGGGCGGCCGATGGTCGCCTGGCCGGTGCTCGCGGCGATCGAGGCCGGCGCCGAGCGCGTCGTGGTCGTCGGCTCGCCGGACGTCGATCTGGCGCCGGCGCTGCCCGAGGGCACGCGCACGGCCGTCCAGCCGGTGCCCGACGGCACGGGCGGCGCGGTGCTCGCCGCGCTTCCCGACGTCGCGCCGGGCCTGCCGGTCGTCGTCCTCAGCGGCGACGTCCCGCTGGTCTCCGCGGGGGCCCTCGAGGAGCTCGTCGCCGCGCACGCCACGTCGGGCGCCGCAGCCACGATGGCGACCACGATCCTCGACGACGCGACGGGGTACGGGCGCGTCGTCCGCGACGCCGTCGGCCACGTCGAGCGCGTCGTCGAGACCAAGGCCGACGGCGACGCCACGGCCGAGGAGCTCCTCATCCACGAGATCAACACCGGGATCTTCTGCTTCGATCACGCCGCGCTGGCCGAGGCCCTCCCGCGTGTCGGGACCGACAACGCGCAGGGCGAGCGCTACCTGCCCGAGGTGCTCACCCTCCTGCGCGACCAGGGCGCGATCGTCGCCGCGCACGTCGTCGACGACCCCGGCCTGGTCCACGGCATCAACGACCGCGTCGCCCTCGCCGACGTCCGCGCGCTCGCCCAGCGCCGCATCCTCGAGGACCACATGCGCGCCGGCGTGACGATCGTCGACCCCGGCTCGACGCTCATCGACGCCGGGATCGTGATCGGCCAGGACACGGTGATCGAGCCGTCGACGTATCTGCGCGGCGCGACGACCGTCGGCGCCGGCGCGCACGTCGGCCCCAACACCACCATCATCGACTCGACGCTCGGCGACGCCACGACGGTCCGCCACTCCTACGTCCAGGAGGCCGAATTGCGCGCAGGCGCCTCGGTCGGCCCGTTCGCCTACCTGCGCCCCGGCACGCTGCTGCGCGAGAAGTCCAAGGCCGGCACGTTCGTCGAGATCAAGAACTCCGACGTGGGGGAGGGGACCAAGGTCCCGCACCTCTCCTACATCGGCGACGCCGACGTCGGGCCGAACACCAACCTCGGCGCCGCGACCATCACGGCGAACTACAACGGCAAGACCAAGACGAAGTCGCGGACCACCATCGGGGCCGACGTCCGCACGAGCGTGGACACGACGCTGGTCGCGCCGGTGTCGGTCGGGGACGGTGCCTACACTGCCGCTGGGTCGGTCGTCGTGTCGGACGTGCCGGACCGCGCGCTCGCCGTCGCGCGGGCGCGCCAGCACAACATCGAGGGCTACGCGGACCGCGAGTAAAAGGACCGGAAGGTGACCATCCAAAGCCCCCTCAAGGCGTCGGCGCAGCCGACTACGATGGACAGCGACGTGAGCACGACACGGACGATGCCGGTGGCCACCAGCCTTCCGATCGACTACGACAAGCGGTTGATGCTCTTCTCGGGGCGCTCGAACCCCGAGCTGGCGGCCAAGATCGGCTCCAAGCTCGGCGTCGACCTCGGCCCGATCACACTGAAGACCTTCAAGAGCGGCGAGGTCTACTGCCGCTACGAGGAGTCGATCCGCGGCGCGGACGTCTTCCTCATCCAGCCGATGTGCGGCAACCCCGAGACGGGGATCAGCGCCAACGACGCGCTGATGGAGCTGCTGGTGATGATCGACGCCGCCATCGGCGCGTCGGCCCACCGCGTCATCGCCGTCACGCCGTGGTACGGCTACAGCCGCCAGGACAAGAAGTCCGCGCCGCGCGAGCCGATCAGCGCGCGCCTCGTCGCCCGCATGATCGAGGCGGCGGGCGCCGACCGCGTCCTGACGATGGACCTCCACGCCGGCCAGGTCCAGGGCTTCTTCAACATCCCGGTCGACCACATGACCGCGCTGATGATGCTCACGCAGCACTTCGACGACATGCAGCTCAACGACCTCGTCGTCGTGGCGCCGGACGCCGGTCGCGTGAAGTTGAACAAGAAGTTCGCGTCCAAGATCGGCGCCGAGCTGGCGATCCTCGACAAGGAGCGCCCGGCCCAGCAGGTCGCCGAGATCGGCTACGTGATCGGCGACGTCAAGGGCAAGACCGCGGTGATCGTCGACGACATGATCGACACCGCCGGCACGCTGAAGGCGGCCGCGCACACCGTCCGCGACGAGGGGGCGTCACGCGTCTTCGCCGCCGCGACGCACCCGGTGTTCTCGGGCAACGCCTATGAGAACCTCGAGGCCGCGGGCTTCGAGAAGATCGTCGTGACCGACACGATCCCGCTGCGCCCCGGCGCCCCGGACAACATCCAGGTCCTGTCGTGCGCAGACCTGCTCACCGACTCGATCCGCCGCATCTTCACCGACGACTCGGTGTCCGAGGTATTCGGCGGAGAGAACCAACTCTTCTGATGGCTCGCAGCCGGTCCGGCATCTCCGCTGCGGGCGGCGAGAACCAGCTCTTCTGACCTCGACCGCCGCCGCCCTCCTGCAGGACCGGCTCGGGCTGACCGACGACGAGCTGCTGACCGCGCTCGACGCCGACCCGCTCGCCGTCCTCGGCGGCGACCTCGACCACAAGCCGCAGCTGCCGATCCTCCTGACGCTGACCGCGGAGGCCGCCGAGCGCGCCGGCGACGGGATGCTGCGCCGCTGGGTCCGCTCCACGGGTCGCCACGGGCGCCCGATCGACCTGCTGCTCGCCCGCGACTTCGGCGCGTTCGAGCATGCCCTCGAAGACCTGCGCGAGCGCGGCTTCGTCGTGCGGGCCGCGCGCCACCCGTAGGAGACGGTGTCGCTATCGCGACTGGGGACCCACCTCCGGCGGCGACGGCTGGCCGTCGTGGGCCTGGGCCTCGGCCGGCCGCCTACGCCACCCCTAGCGGGCGACCTCCGCGGCCTGCGACTTCTCCTGCTTCTTGTCACCGGGCCACACGCCGAACAGGTGGTCCCAGCCCTTGGCGCCGGCGCGGTCGACGGCGGCGCGCGTGACCTTGAACGTGACGCCCTGCACCGCCGCGGCGGCCAGGACCTTGCTCCAGTCGGCGTCCCGCGTCGTGGGCTTGGGCGGCTCCTCCTGGTCGAAGATCCCCCAGACCGCGTCGAACAGCTTCTTGGACAGGAGGCCGGCGAGCAGGCCGAGCACGATGCCGAACGGCTTGTACACGAGCTTCATCCTCCGAACGTACCCGAAGCCCGCGGCGGGACGCCCGGGCCCCACCTGCCCGATTGTCAGTGCAGAACCCGCCCACTTGTCCGATGAAATCGTGTACACCTCGCGTCACCATCAGGGGCGTAGCCTCAGAAGGAGCACGATGGACGAGCAGCACGACGACCGGCAGGACGAGCGGCCCGGCGAAGGCCTCGCCGACGAGCTGCTGCGGCGCGCGCTGCTGAACCCCGAGGCGGCCGCCGCGGTCGCGCTGAAGGTCCACGGCCTCTCGGTCGCCGAGCAGCTGACCGTGGTCTTCCATGGCCGCCGCGATCTCGGGACGATCCAGACGTACGTCGCCAACGGCGGCCACGGCGAGGGCGAGCGCCTCGGCGTCCGCGACCTGCTGCGGGTGCCGTGCGACCTCGACCTGGGCGAGAGCCGCACGCGCGCCGAGGCCGAGGAGGCCTACGCGGCGCAGGCGCGCACGCTGCGCGACGCGCTCCAGATGGCCGACACGGTCCTGGCGATCTGGGAGGGACCGCTGCGCGACGTCGCCGAGTCGTCGGTCGGGATCGTGCGCTCGGTCGACCTGGACGTGCCGCTGCCGGCCCACCGGCTGATGCCGATCGCGCTCGTCGCGCCCGAGCGCCACCTCGTGGTGGTGCCGGTCTGCGGCGCCCGGACGCTGGCCGAGGGGCGGCCGCCGATGGGGATCGCCTGCGCGCAGCAGGATGTCGCGCACGTCTACCCGCTGCCCGACGACCCCGAGGCGTGCCTGCAGGACTTCCTGGTCCGCGCCGCCGAGCACGCCCGCCACATGGCCGACCGCCTCGAGGCGCAGGAGCGCTCGGTCCGGCGGTTCCTGGAGCTCAACGGCGACGACTTCCACGGGGCGGCGTAGGCTCCCCGGCGAGAGTGCTCGCCCGCCGTCGCCGTCTGCTCACCATCGCCGTCCCGCTCGCCGTCGCGTTCCTGGCGATCTCGCTGGTCGCCGCGCGCTTCCTGACGACCGAGAACCGGGAGCGCGACGCGATCTTCGCGCTCGTGCAGCACGAGGCCGCCGGGGACGCCGCGGGCGTCCTGTCGCGCCTGCGCGCCTGCGATGCCGCGTGCACCGCGAAGGTCCGCGCGTTCGTGCCGCGCGTGAGCGGGACGGGCACGGTCAAGATCGCGCGGCTGGACTCCGGGACGTCCTACTCGCTGGGGACGAGCGAGGGGTGGAGCCGGGTCGTCTGGGTGCGCGGCGTCGACGGCATCCCGGTCGTCCAGTGCGTTCGGGTGCAGCGCCGGGGAAGTCCACTGACCGGACGCTCCGTTAGCCTCCTGCGCCTCACCGCGCCGCTGGCCGACAACGAGGGATCCTGCTGATCGCAGGACGTCTCACCGCCTCGGACCGCATCGCGCTCCAGCCCCTCGTGTTCCCCCTCCCCGAGATGCTCCGACGCTGCCTTCTCCTGTCCCTCCTCGCGGCGTTCGCGCTGCCCGCCGTCGCCGCCGCGCAGAGCGACGGCCTCGCCCAGAAGACCCTCTACAAGACGGGTGCCTCCAGCCGCTACCTCATGGGCGGTCAGTGGTGGTACCGGGCCGACCCGGGCGGCACCGGCACGGTCAGCGAGTTCGCGGCCAACGCCTCGACGGCGAGCTGGAAGGCGGTCACCGTCCCGAACGCCTGGAACGCCAAGGACTACAGCGACGCGTCGTTCGCCGGCGGCGTGGGCTGGTACCGCAAGAGCTTCCACCTGCCCTCGAGCGCCAAGCGCCTGTCGTGGGTGGTGCGCTTCGAGTCGGTCAACTACCGGGCCAGGATCTACCTCAACGGTCGGCTCGTCGGCAAGAACACCGGCGCGTACCTGCCGTTCGAGATCCGCCTGCCGGCCAGCGTGCTCAAGCGCGGCGGCACGAACCTGCTCGCCGTGCGGGTCGACGACCGGCGCTTCCCGACCGACTTCCCGCCCTCGGGGCTGTCGGCGACCGGCGTGCCGACCGGCGGCTGGTGGAACTACGGCGGCCTGCTGCGCGAGGTCTACCTGCGCAAGATCGACCGCATCGACTTCAACACGGTCGCGGTGCTGCCGGACCTGCCGTGCGCCACCTGCGACGCGCACGTGACCTACAAGGCGACGGTCCGCAACTACGGCGACAAGGCCCAGCGGGTGAAGGTCACCGCGCGCCTCGGCGCCCGCAGGATCACGCTCGGAACCGCCTCGGTCGGCGCCAAGAAGTTCGCGACGTTCACCAAGCGGATCGCGGTCAAGAACCCCAAGACGTGGTCGCCGACGAGCCCGTACCTCTACAACACGTCGCTGACCGCCAGCGACGGCAAGAAGACGCTGCAGAGCTACTACGAGCGCACGGGCATCCGCTCGATCAAGGTCGTCGACGGGCACTTGATGCTCAACGGCAAGCCGCTGAACTTCCGCGGCTTCGGCACGCACGAGGACTCGCTCGACAAGGGCTTCGCGATCGACGACGCCCAGCGCGAGCAGCAGATCCAGTGGGCGCGGGAGGCGGGCGGCACGCTCCTGCGCAGCCACTACCCGCTGCACCCGTACTACTACGAGCGGCTGGACGAGCTCGGGATGCTGGCGTGGACCGAGGTCCCCGTCTACTCCGTCAAGACCAAGTACCTCAAGCAGACCCTCGTCCGTCAGCTGGCGGCCAAGGAGCTGTCGACCGCGGTCCAGACGAACATCAACCACCCGTCGATCATCGTGTGGTCGGCCGGCAACGAGCTGAGCGCGCGCCCGGGACCGGTGCAGGGCTACTACATCCAGCGCGCGGTCAAGCAGGCCAAGGCCCTGGATCCGACGCGCCCGGTCGGCCTCGCGGTCGCCGGCTACCCGTCGGCGGGCTGCCAGCCCGAGTACGGGCCGCTGGACGTCCTCGGCATCAACGAGTACTTCGGGTGGTACTCGGGTCCCAACGGCCAGATCGCCGATCGCTCGCTGCTGAGCGACTACCTCGACAGCGTCCGCCAGTGCTATCCCAAGAAGGCCATCGTCATCACCGAGACCGGCGCGGAGGCCAACCGCGACGGCCCGGTCGAGGAACGCGGGACCTACCAGTTCCAGCAGGACTTCGTGAACTACCACTACGGCGTGTACGCGTCGAAGCCGTGGCTGTCGGGCGCGCTGTGGTGGACGCTCGAGGAGTTCGCGGTGCGGCCCAACTGGGAGGGCGGCAACCCCTGGCCGTTCTCGCCCATCCACCAGAAGGGCCTGATCACGATGACGGGCGTCAAGAAGCCGGCGTTCTCCGACATCCAGCGGATCTACAAGGGCACGAAGCAATGGGGCGGCGCCGGGCAGTAGCGGGGAGGCGCGGTTTCCGCGCCCGCTTCGCTACCATCGGCCGCCGCTCATGGCCGACCAGACCACCCAGCTCGAAGTCCACGCCCGCAAGGCCGCCCACTCCCGCGAGACCCGTCGCCTGCGCCGTTCCGGCCAGGTCCCCGGGGTCCTCTACGGTGGCGCCGAAGGGCCCGTCGCGTTCGCCGTCGCGGAGCGCACCCTGCGCCACGCGCTGGCCGGCAAGGGCGCGGTGCTCGAGCTGAGCATCGACGGAGGCGCCGGCACGCCGGCCGTCCTCAAGGACTCCCAGCGCCACCCCGTCCGCGGTGAGATCATGCACATCGATCTCCTCCGCGTGGACCTCACCGTCGCGATCGAGGCGACCGTCCCGGTCCACCTGGTCGGCGACGCGCAGGCCCCCGGCATCATCGAGGGCGGCATCCTCGAGCACGTCACGCGCGAGCTGACGATCGAGGCGCTCCCGAACGACATCCCCGAGTACATCGAGGTCGACGTCTCCAAGATGGAGATGAACGCCACGATCCAGCTCGCGGACATCGACGCGCCGGCGGGCATCACGCTCCTCGACGATCCGGACGCCACCGTCCTCGCCTCGATCACGCCGCCGAGCGTGTCGACCGAGAGCGACGACTCGGTCGAGACCGAGACCGAGCGCGTCGGCGACACGGCCAAGGCCGCGGCCGCGGCCGGCGACGCGGACGCCGCCCAGGCGCCCGCCGACGACAGCGCCGAGTAGTCCTCGGCGCTCGCTGAGCCGATGCGGCTCCCGGGCCGCGCTGCGCCCGTCGACTGGCTGGTCGTCGGGCTCGGCAATCCCGGCACGCAGTACGCGCGCACGCCGCACAACGTGGGCTTCCAGGTCGCCGAGGCGCTCATCGAGCGCTGGGGGCTGGGCAAGCCGAAGAAGACGTTCGCCGGGCTCTACGCCGACGGCAGGATCGCCGGCCCCGGTCCCCGCGTCGGCGTCCTGCTGCCCCAGACCTACATGAACGAGTCGGGCCGCTCCGCCGGCCCGGCGCGCGGGGCGCTGAAGGTCGACCTCGACCACGTCGTCGCCGTGCACGACGAGATCGACCTGAAGTTCGGCGACGTCCGCACCCGCCTCGGCGGCGGGCTCGCCGGCCACAACGGCCTCAAGTCGCTGAAGGCCGGCTTCGGCTCGCCGGAGTTCGCCCGCGTGCGGGTCGGCGTCAGCCGTCCCGACTCGACCGACCCCGACGTCGTCGCGGCCTACGTGCTGGGCCGATGGCGCCAGCCGGCGGCCGAGGTGGCCGACCTTGTGGATCGCGCGGCCGACGCGGTGGAGCGCATCGTCGACGGCCGCGACCCGCTCGGCTGACCGCGCAACGTTCGTCCGCCCGGGGCCGCAAGGTACGGCTGGCCGCACCACGGCGCTCTGCCCCCGACCGTAGGCTGGCGCGGCTCGTCCGGTCCAGCACGGCAGGGAAGGTCATCGATGGCATGGTTTCGAGCGCTCCTGGCGCTCTCGTTCACGACGCTCGCGGGAGCGCTCGTCGTGACGCCGGCGCAGGCGGCGTCGGTCGTCGTGCAGGGACGATTCCCCGGCCCCGACCTGATCGCGCACCGCTACGTGGCCCCGGCCGCCGGCAACGAGACGCTGACGGTCGTCACGCCCACTACGCCGGCCGACACCCCGGGTACGTGGGCGACGAACACCACGCTGGACTTCGACCGCGACGGCAAGGCCGACGCAATGGTGGCGATCTACGGACCGACCCCGGTGTCGTACCGCGTGCTGAAGCTGACGCCGGGCGCGACGGTGCCGTCTGTCGATCGCGAACACGACACGTGCCTCGTGCCCGACACCGTCACCGGCGCCGCGACGCAGGTGGCCTCCGGCGGCTTGGTCGGGGTCACACCGCGTGCGAGCAGCCGCGCGGTGTCGCTGTCGCTGGACTTCGACGCCTGGTTCGGGACGATCGCCCGCTACCAGCCGATCATGACGACGTTCTGGACGCCGGCGGCCTCGGCCGGCGGCAGCCAGTCCGCGGTCTATGACTACCTCCCCGACGCGGCCGGCCCGCCCGACGGCAGCCGCGCTCCGATCGACAACGCCTGCCGCGGCATCGTCGGCGGCAACGTCCAGGCGTGGGGGTTCGTCCTGGACTCCGCCAAGGGCGACGACCGCGAGGTTCCCAACGGCGAGGTCCCGCGCAGCCAGCGGATGGCCGACCGCCACGAGATGGCCACGGGAGAGTCCGATCTCGTGCAGGCCGACGTCGACCAGTTCATCGCCAACCGCTACGCCACCGACCTCTCGGCCGATGCACCCACGACGACGGGAACGCAGCCGACGTTCAACCCCGCCGACCTCACGCTGACGTTCGCGCCCGCCGGCGCGTTGGACTCGGCGACGTACTTCCACCCCTCGGGCGTCGGACCGACACCGTTCGCCCTGCTGAAGACCAGCGGCTCTCCCGGCGCCGACCACGTGACCGTGACGATGCAGACCGGGCTGCAGGGGATCACGAGCACCGCCGAGCCGCAGTGCTTCCCCCGCGACGGCAGCACGGTCCTCCCGGGCGGGACCACCGCCTGGGGCGATGGCGGCGACCGGGTCACGCTCTCGCTCCCCGTGACCCGGGACGGTCAGGGCCGCCCGACCGTCAAGGTCGCCCTCGACCGGGTCTTGGGCGTCTTCGCGAACAACGGCACCGGCAACCGCACCACCTTCGGCTGGTCGCCCACCACGCTGCCCGTCGGCGAGGGCGACCCTGACTACGCGCCCGACTACAACGGCCAGGACTACGGCACCAAGTTCTCGGCGTGCACGATCGCCGGCGCGCCCGGCACGGTCCTCCAACTCGCCAACGCCCCGTTCCTGGACGGCGCTGCGTTCAACGCCGCCCTGACGCTCACCCCGTCCGCGCCCCAGCGCGACGAGCCGGTCACGCTGACCGCCTCGCCCAACCTCGGCGGGAGCATCTACCGGTTCGATCTCGACGGCGATGGCCTGTTCGACAGCTCGGCGCAGGAGACGTCGCCGACGCGCACGCAGACCTACAACGCCCGGACGCCGGCGACCGTGTTCATCCGCCAGCCGGGCGGCAACTACTCCGTCGCCGTGGTCGACGTCGCGCCGGCCGACCCGCCGCCCGTGGCGGCCTTCACCGCCGACGCCCCGGCGCCGTTCACCCTCGGTCCCGCAGGGGCGACGGTCGCCTGGACCGACACCTCGACCGACGACCACCACATCATCAAGACGCGGACGTGGACGCTGCGCCATGGCACGACGGTCATCACCTGCCCGGTGGCCGACAACTGCCAGCCGTTCTCCCACACCTTCTCCGACGGCGACGCCGGTGAATGGACGCTCGAGCTGACCGTCACCGACGACGAGGACGTGCCCGGGACCAAGACGGAGACCTTCCAGGTCCTGGCCGGCGACGGCGGCCCCGGCACCGGCCCGACCGCCGCGCGGATCGCGCTGCTCACCCAAGGCAAGGTGTACGCCAAGCGCAACGTGACGTACACCGCGGCGCGCTCCAGCGTCCGCGTCGGGCCGGCGCACTTCGCCTGGGACCTGGATGGCGACGGCACGTTCGAGACCGACACCGGCCGCCAGGCCACCGTCACGACGGCCTACGACGGGCCCGGGCACCGCGAGGTCCGCGTGCGTCTCGACGACGGCGCCGGCGGCAGCTCGACCTCGGCGCCGCTGGGCGTCGACGTCGCGCCGGCGACCGATCAGGCGCCCTCGGTCGTCCTCAACGCGCCCGAGTCGGTGACGTTGAACAAGAGCTCGGTCAGCGCCGCGCTGGACGCGACCGGCTCGACCGGCCGCAACGAGGACCCGTCGCTGACGTTCGCCTGGGACCTCGACGGCGACGGCGTGTTCGAGACCGGCACCGGCGCGATCCCGAAGGCGACCGCGACGTTCACGACGTCGGGCGACCACGTCGTCCGCGTCCGCGCGAGCGACGTGTTCGGCAACCGCACGGTCGTGGCCAAGACGATCTTCGTCCGCGGCTCGGCTGAGATCGCGGCCAACTGCGTCGGACGTGAGCAGTTCCGCAGCGTGAGCTACGGTCCGGCTCGCGTGTCGGCGTGCTGGACGAAGGTCGACCGGCCCAGCTCCGGTCCGTTGTGGATCGCCCGCGGCGACGTCGGACTCAACGGCCTGCGACTGCGCAAGGGCACCAAGGGCAGCGCGCCGCGGCGGGCGTTCGCCGATTGCGCCGGCGACTGCGTCGCCGCGCAGAGCGCGTTCAGCGACGCAGGCCAGGGTGCGCGGATCGTCTTCGATCCCTACGACGGCACGCTGAAGTCCAACGGCCCGATCGCGGTCGGCGCGGAGGGCAGCGGCGTCAAGTTGGTGCTCAACGACGGGCCGCTCGACCTGACCCTCCCGGCGACCACCTCCAAGGACGAGGACGGCATCATCCTGCACCCCTCCGGCGGCGCGGCGTTGTTCAGCCTCAAGCTCGCCGACGAGGCGGAGGTCCGCTTTCCCGCCGACGGGGAGGCCACGGTCGCCATGTCGGTCCACCTGCCGCCCCAGATGCCCGGCGTCGGCGGCGACGTGACGCTGCGCTCGACCCAGACCGACGGGATCATCCTCGACCACCTCAAGATCGAGGTGCAGACCGGCCTGCTGTCGGACTACCTGAAGCTCGCGAACCTCTCGGTGGAGTACGACCGCGCCGACCAGCAGTGGACCGGCCACGCGGAGCTCGGGCTGCCCGGCATCAAGGGCAAGGAGTTCTCGATCGAGGCCGAGATCGTCATCGCCAACGGCAGGTTCAAGTCGATCTACGGCGCGGTCGACGGCCTAGGCATCAACCTCGGCGAGGGCATCTACCTGCAGCGCATCCGCGCGGGCGTCGGGGTCGACCCGCTCGACCTCCAGGGCGGCATCGGCCTCAGCGCCGGGCCGAAGATCGCGGGCACGCAGATCTTCTCCGTGGACGGCGACGTGCGCCTGACGTTCCCGTCGACCAAGTACCCGTTCGCGGTCTTCCAGATCGCCGGCAACACCAAGATGCTCGACGAGATCGAGCTGACCAAGGGCGTCTTCCGGTTCGCGACCAACGGGTTCTTCGAGGCGCGGGGCGGCATCAGCCGCCAGGTCGGCCTGGGCTACTTCGACGCCGACATCGGCGGCTGGTTCACCTTCGACAAGGCCAACCTCACCGGCAACGCCGAGGTGGGCATCAAGTTCCTGGGCGACAAGATCAAGCTCGCCGAGGCTCACGCCGTGCTGTCGACGAAGGGCATCGCGGCCTGCGGCACGATTCCGGTGATCGACGTCGGCGGCGGCATCGGCTACCTGTGGAACGGGAAGACGACGATCTTCCGGGGCTGCGACCTCGGCCCCTACAGCGAGGCGCGGCCCGAGGGGATCCCGGACGGCTTCGAGGTCCGCGCCGCAGCCGTCTCAGCCCCGGCGCTCACGCTCCCTGCGGGCCTGCGCTCGGTCAACGTGGCGGTGCACGGGCGCGGGGCGCCACCGAAGGTGCGGCTGGTCGACGCCAAGGGGCAGACGGTGGTCGACGCCACCGCCGAGCAACTCACCAAGAAGGCCATGGTGATCCAGGACGCCGACAACGCGACGACGCAGATCGTCGTCAAGGCACCGGCCAAGGGCAAGTACCTGGTCGTGGCCGCGGCGGGGTCGGCGGCGATCGCCAAGGTCGAGCACGCCGAGGACGCCGGCCCGCAGCGCGTGCGCGCGACGATCAGCGGCCCGGGCGCCAAGCGCACGCTGCGCTGGACCGTCACACCGCGCCTGCAGAAGGGCCAGCAGCTGACGCTCGGCGAGGCCGCCGCCCTCGACGGCGCGGGCTCGGAGGTCGTCAGCACCACCAAGTCGAGCGGATCGACCGCGTTCGTCCCCGAGGAGGGCCACGGCGAGCGGCGCGTCGTGACGGCGACGATCCTGACCGGCGGGCTCGGCCGCCCGCCGACGGTCGCCGCGCGGTTCACGGCGCCGCGGACCACCACGCCGGCCCGCCCGCGGGGCGTCACGCTCACGCGCAAGGGCCGCTCTGTGACGCTCGCGTGGGCCGCTGCGACCCCGGCCCCCGCGGGCGGCTGGCGCGTCGCGTTGGAGGCCGGCGGCCTGCGCGCGGTGCGCACGCTGGTGGCGGGCACGAGCCACCGGTACATGCTGCTCGACGTTCCGGCAGCGTCGCCGGTCACCGCCGCGGTGGTCGGCCTCACCTCGGGTCGCCGAGCCGGGCAGACCGCCAAGGCGCAGCTCGCGGCGGGCGCGTCCCGCTCCGGCGCCGGCTCAGCGGCCGACGCCCGACCGCGCGCGCTGACCGCGCGGCGCGCCGGGCGCACGCTCGTCGTTCGCTGGCGCGGCGGCCCCGAGCGCGTGAAGGGGTTCGCGGTTCGCGTGCGGGTCGGCACGCGCAAGGCGATGCTCCTGCACGCCAACCCGGCCAAGCGCACCGTGTCGGTCGCCGGCCTGCCGAAGGGCGCCGCGACGGTCCGCGTCGAGGTCCGCGCTGAGCGCTTCGGCGGCGGGACGAGCCGGGCGGTGACGCTGAGCGGCAGGCGCTAAGAGCGCTCGCGCCACCTGTCCACCTCGCGCCGCCGCGCCCCGTAGGATCCAGCCCCATGCGCCGCCGTTTGGTCCTGCTGATCACTGCACTGGCGCTGAGCGCTGTGCCCGCGACGCCGGCCTGGGGCGCGCGGGTGTTCGGGCCGGGCGACGGCGTGCAGGCGACGCTCACGGCCGGTCGCACGCTGGAGCTCCGCTTCACCGGAGCCTCCGCCGCCGGGGTGAAGGCCGGCCAGGTGCTTCGCGTGTCGTGCTCAGCCCATCCGGACCCGGCCGGCCTGCTGTTCGTCGGCAGCGGGGACGACGTGACGCCCTCCGGCAGTGGGAAGGTCGCCACGGGAGGCGTCCTGCGTGTCCAGCTCGACCGGGTGGCCCCGGTCGATGAGTGCGACGTGTGGCGCCTCGACGGCGAGGAGCTGTGGCCGCCGATCGTGGCGCGCGCGGCGCTGGATCCGGCGGGAGCGTCGTGGGTCGACGAGGTCGTGCGCGCCCTGCCACTGTCCGACCTCCTCGGGCGCGCCCGGTCGAGCAAGGCCTACGTGCCGGCCGCCTCGGTGGTGGGCGGCAACGTCGTCGCGCTCGGGGGCCAGACCGCCTCAGTGCCGTCCGGGCAGCTCGGCTACTGGACCGATGGGGCGGCCCACGCCGTCGCCGCGACGACGAGCGCCGCCGGACGCCGCCTCGTGGTCGAGGACCTCGGCGCCGGGATGCTGCGCACGAACGTGCTCGAGCAGGCGGGCGTGCTGGATGGGCTGCTCTTCGGTCTGGGGGCGAGCGAGATCACCGGCACGGCTTCCGAGGCGCATCCCTCCCCGTACAAGGGCAAGGAGGCGCTCGGCGCCCACGACGGCGTGCGGGCGGCGTTCGCCGGGCGCCGGTTGACCATCCGCTTCACGCGGCGCTCGGCCGCCGTGTTCCGCGCCCTCGTGGGGCGCCGTGTCGAGGTCTCCTGCGTCCGTCGCCCCGCGCCGGGCCTGTTCGGCGGCACGCTGGCGCCGCCCGTCGTCCACGCCGCCCGTGCGCGCGTCCCTCGCCGGGGAGGCACGCTCACCGTGTCGCTGGGCGGGACGGGCGACCTCTGCGCGGTCGGCGACGCGGGAACGCTCGTCGCGTTGTTCGCCGCCACCGCCGCCGGTCACTGGTGGTCGGCCGACGTCGCGGCGATCAACGTGCTGGACCAGCTGCCCGACAGCCTGGCCGCGCCCGGTGGCACCGCGTACCTGACGCCCGCCGCGATCGTCGCCAAGCATCCGCGCCTGCTCGCGATGAGCAGCCAGGGCGCCGCCGTGCCGGCCGGCCGCGTGGGCGTCTGGACCGACGGCGCCCAGCACGCGCTCGTTGCCGTGACTTCGCCCTCGGGTCGCCGGTTCGTCCTGGCCGACGAGGGCGAGGGCGTGCTGCGGACGAACGTCTACGCGGAGCTGTTGGGCCTGGCCTATCTCGGCACCGGCTGACGCCGGGTCGGCACGACTACTATGAAGTGAGCACCCGGCCGCGCCTCTTGCGCGGTCGCTGCGCATGCCCAGATGGCCCTACGCCCCCTCCTCACGCACCTCGCCGACGACCCCAACGGCCCCCGCCTCGCACGCGAGGGCGGCCGGGCGTTCGTGTCGGCCTCCTACCGCCCGTACGTCGTCGGCGCGCTGCTCGACGGCCTCGACGGACCGATGGCCGGGCGCCCCGCGCTGGTCGTCGCCGCCGACGACCGCCAGGCCCGCGACCTCGCCGCCGACCTGCGCCACTGGCTCGCCCCGCGGCCCGTGCGCTTCTACCCGAGCCGCGGCGTCGCGTACGAGTCGCACCTCGCGCCCCCGCCGCACCTCGTCGGCCTCCGCGTCGCCGCGCTCGACGCGCTGCTCGCAGAGCCCTCCGACGACACGGAGCCGCCGGTCGTCGTGGTCTCCGCGGTCGCGCTCAGCGAGAAGGTGCCGGATCCGTCGCTGCGGCCGAAGTCGTTCATGCTGCGCGTCGGCGACCTGCTGGACCTCGACGAGGTGTCCGCCGACCTGGTCGCGGCCGGCTACGAGCGCGTCGACCAGGTCGACGACCGCGGCCAGTTCGCGATCCGCGGCGGCATCCTCGACGTCTATCCCGCCACCTCCGACCACGCGGTCCGCGTCGACCTCTTCGACATCGAGATCGAGTCGCTGCGCGAGTTCTCCACGTTCACCCAGCGCTCGCTGGCGGACCTGACCGAGCTGGAGATCGCCCCCGCCGCCGAGCTGGCGGCCGAGCACCGCGAGGCGGCGGAGATCGTCGCGGTCTCCGACAGCGAAGATCGCCCGGACGTGGCCGAGCTGCTGCCCGTCGACCAGTTCCACGCGTTCCTCGACCTGGCGCCCGCCGGCGCCGCGGTGATCCTCGCCGAGGAGTCCGAGATCGGGCCCGCGCTGGCCGACCACTGGCAGGACGTGTGCGCCGCGTTCCACGCCACCGACGCGCACGACCTCTACGTCAACCCCGAGACCGTCACCGCGGCGCTAGACGAGCGCGCGCACGTGCGCCTCAGCGCGCTGTCGGGCGACCAGCCGTTCGAGTTCCGCGCGCAGGCCGCCGACCTCGGCGCCCGTTCCCTGCGCGAGGCCGAGCCGCAGCTCGAGAAGCTCGTGCGCTCCAACTACCGCACGGTCGTCACCTGGCCGCGCCGCGGCGAGGGCGAGCGCACGGCCTACAACCTGGCCCGCCTCCAGGCCCACTGGCTGACCGGAGACTCCTCGGAGACGACCGAGCCCGGCGACCTGCGGTTCGTTACCGCCGGCCTGCGCGACGGCTTCATCGCGGCCGGTCCGCGGATCGCGATCATCCCCGAGCACCGCCTCTTCCGGCGCAAGCGCGCCGAGCGGGCAGACGGCGTGCAGACGCGCCGCCGCGGGGCGCTGCGCTCGTTCAGCGACCTGCGCACGGGCGAGCACGTGGTCCACGAGGACCACGGCGTCGCGCGGTTCGCCGGCTTCGAGACCAAGACGGTCGGCGGCGTCACCCGCGACTACCTCCAGCTCGAGTTCGCCGGCACGGACAAGGTCTACATGCCGGTCGACCAGCTGACCAAGATCTCGCGCTACCTCGGCGCGGGCGGCGGCTCGCCGACGCTGAGCAAGCTCGGTGGCAAGGCCTGGGAGACGATGAAGGCGCGCGCCCGCCGCGCCGCCCAGGAGCTCGCCGGCGAGCTGCTGAACCTCTACGCCGAGCGCCGCAAGCGCGCCGGCCACGCCTACCCCGAGGACTCGGAGTGGCTGCGCGAGTTCGAGGAGAAGTTCCCCTACTCCGAGACGGCCGACCAGCGCGAGGCGATCGAGGTCGTCAAGTCCGACATGGAGCGCTCCACGCCCATGGACCGGCTGATCTGCGGCGACGTCGGCTACGGCAAGACCGAGGTCGCGCTGCGCGCCGCGTTCAAGGCCGCCGACGACGGCAAGCAGGTGCTCGTCCTCGCCCCGACGACGATCCTGGCCCAGCAGCACTTCGGCAACTTCGCCGAGCGGCTGAAGGACTACCCCTTCACCGTCGACCACGTCTCGCGGTTCCGGACGCCCAAGGACCAGAAGGCCGTCGTCCAGTCCTTCAACGAGGGCAAGGTCGACATCCTGATCGGCACGCACCGCCTGCTCGGGCGCGACATGCGGGGCAAGGACATCGGGTTGATCGTCGTCGACGAGGAGCAGCGCTTCGGCGTCAAGCAGAAGGAGCTGCTGCGCCAGCTCAAGCTCAAGGTCGACGTCATCGCGATGTCGGCCACGCCGATCCCGCGCACGCTGCAGATGTCGATGGCCGGCATCCGCGACATCTCGGTCATCGAGACGCCCCCCGAGGGGCGCCGGCCGGTCAAGACCTACGTCGGCGAGTACGACGAGGAGCTCGTCAAGCAGGCGATCATGCGCGAGAAGCAGCGTGGGGGACAGGCGTTCTTCGTGCACAACCGAGTCGAGTCCATCGAGGAGACGGCCGAGCGCCTGCGCGGGCTCTGCCCGGGCGTGAGCTTCGAGGTCGCCCACGGACAGCTCGACGAGAAGGTCCTCGAGCAGAAGATGCTCGAGTTCCTGCGCGGCGACGCCGACGTCCTGGTGGCGACGTCGATCATCGAGTCCGGAATCGACATCCCGCAGGCCAATACGCTGATCGTCGAGCGTTCCGATCTGTTCGGACTCGCTCAGCTGTACCAGATCCGCGGGCGCGTCGGGCGCTCCCGCGAGAAGGCCTATGCCTACCTGCTCTACCCGGCACACGCCTCGCTGACCGAGGAGGCGATGAAGCGCATGAGCGCGCTGAGCGACTACACCGAGCTCGGCGCGGGCTTCAAGATCGCGATGCGCGACCTCGAGATCCGCGGCGCCGGCAACCTGCTCGGCGACGAGCAGTCCGGCCACGTCGCGGCGCTCGGCTTCGAGCTGTACATGCAGATGCTCGACGAGGCGGTGCAGCTGGCCAGCGAGCGCCCCGACGACGAGGAGGAGCGCGAGCCGGTGCGCCTCGACGTCAACGTCGACGCCTACGTCCCCGCCGACTACGTGCCCTACGAGCAGGCGAAGATCGACATCCACCGGCGGATCGCGGGCGCCCGCGAGGTCGCCGAGCTGGGGATGCTGCGCGACGAGCTCGAGGACCGCTTCGGCGAGGTGCCGACGCCGGTCCTGAACCTGCTGGCGCTGCAGCAGGCGCGCATCAAGCTCGGCCAGGCCGGTGCCCGCGCGGTGACGTTCCGCGGCGATCGCCTGTCGGTCACGCCGATCGATCTGGACGCCGAGCGGGCCAAGCGGCTCAAGGAGGCGCTGCCGGAGTCCACCTACGAACCAGGGCGCTCGCAGCTGTCGGTACGCGTGCCGACCGACGCCGAGGGCCGCTTCCCCGCTGTTGTCGCGGCCGCAGACGCGCTGCTGGCCGTCGCGACGGCCGCTGCGTAGCCGTGCCAATTGGACATAGGTTTAAGGCGGGCTTCATGAAGACCCTGGTAGCTTGCGCGGCGCTATGACATCGACTCGTCGGTACCTGGCGCTCCTGGGCGCCTTTTTCGTGCTCCCCCTGGCCCTCTCCGCCTGCGGTGAGGGAGGCGTGCCCGGCAACGCCGTGGTCAAGATCGGCAGTGATGCGATCAAGACCTCGGAGTTCGACCACTGGCTCCAGGTGGCCGCGACGACCCAGCAGCAGCAGACGGGAGCGGTCGGCAAGGCCGCGATCCCGCAGCCGCCCGAGTTCACGTCGTGCATCGCGACCAAGAAGAAGACGGCGGCCAAGCCGGCCAAGGGCCAGCCCAAGCCGACCGACGCCACCTACAAGGCGCAGTGCAAGCAGGAGTACGAGAGCCTGCGCGACTCGGTCATGCAGTTCCTGATCTCCTCCGCCTGGATCGAGGGCGAGTCGCACGACAAGGGCGTCAAGCTGTCGGACGCCGACGTCAAGAAGGAGTTCGACAAGCAGCGCCAGCAGAGCTTCCCGAAGGACAAGGACTACGCCGCCTTCCTGAAGAGCTCCGGCTACGTCCAGGAGGACCTCCTGTACCGGATCAAGGTGCAGAACCTCTCGCAGAAGCTGCGGACGAAGATCCTCGAGGGGACCGACAAGGTCACCGACGCGCAGATCGCCGACTACTACAACAAGAACAAGTCGCGCTTCGCGCAGCCCGAGAAGCGCGACCTGCGCATCGTGCTGACCAAGACCGAGGCGCAGGCCAAGAAGGCCAAGTCGGCGCTCGACGGCGGCCAGTCCTTCAAGACCGTCGCGGCCAAGTACTCGATCGACCAGGGCACCCGCGACAACGGCGGCCTGCTCGCCGCCGTGCCGAAGGGCCAGCAGGAGAAGGCGCTCGACGACGCGACGTTCACGGCGTCCAAGGGCAAGATCGAGGGCCCGGTCAAGACGCAGTTCGGCTACTACGTCTTCGAGGTCGCCAAGATCACGCCCGGCTCCCAGCAGACGCTGGACCAGTCCAAGGCGTCGATCAAGCAGCTGCTGGTCTCCCAGCAGCAGCAGAAGAAGCTCGACGCGTTCGTCAAGGACTTCCAGAAGAAGTGGAAGGACCGCACGGACTGCCGCAAGGGCTACGTGACCGACGACTGCAAGAACGCGCCGAAGAAGGCCGCGACGACGGCCACCGGCGCCTCCGACGCCCCGGCCCCGGCCCCGGCGCAGACGACGACCACGAAGTAGGCGCCGGGTAGGCTGAGGCGGGTGTCGCCCCTCGCGACACCCGCCGCCTAGGGCTCCGGCCTCGCCGGGCGAGCGGTGCGGCCCCTCGCGACACCCGCCGCCTAGGGCTCCGGCCTCGCCGGGCGAGCGGTGCGGCCCCTCGCGACACCCGCCGCCTCGGGCTCCGGCCTCGCCGGGCGAGCGGTGCGGCCCCTCGCGACACCCGCCGCCTAGCGCTCCGGCCTCGCCGGGCGAGCGGTGCGGCCCCTCGCGACACCCGCCGCCTAGGGCTCCGGCGCTAGATTGCGAGCGGTGTCAAAGACACCCGCCGAAGTCGCCCACGCCCTCGAGCAGCTCGACGCCCTGACGCGGCGCCTGCGGGTGGAGTGCCCGTGGGACCGCGAGCAGGACGAGCGCACGATCGTCCCCCACACGCTCGACGAGGCCTACGAGCTCGCCGACGCGGCGCACCGCCGCGACGACGCCAAGATGGTCGACGAGCTGGGGGACGTCCTCTTCCAGGTCCACTTCCTGTCGCTGCTGCTCGAGGAGCGCGACGCCGGCTCGCTGGCCGACGTCGCCGAGCACGTGCGCCAGAAGCTCATCCGGCGCCACCCGCACGTCTTCGGGGAGGTCGAGGTGGCCAACGCGGGCGAGGTGCTCGCCAACTGGGACGAGATCAAGTCGACCGAGGCGGGCCGCGAGCCCGGGATCTTCGGGGAGGTGCCCGAGAACCTGCCGTCGCTGCTCTACGCGCGCAAGGTCCAGCGGCGCACCGCGGCGACCGGCCTCGACGTCGACGAGCCACCCTATGGGGCGGTTCTGGGCCAGCTCGAGCAGCTGGAGGAGTCCGGCGCGAGGGATGATGCCGACGCGCGGTACGCCGACGTCGGCGATCTGCTGTTCGCCGCCGTCAACGTCGCGCGCAAGCTGAAGGTCGACCCGGAGCTCGCGCTGCGGTCCTCGGCCGATAGGTTTCGCGCGCGCGTCGAGGCCGCCGAGCGGCTCGCCGAGGCCGACGGCGCGACCTGGGGCGATCTGGCGACCGGCTCCCAGATGAACTACTACGCGCAGGCCCGACTCCGAGAAGAACAGGACTGACACGACTCCATGAGCGCCATCGAACGCGTCCACGCCCGGCAGATCCTCGACTCGCGTGGCAACCCGACCGTCGAGGTCGAGCTCGCCCTGCGCTCCGGCGCGACCGGCCGCGCGGCCGTCCCCTCGGGCGCCTCCACCGGCGAGTTCGAGGCGACCGAGCTGCGCGACGGCGGCTCGGAGTACCTCGGCAAGGGGGTGACGAAGGCCGTCGGCCACGTCAACGGCGAGATCGCCGAGGCGATCGCCGGCCTCGACGCCACCGACCAGGCCGCCCTCGACCGCAGGCTGACCGAGCTCGACGGCACGCCCAACAAGTCCCGTCTCGGCGCGAACGCGATCCTGGGCGTGTCGCTCGCCGCGGCCCACGCCGCCGCCGCGGAAGAGGGCCAGCCGCTGTGGCGCTACCTCGGCGGCGAGGGCGCGCACGTGCTCCCGGTGCCGATGATGAACGTGCTCAACGGGGGCGCGCACGCCGACAACTCGGTCGACTTCCAGGAGTTCATGGTGGTCCCGGCCGGCGCGTCCTCGTTCCGCGACGGCCTGCGCATGGGCGCCGAGGTGTTCCACGCGCTCAAGAAGACGCTGCACGACCGCAAGCTCGGCACGACGGTCGGCGACGAGGGCGGCTTCGCCCCGAACCTCGAGTCCAACGAGGCGGCGCTCGAGCTGCTCGTCGCCGGCATCGAGGCCGCCGGCTACACGCCGGGCGCCGATGTCGCCATCGCCTTGGACCCGGCCACGTCGGAGATCTTCGAGAGCGGCGTCTACGACCTCGAGCACGAGGGTCGCAAGCTCAGCTCGCTCGAGCTGGCCGGCTACTGGGCCGACCTCGCCGGCCGCTATCCGATCCTCTCGATCGAGGACGGCATGGACGAGGAGGACTGGGACGGCTGGAAGGCGCTGACCGACAAGCTCGGCGACACCGTCCAGCTCGTCGGCGACGACCTGTTCGTCACCAACACCGAGCGCCTGCGCCGCGGCATCGACCTGGGCGTCGGCAACTCGATCCTCATCAAGGTCAACCAGATCGGGACGCTGACCGAGACGCTCGAGGCCATCGCCATGGCGCGCGACGCCGGCTACACCGCGGTCATGTCGCACCGCTCGGGCGAGACCGAGGACGTGACGATCGCCGACCTCGCCGTCGCCACCGGCTGCGGCCAGATCAAGACCGGCGCCCCGTCGCGCTCCGATCGGGTCGCCAAGTACAACCAGCTGCTGCGGATCGAGGAGGCCCTGGGGGCCGACGCGACCTACCCGGGCCGGAGCGTGTTCCGCAGCTAGGGAGGGGCGCGGCGCGTCGAGGGACGATCGAATCTCGTACAACGAGATTCAATCGTCCCTCGACGCCCGGAACGACGCCCGGAACGACCCCCGGAACGGGCCCGGCGCGTGGGCGTTCTCGTACATCCGCTGGTGCGGGAAGGAACCCGCCGGTGGCCAGCGAACCGCGATACAGATGGCCTCTGCCCGGCAGTCCGCGGCGCGTTCGCGCACCCGTCCCGACTCGGCGCCCCGTGCTCCGCAGCGGCCGAAGGTGGTCGCCGGCGGCGGGCGGGCGATCCGGTGGGATCGCGTCGGGCGCCTGGCGCTGCTCGTCGTCCTCTTCGGGGTCGTCGCGCTCTACGTCGGGCCGTCGATCAGCTTCTTCCACACCTACCGCGAGGCGCAGACGCGCCGGAGCGAGGTACGGGCGCTGCAGCAGGAGAACGACCGGCTGCGGGCGCGCCGGACGGCGCTGAAGGATTCGCGGACGCTGGAGCGCGAGGCGCGGCGCCTCGGGCTCGTCAAGCCCGGCGAGCGGCCGTTCATCGTGAAGGGCCTGCCCGGCGACCGGTGACCCGAGACCGCCCGAGCGCCGGCGCTACGCTGGCGTTCGTGGCTGATTTCGACGTGTCGAGGTTCCAGTGGCTGGAGGGCGAGCGGCGCATCCGCGAGGCGCTCCCCGACGAGCGCATGGCGATGGATCGGGTGACCGACAAGATCGTGCAGGAGCTGCGCCGGCGCCTCGGCGGCCCGTTCACGCTGGACGAGCTGCTCGACCTCTACGGCCAGGGCACCGCGTGGTGCACCGACATCGCCTACACGGTCGCGCCGGGCGCGCCGTGGGCGTGGGACGCCCGCACGACCGCCGACGCGGCCTTCGCGCGCTACATGCGCGAGGCCAGCGACTACGCGGGCGGCCGGCGCCTGGACCCGCGGCCGGCGGACTGACGCGCGGGGCGCGGCGCCCCCGCGGCCGGCTCAGCCGCGCGGCGCCACGAGCCGCAGGTACACCCCGAGGTGGCCGATCGGCGCGTAGCCGAGCCGGCCGTAGAGCTCCTTGGGCCAGTCGTCGGCGTCCGCGACGATGAACGTCAGCTCCGGCCGGCCCGCGAGCGCCGCCCGCGTCGCGGCGGCGACCACCGCGCGCCCGTAGCCGCGCCCGCGGTGCTCGGCGAGGCACACGACGTCCTCGACCTGCGCGACGCCGCCGGCGCTCCACAGGCGCGCCCATGCGACGACCGCGCCGGCGACGACCACCGCGAAGATCCGCTCGTCCGCGGGCCCGGCCGCCGCGTAGGCGCGGTGGTGCTCGAGCAGCTCGGAGCGGGTGACGTCGTCGCGCCCGTAGTCGGTGTCGGGGTCGGTGCGCAGGTAGTGGTCGTTGGCCGGCACGACCGCGTCGGCGCCGACCTCCACCACCTCGACGCCCGCGACGGGCGCGGGCGGCGGCGCGTCCGGGGCGAACGCGAGGAAGACATGGTGCGACCCGTCGTAGCCGAGGGCGCGCAGGCCAGCGCGCAGCTGGGCGTCATGCGGCTCCTCGACGGTGATCCTCCGGTGCAGGAGCGCGGCGCCGCCGAGCAGGCGCTCGGCCGCCGCGTCCAGGACCGTTGCGCCGGCGTCGCCGCCCGCCCACACGAAGTTGCGCTCGTGGCAGCGCGGGAGCGTGGGGTCCAGGAACGCCTGGCCCCACGCCGCGGTCACGGTCCGCCCGACGGCGGAGTGCATAACCCGCTCGAACGCGAACGCCCGCTGCAGGTCAGCGGTCATCGCGAACGCGCCGCGCGCTCGAAGGCGAGCGCGCGGTGCCGCCGCGGATCAGTCCTCGTCGTCGGTGTCGGCGGCATCGCCGACGCGCCGGATGACGATCTGATCGGCCTCGATCGTCACCTCGACCGGACGGTGGCCGGCCCAATGCTCGGCGTAGGTGCCGTCGTCGGCGACCGCGGGATCGAGCCACAGCCCGTAGCCCTCGTCGCCGTGGTCGAACGTGCCCTCGTAGGACGCGGGATCCTTCCGGCGGGTGCGGCCCCGGCCACCGCGGCGACCACGGCGCCGCTTGGGCGCGTCGTCGTCCTCGTCGGCCGGCTCGTCCTCGTCCTCGCCGGCCTCGGCCCGGCGGGCGGCCTCGGCCTCCAGCTCGGCGGCGATGAGCGCGTCGTCTTCGGCGCGCAGGTCGATCTCGTCGTCGAAGTCGGTGCCCGGCGTCTCGACGGCCTCGCCGTCGGGGAGCAGCTCGTTCTCCTTCTTGAAGGCCTCGATCTGCTGGACGGTGACCTCCAGCTGGTGCGCGATCCAAGCGTCAGTGCGCCCCTGGCGCACCCAGGTCCGGATCTGGTTCAGGTGAGGGCGAAGCGATCGTCTAGCCATACGAAGGGGGCCATCCTAGTCAGACCCCCGGCGGTACGTCGGGCCGGTGCGTCAAGCTGCCGTCCGATGGACGACCGGCGGGATACCACTTCGCACAGGCTTTTGGGGCAAGGTTCGCCCTTCTACTACGTTCCCGCATTTTGATGGTTTCGAGGCGCTTGCATGTGGGCAGGGGCCCTGCGAGACTCGATCCCCCGGTGGCAGGGACGTTGGGAGGCGTCACACCATGCTCGTACTGACACGAAAGTCCAACCAGAGCATCATGATCGGTGACGACATCGAGGTGTCGGTGCTGTCCATCATGGGCGAGAAGGTGCGCATCGGGATCCAGGCCCC
>NZ_DATHDY010000021.1:0-10112 GCF_035318805.1 Baekduia sp.
GTGATGCCGGACGTCCCGTTGACCGTCAGCACGCTCGACGTGTTGTCGTACGTGTTGCCCGTGAGGTTGGCCGTCACGTTGATCACGCAGCCCAAGGCCGTGATCGTGCAGCTGATCCCCCGGATGTTGCCCGTCACGACCGTCCCGAGCTGTGAAACAGCATCAAGATGCCCCTCGGAGCACATCACGACGAAGCTCCAGCCGGCGGCCGTGCAGCCGGAGAAGGTCGGTCGCACAGTAGCGACGTCGCTCCACGTTCCGGCGTTGCTCGGGCCGGTCGGGCCGATGAGCGACCCCGTCGCCGTTGTCGTGTTGCAGATAATGCCGACCAGGTGCGACGGGGTGGTGACGTGGATCTCCAACTTCGAGGCCGGAGCGGTCGCCGAGAACACCCTCCCCGGCGACGCCGACCCGTTGCTCGTCCAGTTGACCGCCGACGCCGTCGATGCCGAGACCAGCGCCGACGCCACCGTGGCCGCGATCAGCAATACCTTCACGAGCTTGCTGGACATGCGTTCCTCCTCGCGGAGCGATCGCTCCGCCGTTGATGAAGGGGTCTCTCCCGGCGCCTGAGTGCTGCGGGAGGTCGAACCGCCTGGGCGATCAGGGTGAACTAGTGAGTGATCGGCGGTCCAGAGCCGGCTGGCTGCGCGAGCTCCCGTGCGCGCGTCGGATCTGAGGCGCGCGGCCGGTGAGTGTCCGGCAGGCCGCCGTGTTGGGCCAGCTGGCGTGCCGCCCCAGGCGGCGGCCATATGGTCGATCGGTGCGCCCGCGGCGCGCGGAGGCGCGCGGCGTGATGAGCGGTTCGCGACGATCCACCGCAAGCCAGAGACTCGAGCATGGCCGCCGCGGGGTCCTGTCGCGGTGTGGATACCGACACGATCAGTCCCTCACCGGGCGCGCCCGGCGTCCCGACAACCACCCCGCCGGCCGCCAAGCGGACGCAGAACACCCACGGCCGCTTGACGACCGCACGGGCCTACCTAGTTGTGCTGGATGCTCGGCTTGAACACGGAGGTGACGGTGTACGAGAGGGGGGCGGGCGGGCTGGTCGACGTACCCCACGTCATCGGCGCGGTCCCGCCGCCCGTCGTGCCCATGATCGAGCGGCAGGCGGCCGTGTTGGGCCAGCTGGCGTTCAGCCCGGCCGACACGCTGCGCGTGAGGACGGCCGTGATGTTGTTGTACGTGTTACCGGTGAGGTTGCCGGCGAACGTCAGCACGCAGCCCCAGAACGTGAAGGTGCAGTTGATCCCGCGGATGTTGCCCGTCACGACCTGCGAGGTCTGTGAGACCGCATCGAACTGCTCCTCGGCACACGACATGACGCCCGTCTGGCCAGCGGCGGTGCAGGAGGAGTAGCTCGGTTGCAGCGTGGCCACGCTGTTCCACGCACCGGTGTTGCTCGGCCCGGTGGGGCCGAAAACCCGCCCCGTCATCGTTGCATTCGAGCAGCTCAGCCCGACCTGGTGCGACGGATTCGTGACGTTGATCTCGAACCGCGAGGTAGGCGCGGTGGCCGAGAACGCCGTCCCCGGCGCCGCCGACCCGTTGCTGCTCCAGTTGACCGCCGACGCCGTCGATGCCGAGACCAGCGCCGAGGCGACCGTGGCCCCGATCACCAGCACCTTCATGAACCTGCGAGACATGCGTTCCTCCTAAGCGGAGCGACCGGCTCCGCAATCGATGAACGGCCGTGCGACGCCCTACAAGCTTGGCGTGGCGCGACCTGGGCCTGACGGCCCGTCGCCAGTGTGGGTCAGTCACTAGTATGTTGTCCATAGTCGATGAGTCTACTTTGACATACAGAATAGTGAGTGCCACCGATCGTTATTTGCGCGTGCCGTGGCCATCTGTGCCCGCCGCACCTCGAACAGCCGCGTGGCGAGCAGCGGCGCGCGCGCGAGGCCGGCCCGTCCGAGACGAACCGGCCCCGCAGCGCGCGCCGCCCTACTTCGTGTGGATCGTCACCTCGGTGCCGGTGTTCGGCACGAAGCTGCCGTTGGCGACGCCCGCGTAGACGCGGTACTTGCCCCCGGTCCGGATCGTCACGTGCTTGCTGTAGGTCGACGACGCGGTACTGTTGTGGCGCGTCACCGTGCCGGCGACCGTGATCCACTTGCCGTTGCGCCGCTTCTGGATCGCGATCGGCGTGCCGTCGACGGCCGGGCGGACCGAGCCCTGGAACGTCAGCCTGTGGCCACGGTGGACGGTCTTGGTGCCGACGTGCGTGCTGATGCGGACCGAGACGCTGACGACGACGATGGGGCTGATGACCGACGGCTTGTCGGGCAGCGCCACGCGGTACTGGGTGTTCAGCGGGATGGCCATCAGGCCGAACGAGAAGTTCCCCGCGGCGTCGGTGACCAGCTTGTTGCCGAGGTTCTTGAACCCCTGGGTGTAGGGGAACGGGTTGCCCTGCAGCACGACCTCGCGGCCGCCGTTGCCGGTGCCGGTGAGCTGACCGGCGAGGCCCGTCGTGCCGCCGAACGGGACCGGGTTCGGCGTGGCGGCGAAGGTCACGCCCAGCGGCTGGGCCTTCGTCTTGAAGCTGCGATCCCTGCCCTTGGTCAGGCCCGTGCCGTTGCGGGCGATCAAACGGTAGTGGTAGGTCGTCGCCGGGGCGAGGCCGCTGATGTCGGCGGTCACCGTCTTCCTGCCGGTGGCGCCGATCGTCTGCTCGGGCGTGACCGCCCCGTAGGCGCTCGTCGTGCCGTACTGGAACTGGTACGTCGTGGCGTCGCCGTTGGGGTTGACGGTGCCCGTCAGCCGCGCCGCCTGCTGAACCACGTTCGCCGCTCCGCCGGTGACGACGGCCGGTGCCGTGGCCGCCTGCGCGGCGGCCGGCAGCGTCAACGCCAGCGCGAACGCGCCGGCGGCGAGCACTGCTCTGAGGTTCTTGAAGTGCATGGTCCCTCCCGATGGGATCTGAGTCGTACGTCCTGCCAACACGAGAACTACGCGAGTGCTGCGGTCCGGTACCCAGATTTCCCGCAGACCAGCGCGCGGCGCGGCGCAGGTACTGTGCCGTGCCAGCGCGGTACCGCCCAGTACCCACCCGCAGCGACAGGAGACGATCGTGCCCGACACCAACCGTCAGATCCGCTTGGCCGCCCGCCCCACGGGCGAGCTCCAGCCCAGCGACTGGGAGCACGCCGACGCCCCGGTCACCGAGCCGGGCGAGGGCCAGTTCGCCGGCGTCACGAAGATGATCTCGCTCGATCCCGCGATGCGCGGCTGGCTCGACGACCGACCCTCCTACGTCCCGCCGGTCGGTCTCGGCGAGGTCATGCGCGCGGGCAGCCTGATCGAGATCACCGAGTCCAACCACCCCAAGTACGCGGCCGGCGACCACGTCGTCGGCGCCTTCGGGGTGCAGGAGCACGTCGTCTCCGACGGCAAGGGCTGCGTGAAGGTCGACCCCGACGCCGCGCCCCTGGCCACCTACCTCGGCGCGCTCGGCATGCCGGGCATGACCGCCTACTTCGGCCTGCTCGACGTCGGCGCGCTCAAGGAGGGCGAGACCGTGCTCGTCTCGGGCGCCGCCGGCGCCGTCGGCTCCATGGTCGGCCAGATCGCCACGGTCAAGGGCTGCCGCGTCGTCGGCATCGCCGGCGGGCCCGGCAAGTGCGCGCTGCTAACCGACGAGCTGGGCTTCGACGTCGCGCTGGACTACCGCTCCGACGGCTTCAAGAAGGCGCTGCGCGACGCGACGCCCGACGGCGTCGACGTGTACTTCGACAACGTCGGCGGCGACATCCTCGACCTCGCGCTGACGCGCCTGGCGATGAAGGCGCGGGTCGTCATCTGCGGCGCGATCAGCCAGTACAACACCGAGACCCGCCACCAGGGCCCCTCGAACTACATGGCGCTCCTGGTCCGCCGCGCGCGGATGGAGGGCTTCGTCGTCTTCGACTACGCCCGCCGCTACGCCGAAGCCGCGCAGGAGATCGCCGGCTGGATCGCCGAGGGGAAGATCAAGGCACAGGAGCACGTCGTGCAGGGCTCGATCGACGACTTCCCCGACACGCTGCAGATGCTCTTCCGCGGCGAGAACGTCGGCAAGCTCGTGCTGGAGCTCGCGTGACGGCGCTGCGCGACAAGGTCGCGCTGATCACCGGCGGCGCGAGCGGCCTGGGTCGCGCGACCGCCCTCGCGCTCGCCGAGGCGGGCGCGGAGATCGTGGTGGCCGACCTCGACGACGCCGGCGGCCGTGCGGTCGCCGAGCAGGTCGGCGGGCACTTCGTGCGCTGCGACGTCTCCGACCTGGAGGCCAACGAGGCCATGGTCGCCTTCGCCGTCGCGCAGTGCGGCGGCATCGACATCGTGTACCTGAACGCGGGCGTGGCGACCGGCTGCGGGATCGGCGACGACTTCGACCTCGTCAAGTACCACCGCGCCAACGGGGCGAACCTCGACGGCGTCGTCTTCGGCACCCATGCAGCGCTGCCCGCGCTGAAGGCCCGAGGCGGCGGCGCGATCGTCGCGACCGCCTCGCTGGCCGGCCTGACCGCCGTGCCGTTCGATCCGCTCTACGCGGCCAACAAGCACGCGGTCGTCGGGCTGGCGCGCTCGATGGGCCCAGCCCTCGAGGCCGACAACATCACCTACAACGCGATCTGCCCGGGCTTTGCCGAGTCCAAGATCGTCGAGCCCTTCCGCGACCAGCTCGCGGCCTCGGGCATCACGCTCATCCCGGCCGAGACGGTCGCCGCCACGGTGTTGCGGATCGTGACCGGCGGCGCGACCGGCGAGGCGTGGTTCGTCCAGCCCGGCCGCGACGCCCAGCCCTTCCGGTTCCGCAACGTCCCCGGCCCGGGGACGGGCACGCCGGCAAACCCGCGCGGCGTCTAGTCAGACCGGCGGCCCGACGGGCGCCAGCGCGTCCGGGTCGACGTACTGCTCGGGGTAGCCGTACATGCCGTGCTCGACGATGTCGAGGCCGGCCTCCTCCTCGTCGGGCGTCACGCGCAGGCCGAAGACGGCCTTGATCGCCGCGAACGTGATGTAGGACAACATGAAGACCACCACGAACGCGACGCTCACGCCGAGGGCCTGCACGCCGAGCTGGGTGAAGGAGCCCGTGTAGAAGAGGCCCGGGTCGCCGACGACGTCGGGACCGCCGACGAGCCGCGGCGACGCGAAGAGGCCGCAGCTCAGCGTGCCCCAGATCCCCGCGACGCCATGCGCCGAGAGCGCGCCGACCGGGTCGTCGAGCCGGCGGTCGATGACCAGCACGGAGGCCACGACCAGGCCGCCGGCGACGAGGCCGATGATCGGCGCGGCCCAGAACTCCACGAACCCCGACGGGGCGGTGATGGCCACGAGCGCGGCGATCGCGCCGTTGCCGAGCATGCCCACGTCGAGGCTGCGGGTCAGCGCCGTCGCGGCGATCGCCGCCCCCACGACGCCGGCGGCCGCGGCGAGGTTCGTCACGACGACGACCTCGGCCATGCGGTTGCCGCTCGTGCCCAGCGTCGAGCCCGGGTTGAACCCGAACCAGCCCAGCCAAAGGATCAGCACGCCGAGGCCGAACATCGGCATCGAGTGGCCGGGGATGGCGCGGGGGCGGCCATCGGGTCCGTACTTGCCCGCGCGCGGGCCGAGGAGCAGCAGCGCGGCGAGGCCGCCGGTCGCGCCCGTGAGGTGCACGACGGTCGAGCCCGCGAAGTCCTGCATGCCCGCGCCGACCTGGTCCAGCAGGCCGCCGCCGAAGATCCAGTGCGCCATCAGCGGGTAGATGAGCCCGGCGAACACGACGCCGTAGATCGGGTACGCGATGAAGCGGATGCGCTCGAGCGTCGTGCCCCAGACGATCGACAGCGAGACGGCGCAGAACACCATCTGGAAGAAGAAGTAGCCGGCGCCGGCGCCGTCCAGCGGTCCCGCGATCGGGCTGCCGGGGTGCAGCACTGTGCCGTGGTCGAGGAAGAAGCCGGAGTCGCCGGCCAGCGCGGCACCGCCGCCGAAGGCCAGCGCGAAGCCCGCCATCCACCACGTGAGCGACGCGACGGAGAAGTTCACCAGGATCTTGGCGATCACCGCGCCCGCGTTCTTGCCGCGCGAGAACCCGATCTCCACGCACGCGAAGCCCGCCTGCATGAACATGACGAGCACGGCCGTGACGAGGACCCAGGTCGTGTCCAGCTCGGAGGCGACCTGCTGCAGTGGACGCACGGTGGCCGCGATCATCGGGGAGCGAGGACGGCGAGCGACAGCTCGTCGGCGGGGACGGGCCGGCCCAGGAGGTAGCCCTGGCCGAACGGGCAGCGGTGGTTACGCAGGAAGTCGAGCTGGGCGTGGCTCTCGATGCCCTCGACGATCGTGGTCATGTTCAAGGCCTCGGCGAGCGCGAGGATCGCCGCGACGATCGACGACGACCCGCGATCGTCGGGCACGCGATCCAGGAAGGAGCGGTCGACCTTGAGCACCTGCACCGGAAGGTCGCGGAGCCGGGCGAGCGAGGAGTGGCCGGCGCCGAAGTCGTCGATGGCGATGCTCAGCCCGGCCTCGTGGAGCTCGTCGAGCAGCGAGCGGTGACGGTGCGCGTCGCTCATCACGGCCGTCTCGGTCAGCTCGGCGCAGAGCTGCTCGGGGCGCAGTCCGTGCGCGGCGATCCGCTCGGAGATCGAGGAGACCAGATCGGTCCGGCGCAGCTGGCGCGGGGAGAGGTTGAAGGACAGGCGCGGACGCAGGCCCTGTTGCGCCCAGCGGACGCCCTGGGCGCACAGCTCCTCGACGACCCAGTCGCCGATGGGGTCGATCAGGCCGGTCTCCTCGGCGATGGGGATGAAGTCCCCGGGCGCGACGAGCCCGTGCTCGGGGTCCTCCCAGCGCACGAGCGCCTCGACGCCGGTGAGCCCGCTGTCGTCCAGGGCGACGATCGGCTGGTAGTGGAGGCGCAGGTCCCCCGCGCCGATCGCGCGACGCAGCCGCGTGGTGAGCGAGAGGCGCGCGCGGGCGTCGCCCTCCTCCTGCTGGAAGACGGCGACGGTGCCGCCGCCGGCACGCTTGGCCTGGTACATCGCGCTGTCGGCGCGCTTGAGGAGGCTCTCGGCGTCGTCGGCGTGCTCGGGAGCGAGCGCGACGCCGATCGAGGCGCCGATGTGGAACTCGGCGCCGGAGACCTCGAAGGGGCGCTCGAGCGCGGCGGCGATCCGGTCGGCGGCGAGGTGCGCCGCGGCGGTCGCGGTCTCCGGGCCGGGGCAGTGCATCAGCAGGAGGAACTCGTCGCCGCCCTGGCGGGCGAGCACGTCGCCGCCGCGCACGAGCTCGGCGACCCGCCGCGCCGTCTCCCGCAGGACCTCGTCGCCGGCGGCGTGGCCGAGCGAGTCGTTGACCAGCTTGAAGTTGTCGAGGTCGAAGTAGAGGAGCGCGACGGCGTCGCCGGAGCGCCGCGCCCGGGCCAGGTCGAGGCGCAGCTGCTCCTCGAGCTGGGTGCGGTTCGGCAGGCCGGTGAGGGCGTCGTGGTAGCCCAGGTAGGCGACCTGGGCCTCGGCGCGGCGGCGCTCGGTGACGTCCTCGCCGGAGCGCAGGACCGCGATGATCTCGCCGTCCTCGTTGCGCAGCGCCGAGTTGCGCCAGGCGATCTTGCGGTCGTCGCCGGCGCGGCTGCGCACGAACGTCTCGAGGCTCTCGCGCGGTGGCTCGACCCCGGAGACCAGCCGGGCGAACGCGCGGCGGGCGTCCAGCCGGTCGGTGGCAGGCACGACCGCGTCGAACCAGTCGCGCCCGAGCAGTTGCTCCTCGGTGAAGCCGAGGAGCTCGCAGCCCTGGCGGTTGATGAGTTCCACATGGCCGCGCTGGTCGAGGACGACGACCAGCGTGCTGGCGACCTCGAGGTAGCGCTGCGCGCGGTCGCGCTCCTCCTTCAGCGTGCGCTGCGTGCTGATCGTCGCGGTGACGTCGGCGAACGTGACGGCCACGCCGGTGTCGCGGCCGGGCACCGCGCTCAAGGGCCGGGCGTGGACGCGGATCCACTGCTCGTTGCCCCGCGCGTCGGTGCGCATCGCCATGCCGTGGACGGGCACGCCGTCGCGCTGCGCGGTGGCGGTGAGCGAGTCGCCGGGCGCCAGCGTGGTTCCGTCGCGCTCGGCGACGATCCGCACGTCGTGCTGGAACGGCGCCGTGGCGCCGGCGAGGTCGGCGCCGGTCAGCTCGAGGATGCGCAGCGCGCTGGCGTTCCAGCTGAGCGCGCGCAGCTGCGGGTCGGTGACGACGACGCCCTCTTCGAGGCCCTCGACCACGACCCGGCTGAGCTGCTCGGCAGCGCGCACGGCCTGCCGTGCGCGCTGCTGAGGTCCGAGATCGACAAGGAGACCGCGGCTGATGAGCTGCCCGGCCTGCCTTCCGTCGCGCTGCCGCTCTCCGAACGGTGCGCTGAATCCCCTGCCCTTGGGCATGTCCTTCCGGTACATCGGCGCACCGGAACGGGGATTGAGGAACCTGCAGGGTTTGTGCAGGTTCCCTTGCGACGCCGGGCTACGTGACCGGCTCAGGCTCCGGCGACGGCTCCGGATCCAGGAGCGCCTGGATCGGTACGTTGAGCGCGCTCGCGACCTGGACGATCGTGCGCAGGCGCGGTTCTCTGAGACCTCTCTCCAGACGACTCACCTCCGTGGGGTGTAGACCGGCGAAGTGCGCCAACATCTCCTGTGACCAGCAGCGCTCCTTGCGGAGCCTGCGGAGATTGGCGCCAAGCTGCATACGGTGCTCCATAGCTGCACATCTCTCCTTTAGCGGACCCCCGCAAGGTACGGGGCGGGACCATCCCGATTTCAAGTCTTTCCCGAATCGGTTCTGCGAAACACGAAAACGTGTGCAAAACATCCCGCGGCCGGCCGCAGCGAGCCCTGAGACGTTACGCAGCGGTGCTCAGCGACGACGGATCCACGATGCTGAACGCCGCAGCGCCTTGGCGCGCCGCAACGCCTCGGCCTGGACCTCGAGCAGGTGCTCGAGCTCCTCGACCTCCATGGCGTCCAGGGTCGCGCCCTCGGCGAGCAGCTCCTGCCGCCACGCCCGTCGCTTTGGGACGCGACGCGGATCCGCCGCTCGATCCTTCCAATTCTCCATCGACGTGCCCTCCTGTTGACCAGTGCGGACACTACGCCGGACCGGCCACGGTCGCAAGTAGGTTCGTCGCAACTCAGCGGTGAAACACGGCGACATGTGCAGCGGGCGTGACGAACTGGTGGAGAACTGCTCGCATCGGACCCTGAGTGGCTGGGCCAAATGGCTGTGGACCGGCGGAGGGGCTCGGACCATAGTCGGCCGCGGGGAGGGGGCGCGTACGCCCTCTCGGGCCGCGCCGGGGCTCGCAACGGTGTGATCGGCCTGCGGGGCGGGGAACCGGATGGCCACGATCAGGAATCCGGACTGATGATCACCACGACTCGGATGAGTGCGTCGCCCTGCAGCAGCTCGCCGACCGCCGGTGCTCATTGGCCTTGATTGCCGTCTTGGCTGTGGACCCCTCGCCGAGGGCCGTGGAGAGTCGGCCTCGTTCTACCGCTGCGTGGCAGCCGGCATGCGGAGGCGGCCGCGGCGGTCCTTGCTGTTCAACAACATGCGGAGTGATGGCTTCGCTAGGAGGAACGTATGTCTCGTAGGTTCCTGAAGGTGCTGGTTATGGGCGCGATGGTCGTGTCGGCGCTGGCGTCGGCATCGAGCGCGTCCGCGACGAACTGGTCGAGCAACGGGTCGGCGTCGCCGGGGACGTTCTTCTCGGCGACCGCCCCGGCGTCTCGGCTGGAGATCAGTGTCCCGAATCCGGCGCACCTGGTTGGCGTGGTCTGCACGAACACGACGGCCACCGGACGGCTCATCGGCACGGCCGGCCCGGTCAACACCGGTAACTGGAGCGACGTCGCTACTGTGCGACCGACCTTCTCCGGTTGCACGGCGGCCGGTCAGTCGGCTGCCGTGGTGTGCTCCGAGGGGCATCTCGATGCTGTCTCGCAGTCCGTGCAGGTCGTGACGGGCAACATCCGGGGGATCAGCTGCACGATCACGGCCTTGGGCTGCGTGATCAACGTGACGGCCAACCTCACGGGCAACACGTACGACAACACGTCGAGCGTGCTGACGGTCAACGGGACGTCCGGCATCAC
>NZ_DATHDY010000022.1:0-33598 GCF_035318805.1 Baekduia sp.
GAGACGTCGACCTCGACGCTCGGCTCGGTGAACGGGAAGAAGTGGCCGCGCAGGCGCACGTCGCGCTCGTCGCCGAAGATCGCGCGGGAGAACTCCAGCAGCGTGCCCTTCAGGTCGGCCAGCGTGATGTCCTCGTCCACGGCCAGGCCCTCGACCTGGTGGAACTGCGGCGTGTGCGTCGCGTCGTTGTCGCGCCGGTAGACGCGGCCGGGGATCACCACGTACAGCGGCGGCGGATGGGCCTGCATCGCGCGCACCTGCATCGGCGAGGTGTGCGTGCGCAGGACCGTGTCGCCGGACGTGTAGAACGTGTCGGTGCGCCCGCGCGCGGGATGCGTGAGCTCGTGGTTGAGCGCGTCGAAGTTGTACTCGACGGTCTCGACCTCGGGCCCCTCCATGACGGTGAAGCCGAGGCCGAGGAACACGTCCTCGAGCTCGCGCCACGTCTGCGTGATCAGGTGCAGGCGCCCGATCGGCTGCACCGGGTCGCCCGGCAGGGTGACGTCCACGCGGTCGGCGACAAGGCGTGTGTCCAGCTCGACGGCGTCGAGGCGGTCGCGGGCGGAGCCGAGCTCGGCCTCCAGCGCCTTGCGCACCTCGTTGGCGCGCTTGCCGACGGGACCGCGCTGGTCGGGCGCCAGCTCGCCGACGCCGCGCAGCAGGTTGGGCAGCTCGGCCTTGCGACCCAGCAGGCGCACGCGCAGCTCCTCGAGCGCCTCGGTGCTGCCGGCGGCCTGGACGGCGGCCAGCCCCTCGGCGTGGATCTCTTCGATGCGGTCGAGCATCAGGCCTCCGGGACCCTAGTCAGTTCATAAACCGCCAGCGTGGCGGCCATCGCCGCGTTCAGCGACTCGTTGGCGATGGGGATGTGGGCGGCCCGATCACAGGCCTCGAGGACGTCCGGAGCCAGCCCGGCGCGCTCGGCGCCGACCACGAGCGTGACGTCACGAGATCGGTCCCACCCACCCCCCCGCAGCGGGTCGCCGCGCCTCGCGTCCAGCGCGATGCGCACGCCGGGCAGCTCGTCGACCGACGTCGCCCGGGCCACCGGGACGTCGAAGATCGCGCCCATCGAGGCACGCACCGCCTTGGGGCCGTACGGGTCGGCGGTGCCGGGCCCGACGACGACCGAGTCGGCGCCGAAGGCCAGCGCGCCGCGCAGGACCGTGCCGACGTTGCCGGGGTCCTTGACGCCCCACAGCGCCACGCACAGCGGACCCGCCGGCTGGGCCCAGCGCTCCTCGAACACGCCGAGCGCGCGCGTGCCCGAGCCGAGCGCGGAGACCTTGGCCAGCGCGTCCTCGGTGACGTCGATCCCCGCGCGCAGCAGGTGCACGGGCTTCCAGCCAGCGTGCTGCGCGGCGGCGAGCAGGTCCTCGCCCTCGGCGACGAAGCGCCCGCGCTCGCGCCGCGTCTGCAGACGCCGGATGTCCTTGAGAAGCGGGTTGGTGTGGGAGGTGATCATTGGCGGTGCGGTGGTGGCTGGCTGCTGATCCAGGGCAAAAAGAAGGGCGCCGTCCCGGTGAGGAAGCGGCGCCCTTGAGGAGCTTGGCACTCCCTTCGGGAGCGCGATGTCGGTGAGTCGCTACGCAGCGGCTGCCGACGCCTCGCGGGCGGCCTCGGCAAATCGGCGGAACGTCTCGGGATCGCGCACGGCGATGTCGGCGAGGACCTTGCGGTCGAGGTCGATCTCCGCCAACTTGAGTCCGTGGATGAACTCACCGTAGGAGAGCCCGTTGAGGCGGGCGGCCGCGTTGATGCGCGTGATCCACAGGCGGCGGAAGTCGCGCTTGCGGTTGCGGCGATCGCGGTACGCGTAGGAGTCGGCCTTGGTCAAGGCCTCCTTCGCGCGCTTGTAGTTCGAGTTCGCCTCGCCACGGAAGCCCTTGGTGAGCTCCAGCGTCTTGCGACGCTTCTTCTTGGCGTTGACGGATCGCTTGACGCGGGTCACTTCTTCTTCGCTCCCAACAGGGTCTTGACCCGCGGCTGGTCATGCGGAGACAGGACGAAGTCCTTCCCGAGGTGTCGCTTGTGCTTCGGCGACTTCTTCTCGAGGATGTGGCTCGTGAAGGCGTGGCGAGCCTTGACCTTGCCCTTGGCGGTCAGCTTGAAGCGCTTCTTGGCGCCCGAATGGGTCTTCATCTTCGGCATAGCGGAGGCGGGCCAGTATAGGAAAGAGCACGCGGAATATCGCGCGGCTGGCCCGGGGCCAGTATGGCAGGAGTCGCGCGGGGGCGCGGTCTGGGTGGGCGGGCCGTGATCTAGGCTAGCGCGGTGGCCGCAACCACCACCAGCAGCCGACTCATCGGGCGCGAGCGAGAGCTCGAGGCGCTCCGCTCGGCGCTGCGCGACGCGTGCGAGGGCCGCCCCGGGCTGGCCTTCGTCGCCGGGGAGTCCGGCGTCGGCAAGACCCGGCTGCTCAACGAGCTGATCGCCGGGGCCGAGGAGCTGGGCGCGCGCGTGCTGGCCGGCGAGTGCGTCGAGCTGGGCGACGGCGAGCTGCCCTACGCCCCGCTGGTCGGCGCGCTGCGCCCGCTCGTGCGCCGGGGCGACCCGGGCCTGCTCGGCCTGCCGGCCGCCGCACGACGGGAGCTGGCGGCGCTGCTCCCAGGCCTGGCCGACCCGGACGGCGAGCCCGACGGCGACGGCGCGTCGCGCCCCGGCGGGGAGTCCTCGGACCGCGGCGGCCAGGCGCAGGGCCGGCTGTTCGAGGCGCTGCTGGCCGCCCTGGACCGCATCGGCCGCGAGCAGCCCGTGCTGCTGGTCATCGAGGACGTCCACTGGGCCGACCGCTCCACCCGCGACTTCCTGTCGTTCCTCGGACGCAACCTCGCCGACGAGCGCGTGCTCGCCGCCCTGAGCTACCGGCCCGACGAGCTGCACCGCCGCCACCCCCTGCGCCCGCTGCTGGCGGCGCTGGAGCGCACGCCCAACGCGCACCGGATCGAGCTGTCGGGGCTGCGCCCGGAGGACATCGCCGCGATGGCGCGCGAGTTGCACGGCAGCGAGCCGTCGGCCGAGCTGGTCGACCGCCTCGTGCGCCGCAGCGACGGCAATGCGCTCTTCGTCGAGGAGCTGCTGGCCGCCGGGCCGGGGCCGCTGGCCCCGAGCCTCGCCGACGCGCTCATGGTGCGCGTCGAGCGGCTGCCGGCGCCGGCGCAGGAGCTCATGCGCGCGCTCGCGGTCGCCCAGCCCGCCGACGAGGCCGTGCTGCAGGGCCTGGCGGTCCTCGACGAGCCGCACCTGCGCCAGGCGCTTCGCGATGCGATCGCCGGCCACGTCGTCTCCGTCGACGCCAACGACCGCTACGTCTTCCGCCACGTCCTGCTGCGCGAGGTCGTCTACGACGACCTCCTGCCCGGCGAGCGCTCCGCGCTGCACCTCGCGGTCGCTCGCGCGCTGGAGGACGGTCTGCCCGGCGACGGCGGCCCGGGCCTGGCCGCCGCGGTCGCCCATCACTTCCACCGTGCCGGCGCCCAGCCCGAGGCGCTGCGCTCGGCGATCCGCGCCGCCGAGGCCGCGGGCCGCGCGCACGCCGAGGCCGATGCCGCCCAGCTTCTGGAGCGTGCGCTGGAGCTGTGGGACCGCGTCGACGAGCCGCAGGTGCTGACCGGCGTCGACCACGTCGAGCTGCTGCGCCGGACGGCGCACGCCCACCGCTACGCCGACGACACGCGGCGCGTCACGCTCCTCAACGAGGCGCTGCGCGAGGTTCGCTCGGCCGAGCCCGACGACCCGCGCGTGCCCCTCCTGCTGCGGCAACGAGCGATGGCCGAGTGGGCCCTGGGACGCGGGGAGGCCAGCCGCGCCTCGCTCGACCTCGCGCGGCGGCTGCTGGCCGACGACGCGCCGGTGGCCGACCGCATCGGCCTCACGATCTCGCGGATGAAGCTCGCGGCGCTGCAGTCGCGCTTCGCCGAGACCGTCGCGCTCGCCGAGGAGGTCCTCCCCGGCCTGCCCGGCACCGAGCACTCCGAGATGCTCAAGGCCGAGGCCTACAACCACCTCGGGCTCGCGCTCATCATGACCGGCGAGCACGACCGTGGCGTCGCCGCGCTGAGGGAGGCGGCGGTGCTCGCCCGCGACGGCGACGACGCCCAGCTGCTGGGCGTCGCGTACGTCAACCTGGCCGACGCCCTGCAGCTCTCGGGCCTGCGTGCCGAGGCGGCCGCCGTGACCGAGGAGGCCATGGGCCAGCTCCAGACCGGCTACCCCGGCTTCGAATGGGTGCGGACGATGGCGGCCGAGCTGGCGATCGACGGCGGCGAGTGGATCGAGGCCGACGCGCACCTGGCGCGGGTCGGGCGCACGAGCGGCGGAGGACGCGTCAACGTCGAGCTGCGCCGCGCCGAGCTGGCGCTGGGCCGCGGCCAGGACGATCGCGCGCGGACGGCGATCGAGGAGGTCGAGGCGCTGCTGGTCGACTCGCTGGAGCCGCAGTTCGTCGCGGTCGCCGGCGTCCTGCGGGCCGAGCTGGACCGCCGCAGCGGCGAGGCCATCTGCGCCCGCGAGGCGGTCGAGGACGCCCTCGAGCGACTGGAGTTCTGCAGCGACGACACCGTGCGGCTCGGGCGCCTGGCGGTCACGGGCGTGGCGATCGAGGCCGACCTGGCCCAGCGGGCACGCGACCTGGGCGACGCCGACGCGGAGGCCGATGCGCTCGGCCGCGCGGGCGCGATGCTCGACCGGGCCCGGGCGGCGGCCGCCGCCGGGCGGCCGTTGGAGAAGGCGTATGCGGCGACCGCCGAGGCGCATCACCTGCGCGCCGCGGGCGCCGACCCCCGCGAGGCCTGGGCGGCGGCCGTCGCCGAGTGGCAGCGGCTGGACCGGCCGCTCCCGCAGGCCTGCGCGTGGCGCTACGCCGCCGAGGCGCACCTGGCCCAGGGGCGGCGGGAGGCCGCCGCGTCGGCCGCACGCGAGGCGCTCGCGCTGGCCCGGCGCCTCGGCGCGACGTGGCTGGTCGGCGAGCTCGAGGGATTGGCCGCGCGGGCGCGCCTGAGCGTGGACGCGGCCCCGGTGGAGGGCACGCAGGCCCACGCAGACGGCGGCGCGGCGGACGCGAGCGCCCGCGACGGCGTCGAGGACGTCGACCCGTTCGGCCTGACGCCGCGCGAGCGCCAGGTGCTGCTCCTCGTGGCGCGCGGCGCCACCAACCGCGAGATCGGCGCGGAGCTGTTCATGGCCGAGAAGACGGCCAGCGTCCACGTCTCCCGGATCCTCGGGAAGCTGGACGTGCGCAGTCGAACCGAGGCGGCCGCCGTAGCGCACCGCCTCGGACTCGCTGCAGACTGAGTGGTGCTACTCGGCGGTGCGGGTCTCGGCCTCGGCCGGAGCCGCGGCCGGGGCGTCGCCGTCGGCCGGGGCGTCGCCGTCGGCCCTCGGGGCGGCCTCAGCCGCGGGAGCGGCCTCGGCGTCCGGAGCGGCCTCGGCGTCCGCAGCGGCCTGCGCCTCGGCGGCAGCGCCGTTGTCGGCGGCCTCCTCGGCGGCGGCAGCGGCGGCAGCGGCGGCGCGATCCTCGTCGATCGTGCCGGCGAGCACGGCCTTGCTGGGGCCGAGCATCATCGTCATGTTGCGGCCGTCCAGGTTCGGACGCTGCTCGATGACGGCGAGGTCGGCGAGCTCCTCGGCCAGACGGTCGAGGATCATGCGCCCCCGCTCGGGGTGCGTCACCTCGCGGCCACGGAACATGATGGTGATCTTCACCTTGTCCTTGTGGCGGAGGAAGCGCTCGACGTGGCCCTTCTTCGTGTCGTAATCGTGCTGCGCGATCTTCGGCCGGAACTTGATCTCGCGGATCACGATCTGCTGCTGGTGCTTGCGCGCCTGCTTCTGCTTCTGGGCGATCTCGTACTTGTACTTCGAGTAGTCGAGAATGCGGCAGACCGGCGGCCGCGCCTCAGCGGCGACCTCGACCAGGTCGAGCTCGCGATCCTGCGCCATGCGCAGGGCTTCATCGGTCTTCATGATCCCGATCTGCTCGCCATCGTCGCCGATGACGCGGACCTCGGGAACCCGGATGCGCTCGTTGACACGCGTGGTGTCGCGCTCGGGCGGGCGCCGGTCGAACCTACGCGGGACCGGCACTAGCTGTTCTGTCGGCGGCTCGTCATGAGCGCGGCGCCGACCTTGTCGCGATGCAAATCAACGCCACCGAGTATAGACGGATCGTCCAGCCGTCTGCCAGCGCCGTGTACGAGCCTTCAGGAGGACCCCGCCCCGGCCGACCAACGAGCTGTGGGATCACACCCTGAGACCGGGCTGGACCTGCCGCGCCTGCGGGCGCTGCTGCATCAGGCGCCCGACCACTACGAGATCCTCGATCGGCGCTTCGTCGGCCGCCTCGCCGGCTTCCTGTTCTGGTGCGCGGGCCTGATCGCGGCCGCCCTGCTGGCCTTCGATCCGCCCACGTCGGCGCTCGGCGGCCTCGGCTGGGTGCCGGCGGCGATCACCGTGGGCCTGGCCTTCGTCTTCGGCGGGGCGATGGTCGTCACCCAGCGGACGCTCGGCACGGGCATGCTCATGGCGATCGCCCTCTCGGGGCCGCTGATGCTCGGCATGCTGCAGTGGCTGGCCGGATCGGCGTCGTCCTACGACCAGCTCGTGATCCTGTCGGTCGTCTGGTGCGGCGTGGTCCTGCCCGCCCGGCGCCTGTTGCTCCTCCTGCTCGCCGACACGGTCGTCGTCTTCCTGCCCGCGGCCTACGGCGACTGGAGCGCCGGCCTGCTGCCCGAGCGCATCGCCACGCTGGCGATCGCCTGGGCCCTGGCGCTGCTCTGCTTCGTGTGGTCGGGCCACATCCGCAACATCCGTCGCACGCTCGACGCCGAGCGCGCCGCCGCCGACGAGCTCGCGCGCGTCGACGCGCTGACCGGCCTCGGCAACCGCCGCGCGCTGGACGAGGCCCTGGTCGGCCAGGTCGCGCTGTCGCACCGCACCGGCCGGCCGATCGCGGCGCTGGTCGGCGATCTCGACGGCTTCAAGTTCATCAACGACGTCCACGGCCACCACACCGGCGACCGGCTGCTGCGCGACGTCGCCGCGGTCCTGCGCCAGGTCGTGCGCAGCCCCGACGCGTGCTTCCGCTGGGGCGGCGACGAGTTCGTCGTGCTGCTCGGGGAGGCCGACATGGCCGAGGCCCACGAGGTCGCCGACCGGATCGCCCGCGCGATCCGCGTGCGCTGCGCCACGCCGGACGGCACGCCCGTGACGATGACGCTCGGCGCCGCCGCGCACGCCGAGGGCACGATCGGCGCGGAGCTGCTCGCCGACGCCGACGCCGACCTGCTGGTCGCCAAGTCCGGCAGCCGCGCGGCCTGAGCGGCGCGCGCGCCGGGCTACTTCCGAGCCGCGACCAGCTCGCCGATCGTCGCGACGAACTCGTCGACGGTGACCGTGCCCTGGTCGCCCTCGCCGTGACGGCGCACCGAGACCGAGCCGGACTCGGCCTCGCGGTCGCCGACGACCAGCATGTAGGGGACCTTGGCCAGCTCGGCGTCGCGGATCTTGCGACCGACCGACTCGTTGCGGTCGTCGAGCGCGACGCGCAGCCCGGCCGCCCGCAGCCGCTCGCGCGTCTGCGCCGCGGCGTCGTTGTGGCGCTCGGAGATCGACAGAACGGTCGCCTGGGTCGGCGCCAGCCACAGCGGGAACTCGCCGGCGTAGTGCTCGACGAGGATGCCGATGAACCGCTCGAAGGACCCGAGCAGTGCGCGGTGGATCATCACCGGACGGTGCTCGGCGTTGTCGGCGCCGATGTAGTGGATGTCCAGGCGCTCCGGCATCTGGTAGTCGAGCTGCACGGTGCCCAGCTGCCACGAGCGACCGAGCGAGTCGCGCATGTGCAGGTCGATCTTGGGGCCGTAGAAGGCGCCGTCGCCGGCGTTGATCTCGTAGTCGAGCTCCTGGCGGTCGAGCGCGTTCTTCAGCGCGGCCTCCGCGCGGTCCCACATCTCGTCGGAGCCCAGCCGCTTCTCGGGACGCGTCGACAGCTCGAGCTTGGGCTCGAAGCCGAACAGCTCGTACAGCGCGAAGCCGAAGTCCAGGCAGCCCACCACCTCGTCCTCGATCTGGTCCTCGGTGCAGAAGATGTGGGCGTCGTCCTGCGTGATGTGGCGCACCCGCATGAGGCCGTGCAGCGTGCCGCTCGGCTCGTGGCGGTGGACGAGGCCCTGCTCGCTGAAGCGGATCGGGAGCTCGCGGTAGGAGCGCCGGACGTCCTTGAACAGCTGCACGTGTCCGGGGCAGTTCATCGGCTTGAGGCCGAACGTGCGCCCCTCGACCTCGCTGAAGTACATGTTCTCGCGGTAGTTGTCCCAGTGGCCGCTGGCCTTGAACAGCTCGACGTCCCAGAGGATCGGCGTCTTGACCTCCTCGTAGCCGCGCACGCGGTTCTCGCTGCGCCACAGGTCGGTCAGCTGGTTCCAGATGACCATGCCCGGGGGCTGCCAGAGCGGCATGCCCGGTGACAGGTCCGAGAACGTGAAGAGACCGAGCTCCCGGCCGAGCTTGCGGTGGTCGCGTGCCCGGGCCTCCTCGAGCAGGTGCAGGTGGGCGTCGAGCTCCTTCTGCTTGAAGAACGCGGTGCCGTACACGCGGGTGAGCATCTGGCGGTCGGAGTCACCGCGCCAGTAGGCGCCCGCGACCGACTGCAGCTTGAACGCGCCGATGCGCCTGGTCGTCGGCGCGTGCGGTCCGCGACACAGATCGGTGAACGGTCCGTTCGTATACAGGCTGACGGTGTCGACGGGGTGGGCGGGATCGGCATCGTTGACGAGGTCCTCGATCAGCTCGACCTTGTAGTCCTGGCCCTCGGCGCGGAAGCGCGCCAGCGCGTCGCCCACCGAGACGTCCTCGCGGACGAACGCCTCGTCGGCCGCGACGTGCTCCTTCATCTTGGCCTCGACGCGCTCGAAGTCCGCGTCGGAGAACGTGACGCCGTCGGGGAAGTCGAAGTCGTAGTAGAAGCCGTTCTCGATCGCCGGGCCGATCGAGATCTTCACGCCGGGATACAGCTCGAGCATCGCGGCCGCGAGCACGTGCGCGGTGTCGTGGCGGATGAGCGCCAGCGCGTCGTCGCCCGAGCGGTCGGTGATGATCTCCAACGTCGCGCCGTCGGGCAGCGCAGCAGTGAGGTCACGCGTCGTCCCGTCGACCTTCACCGCCAGGGCCGCCTTGGCGAGCCCTGGGCCGATGGAAGCTGCCGCGTCGGCGCCCGTGGCGCCGTCGGCGAGCTCGAGCTCCTTGCCGTCCGGGAGGGTGACCTTCATCGGTCGCATCCTAGTCTCCCGGTTCGGTCTCCCGGTTCGGTCTCGCTACCGTGTCGCTTACCGGTTCGCTTCGGGACGCCGGTCCTGCGCACCTCGCGCACACGTCCCCGCGCCGGCCTTCGCAGCACCCGACGCGGCACAGGCGCGTGCGCCGACGGCGTTCCGCCTTCACCGCCCGAAGGAGGGATCCCATGCGATCTCACATGCTCACCGGACTGATCCTCGGCGGCAGCGTCCTCGCGGTCTCCGCCGCCCCTGCCTCCGCCACGCCGCTGTCCGCCGCCCTGCCGGGCGAGGGCGCCGGCCTCGCGCCGCTGGTCAGCGTCGCCAAGACGCCGCTCGTGCAGCGGAACGTGCGTCTCGCGCGCAAGGTCGCCGACGTCAACGGCGTCAAGCTCGAGCGCGGCTACGCGGAGACCCTGCGCGGCTTCACCATCGCCAAGCTCGCGCGCCACCATCGCCACCTCACGCGCGAGCTGCGCCACGCGCGGCGCCGGGCCCGCGCCCGCGCCCGTGACGCCCGATCGGTCGCCTCCCCCGCCCTGCAGGCCATCGCCAACTGCGAGTCCGGCGGGAACCCGGCGACCGACACCGGCAACGGGTTCTACGGCAAGTACCAGTTCACGCTGCAGACCTGGCAGGCCGTCGGCGGCTCGGGCAACCCCGCCGTGGCATCCGAGGCCGAGCAGGACCGCCGCGCCGCCGCGCTGTACGCCCAGGCGGGCGCGGGCCAGTGGCCGGTCTGCGGCCGGTAGCGCCGCGTCGAGTTCCAGGAACGTAAGGTGCGCGGCATGGACGCCGCCCGCCTGCGCGCCGCCTTCCCGGTCCTGGAGAAGACGGCCTACCTGAACGCCGGGACCTGCGGCCCGGTGCCCGCCGCCGCGCACCGCGCCGCGATCGAGGCGTGGCGGATGGGCACCGAGGAGGGCCGCGGCGGACCGTTCTACGAGCGGCTGATCGGGCTGGCCGAGCAGCTGCGGGAGCGCTACGGCGCCGTGCTCGGCGCCGAGCCGGCGGACGTCGCCCTGACCAGCGGCACCAGCGACGGATGCGGGCGCGTCGTGGCCGGGCTCGCGCTCGGCCCGGGCGACGAGATCCTCACCGCCGACGACGAGCACCCGGGCCTGCAGGGTCCAGTGATCGCCGCGCGCGAGCACCGCGGCGTCACGATCCGCGCCGTGCCGCTGGCCGAGCTGCCGGGCGCGGTGACCGACACCACCAGGTTGATCGCGTGCTCGCACGTGTCGTGGCACAGCGGCGCGGTCGCGCCCGTCGCCGAGCTCGTCGCGGCCGCGGCGGCGCGCGACGTGCCGGTGCTGCTCGACGGCGCCCAGGGCGTCGGCGCCGTGCCGACCGACGTCGCCGCGCTCGGCGCGAGCTTCTACGCGGGCTCCGGCCAGAAGTGGCTGTGCGGCCCCGTGGGCGCCGGGATGCTGTGGGTCGACCCGGCGTGGCTGCCGCGCGTCAGCGCGCTCGCGCCCGCCTACGGCGGGCTCGACTCGCCGGCGCTCGGCCTCGGCTCAGCGCTCGCGCCGGGCGCGCGCCGGTACGACCTGCCGTCGGTGGATCTGGCGGTGCTCGCGGCGGCCGTCGCGGCGTTCGACGTGCTGGCCGAGGCCGGACTCGCCGACGTCCAGGCGGCTGCCGTCGCGCGGGCCGGCGCGCTGGCCGACGCGCTGCGCGAGGCCGGCCACGACGTCGTCCCGCGCGGGGACACGACGCTCGTGTCGTGGCACGTCGCCGGCGGCGACGAGGAGGCCGTGGCGGTCCGCGACCGGCTCGCCGAGGCCGGCGTCGTCGTCCGCGACCTGCCCGGCACCGGACGCCTGCGCGCGTCGGTCGGCGGCTGGAACGACGACGACGACCTCCAGCGGCTGCTCACGGCGCTGTGATGAGCGCGGGCGTTCCCAGCGTCTGGGTGCTCGTCGCCGCCTACGACGCCGAGCCGTACGTCGGGCAGGCCGTGCGCAGCGCGCTGGCCCAGGACTACCCGCCCGACCGGCTGCACGTGGTCGTGGTCGACGACGGCTCGACGGACGGGACCGCGGCGGTCGTCGCGGCGCTCGCCGAGCAGCACCCCGCGCGCGTGACGCTGGTGCGCCAGGAGAACCGCGGCAGCGTCGGCGCGGTCAACCGCGCGGCCGAGGCGGTGCCGGCCGGTGCGGACTTCCTGGCGATCCTCGACGCCGACGACGCCTGGCCGGCCGACAAGATCGCCGCCCAGGTCGAGCTGCTGACGGCCCGGCCCGACGTCGGCCTCGTCTACACCGACATGCGCGTGATCGACGGCACGGGCGCGGTCCTCCAGGAGTCGTGGCTGCAGGGCGTGCGGCCGCCGACGGGCCGCGGCCTGCCGACGTTCCTGCGCGAGAACCTGGTGACGGGCTCGTCGATCGTCGTGCGCGGAACGCTGCGCGAGGCGCTCTTCCCGATCCCCGACGACATGGCCTGGGCCGACTGGTGGCTGGCCGCACGGGCCGCGCAGGTCTCCGAGGTCGCCTACCTGCCCCTGCCCCGCACGCTGTATCGCTTCCACGGGACCAACATGTCGCTCGGGTCGCAGGGCCCCGCGCGCCTGCGCGAGCTGCGCAAGGGGCTGGCGCTGCAGCGCTGGTTCCTGCGGCGCGTCGAGGCGGACGCCGTTTCGGTGAGCGATCTGGAGCAGATCTGGGACGGGTTCGCGCGGCTGGCGCAGGAGGCGCTCGAGGCGGCGGGCACGCCGTTCGCGTCGCTGGTCGACGTGCGCCCGGCCGATGGCGCGGAGGCCGCGGCGCTGGGGGTGCGCGCTCGCGCGTTGCTGGCCGCCGGCGACGTGCACGAGGCGCTGGTGGCGGCGGTGCGCGGCGCGGCCGCCGACCCGCAGTCAGACGCCGTGCGCGACGCCCTGGTCTCCGTGCGCGCCGCGGTCCCCGACGGCGTCGGGCCCCAGCCGCTGCGGGGCGCGCGACCGCTGGTGGTGTGCCTCGAGGCCGACGAGGTCGTCCGCGATCCGGCCGTCCTGGGCGCATGCGCCGCGGCGCTGGCCGACCTGCCCGGCGTGACGTTGGCGATCGACGCCACGTCGTTCGATCAGGACGAGGCGGCGGCCAAGATCGGCGGCGTCGCCGAGGCGCTCGGCCTCGCCGACGACGACCGCGTCGACCTCGCGCTGGTCACCGGCCCGCTGGACGAGCTGGGCTACGGGCGCCTGCGCGCCGGCACGACGGCCCGCCTCGGCACCCGGCGGTCGGGCGACGGCACGCCGTGGTTCGCGCCGGGCTCCGAGCCCGCGCTGCGCGAGCTGCTGCTCAGCAGGGCAGCGCGAGCTTCGCCGCCGGGTTGAGGCAGCTCGTCTGACGCTTGGGCGCCCTGCCGGCCTGGACGGTCAGGCGCTCCACGTGAGTGACGGCGCCGGGTGAGCCGACCCGGGATCTCCAGCACCGTGCCGGTCGGCAGCCTGGCGTTCTTCAGCGCCGGGCCGAAGGCGACGGGCTGGAACGATGCTCAGCGGACGCAAGGCGATGGTCGTCCGCTACCGGTCCAACGACGTCGCCAAGGTCGTCTACACCGCGACGCACGGCGGCGCCGCCCGGCGCTGCGGGTAGCGGTTGGACCGAGTCGACGGGCCCACGCCTCGCTTTCGACGCTTCTGCCGTCAGACGCCGTGCGGTCGTCCGATGGCACGACGTTACGCCCGGCGCCGTGTCACGGCAACCGCTGGTCGATGTGAGCGGGCGCCGGGTCGAACAACCGACCGGTGCGACCCGCCAGCTGCTTTCAGAGCGACAGATAGGAGCTGCAACCTGACGGGCTGCCGTCGCGGAACCCGGTCAGGACCGCATCGTGGCGCTGCTGGGGCGTGCCGTGGTGCTGGGGGCTGAGGAACTGGAAGTCGCCGACGGCCAGCGCGGTGTCGAGCGCCTGCTGCACTCCGGCGGAGTCGAGCCCGCCGCGCCCGTAGTCCCACCGCGCCCAGGTGCCGGCCAGGCAGTCCGCGTTGAGCTCGGTCGGCAATGCCGACCGATGCCCGGTCAACTCCCCGTCCTCCTGCTGCACGTTGTGGGCGTACTCGTGAGCGACGACATAGGCCAGCGCCCACGCTCCGGCCGCGTGCCCGAAGCCCGCCTGCTGCCCCGGCAGCCCGGCCGCCACACCGTTGTAGAGCGCACCGGCAAACGCCTGACCGACGTAGATGGTGTCGTCGGTCGAGCAGTAGAACGCCGCGTCGTCGCCCGCGGGCACGCCGCACGCAGTGGCGACCCGGGCGCCGGGCGCCACCCAGACATGAGCTACCGACGGCGCCGCGCGCCCCTCGGCGGCCTGCTCCTGGCGCCAGTAGGTGTCCACGTTGGCCAGCACGCCGTCCAGGTAGGGCGCGACCGCCGAGGGCGCGATGGCCGCCGGCGCGATCGCCCACGCCTGCGGCGAACCGCCAAGCACCAACAGGGCCACCAACAAGAGGAAGAGTGCGGGACAGACCCGCCGCGTCAGGAAACTGGGCATTGGCCGACCGTAAACGCGGCCAACCGCGCCCGATAGGCAGGAAGCTTCGAAATCGGCAGCCGCATCGTCGTACGTTTCGCCACCTCGCCTCGTGCTGCGCTGCGCCGATCAACGCGCCGCCGGTCCATCCCGCCTTCGCGCTCGCCGACCAGCACACCCGCCGCCCGCCGCACCTCGCCGCGGCGCGCCGTTGGCGGCTGACGCTGGCTCAATAGAGGCCGCCGATCTGCTTGGCCAAGTGCTCGACGAGCGCAACGCGCCGCCGCGTTGGCGCCTCTCCGTAGACCTCCGGCGTGGCGGTTCTGGCCCCGGCTTGGAGATCGCGCAGGAGCTCGTAATCGCCTGCGAGCTGCTCTCGCAGCATCACGCGCAGGGGGTCGAGGTCGGAAGGGTGAAGGGTGATCAGCATGCCCTCACGATGTCCACTGACCCGCCCAGTGTCCACGACACAAACCGGACAGTCGGCGTGAGTGCCGAAGCGACCGGTCGGCCATAGCGCTCGCCCGTGCCCGTGCGGACGGCGTGCTCGCTGATCGCAGCTCGTCCGTTGCGGCTGTCCTTCTCCAGCGGTGCGACGCTAGCTCGGTCGCTGGGTGCCGTGGTCGAGGGCCAGCAAGTCGTTGTCCGACAGTTCGATGAGCGCGGCGTTGGCGTTCTCGCGTAGGTGCAGTGGCGAACCGGTGCCGGGGATCGGCAGCATGACGGGCGATCGGTGCAGCAGCCAGGTGAGCGCGATCTGAGCCGGCGTTGCCCCATGACGGGCGGCGACGCTGGCCAGGCTGCTGGGAGACCGGGCGAGTTCGCCCATGGCCATCGGAGCCCAGGGCAGGAAACCGATCCCGTCCGCTTCGCACGCACCCAACACGTCGCCGGCCGTCTGGTCGGCGATGTTGAAGCGGTTTTGGACGGTGGCGATGTCGATCAGCTCACGCGCTCGGTGCAGCTCGTCGACGGACACCTCCGAGACGCCGACGAAACGGATCTTTCCCTCATCGCGAAGCTCCGAAATGACGCCGAACTGGTCTTCGACCGGGACCTCGGGATCGATCCGGTGCAGCTGCCAGAGGTCGATCGTGTCGAGCCGAAGGCGGCGCAGGCTGTCCTCGCAGTCGGCTCGCAGCCGCTCGGGGCGCCCGTCGGGGTGGCCGCCGCGGCGGAGTCCGCCCTTGGTGGCGATCACGAGTCCTTCGGGATAAGGATGCAGCGCGTCAGCGATGAGCTCTTCGGAGCGGCCGTAGACCTGCGCGGTGTCGATCAGGTCGACCCCGAGCTGCACCGCCTCGCGCAGGATCTCGCGGGCCGCGCTCCGGCTTCCGGGCTCGCCCCGCATGCCCGGCAGCCGCATGGCGCCAAACCCGAGTCGGTGCACACTCAGCACGCCGCCAATCGCGAACGTGCCAGAGGCACCCGCGGGCATGGACATCTCGTTGGAAGGACCGGTCATCCGAGGCGAGGATACGGCGAGCTTCTCGGCAATCATCGCCGAGGCTCCTGCTGGGACGAGCAGCGCGAGCGGTCGCGCGCCGCCTTCGAGCACGTCGTGCGCGGGCGGCGGCCTGACCCCGTCAATGGCCCGGCATGATGCACTCCGACCGGCGGCTTCTGCTTCCGTGCTCCGGCCGGACGAACCCTCGAACCCCGAAAGCCGATCACATGCGCTTCACCACCGCCCACCTTGACGACATCGACCGTCTCGACAGCGACGGCTTGATCTGGCGGCCGGTGCGGCGCACGCTCGGCGTCACGGCGTTCGGCATCAACGGCTACACCGGCGTCGCGGCCGGCGACGAGGTCATCGAGAGCCACGACGAGAACAGCCCCAACTCCGGAGGCCATGAGGAGCTCTACCTCGTCACGTCGGGTCGGGCAACGTTCACGGTCGACGGCGAGACGCGCGACGCGCCAGTCGGCACGCTCGTGCTCGTCGCGCCCGGCGTCACGCGCGAGGCCGTCGCCACCGAGCCCGAGACGACGGTACTCGTGATCGGCGGCCGCCCTGGCGCGGCATTGCCCGTGTCGGCGTTCGAGTACTGGTACGCGGCGCGGCCCGCGTTCGCCGCCGGCGACTACGACCGCGCGACCGAGATCGCTTCCGAGGGCCTCGCCGACCACCCCGACAGCAGCGGACTGCACTGCCCGACAGCAACACCATTGACAACCCGTCCTCCTTCATGGAGACGAAACTCGGAAGCGGTGTCGGTCCTGTTGTGCCTACTTGACGATGCGAAAGCTCACGCGGCTGGATGTGCCGGTGTGGCCGTTGGCGGCGGGGGTTGCGATGAGCCGGTAGCGGCCGGGCGTGAGCGCGTGGCCGGTCAGCCGGCCGGTGAACGTGAAGCGGTCGGCGCCCGCGGCTCGGGTGCGGGTGAAGCTGCCGCGCACCGCCACGAAGCGGGTGCAGGGCTTGCGTGTGCCGTTGCTGCGGGTCGGTTTGACGCAGCGTCCGCTGACGGTGCGCCCGCTGGTGGCGCGCTGGATGGTGAAGCGGGTGTTGGCGGCGACGTTGAGCGTGTAGCTCACGCGCGTTCCGGTACGAGCCGCGGCGGCGGTGGCGCTGGCGCCCGAGCGCGCGGCGCGGAACGTCGCCGGCGAGAGGCGCAGCCCGGCGACTGTGGCCGCCACCGGCGCGGGCGGGGGCGGGGGCGAGGATCCGGGAGGCGAGGGCGTCCGCACGCTGATGCTCCGCGTGGCCGTGGTCGTGTTGGCGCCCTGGTCGGTGACCGTGACCGTCACCGTCCGGTCGCCCGCCGTCGCGTAAGCGTGTTGGACGCTCGCGCCCGTCGCGGTCGTGCCGTCGCCGAAGTCCCACGTCGCGGTCGCGGCCGTCAGGGCGTCCCACGGGGTCGCCGAGAACGTCGCGGCGTCGCCGGCGGTCGCCGTGGCCGGCACGGCGACATCGCGCGCCTCGGGCGGCGTGGCGTCGTAGATGGTGGCGTGCAGGGAGTAGTTGGTGCCGTCCTTCGACCCCCAGAGCGTCGCCGCGTCGCCGGACGCGTCGCCGGCGACGATCGCGCCTGTGGACGTCCCGACCGTCGCAAACGGCGTGGCGTCGAACACCCCGAGCGCGCCTCCCGGCGGCGCGACCGCCACGGACGGGAGCTTGCCGTCGACCACCATCAGGTTCGATCCGGCCGCGGCCGCGTCGATCCGGGCCGTCGCGGAGGGCAGCACCGTCTGCGTCGCGCCGAAGCCCGAGCCCGACGTCCGCGTCGCCATGTCGAGTCCGCCGCCGGCCGCCAGCGGGGGCCAGAGGAAGCTCGTGCGCCCGGAGGCGTCGGCCGTCAGGACCCCCGTGATCAGGGCGCTCGGCAGCGTGCTGTTCACCGTGCGGGTCTCGAAGTCATGGGGGAACATGCCCTGGAAGGCACCCGCCGGGCCGGCGGTGCGCGACTTGCCCTCCCAGTGCGTGACCGTGGTGTTGGCGCCACTGTCGACGATGGCGCGGAGCCAGATGAGCGCGATCTCGCCGGCCGGGTCAAACGCGACCTGCGTGGCCTGGAGGTAGAGCGACTGGTTTACATTCGGGGCGGCGGAGAGCGCCGAGACCGGCGTCTTGAACGACGGTCCGCCGGCCGGCCGGTAGGCCGTCATGACGCGGCCCAGCGTGACGCTCGTGTCGGTCCAGGCCAGCAGGATGTCGGAGGCCGGGCCGGAGGCGATCGCGAGGCTCCCCGGGTTCATGCCGCTCGTGATCGTGACCGGCGCGGAGAACGCGCCGGACACGCCGCGTACCGACACCTCGACCGTGCCTCCCTCCAGCCAGCCGACAGCCACGGTGCCGTCGGGCGCCATCGTCAGGACGGGGCCGCTGCCGATGCCCGGGCCCGACAGCGGCACGGCCACCGGCTCCCACGCGCCGCCGGGCGCGCGGGTCGCGACGCGCACGTAGCCGCCTTCCAGCCAGCTCGCGGCCTGCGCGCCGGAGGCGTTGGCGGCCAGCGACGCGCCCGTGACGCTGGCGCCGCGCATCGTGCGGGTTGGGGACGTCGCGGGCAGTGTCAGCTTGGTCTCAACCCCAGGCGGCTGGACGGATGAACCAGCGGTTGCGGACCGCCGATCGCCCGGGAACGCCTGAGCGCACCATGCCGACCCAGCTTCCTGCAGCAGATCGGCAAGTTCGCCCTGCAGCTCCCAGCACCCCAAGCTGGCCGACGAGGCCCACGCCCGGCGCGCCACCAGTAGACGCGCAAGCGCATGGGACGAGGCGCACCGCCGCCTCGTCGGCAGCCCCCGGCGTGACTCCGTCCGACAGCCCCGCCCGGCCGGCACGGCCTTGAAACGTGGACGAAGCGTGGACAGTGACGGGACCCCTCGGCGCCGGGTCGGGTGACGGCCCGGGCTGAACGACGAAACCCCAGCTAGTGCCGGGGTTTCGTGAGTGGGCGATACTGGGCTCGAACCAGTGACCTCCTGCTTGTCGAGCAGGCGCTCTCCCAGCTGAGCTAATCGCCCCTGGGAGCGGGAAGACTAGCAACCGCCGTCGGGCAGGCGCGTGCGGACGTCGTAGGCCCCTTCGGGCATGTCGCTGCCCGGGATGTAGTCGCGCACCCAGATCTCGTTCGTGTCCGGGAAGAGGTTGACCTCGGGCGCGACCATCGTGCTGACGATCAGCAGGCGGACGGTCGCGTCGGAGTCGTTGCGCAGCTCGTGCGCTCCCGCGTGACCGGCCGGGAACGCGACGACCTCGCCGGCCGCCAGCATGCGCTCGCCGTCGAGCGTGCGGAGCGTCGGCGTGCCGGTGACGACGACCAGCATCTCCTCGTTGTGCAGGTGGATGTGCAATGGGAACGTCGCGGCGCCGGGCGGCACGTCGAACAGGGACGCGCCGAGCCGATCAGATCCGGCCTGGCGGCTGATGCGCGAGCGCTGCCAGACGAAGGGCGGCCGATCGCGCTCCATGTCGAACTCGGGCTCGTAGATGTTGGGCATGGGCTCCTCGGGTGGGGTGATCGTCGTGGACGTGTCGCGGGTGCGGACGCCGGTGCCATCCTCGACCGGACGCCCGACGGGCGAAGCATCTACCCTGTGGGCGATCTCGGCGCCGTGGCGGAGTGGCTACGCAGCGGCCTGCAAAGCCGTGTACACCAGTTCGATTCTGGTCGGCGCCTTGGTCGGAACCCTCGCTTCGGTGGGGGTTTCGTCGTTCTGGGAGGCGACGAGTCGCATTGTGGCACCGAGCCGTTCCGGTATCCGTAGCGTTTACGCGGACATGAGGTCCTCCCCACCCCTCGTCCTCGCCGCCGTGCTGGCCGCGCTGCTGCCCGCATCGGCGCTCGCCGCGCCCGGCCGGTGGTCGTCGCCGGTGACGATCACGCCCAACGGCGGTCCCCAGCTCAGCGCGACCGCCGAGGCGTTCGTCACGCCGCAGGGGCGCTCGCTGGTGCTGACGTCCGACGGGGCGACGCCGCTGCTGTCGGTCGGCGACGCGAGCGGTGCGTTCGCCACGCCGACCCCGGTCGGCTCGGGTACCGACGGGCTGACGCAGTTCGACGGCGCCGTCGGTCCCGACGGGTCCTTCGCGGTCGCCTGGGCCGCGGGCGGCGTCGGGCACGTGGCGATCGCGCCGCCGGGAGGCAGCCCCGGGCCCACAGTCGACCTCCCCGACGCCAACGTCACCGCCATCGCGGTGGCGATCGGGGCCAACGGCGCGACGACGGTCGCCTACCGCAGCAAGTCCGCGCCGCCGGTCAACATCTACACCGTGTCGGCGGCGACGGCCCCCGCAGGGTCGTCGACGTTCGCCGAGCCCAGAACGGTCGACAACACCCGGACCGGGATCGACGGTGTCGACGTCGCCTTGGCGCCCAACGGCGACGTGGCCGTGACGTACCGCAAGCTCGCTCCGAGCTACAAGACCTACGCCGCCGTCTACCACCCCGGCGCCGACAACTTCGAGCCCGTCCAAGCCGTCTCCCCCTACGACAACGGCGACGTCGGCCCGCGGATCGCGGCGGGATCGGACGGGTCGTTCGTGGTCGCCTGGGGCAATGGCGTCGCCGGGCCGGCCTACGCGGTACGCGCCGCCGGCGCCGGCGCATTCGGGCCGGCCCAGCCGTTGTATCCCGCCGGCGGCGACGTGTCGTCGTTCGTCGACCTGGCGCCGACCCCGACCGGCGGCGCCGCGGCCGCGTGGGCGGGCAGCGGCGTGATCCGCGCGGCCGTGGCGCCGACGGGCGGGACGTTCGGGACGCCCGTGGACGTCGACACCTACGGCGGCGACGTCGTCGCCCAGGCCGCGGTGACGGTCGCGCCCGACCAGACGCTGACGGTGGTCGCCAACCACCCGTCCGACGGGACGATCGAGGCGACCGACGTCGGCGGCGCCGCCCAGGTCATCGGCTACGGCGCGGCGGGAACGCTGTCGCCGGTCGCCGTCGCCTCGAGCGCCGACCGCACCGTCGCAACCTGGCGCGACGCCGCCGGAGGCATCTCGGCCGCGACCCGGAGCCCCGTCGCACCCCCGGCGCCGATCGGCCCGGGCCCGAAGCCGGGACCGACCGACACCACAGCTCCCAAGGTCTCGCGTGTGACCAAGTCCACGCGCGTGAGGTTCCACAAGATCCCGAAGACGCTCAGCGTCAAGCTCCAGTGCAACGAGGCCTGCGTGATGACGGCTACCGGCCGCCTCGCCTTCACCGTCGCGGGCAAGAAGAAGCCGCTGAGCCTGCCGATCCACCCCTATACGGGCAGCCGAACCCCGAGCGCCAAGGCCCGGACCGTGACGCTCCGGCTGGGCACCAAGGCCCGAATCCAACTCGGCAAGTCGGCGAAGTCCGGCCGAGGCGCGACGGCCTATCTCGTGGTGACCGCATCCGACGCCGCAGGGAACGTGACGCGCTACAAGCTCCAGATGACGATGAAGCGGGCGGCGAAGTAGCGGGGGCTGGTGGGAGGCGCCCCGGGCGCTCCCGCCACCGCGCGCCCGAGCCGACATCACGCCGAGACCCATTGCTACACTCCCGGCCGAAGCGCGCGGCTGTAGCTCAGTTGGCTAGAGCGTCTGCTTGCCATGCAGAAGGTCGAGAGTTCGAGTCTCTTCAGCCGCTTCGAGGAAAGCCCCGCAAATGCGGGGCTTTCGTCGTTCTGGGGCGTGGTTTCTGTAGCGGTGCGGTGGGAATGGCTACCGCTCCTGGCTACCACTTGGCGCGGCTACCGCTCTTGCCTACCGCCGCGAGGCCGCCGACGCGAATCCCGCACGGCTGGACTCTCGTGAGCGCCTCAATGGCATGCAGGAGGTCGTCGGTTCGAGCGCGACTAGCTCCACTCGATCGAAAGGCCCGCATTTGCGGGCCTTTCGTCGTCCGGGAAGGTGTGAACCGGCACCGAAACCGGTGGTTGGGTTCCGGTGGGTACCGCGCGTACCGCATGCAGCAGCGATCGGTCGATCTTCAGACTGAGCAAGCTGGTGCCGGAGCTGCAAGTTCGCGTGCGACGCAGCACCAGTCGCTCCGCATCGCATACCCAACCGGGCGAGATTCCGAGCCACGCGTGCTCTCCACCCTTCTTCGACGAGAGGGAGCGGGCGCCGTTGCTCTCTCCGGGGCCAGCGGGTGCGTCGGAGCGGACATTCCGACCCATCGCCGTTCGAGCGCGAACGCGATCGGTCAAGGCCTCGCCGCAGCGGGCGACAGTCGGACCATGCCGCTTGCCCTCACCCGTCGCCCTGGCCAGTCCCTCGTCCTGACGACGCGCGAGGGTCAGCGCATCGAAATCGAGGTGCGATCCGTGGATGAGCACGGCGACATCCGCTTGGGCATCAACGCGCCGCGGGATGTCCTCGTGCTGCGCGCCGAACTGGTTCGCGACTGAGCGTCGGCTAGTCGGACCACAGGGACGCGCTGATCCGACCCGTCTCGTCGCTCTGGAGGACCCACCAGCCAGTGATGTGAGCGACCGCGACTCGCAGCACCGGCACGGCGGTCGCTCCCGACTTGTCCGGTGCCGAGATCTGCGCACCCTTGATCGCGATGTGGGTCCGAATGGTGCCCTCGACGACGCGCCGGTCTCGCGCATCCTGATGCGTAGGACGGCCGCGGCTGTCGCCCCGCTAGACGCGGGACGTGCTTGCGCCGTCCGTCAGGATCGCGGTTATCGCGCGCCGGACATCCTGGACTTGGCCGGCGAGCCTGGAGACCGGCGTCGTGGGGTCAAGTGGGGTTCGGCTCCGGCGCGCCGACGCGCCGAGGCAGACCTGTCGCCAGCGCGTCTGTCTCCGCGCTCGTCACTAGAAATAGCGCCGCACCCGCCTCTGTGTAGAACGTCGCTAGGTACTGCAACAGCTCGGTCTCGTCGCGGAGTATGCGCCTCCCGAGCTTCAACTTGCGCGCCACTTCATAGAAGCGCCCTCGGGCGTTGTCGCTGCAGCCTTCGATCATTCCGGCGGGAACGCGAGGCCACGTGTCGTGACGACAGCAGTAGATCATTGGGATCCAGAGCTGCCACATGGTGCCAAGCGGCCGCCACCGAAGCTCTAGAGGCTGCTTGAACCCGGCGTTAGCGGCCGCGCCGCCGATATAGCCGGTGCTGATGATGTCCTCAATGGCACGCCCGATGGCGGCTCGGTCCGCCGGAGCCTTCAGTCGTCGGCGAAACGCAGCTCCCAGTCGCGGATAGTCATCTGCCGACCGTTGCGATCCGTCGACACGTGCGAGTCCATCCCGGTGCCTCGTCGTGTAGTCGAGTTCGCTCTCGACGAACGCGGCGATCAGCGACGCGACACGTCGCAGGAGCTTCGCGATCTCGTCGCTGGTGAAGGCGGCCTCGAAGTCGCGCGCGAAATCCTCGTCCTCACGTGGGACGACGTTCGTGCTCCGATGACTTCGAAGTGCATCCTGGACAGCCGCGCGCACGCCGTCGCGCGTCTCCGTCGATGCGACGTAGACGACGGGAGTCAGATCATCGATGAACCCCTCCGAGGACACCCGCGTAACCCTATGCGCCGCACCGGAACAGAGCAACACGCGCGAGGGGAGGAGCGCCACACGGGCGCGGCCTCCGGTCGGGTCGAGACCGCCTGCGCGTTCGCGATTCAGTCCCAGAGCGGTTCAATGCCCGCCGTCCCGCCGCCCGATGGATGCATTACGCTCCGTGCCGGCCTATGGATCCCATCGTGTCTGAGGTCATTCGCATCGAGCCGCTTCCCGATCGGGAGCTCGGGGTCCCGGCGGGCGGTCGTCCGGTGGAGCGACGGAAGCGTCAGCGAAGCGTTGCGCTGGTTCGACGATGAGGTCTTGTTCGCTGAGGGGTGCCTGCTCGGGAAAACGTTGGACGAGCTTCGCAGCCTCAAGTTCGTGCGCGATCGCGACGACCTGCGCGACTAGAGGCTTAGCTTAGTCCGGACGGGATTCCCGCCGGTCTCGCTCCAGGCGCTGGCGAGTGCGGCGGGCAGTGTCGCCGTCTACCTGCATCGGTTGACCGCCTGACGCCAGGAAGGCGTCGCGCTTGGCCTGTCGACGGGCCTCCTTAGCCTCGGCGGCAACGCGCTGCTCCTTCGCCAACTCCTTCGTGATTGCCTTCCATCGGTCACCGCGTTGAGGGAGGGTGTCGGTCCAGAGGCGCTCCCACTCGCGGCGGGAGGCGAACTCGTCGAGGCGCTCCAGCGTTCCGCGGGTCCAGATCTCGAGGATCTCGAGTTCTTCTAGCCGGTCGAGGCTCTCTCGCCATGACGTGTGCGCTGCGCGAATCGCGGCGCGCGCTTGCGCGGGTGTCTCGTAGCGGCGATCAAAGAGGGCAGACTCGAGTTGCACGACGGCGTCGCGCTGCTGCTTGATCCGGTCCGACACCTCGCGAGCGTGAGAAGCGTCGCCACCTCCTCGCGCGAGGAACGCACGGAAGCTGAAACGACCAGGGCTCACGAGATGCCTCCATTTCGGAGATGCCCTGGCACGCCCGCGCGGCCTTGATACGGCCCGGGTCCGTCGTCGGCCGACTCTTGGATGCTTTCCCGCAATGACTGGAGCCTTTCGTCGAGATCCTCGTCGCCGATCCTGGCGTACTCAGCGAGTCGGTCGTCCTGGCCCTGGGCTGCCTGCTCGATGAGCTCTGTGTAGTCCTCCGGCCTTGGGGCCCTCGGCTGGGTCAGGTGAAGGGGGATGCTGGGCGGTCACGCCGCGACCGTATCCCTGCCGCAATGGACGAATCAACCACGCCGCTCACGCGGCGGCTTTCGCCGCCCATCTGCGAACGGTCCGCGGGAGACTCGCTCATGATCGGCACGACTAACGCTCAACCAACCGCGAGTGGTGAGCACGCAATCGCTCGCCTACGCTGAGCGAGCGTCGCGCTTCACGATGCCGGACAAGTACGAGCCCTGGTATTCGCGACCTGGCCGGTCGTGATCGTGCTCTGGATTAGCGCGATCTCTGTGCCGATTATCGGAGCCTTCGCCTTATGGGATGGGCTGGTGGCCGGCCGCTGGCGGGCCTTGGCTCATCGCCGTCGCTCTCGTGTCACTTGTGGCGCTGCTGGCAGTGACGATGGTCTTGGTCGGGCACGTCGCTTAAGTACCGCTGTGAGAAGCACGGCCATGCCCTCGATGGAGGCCATGACGTGTGCCCGATCGACGGCAGCCCGGTTCGGCCGGTCTGACTCCCGGTTCTCGAGTCGGCGAGCACCATCGCTGTACGCGACTCGTCCGCGGCATGGAAGAAGACCTGCCGCGCAGCTTCGGCGCCTCCCCTGTCAGCGCCCTGCAACCGCGGTCACACGAAGATCGACGTGGTGCCACGGCACCATTCCACTAGAGCGTAGCCGTGCTTGGGGTCTTCAAACAGCTCGCGGATGACCTCGATACGCGGCTGCCGCGCGCGCCGCGCCATCACAACAGCTACAAGCTGCCGGAGCCAATCCGGGGAATCCTGCGGAGCCTTCGCTGCTCGACCCAACTCGGCACTGGCGGCTAGCAGCGTCCACAGGCCGAGACGCCGGCGGGCATCCCCCGCGAATTCCTCGCACAGTTGCTGTGAACCGGCGATCGTGCGCAGGACCGGCGCCCAGTTGAACGCGGTCTCGACGCCTGTGCCGGGGCAGGAGGGGATAGTGCGGTCCGTCCAAAGTGACGCGACGGCATCAACGATCGACAAAAAGGCGTCGGACTGGCCACGTTCCAGGGATCGTGCGGCGACCTCTAGAGGCGACGACGGATCCTGGGCGAGGAGTAGCGAGGACGAGGGACGAACGAACACTGCGGCGGGGCCATGCCAGTGGACACGCTCCGCATCGGTAGCGACGTGCGGGCCAACGTTCCGCGCCACCCGGGAGTCTCTCTTCGCCGCGTCCCTAAGCGCCAATCGCGCTCCCTGGATGGAAAGTTGCGCGGTGGCAGACAGGCTTGCGTAGGGGCTCGTTGCCAGAAAGGTGAGCAGCTCACTTGACAGCTGTCGCCGCCCCAGATTCCCTGACGCAATTGACTCAATCCCCCGTCGCACAACCGCGTCCGCAAGGCTAGACCGAACTTCGTCGCCGCTGGATTCGACAAGGTCGAGCAGCGTTCGTCGCACGTCGGCTGCCATGCCTTTCGTGTTGAGCACGGCATCTGTGATCGCGGCGCCGAGAAGGTTCAGTGCTTTCGGTGAGGGCACCATCGCCCCCACAGTGCGAAGCATCGTCTCCAGGATCGGACCCTTGTGCTCGACGAGCGACACCTCGGCCGTCTCAGCGAGGGCGCAGACGACGTCGTCGGCACCTCCAAGTCGCCCTCGTGCGTGCATCTGGAGGGTGATGCGGCACACGACATCCCATTCCCGCTGCTTGATGCGAGGCAGGAGCGCGTCCAGCAAATCGGAAGTCTCCGAATGCGTCGAGACCAAGTACATGGCCGTGAAGTACTCGAGAAAAGTCCGATGCGTGAAGGCAAACAGGTCTTCACCCGTTGGGCTGGTGCTCTGCTGATCGGAGAACACCCACGCTCGGCCACGGCAGAACTGAATGAAGTCGCGTGCCCCGGCTCGAGCCTCGGCCGCGTCGCCGAATCGCCAACGCTGCAGGTAGGTCGTGGCTTGCGTTATCGCCTGTCGCTCGGTGACGCCACCGGCGAGCCGAGGACTGGAGTACATCCAGTACGCCAAGTCTTCGAGGGCCGGCTGGACATGCCGCGTAAACGGCAACTCAGACTCGATGCCTCTGCCCTTATCCCACGTCTGAAACAGCAGCAGCGAGCACTGCTCGTACACGTCGGGCAGGTTGTCGGGGATGTAGCCCTGACCTCGATAGAGGGCACACAGAAGGGCGAGTAGAAGCGGATTACGGCGTAGCTCGTCAACGGACTGGCTCTCAGCGTGGAAGTCACCAGCTGTCGAGTGCGCGCTTTGTGCATCGAGGGATGCGTCGACGGCAAACCAGTTCGAAGCGTAAGCCAGAACGCGTGCATCGTCGAACTCTTCGACGACGGCGATGTCGAACTCACTGGAGTTCAAGGGCGCCTGCTCATATCCGACGATCCGCGAGGTGACGATGACGTCCGTCCCGGGGAACTTCCGACAGAACGTCTCGATGGTGTTTCGTACCGTGCGGCGCTCCTCGCTGTCCAGGATCTCGTCGAGCCCGTCGAACAGCAAGAGGAGACGACGGCGAAGGAGTAGCTCACGGAACGTGCCGGCCGGAGAACCAATCATGTACCCGTTACTGATGAGCTGGTCGCAATAGTCAAGCAACCCAAGCTGGGAAGCCCGATATTTCCGCAGTTCGACGCGAAGCGGCGTTACGCTGGGTCCCACGGCCCTGTAGCCCTCGAGGCCGCGAGCGACGTCGTAACAGATCTTGGTCGCCAGGGTCGACTTCCCGGCCCCAGGGTTTCCGAGGACGACCCGTCTACGTGCCGTGCGCAGAAAGCGCTGGTAAGAGACCCGAAGGCGCTCCGCCTTACCGCTCTCAAGCAACGACGCTGACGACGGCGACATCGCTACTTGAGGGGTCACGTAGAGGGCATCGATGTCGACGGGCTCGTGACGCACCGTGCTCGGAAGGTCGATGCGACTCGAGTGGGCTAGGACCTCCCCTCGAAGGCGACTGTGATATGTGCTCAACATCGCCTCGTCAGGCTCGACGCGTCCGGGTTGGACCATGTCTTGGAGCACCTCGAGCTCGGCCGTGAGCATCTTGTGTCTCAACTCCGCCTTTGCGTCCGCGGCGGCGATGCAGCCCTTGCTGATCGCCGCCTGCAGAACCTCCGACGAGATCCTCAGAAGGTCGTTGAACAGCTTGCCACCGTCCACCCCCTCGAACGCCGAAGTGCGCTGCTTCACCCCGTCGAAGCCGATCTCGAAGATGGAGCGCACATCGCTGAGGTTGACTGCTGATCGGCCGACTTGCGTCGCGAAGAGGAGCTCCATCGCTGCGCGCAGTTCCCCCTCGTCGAGCATGGTCCGCCATTGCTCCTCGGTTGGCTCGACGGATTTGTAGCGCTCGGCGAACACTTGCGCCGACCTGTCGACCACTTGCTCCACGGCCGCCGGAAGAGCATCAACATGCATCTGCATGCGGTTGCCTCGGAACAGAGGCATCATCATCAACTCCGAGAGGAGATTGGTTAGGAGCCCCAGGGTGATCTCGTACGTCAGCATCGCGCAAGTTTATGGGCGCACTCGCTACCTGGGCACGTTGGCACCGCCTCGAGTCGGCTCAGCACGACGCCCTTGTCTACACCGGGTCTCCGTCAACAGGACCCAAGCGATTGCATCCGCACGCTGGCGGCGAGGGCCGACGCTTCCCGCACACCTGGGGTGATAGTCGTGGCGTTCCCGTCCACGGGAATGCGTAGGTGCGGCTTCTCGACTCGCTTTGCGCAGGCGGCCAGCAGCCATTGAACGGGCCGTCCGGTGAGCCGGGGCAATCGTGTGCGGTTCACGAGACGAGCGGCTACAGCGACATTCCGAGGCATCGCGGCACACGTCGGTGGTAGGTCTAATCTAGGCTCGTAGACGAGACGCCGTGCGGCGGCGAGCCGCCCCCAACGAACACGCGAAGCGATTCGAGCGCCTGGCGCGCGACGCCGGGATTGAAGACCGAGTGTCGCCGCACCGACTCCGCCATGGTGACGCTGGGGCTCAACGCGAACGTGCCCGCTGCGCACCGGGGCTGGCCACGCCGATCCGCGGACGATGCAGCGCTACAAGTCGCGACGACGCTGCCCCGGGTCGGGCGCTGCGTACGCGGTGGCTGTGCACGTAGCGCACTGACAACCGCCAAGTCAACCTCGCGGAGTCTCAGCGGTGCGGCTGTTCCAACGAAAACCTGCGGCTAGGTCTCGCCGTAGCAGCCGTCGTCGTCGCCGTCGCGCTGGCCGGCGAACTGCGGATTCGGAGGCGCCTTTGGCGCCGTCGCAACCTCCCCCTCCCTCGCCGCCGGCACTACCGCTGTCGCCCGGGCCGTCGCTCTGGGACTGCTGCTGGCGGCGCTCCGCCGCTCGCACCGTTGTCCGCCGCTCCTACGCCGAGGGCCATCCTGCCGGACGGAGGTGCGAAGTCGGCCTTGGGCCGAGGTGGGGATCAATCGAGCCAAATCGTTTCGGTCCTGGCAGCGGGACGTGGACCTGAACGAACGTCGGGGACGGCCGCGCGCGAAGCCGGTCTACTCCAACCTCCACATCGTATCGAGGAGACTGCATGACCCGCCTGTCCCCGACGCGCAACGACCGCTGCGCTCATCGCCATCGCCGCGCTGACCGTGCCGGCGATCGCATCGGCCGAGATCCGTCCCGGCACCGCGAACGAGGCCACCGGAGATAGCGCTGGCGCGCCGTCGCAGGACCTCGTGTCGGCGACGGCCCAGTACGACACCAACGGCCAGGTCATCGTCAGCGCCACGGTTAACGGCGACATGGCGACCGGTCCGGCCTCCTTCAGCTTCCGCGTGGCGTCGTACTCGCCGCCGAACTCGTGCCTCGGGGCCAGCGTGTCGCTGTTCGGCTTCTCCGACAGCCAGTACAGCACGACGATGGTGACCGGCGTGAGTGGAACCGGAAGCGCCCCCGTCACCGTCAACGGCAACCGCATCTCGTTCTCAGCCTCGGGCACCGCGCTGCAGACCAAGGACTGGTCCTGCATGACCGTCGGCGTGACTCCCAAGGGCAGCGGCGGGCAACTCCTCGATGAGCTCGCTGCGCCGATGTTTTTCACGGGCTTCGGGCCCGACACGGACGGCGACACTGTCAAGGACAACCAGGACAGCTGCCCGAGCCAGGCCGGCCCGGCGCCGACAGGATGCCCGGTGACGGCAGCAAATCCGGCTCCCGCGCCGGCAACGACCACGCCCGCCGTCACGACAGCTCCGAAGTCGACCGCACCTGCCGTCGGCCCCTGCAAGCCACCCAAGCTCAAGGGCAAGTCGTTGAGTGCGGCCAAGGCCGCGCTCAAGAAGGCCCACTGCAAACTGGGCAAGGTCACCCAGCCCAAGAAGCCGAAGAAGGGCGCCAAGCTCGTCGTCAGCAAGCAGCAGGGCAAGGGGCCGATCAACGTGACCCTTGCGCCGGCCAAGCGCAAGTAAAGGGAAACGCACCGCCTGAGCTAGCAGGCGCGCCGAGTCTCAAGGGAGTCTCTGCGCATCGTCCGTTCCGGCATCTCGCCGGCGGCCGGAGGGCGCTCGAGGCCACGTCAGAGCCTCGGGCACTCAAGCTGCGCGGTGCGGTCTTCGTCGTAGCAGACCCGTACGCGAATCACGCCGCCGGCGTGGTCACCGCGACAACGAGTGGGGCGAGGACCTTGAAGCGCGACGGCGGCGGCCGGGCCATCGTCGCCGCCAACACCGGCACCGCCGTCGCGATGGCCGCCCGTCCGCGCGGTCAGGCCACATTCGCGCCCGCCGGCAACGCACAACTCAGTCCCCCCTACGACGACCCGATCGGCGGCTTCGACATCGCCGTGGCCCGCACCGATGCGATCGACGTCGCCTGGACCACCGACGAGCCGCTTGACCATCTGCTGGCCGCCGCGACGTTTGTCTCCAACGGCTCATCGGCGGGCGGCCTGCGAACGCCGAACGACACGCTCGGCACCGGGACGGCGCCCAGCACCTTCCATGAGCAGCGCGCGCCGCTGGTCGTTCGGACCGTCCCCTATCCCAAGGCCCTCGTCGGGCACCGATCAACGACCACCCACGCTGGCCAGCCGACGCGCGTCGACACATCCTTTGAGGCGTTCCTGACCGCCTTCACGGCGTTCCCTCCCCCCCCGCCACCCCGCTCGACAGCGCCCTGCAGCTCGACGGCGTCGGCCCGCAGGTCGACGACGGCGCCGCCGCCCTGCTGAGCGACGGCACGATCCTGACCGCGTGGTCGCGCGGCCGCGTGCCGACCGCCGGCTCGGTGTCTGCCGCGCGGGTGGACCCCGGCGCGTCGAGCTTCGGCGGCGCTCAGCTCATCAGCCCCGCCGGCGAGACCGCTGCCGTCGCGGGCCCGCCCGCGCTCGCCGAGCTCGGCGATGCGGGCGCCGCGATCGCCTACGCGCAGGGCACCGCGGTGCGTGCGGCGATCGCGCCGCCCGCCGGTCCGTTCGCCGCGCCCCAGACGCTCGAGGACGGTGCCACGCCGGCCGGTGATCTGCGCATCGCCGGCGACGGCGCCCACGGCATCGTGGCCGCATGGCGACGCGGCGACCCCGCCTCGGGGGAGATTCGCGCACGCCTCTACGACGCTGACGCTCCCACCCTCGCCGCTGCGACCGTCCCCACCACGCTCGATCCTGGGCAGCCGGCCGCGTTTGCCGCGACGGTCGCCGATCCATGGACCGGGGCGACCGCCGTGTGGGACCTCGGCGACGGCACCACCGCCACCGGCACCTCGGTGTCACACGCCTACGCAGCCGGCGGCCTGTACCCCGTCGCCGTCCGAGCGCGAGACGGCGCCGGGAACCTCTCGCAGCCGACCGAGCGCGTAGTGCGAGTCAACGTCGCCGCCGGCGCTCCGGGGTTGGGGGCGTGCGCTTCACGCTTTCCGAGCCTGCGACCGTCGCGCTCGCCGTCCAGCGCACCACACGCGGCTACCGATCGGGCAAGCAGTGCGTCACGCGCCGGCCGAAGACCAAATCCGTGCGCCGCTGCTCACGGACGTCGACCCTCGGGACGATTCGCCTACCACGGCGCCCTGCCGGCGCCGCCAAGACCACGTTCACCGGGCGCGTCGGCGGCCGCGCACTGAAGCCCGGGCCATACCGCCTGGCCGTCACCGCCACCGACGACGCCCGCAACCGCTCGACGACCAAGACCACCAACTTCACCATCGCCCGCCGGTAGAACCGCCGCGCGGCCCGGTGATGCGAACCATGGACCTCAAGACGCTGAGCCCGCGCATAGAGGCCCGCGACGACGGCCGCGCCCTGCACATGCGCCCACGCAGCGGTCGCCCAGGACAGCCTGAACGCGTGGCATAGCGCGCAACCGAAGTGCGGATCGGGTCGTCTCGGCCCTGGTAGCACCGCCCCGCCCCGACTGGCGCAGGGCCGCAACCGCTCTGCGTGTTATCGAAGCGCCCGATCGAACGCCTGACATCAGCACCGCAGGCCGTCGTCCGAGCGTTGCTGTGGCTGACCGCGAGATCGCCGGAAAACTGCGCCACCACCCAACCTGCGCCCGCCAACTCCCCATGAAGCCCTCTTGGCCAGCCAGCTGCGCCCACCGATCCACCCTCGGTCAACAGCAGGAGCAGGCCGCCGATGCCTGACCATGGCGATCAGCGACCCATCACCCGCGCCGACGTGATGCGAGCAGCAGACGTCTCTGAACTGCTCAGCGTGCCGAAATCCACGATCGAAGACTGGGCCCGACGCGGCGTCATCCCCAGCCGCAAGCGCGGCAAACGCCGATTCTTCCTGCGCTGGCAGATCGAGGAATGGCTGACACGCGACGACCTCGCCGCCTGAAGGCGATCTCAGCCGCGGAGGCGCGATGAGCGAGAACAGATGGCCCCACCCTGAGGATTAGAAGCGTGGATCGATGAGGAGAACTTGGCATAGACTCGGGGAGGATCGTAGCTGAGGGGACGGTTGGCGGGGGACGGTTTCTGCGGAGTGTGGGACATGTGGCGAGACACATGAGCCCCGACGCCCGTGGACAAGCGTCCGATCGTGCGAGCTCCCGGGCTGGTCGAGAACAAGGGCCATGCGCTCCCTCTGCCGCCTGCTGCTGACCACACTGGCGCTGAGCTCGTTTGCTGCCACCGCCCGCGCTGACGGGCCCTACGAGCCGAATGAGACAGCCGCGCAAGTAGCAGGGAGCCTTACGGGAACGCCCATCACGGCCGCGCTCGAGACCCCACAAGACGTCGACTGGTACCGCTTCTACGCCAAGCCACAAAGCCAGGTCGGCCTCTTGGCAACGCTCAGCGGCGCCTGTAGCTCGCGTTCCGCCACCATCACCGTACGCGTGTATGACGCCGACGGAGGCTACGGCGTGCCCGTCATGAACTTGACCTTGGGCTACAACTACGCGGCCTCCGACGCACCCAAGACCGCCGACCAGGCCACCTTTACCTCCGAGGCCGGCCACCGCTACTTCATCCAGGTTCGCCAGTCGCTCTGCCAGACCGTCGGCTACACCTTGCAGCTAGCCCCCGGCAACGACCTCACCAGCGTCCTGCAAGACACGCTCCCATGCGCGACGGCGCGCGGTGCCGCCGCCGCAGCTCGTCGAAAGCTCTACGCCCTACGCGCTGCCAGCAAGCACGCCCACGGATCCCGCCGACGCGACCTTCGCTCCCGTGCGGCCCTTCAACAGCAGCAGGTCGTAGTCACGGCCGCCAACACGACCAGTCGCTGCGCACGCCGCGCGCTCGCCGCCTACCCCTTCATCTAGACGCACCCCTCAGCCCCGGGCCGCTACTGCAAATCGCGCAGTTCGGAAGCGGTCGACGGAGCGCAGTCATTCCGAGGCGCGGGCGGAGCCCGCTCGCGGCGCTGTCGTGGCCGCGGTCGAGGGCCCGCCCTGTCAGGTCGCGGCGAGCGCCACGCGGGCCGCGGCCCGAGGTCGTCCGCCGACCTCAAAGACGTCATCGCCAACGCGCTGCCCTAGTTCTTTAGTATCGCGTCGGTGTCCTCGCCGAACAGCCTGGACTTCTACGACGCGGAGCTGCGCGCTCACCACGAGCACCTTCGCGCCGCCTACGGGATCAGGCCCGGTGACGAGGTACTCGACATCGGCTGCGGAACCGGGCTGACGACTCGCGAGGCGGCGCGCGCCGCGGCGCCGGGCTGCGTCGTCGGCGTCGACGTGTCCGAGCGCATGCTTGAACGCGCCGGTCAGGTGACTGCGGCCGAACGGCTCGACAACGTCCGGTACGAGCTGGGCGACGCCCAGGTGCATCGCTTCGATCCCGCCAGCTTAGACCTGGCGATCAGCCGCTTCGGGACGATGTTCTTCTCCGATCCGGCCGCCGCCTTCGCGAACATCGCCGCCGGCCTTCGACCCGGGGCGCGCCTGGTGCTGCTCGTCTGGCAGCGACACGAGCACAACGAATGGGCGCGAGCGATCGGCGCCGCCCTGCGCGACGCGGCGCAGCCACCGCCGCCGGGCTTGGACCCATTCTCGCTCGGCGATGCCGAAGCCACCGCGCGCATCCTCGAGGGCGCCGGCTTCGACGGAGTCCGCTTCGAGGAGGTCCGCGAGCCGGTCCACTACGGACGCGACCTCGACGCCGTGCTTGCGTTGGTCCGGGATTTCAGACCACGAGCGCGGCCCTCGCGAGCCTGGCCGACCGCGAGGCGGCGCGTACCGTCACGCGCCTTCGCGAAATGCTCGCGGCGCACTACAGCGACGAGCGCGGCGTGGTCTTCGATTCGCGTTCTTGGTTGATCACCGCCCGGCGAGGTGACTGACCCGCTCCGCTTTCGCTTTGGCTCTGCTGGCCGGTCGCGGTAGAGGTGTCG